>NZ_BMOY01000022.1 GCF_014647315.1 Paenalicyclobacillus cellulosilyticus
GCGCAGGTCGTTTCCATATCTGATCAAATTTACAAATGATCGCGCTTTCATAGAACCATATATAGGGAATCTGCGTCAGTCCCATCATTCCCGCGAGCCTTCGTTCTGATTTCCATTTCACCAAACTGCGACGTGGCGCGGAATATGTGTCGAGCCATGCCAGGCACGGCTTCCAGCCATCGAAGAAGCGCAAAAGGTATCCTGCGTCTTCTCGGAAGATGCAAACATCCACATCGTCATGTCCACGGGTCACACACCCTGCAGCCAGATCGAGTGCCCACCCGCCAGCAAAAAACCAGGGCCGTTGGAAGGGGCGCATCACTTCGACCATCTTTGCAATCGGAGCAAACCCGCGTTCTTGCATTCTGGCGGACCTCCTCCTCACGTGCCTTTGGACGAGTATCCTGCAAACAGCCTTCCTCCGAATGGTTCCAGAATCCTGTCCGCGAACCGGATGACCTCCGCGGCATCTCCGCCCGCGAAGTATTTCTCCATCGTATCGGCGAACTCCTGAGCCAGACCTGGATCGAACGCTCGCAATGCCGGGATGATCCGCTTCCCTTTTCCGATCCAGCGTCTGTTCGCTCGCAGCACCAGTTCATGCAGCGCGTAGGCGAGTTCGTTGACAGCGAACATGGCAGCGACGGGTGGCAGGCCGTCTTCGAGATCCAGGAGGTGATTGGTGATCACGAACCGGGCGAAGTCGATCTCCCGTTGGCTCCAGGGTGGCGGGCCGGCCGCCAGCAGATCGCGCGCCTCTTGCTGGATGGCTGCCGCCGTCCCGTCGTCTGCCAAGATCACGCCTGTCGCGAACATGTGAGGCAACGAGGGCCGTCCGCGCAAGCGGTCCTGTTCAAAGTACTTCTTATATGACTCTCGGTTGTGCATCAGCACCTCGATTAGCCATCCGGAATCGGAAAACGCGGCGATGTACGGCGCCGGTTCGGCTTCCGAGATGATCAGGATGTCCAAGTCGGAATGTAATCGGTCTTCACCGCGGGCGGCACTTCCGCTCAAAAAGGCAACCCTGCAGTCTGGAAAGTTTTCGGATACAAAACGTTTCGCCGCTTCCAGCCCGGCCAGGCGCACGAGAAGACCCCCTCATTCGGAAAAGATTCAAGACTTTCATGTCATGGATTTGTCTTTTCTTATTCTACAGAGTTTCTAAGGATAACTTCGATACTCTGGCCTCATTAGACAAAACTCGCGGCAAGGCCGTTCAGACCAACGATGTCCGCGGCATGCACCTCCCCGGTATGTCGACCCTTGTCAATTGGACCATCGTGTGGGCATTCCGATGAAATTCATACGGGACGCGAATCTCTTCCGCTGCCCACCCATGACTGCGCACCCAGGCCAGCAGCGCATCGAGGTGTTCATATCGCTGGCCGTTCAGGTCGACCGTCGGGAAGATGCGAATCTGATGGCGCGTGACACGCATGAGTTCTGCGAGCGCCTGCCGATGGAATGTGTGATCCAGCCGGTCGGCGTACATGAACAGAAAGTGTGCTGACAGTGTGAGGTCAAACGCCCCGTCCGAAAACGGCAGCTCCGGCAGCGCGGCCGCGACATAACGCGACCCGTGCTGCCTCATGTCGGTCATGCACGCCACGAGGGCCCTCACCCTCTCCTCCCTGAGCTGGTCGACGTCCCGAAAGACGTCCCACGTTCCACCTGTACTGGCTGGCCGCCCTCGCCACGGCCTCGACGGCGTGTTCGATGTCCGCAAGCCCCTTTTGCTCCAGTTCGTCCACCGGGTGATGGTACGCGATATCCGCTGCGATCGCGTTCGCACCGCGATCGTTGGCGATGGCCGTGAACGAACTGGCGCCTGCCGGACAGTCCAACACCTTCCGGCCGCGAGGTCTGCCTCCGAAAGGTTTAACATCCGCAGGTATTCGTCCCACGTGCGTCCGATGAAGACGATGTGGCTTAGAGAAATGCCACGGCCTCGCTCGCCGCGATTCATCTCCAAACTCATCCGCACCTCACCTCACCTCACCTCATCTCGTCTCATCTCATCTCAACCCAACTCATCTCAACCAAGCGCTACCCCACGGTATCTGTTGACGCCGTCTCTCCCTCGCGCCACACGTCTCCTCGCACCATCTTATGTTAACTAGAAAAGGTCCACGAACGACCGATTCAGCTTCAGCAGGACAGGCCCACCTTGTTCAACACCAGCATCGTGTGCGCATTCCGCTGAAACTCATACGGGACGCGCACTTCTCTCGCTTCCCACCCTTGCGTCCGCGCCCAAGCCAACAGCGCGTCCATGTGTTCGTATCGCCGCCCATGCAGGTCGACCGTCGGAAAGATGCGGACCTGATGGCGCGTGACCCGCATAAGTTCCGCGAGGGTTGCGCGATGGAATGCCTCATCCAATCTATCGGAATACATAAAAAGGAAATGTGCCGACAACGTCATGTCAAACCGCGCATCGGAAAACGGCAAATCGGGCAGCACCACAGGGACGTATCGCGACGGATGCTGCCTCATGTCGGCCACGCAAGCGGCGAGGGCTTCCATCCTCGCTTGCCTGAGATGGTCGACATCCCGAAAGATCTCCCACCTGTACCGCTCCGCCGCTCTCTGCACGGCTTCCATGGTGTGCTCAATGTCTTCGCGCCCCTTTCGCTCCAGTTCGTCCACCGAGTGATCATACGCGATGTCCGCCGCGATCGCGTTCACACCGTGCGCACGGGCGACGGCGGTGAACGAACAGGCGCCGGCAGGGCAGTCCAACACCGCCCTGCCGCGCAGGTCATCTTCCGTAAGATCGAACATCCTCAGGTACTCTTCCCACGTGCGTCCGATGAAGACGATGTGCCGCAGAGAAAGGCCACCACCATGCCCACCTCGACTCAACCCCGCTTCACCTCCATCTCCACTCGACTCGTCATCATGCCACGCCACTGCCTGTCGCGGTCCTTTTCCATCTTCCTTCATTTTCATTCTCGGCTTGCCTTGCCGTCACCTTCACGCCATCCGTTCATTTCGTTTTTCCGCCGCTTCGTCGTGCACCGCCATCGCCTGGTTGCACGCTGACAAAAAGGCTTGCGCGACGGCGAGGACCACATCCGCATGGATGCCAACCCCACGATAAGATTGGCCGTCCACCGTGATGGTGACCGCCGCTTCGCCGCTCGCCTCTTCCCCTGCGCCCAAGGAGTGCAGTTCCAGGTCCGCGAATTCCACCGACAGCGGAACGGCTTGTTTGATGGCTCTTATCACCGCCTCGATGGGCCCGGCACCGGTGGCGGTGTACGTCCGCTCACGGCCGCTCGCTTGATGACGCAGGGTGACAGATGCAAGCCGGGCGCGCTGCGTGCCGCTGAGCACCTGCAGCTCGACCAAAGCGAGGGGCGCAGGTTCATGACCTTTCGCATCCATCAGGGCCAACAGGTCGTCGTCAGAGACGTGCTTTTTTTCATCCGCCACCACCTTGAACCGACGGAACAAGGCATCGAGTTCTTCATCCGCCAACGTCACGCCGAACTGGGCGATCCGGTGCTTGAGCGCATGCCGCCCGGAGTGTTTGCCGAGGACGATCATGTGTCGCGGCACACCCAGCCGCTCCGGATCCATAATCTCGTACGTCGCGCGGTGTTTCAGCAGCCCGTCCTGGTGAATGCCCGACTCGTGCTGGAACGCGTTGCGGCCGACGACGGGTTTGTTGTACGCAATCGGAGAGCGGGTGAGTTGGCTCACCAAGCGTGAAGTGCGGTAGATCTCCTCCTGCCGGATGCCGGTGACAAGTCCCAGCGCCTCTTGCCTGGTGGCGATGACCATCACCAGTTCCTCCAACGCGCAGTTGCCGGTACGCTCGCCGATGCCGTTGACCGTCACCTCAGCCTGATCCGCCCCGTTCTGCAGCGCGGCCAGCGTGTTGGCGACCGCGAGTCCCAGGTCGTTGTGGCAGTGGGCGCTGAGGAGAATCCGGTCCGCTCCGCGCACCTCCTTGCGGACGCGGGCGAACATGGCCCCGTACTCTTCCGGCAAGGCGTAGCCGACCGTGTCCGGCAGGTTGATGATGGTCGCTCCCTCCGCAATGACCGCCTCCACCATTTCCAGCAGGAACTCCATGCCGGTACGGGTGGCGTCCATCGGCGAGAATTCAATCACGTCGACGAACTGCTTCGCATACGCCACCATGTCGCGGGCAATCTGGAGCACCTGCTTTTGGGTCTTGCGCAGTTGAAAATCGAGGTGGATTTGGGATGATGATATGAACAGGTGCAGCCGGCGCTTCGCCGCATCGCGGGTCGCCCGCACGGCGGCATCGATATCGCTCTCTACCGCTCGTGCAAAGCCGCAGATCTCCACGTCCTCCACTTCCCGGGATATCTGTTGCACCGCGGCGAACTCTCCCGGACTCGCGGCTGGAAAACCGGGTTCAATCACGTCGACACCGAGGCGTGCGAGCTGTTTGGCGATGCGCACCTTTTCCTCCGGGTACAGGCTCGCTCCCGGCGCCTGCTCACCATCGCGCAGCGTGGTATCGAAGATGATCACTTGACGGTGATTCACGGCGCTCCCTCCTCTGGCGCGGTTTGTTTGGACTTGAACGCAGCGTGATGCAGCGCGACATGATGTAACGTGATGCGAAAAACATGAATAAGAAAAATCGCCAAGGATGACAAAACCCGCCGTCTCGCAAGAGACGACGGGTTCAACCCACCGCGGTACCACTCTTGTTGACGCCTGCATCAGGCGCCCCCTCGGCAGCCGGCCACGTTTTGCACGGGGAAACTGTACATGCCCCAGTGCAGTCACCGCCAGCTCTCCCGGTAACGGGGGAGATACCGTCAAGGTGTACCTCGGCCTGCATGACGCCATGACACGTTGCGCAGGACGTTCCACCCTGCCGCTTCCGGGCGAGTTTCGGTAACCGGCCCTGCTGCGTCGCACCAACCCGCAGCTCTCTGGCAAGCGCCGCGTCACCTACTGCTCCCGTGCATCGCGTTGTCGCCATCCACGCATTCTTCAGATTGCCTTGATTCTAATCCCCGGCTGCCTTGCTGTCAACCGTTTGCCATCCAAACTTCATACACACATGCGGCGATACGTCATTTCAACCGTATCATGGTCATCATGGAGCATCATGATGGAGATGGTCTCCCTGAAACGACAGGATTTCGCAAACCATCCGCCGTATTTTTTAGAAGAGAGCGTTGCGCTTGCATCAAGCTCCTTACTTACGAACATCGATTTGAACCAAACGATGGGAGCGGGCGACATGTTGGATATTCGCGTCAAGCGCGTCTATGCCTCTCCGGCTGAAGACGACGGATGGCGTGTTTTGGTGGATCGACTTTGGCCGCGCGGACTCGCAAAAGATAAAGCGCATTGGCATGTATGGTATCCTGAACTTGCGCCCAGTCCGGAACTGAGACGCTGGTTTCAACATGATCCCGCGCGTTTCCAGGCATTTCAACAGCGTTATCTTCTTGAGTTGAACGCTGAACCCGTCCAACAACGGCTATCCGAACTGCGTGCTCGGGCTTCGCTCGGCCCGGTGACCCTTTTGTTCGCGGCTCGCGACGAGACGCACAACCACGCCGTCGTACTGCGTGATCGGCTGCTGGGGAAGGTGTAAAACGTGGCGCAAGCGAATCCGTCAGCTTCCGCATGGAATCTCCGCACGGCGACGAAAAAACGCTTATCGCCGACGGTCACATACCTCCTTACCGCTCTCTGCGTCAGCTGGCCTGCGTTCCTGGTCGTCGGATGCGCCTTGCCTTCCTGGGCTCTTGGTGAAGCCGACACGCCCGTGTCCCTTGCAGCCATCCACACGACGATTCTCGGCGTGTTGCTCACCATCGCTTGCGGTGTGCTGTACCAAGTGGTGCCCATCGCTTTCCAGGCCCCTCCCTTGCCACGCCACGTCCTCTATTGGCACCTGCCGCTGCACTTGACGGGTGTCATCGCCATGGGAACAGGATTCCTTCTCGGCCACCTCCGGTGGACAGGCTTGGGTGGTGGTATGGTTGTTCTGGGTGTGGCAGGATATGCCGTGTTCTTGCTGCAAAGCTATACGCGCGCCCGCAACCGAACCCCTGTTCACCGAGCGCTCCTTCTGCCATGGCTTGGCTTGCTGTGGGTTTTTGCCACGGGGTTGTGGCAGGCGTTGCTGCCGATCCGCACGTCGCCGGCGACCGTGATGAACCATGTGGTGGCCGGGGGCATGGTGTTTTGGAGCGGGTTGGTTCTCGTCATCTCGTACAAGTTCATCCCCATGTTCACCCTCAGCCACGGTTATCGTGTTTTTTTGCGGGCAACGGCGAGCCTCTACTTCACCGGCGGGGCGGGCCTGCTCCTCGCCGCATGGCTGCAGGCGCCAGCCTCGCGGTGGGCATACCTGGCGGGCAGTGCCATGGCGCTCCTCGGCCTCGCTTCCTTCACCCGGGACGTGGTTCGCATCGTGCGTGCCCGCAAACGGAAACGGATGGTGCTACCCGTGCGATGGGCGCTTGCGTGCGTCGCGGTGATGGTACTTTGCGAAACGTTGGTCTTGGTGGCCGCCAACGCGGGTTGGTCGCCAGTCATCCCGGCCGCAGCGTTTGGCTGGGTGTACGGTGGATGGCTCGGGATGGCTTACGCCTATATGCACAAAATTGTCCCGTTCCTGTGGTTCGAGTATCGATTCAGCCACCGGCCGGAACGGAAGACGGCGCCCCTCATCGACGAAATGGCGTCCCGCCGCCTCACGGTGTTCGGCTTAACGGCGTACGGCGCCGGGGTCGCGGCCGGAGTGTTGTATCTTTTGGCAGGCGCGTGGACGGCAGAAAGTGCCGCGTGGTGGCTGCGCTTGGCGGCGGTCGCAGCCGGTTGTGGTATGACGCTGGGGACCTTGTTATGGTTTGTCTCCCTGCGGCGCGTGCTCACCATCGGCGGTCCGCGTCCGGAAGATGGATGAGGTCAAGCGTTCGTGCAACATTTTCCGCCATGCTTCAGACAAAGCAGGACAGGCAACAAGTTCGGTGATCAGGTTGTGATCGATCTCTTTTTGTCGGATGATGCCGTTCAGGCGTGCGATGGTCCAGGATGGCCAAGGTTGTGCCAAACGTACAACTTCCATTCCTGCACGGACCCAACCTGGGCGTAAGACGCGAAAGTACCAACCGGTGCGTCCGGTTTCCGCAACGCGTTCCGTCAAACCAGACTGTTGCCAACGATGTGATATTTTCCAACACGGAATCCTTGGCTGGGACACCTCGAATTGTGCTTCACCAATTTGATAGACATCACCAATACAAACCACTGTTTCGTCCATGCCTTCCACAGTGAAATTTTCGCCGAAACCTCCTGGAGAAAATGGAATAGAAGGATATTCATGTAACCAAGAAACGTAATGAGACGCCGCATAAACCAAAATCGCTTTGTCTGCTCCGCCGTGGTTCAACGTATCAGCTTGTTCGTCTCCTTCCAAGTGTGTACAGTGAACCCAGATCGGCCCTTGCACTGGCGTCTTCACAAACGCGCTGTGAAAGGTGCGCCCTTGTCCCAACAGGGATAGTTCTTGCACACGACCTACCTGAATCGACTGCAGACGAACCGTCGGCGTCTTTGTCACGCACACTTCACTTCCCACCTTGTCGTACCGCGGCACCGCAGCAATGCGGGTGATAAAATCCGCACGGATTGCCATACTATCCACGCAAGCGGAAGGAGGAGGACCATGGTGCGCACATCCTACATGGCTGAAAAACTTGCGGTGAGCTTCCCGCTCGTCGTCGCGGTCATGGGTTTCACCGGCTGGTTGGTCAGAACGGTGACCCATGCCTCGGTACAGCGCGGCCAGCAGGACGAGCGGTGAATCATCCACCCGCTCCGTCGCGCTGCACATATGTCACGCGGACGCCCAAATCCTGCAACCGGTCGAAAAACACCGGGCAGGTCTTCGAGACACAGCCAGGGTCGAGCACCCGGATACCCGGTACCCTGAGTCCCAAGAGCGAGAAGGCCATGGCAATCCGGTGATCGTCGTACGTCGCCAACCGCGCCGGCCGCGGATCGCCCGGCCACACGGTGAATCCGTCGTCCCGTTCTTCCGCACGGATCCCCATCTCCCGCAGCAGGGTGCACGCAGCGTGAATGCGGTCCGACTCGTGATGGCGAATGTGCGCGACGTCCGTGACCGTCACGGGCCCGTCGGCGAACGGGGCCAGCGCGGCCAGGGTCAGGGTCTGATCCGACATTTCCTTCATGCTGACGGTCAACCCACCGTGCAGCCGTCCGCTTCCCCTCACCTCGACAAACGTCTCGCCGCGGACCACCTCACAGCCCATCCGTTCCAACAGATCGACAAAGCGAATATCCGGCTGCCGGGTGTGGTAACCGAGGTTGGTCACGCGCATGCGTCCGCCCACCAACGCAGCCATGGCGAAGAAGTAGCATGCGGTCGACGCGTCTGCTTCCAATTGGAGCGTGCGCCCCTGGTACGGACCAGGTGTGACGTGCATCGTCCGGAGTGACGCGTCGGCGGTCACCGCCGCACCGAACGCCCGCATGACATCGATGGTGATATGTACGTACGCATGTTGGACGATGTGGTCCGTGATGGCGATGTCCACTGGCTGCTCCGCATAGGGCGCTGCAATCAGGACACCGCTGATGAACTGGCTGCTCTGCCGGCCCGACATCGCAAGCTGCCCTCCGCGCAGCCCGCTGCCATGGACGGTGATGGGGAGACAGCCGCCGGCCGTTGCCTCGATGCGTGCACCCAAAGCCGTGAGGGCGTCGAGCAACGGCGCGAGAGGACGCTCCGACAGCCGCCGATTTCCTGTGACGCGCCAACAACCGCGCGGTGCCACCGCCAATGCGCCAGGGAGAAAACGGGCGGTCGTACCGGCAGCCCCGATGAACAGTTCCGCTTCCTGAACCGGCCATTCGCCGCCGCTCCCGTCCACCTCCACCGTATCGCCGTCGACGTGCACACGCAGGCCCAACCGGCGAAGGCTGTCGACACACCAGTACGAATCGTCGCTGCGCAGGATCCCGTGCAGCACGGACCGGCCGTGCGCAAGTCCGGCCATGATGAGGGCGCGGTTCGTGAAGCTCTTGCTGCCAGGGACGACGACATCGGCGTCCACGGGCCGATGCAGCGGATGGACCTCCACCTCCTCGACGTCGTTCAAGCGCGACCAAGGTGACCGCGCACTCAGATCCATGGGCTGCGTCATCCGGTGGATCACTCCTGTGCCAGGGTTGAACTTGCCCTGACCCGGGTATGTACCCGGGTATGCATGACGGCAAGTGCTTACGCGTCGGGGAACAGTTCATAGAAGGCACTGTACCGCTCATCGCGATCGACCGGTGCCGGTTCGGACAGAGAGGGGTTGTTCCGGCGCGTCCGGCGCGCGCGGGTGGCGGCCGCCTCCTCTTTGGCTCGCTGTTGTTGCCGGTATTCACGCCGGTACTGTTCCAAGTCCTTCGGCGTGCGCACCTGGTGCCGTTGCCAATCGAACAAGATGCGGTCGATGTATTTGAAGCTGAGTTTGTTGGCAAGGACGGCTTCGCGCAGCGCTTCTCGGATCAGCCACTCGGGATACTGGTCCCGGTCCAACCATTGCCGGATCTGTTCGCACTCGATGGCGGAGAGCGGCCGGCCGAATTCCGCTTCAAACAGGGTGACCGGATCACGCGATGGAGCATCTGGTGCCGGTTCCTCCTGCTGGCGAGCAGCTTGCCACAACGCCGCATGCAACGCGGACAGGTCGTAGCGCGCGCTGCGCGTCCCGTCCGGCCATACCCGTTCCTCGACGGCGAGCCAGCCATGGCCGGTCAAACGGCTCATGACCTCACTGACTTCGTCGGCGGACATGCCGCACAGACGGCCAAGGTCAAACGGAGACACAAACGAACGGCCTTCCGCCTGTTGGATCGCAAGGATCTGCAACAGCACCACAACGTCGGCCGGGCGCAGCCCGAGCGCTGCGAACGCACGGAACCAGCGGTACGGTATGGCGACGAACGCCTCGGACAGCAACCCATCTTCCCGGGGGAGCGGTGCCGGCGAGTCGCCACGCGGTGGGACGTTCTCCCGTGATTTTGCGTGCATGGGTGTGCCTCCGCTTTCTCCAATGGGCGATGTACTGGGATTATAGCAGATGCCTCCGGAAAAGCGGTACTGCCGCAGCGGACGGCCATCCGCTGCGGCATGGGTTCAACCTCTCCGCTCGCTTTCGCGCTCCCCTGCGCACGTCCAGGCATCACGTCGCCGCGGTGGCACCCGCCAAGGGCAACCTGTGCGATTCATCCTGTGCGGTCTGCCGGGCACGAGCGAACCATGCGCGGAATTCGTCTCCGCTCACGCTCTCCCGCTCGACCACCGTCTTTGCAAACGCGGCGATGTCTTGGATATACGGCCGCAGGAGTTCGCGGGTCACGCGTTCCTGTTCGGACAGGATATGCCGAATCTCGGTGTCCAACACACTCTCCGGGAGGTGCTCCTCATCGACAATCCCGATCCGCGACAGGCCGCACACCACCATGGTCCGCGCCAGGCGCGAGGCCTGGACGAAGTCATTCTGAGCCCCGGTGCTCCGGTTGCCGTAATGCAACTCCTCCGCCAAGCAGCCGGCCAGGGCGATGTTGATCTGCTGTTCCAACTGTTCCCGCGTGTACAGATACCGGTCTGTATCCGGGATCTGACGCACGAAGCCCAGGGCATTCCCGCGCGGTGCGATGGTGATGTGTGAGACGGAACCGGGACGCATCAACTCGCTGACGACCGCATGGCCCACCTCGTGCACCGCGACGCGCGCCAACTCTTCATCGGTCGGTTTCCGACCCGTCTTCTCCCCCATCAGGACCTTGTCAATCGCGTCCCGGAACATCCACGGCTCGATGACTTTCTTGTCGTTCCGCAGCGCGATGATGGCCGCTTCATTGACCAGGGCTTCGAGTTGTGCGCCGGAGAAACCGTAGGTCTCCCGCGCAATGTGCTCCAAATCCACGTCGGGGGAGAGCGGTTTGCCCTCCGCCAAGATCTTCAGGATGTGCAACCGCCCGTCTTTGTCGGGCAAATCGACCCTGATCTGGCGGTCGAACCGCCCCGGACGCAACAGCGCCGCATCGAGAATGTCGGGGCGGTTGGTCGCCGCAATCACGAGGATGAACGGAGATTGGGTGGTCGACATCCCGTCCATCTCGGTCAGGAGCTGATTCAACGTCTGGTCGTACTCTTGATGGCTGTGCTGTCCGCGTTTTGCGCCCACGACGTCGATCTCGTCGATGAACACGATGGCGCTGTCCTTGTTCTCCTTTTTCGCCAACATCCGGGCACGGCGAAACAAATCCCGTACCCGTTGGGCACCGACCCCCACGTACATCTCCACAAATTCGCTGCCCGATGCGGCGAGAAACACGGAGTCGGTGTACGTGGCGGCCGCTTTGGCCATCAGGGTCTTCCCCGTACCGGGCGGACCGGTCAGCAGGATGCCCTTGAGCGGCCGGATGCCGAGCGCCTTGATCTTATCGCGGTAACGCAGAAAATCGAGCGCTTCCATCAACTCCCGTTTCGCGTGTTCCTGTCCCCCGATTTGATCGAACGTCACCGGATGGCGAACCGCAGGTTCCCGGTGCGCAGGAGGGATCATGGACCGCCGGTCGAGCATCACCCAGAGTGCGACCGACAGCGCGACAAGGAAAAACAAGGGCAACACGTTGTAGCCGAGAATGAGCAAAAAGATCAACACGGCCACACCGACACCGATGACCCACTCTTTGATCACGGCCCGCCACCTCCTGCGCGAAGTGGCACGATGTGATAGAAGAAGTAGGAACCGTCCCGAAGTTGGATGTAGACGTTGTGTTCATCCATGGTGATGCGAGCCTTGACGCCGGACGCGGCGGCCAAGTGCTCGACATCCGCAATCATCTCGCGGTAATTCTGTTTGGCCAAGCCCTCCTGCAAGGTGGGCTGCAAGTATTCGAACACCTGCATCAGGCGCGCATTCGGATGATCGGCAAGCACAATCCGCTCATTTCCGGATCCGGCTTCACCGAGCACATCCTCAATCCGCCAGTAGGTCGTCTGCAGGTCCGGGACCCAGCCCAGACGGATGTCGACTTCAGCCGGTGTCCCTGGACGCACGCGCACCGACTGCACGCCCGGGATTTTGGCGAGCGTCGTTTGCAACGGATTGACGAAGTCGAGACGCAAATACGCCTGCCATCCTCCTATCAACACCGCCAGTGTGACGAGCGCGATGAGGATGACCGGCACCAGGCGAACGCGCAACACACTTCCCGCCTCCGTTTCCGCCCGCCCGGCCAACTTGAGCGGAGGACGCCGCCGATACGGCCCTGCGCGGGCCGGTCCGCGGTGCATTGGGCGCCTTCAGTATACCATGAACGCCAAAGCGCTGCTCACGACACATACTGCCAAATCCACCGACCGCTCTCCGCGTCGAAGTACGAGTCCGTCAGCCGCCCTTTGTACCAGCCGAGCACCTCCCACACCAGCGCGGCGCGCGTGTGGAACGTCCGCCGCAATTCCGGAAACAGGTAACCAAGGTGGGCGGATTGGACGGTGATGCCCGTCTTTTGGGCCACCTGGATGGCTTGTGCGCGGGTCAAGAGGCGGGGGGCTGGTACCGCCGCGGGCAGCGCGTCTCCCGGGCGGACGACCACGACCCACGGCCGTCCGAACACATCCGTGCCTGCAAAGACTTCCTGCAACCCATCCCCCGTAAATACATCGTGAAACGTGATATGCGCGACAGGCGACCGGTTGAGCGCCCATTGGGCAGCTTGCTCCTCCGCCGTCCACTCGGGCTGTAACAAACTCCATGCCCAAGCGACGCCCGCCGTCAACACACCGAATCCGGCCGCTGCGCAGATGGTCAGCCAGGCTTTGCTCATGGACGCTTCCCTTTTTGTGCGGCTCCGCCGTCTGCGCAAACCTTAGTCGCAGCGGTACAGAGTCAACAGCATCTTATCCGGCTGGTCAGGCAACTTGGACAACCCGAAGATGACATCTTTATCCTTGAGGTTGCGGTTGAGAAAGTCGACCAACAGATACAGGTCTTCCGTGGCCGTGCACACGTGCGTGCCAATCACGGTCTGTTTTGATTCCATGCGTTCTCACCCGTCGCGCGATAGCTGGGAGAGCCCGCGAAGACCCTGGTCTGTCCGCAGGCGCTCCACCATCTCGTCATGTGTAAAATGATAGCACAGCGGCGTGATGCTTACCTCACCGCGCGCGAGGGCCCGGATGTCCGCATCTTCTGCTTCCGCGGCGGTCAGTTCGTCTCCTTGATAGCGGACGTGGCAGAGGTCGCCCTCGCGCTCCAAAAGCTCGAACCGGTCGTGAAAACGGCGGACGCCGAGTCGGGTGATGCGCCATGGTGCCGACTTGATCTGTGCCGGAGGAAAGTTCACCGATAAGAACGTATCGGGCGGAAGCGGGATGTGGACGGCGGCGCGGCAGATGGCGAGCGCCACTTCGGCGGCTTCCGAAAACGGGTAGGGCGGACCGGCGAGGGAAAACGCGATGCTGCGCACGCCGTGCAGGCCCGCCTCGCCCGCGGCCGCGACCGTCCCGGAGTACAACACGTCGGTTGCCAGGTTTTTGCCCGCGTTGATGCCGGCGACCATCAAGTCAAACGGCGCTTTCTTCCCGAATTCCACAATCGCCCATTTCACGCAGTCGACCGGCGTGCCGTCGACGGCGAACGCCGCTTGTACGCCCGCGATGCCGATATCCACTTGTTGGATCTTGATGGTGTGGTGCAAGGAGATGGCGTGGCTCGACGCGCTGCGCTGATGCTGCGGCGCCACGACCCACACGTCGCCGAGGGTGGCCATGGCTTCGGCCAGCGCCCGAATGCCGGCCGCGGCGATCCCGTCATCGTTGCTCACCAAAATTCGCATCGGATCTCTCCTCTCCTGCCAGCATTCCTGTCTCATACGGGTCCTGGCCCCGACCATACTATCGGTACCACGCCAAGGAGGGGTCGACATGCACACGGCTGCAGGCAATCCGCTGTCAGACGAGGAACCCCGCCCGCCGGATGACGGCGTGGTAGATCGACGGCCAACTCATCCGGAATATTCTGGACAAACCGACCCCCTCGTTCGCCCGCCGAGCGCATCCGTCACCACGTCCCCTCCCCCATCCATGCCGCCATGGGACGACGCGGGTGAACTCGCGCTCTGGTCCTCTGCGTTGGCGGCCGCGTGGCTGACCGCTGAAATCGAGCGTTGGCCGCTGCGCCACGCGGTGGCGGACGATGAAGCATGACGGGCGGTTGCTCACGACGAACCGGAAAAAAGCGACACCAACCGGCGCACCTCGTAGCGAATCCGCTCGGTGTCGAGCGTCAACACCTCACCTTTGGCCATCAGCATGCGCCCGGCGACAAACACGTCGGTCACGTCGTCCGCCCCGGCTGCGTACACCACATGGGACAACAGGTCGCGCGGCGGGATGAAGTGCGGACTCGTCATGTCGAGCAAGACGATGTCGGCCGGCTGGCCGGGCGCCAAAGTGCCATGGCCTTCCGGCAAGAAGACAGCCCGGGCGCCCAGTTCCGTCGCCATGGCGAACGCTTCGCGCGCCGGAATGGCCGCCGCATCTTCGTGGACACCTTTGTGCAACGTGGCGGCCAGCCGCATCTCTTCAAACATGTCGAGGTTGTTGTTGCTGGCCGCGCCGTCCGTGCCCAAACCCACCGTCACGCCGGCCGCGCGCATCCGCGCCACCGGCGCAACACCGGATGCCAGTTTGAGGTTGCTCTGTGGATTGTGCGCCACGCGCACACCGCGATGTTGCAGGATGGCGATGTCATCGTCGTCGACATGCACGCAGTGGGCGGCAAGGACCGGATGGGCGAACAGGCCGCACCGGTCGGCGTGGACAATCGGCGACGCGCCGTATCGGGCCAGGCTGTCCGCCACCTCCTGCCGGGTCTCCGCCAAATGGATTTGGATGGGCAGGCCGAGTTCGGCCGACAACTCGGCAACGCGCGTTAAATACGCGGGCGGACACGTGTACGGCGCGTGCGGCCCCAGGGTCACCGTGATGCGCCCATCGGCCGCCTTGTGCCATGCGGCAGCGAACCGGCGCGTGTTTCGGATGCCCGCCTCCGCGCTCGCCTCATCGAGGCCGACCATGCCCCACGAGAGCACCGCCCGCAGGCCGGACTCGGCAGCCGCTTGCGCGGCATGGTCCATCATCATGTACATGTCGGTAAAGCAGGTCGTGCCGGAACGGATCATCTCCCAACAAGCGAGCAGCGTGCCCCAGTACACCGCCTCGCCCGTCAGCTTCGCCTCGAGCGGAAAGATGCGCTCATGAAGCCAGGTGAACAGGGGGACGTCGTCCCCCACCCCGCGCAGCAGGGTCATGGCCGCATGACCATGCGCGTTGATCAGTCCCGGCAGCGCCAGAGCGTGGGGACGACGGATGACGAGATCGAACTCGCTCTGCGGACCCGCATACGGCCCGGCAGCCAAGGCCGCAATCCGATCGTCTTCGATCACGATGTGCGCCGGCCCGTCGATCCATGATTCGGACGACTGGATGACGGCGCCGACGGTCAACAGGGTCCTCATGCTGGTGTGCTCCCTTCCGCGCGCGTTTTGTCCTCTGCCGCCAACACGGCCCGGACGCTCTCCGGTTGCGGATGATGGATCACGCCGCGTTCCGTGATGATGGCGGTCACCAGCTCGTGCGGCGTGACGTCAAACGCCGGGTGGGCTGCTTGGGTCCCTTCCGGTGTGATCCGCCGGCCGTACACGTGCGTGACCTCCGCCGGGTCCCGCTCTTCAATCGGGATGTCCTCCCCCGTCGCGATGGTCAGATCGAACGTCGACACCGGCGCCGCGACGTAAAACGGGATGCCGTGATGGCGGCAGAGCACGGCCAAGGTGTATGTCCCGATCTTGTTCGCCACATCGCCGTTGCGCGCGATGCGGTCGGCACCGACCAACACTGCATCCACCTGGCCGCGCTGCATGAAATGCCCCGCCATGCTGTCGGTAATCAAGATGTGCGGAATGCCTTCCGCAGCCAGCTCATACGCCGTCAGCCGGGCACCTTGCCAATACGGGCGGGTCTCGTCGACCAAGACTTGGCGCAGCCGCCCCAGTTCGTGGAGGCGGCGGACGACGCCGAGCGCCGTGCCATACCCCGCGGTGGCGAGCGCACCGGTGTTGCAGTGGGTGAGGACCTGCACCGGGCGGGCGAACAGTGCGGCGCCGAGGTCGCCAATCCGACGGTTGACCGCCACGTCCTCCGCCGCAATCCGCTCCGCTTCCGCGACGAGTACCTGCGGCAGTGCCGCCGGGTCAGGACAAGCGGCCGCAGCCTTCTGCATCCGCTCCACCGCCCAGCGGAGATTGACCGCGGTCGGCCGGCTCGCCAACAGCACCCGCGCCGCGGCCTCCAGAACCTCGGGCAGTCGGTCGCCGCGGGCACCGGCATGGCGCTGCGCTTCCATGGCCAGCCCGTACGCGGCGGCAGCCGCGATGGCCGGCGCCCCCCTCACCTGCATGGAACGAATGGCCTCCGCCACGCCTGCGGCGTCACGGTATTCTGACCACACCGTCTCGTTCGGCAGGCGCCGCTGGTCGAGTACCCGCAACGAATGGCCCGTCCAGATGAGCGGTTGCAACATCACGGCCCCTCCTGGCGCGGTCCGAGCTTGACTTGGCCCGCGACGCTGTGTTGGCACCGGCAGCCGCGGTCCGGGGTCAACCCTTCCAGGGTGGCGAAGAACAGCTGCCGCAAGCGGTCGACGTTGCGCCGCATCTCCGCGACGACCTCTTCGTGGGTGAGCGGCCGCGGTGTCAAGCCCGCAGCCCAGTTCGTCACCATGCAGACGGTGGCGTAGCACATCTGTGCCTCTTTCGCCAGCACCACCTCGGGGACGGACGTCATGCCGACCACCGTACCGCCGATGGCCTGGAAGAAGCGGATCTCCGCCGGCGTCTCAAACCGCGGCCCTTCCGTGCACACGTAGGTGCCGGTTGGATACAGCTCGATGCCGAGCGTCTCCGCCGTCGCCGCGAGGGCTTTGCGGAGCCGTCCGCAGTAAGGATCGGACATGTCGACGTGCACCACCTCGCCCTCACCGTCGAAAAACGTCCCTGCGCGTGCCTTGGTGAAGTCGATGAAGCCGTCCACCATGACGAGTGACCCGGGGCGGCAGCGCGTGGTCAACGTCCCCACCGCGCCGGTCGCCAAGACCTGCGTCACGCCCAGTTTTTGCAGCGCCGCGATGTTGGCACGGTAGTTGACCCGGTGCGGCGGCAATTGATGGCCAACCCCGTGGCGCGGCAAAAACGCGATCCGCTTGTCCTTGTACCGCCCGACGACCACATGCGCCGTCCCGTACGGTGTCTCCACATCGACGCGCTTTGCGCCCTCCAACCATCCTGGTTCATACACCCCGGTGCCGCCGATGATGGCGAACTCTGCTCGCACCGCCGCATCCTCCTCTCCCTTGTGAGGTCCTCTTGTCAGGTCCTCTTTAGTTTCGCACCCGAACCCCTCGCCATCAAGCTCCGGGCGGGATCGGGCGCGTAAGGAACGCCCGGATGCTGCGGATGACCTCGGCCTCCGGTGCCACGTAGGGCCGCACGCCAGGCAAAGCCCGGAGGAACGCCTGGCCGTACCGCTGGGTGAGAATGCGTTTGTCGTAGATGACGACCACGCCCCGGTCGTGGATGGTCCGCACCAACCGGCCGAACCCTTGCCGAAAGCGGACCACCGCCTCGGGCAGGCTGAGGTGCCAGAACGGCTGTTGGCCTGCCGCCGCCAACCGTTCGTGACGGGCTTGTGCGACCGGGTGGTTCGGCGGCGAAAACGGCAGGCGTACCATCACGAGCGTCGTCAGTTCATCCCCCGGCAGGTCGATGCCTTCCCAAAACGATTGCGCGCCGAACAGCACCGCGCGCGGGTGGTGGCGAAACGCCGCGAGCAGACGACTGCGCGGTCCGTCGATGCCTTGGGCGAACAGCGCGATGCCGTCCGCCGCCAATCGCGGCCGGACGGCATCCGCGGTGGCCCGCAGCTGGGCGTGGCTGGTGAACAACACGAGCAGCCGGCCTTGGCTCGCCACGGCGAGGGCGTGAATGCTCTCCGCCAACCTGGCCGCTGCGTCCTGCAAGCCCATGCGGGCGAGTTCAGGCACATCATTCGGGATGCACAGCATCGCCTGGCGGCGGTAGTCAAACGGGGACGGGACGGTGAGTTCCCGGACGCGCCCCGCTTCCTCCATTGCCGCCAAGCCCGTTTGCCGTTTGAAGAAGGCGAAGCTGCCCGCGGCGGACAAGGTCGCCGAGGTCATGACCACCGCGTCCTTCTGTTGGAAGAGGGCGTCGGCGAGGATCCCCGCCACGTCCACGGGCGTTCGGTGCAACCGTACGTCCCGCGGGCCGGGTCCCACACGCTCAAGCCACACGACCCAATCGGGATCGCGCGATGTTGCGCGCGCCAGCACGGCGAGGTGGTCCGACAGTGCCTCGTAAAACCCGCGGGCATCGAGCATGCGCGCGGCCAGGTCCTCGTCCTGCGCCTCCCGGGCCGCCTCCCCCAGGTGTTCAAACGCCGGGCGGAGCTGCTCGAGCCATGCGGCGATGTCCGCGAGGCGCTGTTCGAAGCGGACGAATGCCGCTTCTTGATGCACGTGCGCGGTGATGCGCCGTTCGCCTGCCGCGGGAGGTAAAAGTTCCCCCAGATCGGCAAATGCGGCTTCCACCTCGCGGCGCAGCGCCTGCAAACCTTCGGCGGCGGCAGCGAGCTTCGCGGTCAACTTGGGCCAGCGCGCTTCCGCCTCGAACCGCTGAACCAGCTCCCGCAGTGCACCGTGGCCGCCGTCCCGGACCAATCGTTGCAGCAGCGCCTGACACGGGCGCAGGTGCACCGATTCCCCGAGCTGGCGCGAAGCTTCCTCCTCCAAATGATGTGCCTCGTCGAGGATGAGCTTGTCATACTTCGGGAGCACACGGTGATCCGCTTTGAGGTCCGACAAGATGAGCGAGTGGTTCGTGACCACAAGGTCCGCCTCGGCAGCGCGTGTCCGCGCGCGAAAATAGTAACACGGCTTGAAGAACGGACAGCGCCTGCCGATACAACTCTCCGTTTCGCTCTGCACCCTGGGCCAGACCTCGGCGAGCGCACCGTGAAACAAGAGCTCTTCGCGGTTGCCTTCCGGGGTAACGACGAGCCAGCGCAGAAGCGCCATCAGGGTTTCCACCTCTTCGCGCGGCGTGCCCAGGTCGGCGGCGAGCGTTTCGTGCCGCACCTTGCGCAGGCAGACGTAGTGGGTGCGCCCCTTCATCACCGCCAGTTGCACGTCCTCGCCCAGGACTTTGCGCAACACAGGAAAGTCGCGATCGCGGATCTGGTCTTGCAGCGCGATGGTGTGCGTCGCCACCACCACCCGTTCCCGGCGCGCCCGGGCATACAGGGCGGCCGGAATGAGGTACGCCAGCGACTTGCCCACACCGGTGCCGGCTTCGACCAAGAGATGGTGGCCCTCTGCCAACGCGGCGGCGACCGCCTCCACCATCTGCAGCTGCCCAGGACGCACCTCAAAGCCGGGCAGCGCGGAAAGCAGGGGGCTGTCTGCATCCAACAGGCGGCGTGCCAGAGACAACCAATCCGCGTCCGGATCTCCCGCTGCGCCCGGTTCCGCGTCTGCCCGCCGGCCGGTTGCACCCGGAACCGAGAACGCCAGTTGATGCACCTGCTCCACACCGTCCGGGAGTTCCGTGCCGTGCGCCAACAGCCGCCTTTCCGCGCACGCGGCGAACCAGGCGGCCATGGCGGCAGAGACGTGGCTGGCAAGGTGGGTCAGCTGCTGCAAGGTGCTGTAAGGGAGCTGTGCGGCTTCCTCCGCCAACGCCTGCAAGACAGCCCACACCGCGCGGGTTTTGCCCAGCGCGTCCCGTTCATGCGTGAGCGAGATCCCCAGACGGCGCGCCAGCTCAGACAACGTCAAATCGCGCACACCGGGCAGAAGGATGCGCGCCAGCCGCCAGGTGTCGA
Source organism: Paenalicyclobacillus cellulosilyticus (assembly GCF_014647315.1). Taxonomy (GTDB): domain Bacteria; phylum Bacillota; class Bacilli; order Alicyclobacillales; family Alicyclobacillaceae; genus Alicyclobacillus_J; species Alicyclobacillus_J cellulosilyticus. The sequence continues at coordinate 20,006 of NZ_BMOY01000022.1, forward strand.
GGGCATCGACGGCCTCCATCCCCGCGCTGTCCGGAGCGTCCACCCCCCACATGGCACACGCGTGCGCCAGCCACGCGTTCATCCGGTCGATGCGGTGGCCGACCCATGTGCCGCCCGCAGCAAACGTCAGCCAGGCGCGCAACGCCTCGGCGGCTGGCAGGACCTTGTCGCGCACGCCGCAGTTGACGCCGGCCACGGTGCGGCACGCACCGGCGCGGTGGTGCAGCGGGTCCCCGCCGGCAGCCTGGGAAAGGAGGTTTGACGCAGCATCCGCATACGCCGTGCAGGTGAATATGTCGATCACCTTGCCGTTTTCCACGCGGAGCGCCGCAAGGTCGAACAGCCCGCCGTCTTCCGGTCGCTGCCGGACCCAAGGTTCCAGATGCACGACGACGTAGTTCATGCCCCCAAGTCTCCTCTCCACCCCGTCCACGCCCCGTCAAGGGCGCGAGGGCACATCCCGCGCCGGATCGTCCGGTTACTCCGAAGCATTCCCATACAGCTTTGCATCGACGGCGCACCCCAATCGTTCCGACACCCGTGCCAGCATGGCGAGAATCGCCGGGTTGCGCGGGCCAAGGACTGCGCTGGCACGCAAGTACTTCTCCGCTTCCGCAAAGCGTCCCTCCTGGCAGAGCGCGCAGCCCCAGAGGTACAAGGCCACCCGCTTGACGGGCCGCCGCGGATCCCGAAGCGCCCGGGCGAATTCGCGATAAGCCCCGCGGTGATCCCCTTTCGCGGCAAGCACCCGTCCGAGCGCCACGGCCGCCAACGAGCGGTCCGGACAGCCATCCGCGACACCCTGGAGCACCCTCTCCGCTTCGCCCACGTGCCCTGCAAACGCGTACACCAGCCCAAGTTGAACGCGCGCCATGTTGTCGTCCGGTTGGATCGACAGCCGTTTTTTCAGCACAGCGGCGGCCATGTGCAATTCGCCCGCCGCCACGTGCAGCCACGACAGGCAGCCCCACGCAGGACCGTGGTGCGGGTGGACGCGCAACCACTGCCGCAGCAGGTGTGCGGCTTGGTCCCGACGGCCTTGGGCTGCGAGCACCTGGGCCCGCGTCACGTACGCGCCGGGATGGTCCGGTCGTCGGCGCAGGACGCGGTTGCACAATGCTTCCGCGCGATCGAGCGCCCCCCGCTGCACGTCGAGCGCCGCCAGCATGTACATCGCGTCGACATCGCCCGGGTACACCTTGAGCGCCTGCAGGAAGGCGGCGGCCGCCTCTTCCCGCAATCCTTGCTTGGCCAGGCAGACACCCAAGTTGTACCATGCGTCGGCAAACTGAGGCATGGTGCGGGCAATCCGCTCATATCCCTTGGCAGCGGCCGCCCAGTCGCCACGCGCCGCGCACATGTCCGCCTCCACCTCGGCGCATGCGGCGAGCAGGAGCGGATCGTCCGTTTGGCGGCGCAATGCGTCCACCTCGCGCATCGCCTCCGGCCATTGCTTGAGCGCGGCATGTGCGGAAGCCAAGTAGATGCGGGCCAGCGGATCGCCGGTGGCGGTGACCACGCGTTGAAAGAAGCGCACCGCGTGTTCGTACATCTTCAGGTCGTAGTAGCCAAACCCCTTGCGCAGGTTGACAGCCATGGCCTCGGTCTCCCACACGTCGGCCAAGCACCCTGCTTCGTTCCACGCCGGCAACTTCACAGTCCACCCGGGGTCAGCGTCCCCGGCGGCACCCGGGAACGCGCCGCTGGATGAGGCCTTCGGGGCAGGCGGCGGACAAAGCCCCGGTGGATCAGGGCCTCCCGCAGCGTCGTACAGGCCGTGCGTTTCGAACAACTCTTGGATCTGGTCTTCCAGCGCCAACCACCGTTCGACCCACCGTTCACCGAGGCGTTGCAGGCAGAGCAACTCTTCCGCCAAATACGGCTTGAGCGCCTCGTCGGCGGTTTCCAGTTGATCCCTGATACGCTGGACGGCACGGAACAGCATGGCAAACGCCGTTTCGAACAATGGACATCCCCCACCTGCAGCAGGCATGGCCGCGGCCACACCGGACGGGCGGCATGCCGTTGCGCGGTATGGTCGCTGGGATCCAGGATGCCCCAGAGGCTGCCCGGTATGTGCGGGCATGCTAGAACAAGACATCGCCCGAATGGACGGCGCACACCTTCCCGCTTTCCGTACGGATGTAAAGGACACCGCGGTCGTCCACCCGTTCGGCCACTCCGACAAGGAGGCGGGTCGGTGTCGCCACCCGCACCCATCTGCCCAGCGTCACATTGGCGGCACGCCACTCTTCCGCCAACTCCGCAAACGCGGGCCGGTCGTCGGCGAGGGCCTCCAGCCATGGATCGAATGCCGCGAGCAAGGCGGCCGCCAGTGCCAACCGATCCACGGGCGTCCCCGTTTCAGCCAGAACCGACGTGGCGGTGCGCCTCAATTCCGGCGGAAACGCATCCGCAGGGATGTTGGCGTTGATGCCGATGCCGAGCACCACCTGTTCGACCACTTCCCCGTCCGCCCGGATCTCCGCCAGGATGCCGCACAGTTTGCGGCCGTGATGGACGATGTCGTTCGGCCACTTGATCCCAGGCCACAACCCGGTTGTCTCGCCGATGGCCCGCCGGACCGCGACGCTCGCCAACAGCGTGACCTCCGCGGCGCGGCTGAGCGGGATGGGCCGGCGCAACAAAACCGACATCCACAACCCGCCCTGCGGGGAAAACCAACTCCGCCCATGCCGGCCGCGGCCGCCGGTCTGCTCACCCGCGCTCACCACCAAACCGTGCGGCGCACCCTCTCTGGCGCACCGCCAGGCCAGGGCATTGGTCGAATCGACCCGCGGCACCCACACGGCGTCTTGCCCGAGACGGCAAGCAGAGGGCAGACGGCGCCGCAACAGCGGTGCCATCAGGATGTCCGGGTGCCCGCGCAACCGGTAACCTTGGCCGTGGACCGCCTCGATGGCAAAGCCAAGTTCCATCAGGTGCTGCAGGTGCTTCCATACCGCGGTGCGGGTGATGCCGAGCGATTCGCTCATCGCCTGCCCGGACACATAACCGTCTTCTGCTGCCAGCAGCATGTCGACGATCGCGTTGCGCACCCGCTCGCTCTCGCTCCAAAACGGAGCGGTTTCCGCCATCACCCGTCACCTCCGCGTCCTCTGGAATGCTTACCCTGGACCCAACGCCGGGCAAGCTCGCACAATGCAAGGTGTTCGTTCGCCACCTCACCCTGCAGCACCGCATCGGCCAACGCCTGCAAAAGCTTACCCACATCCGGCCCGCGCACCCCGAGACGTAGTGCGTCCTGCCCGTCGAAGGCGAGATCGGTCAAGTGCCACAAGGGTTGCGTCCGCAGCCAGCGGTGGGCGGTTTCGGCCCAGGACACCGTGTTCGGTGCCTTGCCCGGCGAAAACCAATCGCACAGCGCGGCTCCTGTCCGCACGTCATCCGGGTCGCGCCGGAACAGAAACCGGCGCCATGCCGCGGCGCCATGCAGCGTCGGGATGAGGCGCACCACATCAGCCAGGTCACGGACCCGCCGGCCGCGGCGATTCGGCCAAGCGACGGCGCGCGCCAACGGTCCGGCTGTGTCGGGCGGCTCGTCCGCGGCCACCATCCACGTCACCGCGCTCACGCATACTCGCGCCTCCGCGCCATCGGGACACAGCGCACGCCACGCACTCGCCTCGTCCGCCCGCGCGGCCAAACGTGCCAGACCGTGCCGCAGCCGCGGCCACGGGGAAGGCAGCACCTCCAGCCACGGCCCTGCGGCGAACCACGGCAGGACATGCCACCAGTCAGCTTGGAGCAGGCGTGCCAACTCCTGGCCGATGCGCTCCCGGGAGATGCCCAAGAGCCGCGCCGCCTGTTCGGTCATCCCCGCCAGTGTCCCGGGCTCGATGGCAAAACCGAGCTCTGCGGCGAGCCGGACGCCGCGGAGGATGCGCAGGGCGTCCTCCCCCAGTCGTTGTCTGGGATCCCCCACGGCCCGCAGACGGCGCGCCAGCAAGTCCGCCCGGCCGCCGAACGGATCAATCAAGCGCCCGCGCAAATCCATCGCCATCGCATTGACCGTGAAATCGCGGCGGGCGAGATCGGCAACCAAGTCGTCGGTGAACCAGACGCAATCCGGCCGGCGCCCGTCCGAGTAGCCCGATTCCAGCCGGTAGGTGGTGACCTCCACCGTCAACCCGCCCAACACCACCGTGACCGTCCCATGGCGGACCCCCGTCGCGATGGTGTGATCAAACAGGGCCATGACCTCTTCCGGCCGCGCGCTGGTCGCGATGTCAAAATCGTGCACCGGCCGCCCCAACAAGTGGTCGCGGACCGTTCCGCCCACCACGTGCGCCGAGTGTCCGGCGCCTTCCAAGACTGCGAGCACCTCGGCCACCGCCTCCGGCCATGGCGGGGCTGCAGGTTGGGAAACCATACGTTCACCGCCGTGTCGTCGCCAGGACTTGTTCGTAAACGTCCAGGTATTCTTCCACCTTTTGATCGATGCGAAAGTGTGTCTCGGCGCGTTGGCGCGCCGCCGCCGCCATTCGTGCATACAGGTGGTCGTCGGTCAACAGGCGAACCGCATAGGCTGCCATCTGCGCCACGTCGCCCACGTCCGCCAAATAGCCTGTCTCCCCGTGCACCACCACCTCCGGGATGCCGCCCGCGGTCGAACCGATGACCGGCACACCGGACGCCATCGACTCGAGCGCCACAAGCCCGAAGCTCTCTTTTTCCGACGGCAGGAGGAACAGGTCGGCCAACGCGAAGATGGCCGCCACCTCGTCCTGCTTCCCCAAAAAGCGCACGCGGTCGTACAATCCAAGTTGGCGCGCCAACTCCCTCGCCGCGGGCAGGTCGGGCCCTTCTCCGACCAGGAGCAGCCGGCTCGGCACCTGCCGCGAGACGAGGTCGAAGATGCGGATGACGTCCGAAATCCGCTTGATGGCCCGAAAGTTGGACACGTGCAACAACAGTTTTTCCTCCGGCGACGCAAAACAGGCGCGCGTCGTCGGATCGCGCTGCGGCCGGAACACCTCGGTGTCCACGAAGTTGTAGATGCACCGGATGGGTTTGTCGGTTTGAAACAGCTCGCGCGTCTGCGCCGCGAGGCTGCGGCTGACTGCGGTCACCGCGTCGCTCTGCTCGATGCCCAACTTGATGATGGCATGCAATCCGCGGTCCTGAGCCAACACCGTGATGTCGGTGCCGTGCAGGGTCGTGACCACCGGCAGCGCTCGCTCCGGGCCGAGGATCTGCTTGGCGAGCAACGCGCACACCGCGAACGGCAAAGCGTAATGCACGTGCAGGATGTCCAGTTGGTACTGGAGCGCCACGTCCGCCATGCGCGCGGCCAAAGCGAAATCGTGAGGCGGGGTGCGCAACACAGGGTAGGTCGTGGTCTGCACGTCGTGGATGAAGATGTTGTGGTGGAACTCGCCGAGGCGAAACGGGACGTCGCTGACGATGAAGTGCACTTGGTGGCCACGGCGAGCCAAGGCTTTGCCAAGCTCCGTGGCGACTGCCCCCGAGCCGCCGACAGTCGGGTAGCAGCTGATGCCGATTCTCATCTCGTGTGGACTCCTCGCTCCGGGATCACGCATCGGCCGGTCTGCCGGGTACCGCCTTGCGCCAGTCCAGGTCGCCCCGTTCGAGCGCGCGCAACAAAATCTCGGCCGTGGCCAGGTTGGTGGCGACCGGGATGTTGTGCACGTCGCAGAGGCGCAACAGGGCGGTGATGTCCGGCTCGTGCGGTTGCGCGGTCAAAGGATCGCGCAGGAAGATGACCAAGTCCATCTGTTCTTCGGCGATCTTCGCCCCAATCTGCTGATCTCCACCGTACGGCCCCGACTGCACGCGGTGGACGGGCAGTCCGGTGGCATCCATGATCCGCTTGCCGGTGGTGCCGGTGGCAAACACCTTGGCTTGGCGGAAGATGTGCTGGTACGCGATGGCGAGATCGACCATGGCGTCCTTTTTGCTGTCGTGGGCGATGAGCGCGATGTTCATGCCGCGCGACCTCCTCACCATAAGAGGTGTTCCAATCCGTATACGAGGGTGGACAATTCCATCACCTTGGCGCAGGCCAAGCGGATGCCGGGCATGAAGCTCGCCCGCGACAGCGAGTCGTGCCGAATGGTCAGGGTTTCTCCCGTCCCGCCGAAGATGACCTCTTGGTGCGCGACCAAACCCGGCAGGCGCACGCTGTGGATGGGCACATCGCGGCCCGTGACGTCCCGGATGAGGAGCGCGGTCCGACGCGCTGTCCCCGAAGGCGCGTCTTTCTTCCCATCGTGATGCAATTCGACGATCTCGGCCGCAGCATAGAAGCGGGCGGCCTCTTGCGCGAACCGGATCATGAGCAGGGCGCCGAGGGCGAAGTTGGGCGCCACCACGCCGCCCAATCCTCTTTCTTCACACGCCTTCTGCCAGCGCGCCACATCCTCCGCTCCGTACCCGGTCGCGCCCACCACCGGACGCACACCGAAGGAGATGGCCAAATCGACATGGCGGACGACGCTTTCGGCGTCGGTCAGGTCAAGCCAGACGTCCGGCCGTGCTTCTTCGACGGCATGCACCGGGTCGGTGAACACCCTCAACCCGTCCGGTGCGCGGCCTGGGTCTCGCACCAGTGCGCCTGCGATGTGAAAGCGGCCGTCCTCCGCCAAGGCGGCCACCGCCTCACGGCCCATCCTTCCCGCTGCCCCGGCGACGAGGACGCGGATAGAACGCTCTCCGAGCGTCATGCCTTTCACTCCTTTCCCGGTGCCGGGCCGGCCGCGCCGTTTGGCTCCTTGCGCGTCCATCGGTCTTTGTCCCGCGTACGAAATTTGTCCATCACCGCCCAAAACGCTTCTTCCAAGTCGATGCCCAAACGATTGGCAAGGCAGGTGATGACGAACATCATGTCGCCGAGTTCGAGGGCGATGCTCCCCGGCGGCTCGTCAGGCTTCTTCGGCTTCTCTCCGTATGTATGGTTGACTTCGCGGGCCAATTCGCCAAGCTCTTCCGCCAGGCGCACCACCAGCGTCATGGGCGCGAAATACCCCTCGCGAAACTGGTTGATGTAGGCGTCGACTTGGCCCTGCATGTCGCGCAGCGTGATGGCCATGCCTCCCCCGCCTTCACATGGACTTCGGCTCGTCTCCTCCATTATAGCGGATTCCAAAACATAACGGACGGGTGCGGACATATCATGTATTGTCCATGCACGGGCCAACCAGGAGACCTTCCCGGCAAAGGAGATGACAGGGTGTGACCCGCAAGCGCGGCCATCTGTCCACCTTTCTCTTGGGCGGCGTGGTAGTCTTGTTCACCGCGGCGCTCGTCGTGTACCCCAAAGAGAGCTTCGAGTCCGGCCTCGCAGGGCTGAAGCTGTTCTGGCTGACGGTGTTCCCGTCCTTGATGCCGTTCTTCATCTTGTCGGAGTTGATGCTCGGCCTCGGGGTGGTGCGCGGCCTCGGCGTCATCCTCGAGCCGCTGATGCGGCCGCTGTTCAGCGTGCCGGGCATCGGCGCCTTTGCCTTGTCGATGGGCCTCGCCGCCGGCTACCCCATGGACGCCGTGATCACCGCCCGCTTCCGCGAGCAGAACCTGTGCACGCGCGTCGAAGGCGAGCGCCTGTTGGCATTCACGAACACGGCCGATCCGCTGTTCATGTTCGGCGCGGTGGCCGTCGGGATGCTGAAGTCGCCGCAGTTGGGCGTGTTGATTGCCATCGCCCACTACGTCTCCTCCTTCTTGGTGGGGGTGTCGTTCAAGCTTTGGGGACGCCGATCCCAACCCACGGCGGACCACGCTGGTGACCAAAAGCCCTCGGGGTGGATCCTCGTGCGCGCCCTGCGCGAAGTGGTGCGCGCCCGGCGTGAGGACGGACGGACGTTCGGCAAGTTGCTGTACGACGCCGTCACCGAGTCGATGCAGACCCTGCTGATGATCTGCGGCTTCATCGTCTTCTTCGCGGTGCTCATCGAGGTGTTGGCCGTCTCGGGCCTCAGCCACCTGTTCGGTTGGCCCATCGCGGCACTGTACCACCTGTTCGGCATCCACAGCGACCTGGTGCAGCCGACCTTGGCCGGACTGCTCGAGATTGACGTCGGAAGCGCACAGGCCGCGAACGCAGCGAACGCACCGCTCTTGCAGCGGCTTGCGCTCATCAGCGGCATCGTCGCCTGGAGCGGCCTTTCGGTCCATGCGCAGGTCGCGAGCGTGTTGACGCAGACCGACATCCGGATGGCTCCCTACTTTTTGGCCCGGTTCCTGCACGCCGTCCTGGCGGCCGTGCTGACCGTCGTCTTTTGGTCGTTGGGCATCGGCCGCTCCGCTGTGGCCACAGTGGCGCCGCTCTGGCCGGGGAACGCCTGGACCTCGGCCATCCGGGACCTGCCATGGTGGCAGCACTGGCTCACGTCCGCAGCATGGTTCTTCACGTCGTTCGCCGCCCTGTTCGCCATCGCCATCCTCATCGCCTTTGCACGGCGGGTCCGCGTCGTGGCGTTTCACGCCCGCCTCCGCCGTGCACCGTGATCCCGCCCCGTCAGCCTGCGCGCTCGTCACCGACCGTTCGCATCCTCGTGAAGCAGAAGGGGGCCACAGCCCCCCTCTCCCACCGCCGTTTGACCCTCTTTGCCTCAGGCGGTGCCTTCCCTTGCTGCACCCGCTCATCATCCGATAGCCCCGCTTGCAAAAAGCGGCGGAAAGTACCGGTGCCAAAGCAACTGATCCGCCAGGATCATCCCGGCCAGGCACCAGACGTACACGGCAAACCAGCGCATCTTGCTGTGCGCGACCAACCACATGGTCGTCCGCACCGCCAGGTATCCGGAAATACACGCTGCCACCGTCCCCCACCACGCTGCGGACCATGCTTGTGCCGGCATACCCAATCCGTAGCGCAAACCATCCCAACCTTCGAACAAGGTGGCACCAAGGATGGCCGGGATGGATACCAGGAAGGAGAACCGGCCGGCGCAAGACCGATCCAACCCGCGCCACAGACCACTGGCGATGGTCAAACCGGATCGCGACAGGGCGGGCAGGATGGCGGCCCCTTGTGCGATCCCAATCCAAAGGGCATCCATGAACGTCATCGACCGCTCGTCCTTGCGGCCCGCAGGAACTCCGTCCATCCACCACAGGATTATCCCTGTGATGACAAACTCCACCCCGATGGTCACCCCGCTGGCGAAGAGGCGGTCAAACATGTCTTCGAACCCCGCACCGATGACCGCTGCCGGAACCACGGCCGTCAAGACCAGGCGGGCTTCCCGCGACCCAGGATGCGTCAGGATGTAAACCACCTCCCGCCGCAGGACCCACACCACCGCCACCAGGGTACCCAGGTGCAACATGGTGATGAACCACAGGCTGTCTGCCTCAAGCGACCACAGCTTCTGCAACAACACCAAGTGTCCCGTGCTGCTCACGGGCAGGAATTCTGTCATTCCTTGCACCAATCCCAGGACCACACCCTGCCATACCGTCATCTCATACCTGTCCTCCTCCTCGTCTTGGACATGTTCCCATGTATATTTCGCAGCGCGCATGGACATGAACGACCGTTTCCGTCCATACACATGCTTGGTAGAACGGCTTGCGGGTGCCAGGCCAAGCGGGTCCATCCCGCCGTGCACCGGTGCCGTACCACCCTTTTGGGGGAGGAACGTGCCTCATGCGCGCTCGGCTTGCCTTTCAAGCTGCCTGTACGTACATCGGTACGGTCGTCGGCGCAGGGTTCGCATCCGGGCAAGAGGTGTATCAGTTTTTTGGACGCTATCACGCAGCCGGGTTTCTCGGCATCGCAGCCTGCACCCTGCTTCTCGGTTGGATGGGAGCACGCCTGATGGCTTTGGGGCACCGCCTGCAGGCGTCGTCATTCCGCGCGGTCACCGCCGCAGCGTTCGGAGCGCACGGTTCCCGATGGACCGACGGGCTGATGATGGGCATGCTGTTCGGCGTCATGGTGGCGATGGTCGCAGGTGCTGGTGAGCTGTTGCGGGAACAGCTGGCATGGCCTTACGCGCTTGGCGCCATCTTCACCATGGTCGCGGCGCTGGCGACCGTCACGGCGGGGATCTCCGGTGTGCTCGGCAGCAACGCGGTCATCGTCCCCTGCATGGCCGGGTTCGTGCTGGTGGCAGGCGTACACGCCGTACGATCCGGCCTCCCTGGCGCCGTGGCCGCATGGAATTGGCGCTTCGAGGACGCCGTTTGGGCGCTTGGGTCCGCCGTCCTGTACGCAGCATTCAACGTCGGCCTGTCGATGGGGGTGCTGATTCCGCTCGGGGCTGCATTGGAGAAGGATGAAATCCGTTTCGGGGCATGGGGCGGGGCATGCGGGCTCGGCGTCATGCTGGCCGTCATCCTGGCCACGCTGTACGCGTACGCGCCCGCAGCCATGCAGTATCAGGTGCCGATGGGGTTTGTGGCCGCACAGCTCGGCGGCTGGATCCAGGCTGCGTTTCTCGCGGTGTTGTGGGCGGAAGTGTACTCCACCCTGGTCGGAGACCTTTATGCGTGGTTAAGCCCGTTTCCCACCGCATCACGAGCGCGGCGCGCCGTCGTGGCGGGGACCATCCTCGCCGCGGCATTCGGCATGAGCCTGTTCGGGTTTGCCCGCGTGGTCCAGTTCGGTTATCCGTTGTTTGGTTGGATCAGCCTCGTGCTCTTGTTCGGCCTCTTCGCCGCGCATCGCCGCATGCAGCGCACGCGCACCTGAATGCCGGCCATCCCCTCGGCATGCCCGTTGGCGCGCTGGCTTGGGCTGGTTTGCGGACACCGCGCCCCTTTCCGTATAATGGCTGGGCAGAGACCAGCACAGGGGCGATCCGTGTGGGGGACAAGGTGTCGCAGTGGGGGATGATCCTGTTTGGCGCGTTCGTCTACGCCGTGGGCGTCAACGCGCTGCTCGTCGCCAACCACCTGACGGAAGGTGGTTTCGTCGGCCTGTCGATCCTCCTCTATTATCGTTTTGGCATCCCGGTCGGCCTCACCTTTTTTGTCATCAACCTCCCGCTCTTGTTTTACAGCTGGCGTGTGTTCGGCCGCGCGTTCATCTTGAAGACGTTCGTCGGCGTGGCCGCCGTATCCGTGTTCAGCAGCCTCACTTCCCCGCTGCGCCTTCCCATTCACGATCCGTTGCTTGCGGCGTTGTACGCCGGCGTCATCCTCGGCCTGGGTCTCGGGCTCATCTTTCGCACCGGTGCGACCACGGGCGGAGCCGACATCATCGCGCGTCTGGCACGCCATTTCCGCGGTTTGGCGATGGGCCGCACCTTGTTCGTCGTCGATGTGTGCGTCATTGGCCTCGTCGCGCTCCAGATTGGTTATGAACGCGCGATGTACTCCCTCGTCGCGCTGTTTGTGGCGAGCCGTGTCATCGACTTCGTCATCGAAGGCGCCACCAAGGGCAAGGCGTTGACCATCATCTCCGACCGGCCGGCTGAAATTGCGGACCAGATCCACCGGCAACTCGATCGCGGTACGACGATTTTGTTGGCCAAAGGCGGTTACACCGGTCGCGACCGGCAAGTGGTCTACTGCGTCGTCGCACGGGAAGAAGTCAATCGCGTGCAACACATCGTGTCCGCGGTCGACCCGCGGGCGTTCGTCGTGGTCAACGATGTCCACGAGGTGTTGGGAGAAGGCTTCACGTTCCCGCCTCCACCCAAGACACCATCCGAAACTTAGGTGGCGCGATGTGAAAACGCTTGTCCCCGGGTGTTGATCTTCCCGGGGACATCCGCGTGACAAGACAAGCGGGATGACGCTCAACCCTTCTGTTTGACGAGCCAGTCCACAACCTCTTGCACCTGTTGTTCACTGCTCAAGGTGCCGCGCGGCGGCATCATGCCCGCACCCTTGTCCACAAAGTCCTTGAGCTGTTTTGCGTTCCAGTAACGACCAATGGCGTAGATAGGTGGACCGAGACCGCCCTCACCCGCTTTGCCGTGGCAATTGGCGCACGTCTGTTCAAACAGTTGATACCCGGGCATGTTCGTGTCCACCAAGTGGATTTGTGATGCAGGAATCCGGGGAAGCACGGGCAGACCAGGTGTCGTCACCTGGCCGCTGGCCTGCGCCACCTCCGCCTGGTGCTGGACGGCCGCCTCGTTGGTCAGCCAGATGGTGAGGAGGGTCGCCAATACCATCGCGGCTGTCGGGATGGGGCGTTGAAACGGATGCCGCTCTTTCGACACGTCAAGCCACGGAGTGAACAGCAACAACAAGCCACCGACCATCGGCAGGAGGAACGTCCCGAAGATCTCATAGTTGCCTGGATAGTACTTCAATATCTGGTAGAGAAACAGAAAGTACCAGTCCGGGACCGGGATGAACGAAGTGTCATCCGGATTCGCACGCGGGCCGAGATCGACCGGATTAAACACAATCCACAACATGAACGACAGCAGGAAGACTGAGCCGACAATCCATTCCTTCAGCAGGAAGTTGGGGAAAAACGGCTCAGTTCCCGGGTGTCGCATCAGGTGATGGCGATACCTCGGCGTACCGGGAATGCGCTCGCCGCCAGCTGCCATGATGGTCGCCAACCTCCTCCTCTACGCTGCCTGCAAATGGCTCGCCCGCCTGGAACTCGTCCGCATCATCACAGCGGACCGGCGATGTGTTGCGTGCGGATCATGATGAAATGCAATGCGAGCAACACCAAGAGCGCCGCCGGTAAGAAGAAGACGTGAATGGCGTAGAACCGGGTCAGGGTGAGCGCGCCGACCACATGGCTGCCGAGCAGCAGGGTTTGAATATACGGCCCAATCCACGGGATGGACCCCGCGATTTGACTGCCGACCGCCGTCGCCCAATACGCCTTTTGATCCCAAGGCAACAGGTAGCCGGTGAAGCCGAGCCCGAGGACGACGAAGAAGATGAGCACGCCGACCACCCAGTTGAGCTCGCGCGGCTTTTTGTACGCCCCGGTGAAAAACACCCGCAACATGTGCAAGAACATCATGATGATGACGAGGCTCGCGCCCCAGAAGTGCATCCCGCGCACGACTTGGCCGAGCAATACTTGGTCGTCGATGTACTTGACGCTGTACCACGCATTGGTGATGTCGGGGGTGTAGTACATCGCCAGGAACATGCCCGACAGGATCTGCGTGGTGATGATGAGGAACGTGAGGCCGCCGAAGCAATACACGAATGCGGACATTTTGATGGCGGGGTTGACGTGCGCAGGGACGTCGTGGTCCGCCACGTCGCGCCAAAGCGGAGTCACGTTCAATCGCTCGTCGATCCAGTCGTACGCCTTCTTCAACATCCGCTTGATTCACCTGCCTTCGTCACGACATGCGAGCGGTCATCCACGCAGAGCCGGCAGGTGTTGCCGCGAATTTTCGTTATGCATCTATGTATTCCGACTCTGCACGCTAACATCTTAGCTTTGTCCCCGCAACCGTGTCAAGCAAATCCCGTGCGAGGCAACGTTGGCGCGCCGGGATGTCACGGCGGCCCGCCCGCCCACAAAGCTTCCACCCGCGCGGCGACGGCGCGCACCATGGCGTCGAACAGCCTTTCCCCCTCCCGCGCCATCGCCGCCTCCACCCCCGGCGCCAACCCCAGCGCGCGCTGTTCCGGGGATGCGCGATACTCCGGACAGGCCAAGCACAGATAGAACCATGCGTCCGGCCAACGGTCGGACGGGAGGTGGCGCCGCATCCACTGCCACCAATCGAACGCCAACCACCAAGTCCCGTCTTGTGCGCGGACGGTGTGCACATCGTTTGTCAAGACACGGTCGGTGATCCACACCCCGTACCGGCAGGTCCATCCCTGGTCGGCCCACAGCGCCGCGAACAGATCCGCACCTCCCCAAACCACCGGGGCAAACCCGGCATCGAAGAAGAGCATCCGGCCTTGAAACACGTCGGCCACGCGCTCGGACAAACGGGAGGCGATCCAGCTTGCCGCCGCCATGGGTACGGCGACATCCAGGGGATACGGTGTATGGGAACGGACGAGCACGGTATCTGCCGCTTCGGACCATGGCCCGAACTGATGCGGTGTCATCCGATGGTAACGCAACCGCGTGCCTCCTTTTCATCGCACGGCAAATCCAATCGCCGCCGGATGTCCTCGCGCGCCGCGCAGAACCGTTTTACGCCATCAAAAAAGCCTTGCGGGCTGTGGAAGGCGGCCCGCAAGGCAGACTGCCGAAAGCGCCCCCTCGCCCTCATGCCGTCACGTGGCATGCGCGGAGGTCTCCAGATCAAACTCAATCAAGCGGCGGCTCGCGGCGAGAAACGCTTCCCGATCCCGCTTGTCGAGCGCCTCGTCCACCGCCTCCATCAGCCTTTGCCGCTGATACGACCGAAGCGCCTGCTCGATGATCCATTCTGCCTGCAACGACAAGAGCTCTTTCACGGCGGGCTCCAACTCACTGCTCACCGTCTCTTCCAACACGGCTGCGTACGCCGCACACGTCGCCCGGTCTTTAAAGAACAGGCCGACGTAGATGTCCTCATCCGGGTGTTGGTACAGGTCCAAAAACGCTTGCTCCACATCCGTAGAGACCGGCTTGTTTCTGCGGTAATAGCGAAATGGCGCGACAGGGACACAGGTGGTGGATACCACGATCACGCGCGGCAGTTGACGGAAATTCTCGACGAAATGCACTCGCCGAAGCACGTTCTCGCGGGTCATCATATATCGCATCAGGATTTCCGCTTCACGGCTCTGCAGTTGGTAGTTGGACAAAAACCACCGCAAGAACTGCTTCTTTTCGGCGACCGTCACGGCGCTTCCCATGGCCCGTCTCCTCCCTGATGGCAGTGTCCGGTTGACAGATGACATCCCCGTGCCAGGCGACCATTTGTTCCAAATCGTTTGGTTATTTGTATTCGCGCTGGCCACGCGAATTTCCTGCCGGCCACCCCTGTCCGTCAGGATGTCATCATCCCTTGCTCTTCTCTCATCGTACGCTCCCATTCGCGCAGCGTGCGCTCCACATTTCCAGGCACGGGTGTCTGGCCGTATCTTTGCAAGAACGTCAACCAGTCGCGCAAACTGTGACCGGCGTGCCACCCTCGCCGCACGCTCTGTTCGGTCACCCGGTACACGCGGAGCACGCCGCCCGGCTTGCGCTCGGCAAAGCGGCCGAGTTCCTCGAGCACCTGAGCGTGATCGGCCGTGGCGACGATCTCAAAGTTCGGTTGAATGATGAGGATGCGTTCCTGTTCCTGCCCCTCATCCGGTGCATTGGCCAATGCGTCCGGCGTTATCAATTGTTGACCGAGTTGCGTGATTTGAAACCATTCCCGGCCCGCCTCGTCACAACCGCGGCGGAAGGCGCCGAGATGCACCAACATCTTCAAAATCCTGTTGGACCACACCTGTTCACGCGTATCGTAGTAGTAAGCCGGGACCAGGTCGCCGAGCGCGGCGAGCGCAGAGGAGGATTCCACCCAAGACACTGCGGTGAGTGCAAGCAATTGGACGATGATGGGCAGGCGTGGAATGGGGCGCCGGTAGCTGGTCAGGTAAAAGCGAAAGAGGGCGCGCTGCCGTTCCATCTCACTCATTTGCAACCAGGTCCGGCTGCCTTCCGCCTCCGTCAAGATGCCGTCTTCGCCTTCGTCAATCAGGCGCTGCTGGTAAGCGAAGTCGTACATGAGCGCAAACCGGTCCGGGTAATCGTGAAATCTTCTCCCGTAACCAAAGCGCCATCCTCCTTGGAGCGCGGATTCGGGCACCATGAACAGGGTGAACACCTGCTGCTGCTGGCGCTTGTACATGCTCCCGTCTGCCGTCAGGCGTACGGTGTGGTGCCGGACGTATTCAAGGAACACCGCGAGGTCGCGTGCCATCGCCAACCCGTCTTCCTGGACGGCCGCCGGCCCCGTGGCCGACGCTTCGAGTTTGGCGGCGAACTCGGCTGCCATAAGCTGGCGGATGCGCGATTTGAGCTCGTCCGGCACACAGTACATCTGTCTTCCGAACTGTGTTGTGTTCGCAAACAGCCATCCTTCCCGGGTGGCCGTTTCCATCGCCTGCGCCTCCCCGAGGCGTTGAAACATCCCGCAGATCTCCTCTTTCGCGAACACGCCGCGGGGTTCAAAGCAAAGGCGCAAAAGCGGCTCACGCCACGCCTCAAGCCACTTTGTCCCTTGCTCCTGCAGAAAACGCGGACTGGAAAACGTATACAAGATCTCCTGGATGAGCGACAGTTTGGAGTGCCGGGAACACGACAAGCCGTAGTGTTCGGCGATGCGCTGCAAGGTGGTGATATCCGCGGCGTTCAGACAGTCGGCGAACCGCATAACCCGACCTCCCCTCCTTTTTGGGGAGCGCATACACGATTGGAACTCCTTGTCTTATTATGGAGTTTTGCACCAACCGGTATACGGCGTCTTCGGCGCCGTGGTCCTTTGCGCGACGTTCTGGACGAGTTGGGCATGGGGCGCCAGCCGGATCACGCGCTTGGCAATAAAAAAGCGGGAATCCGCTTTCACGGACTCCCTTCAAGAACGTGCTAGGAGTGGAGAGAAATCAGAACACAACACCCTTCGTTCTCAGCATACATCGGTTTGGAAGCGCTGTCAAGGGCACGAGGACAAATTCTGCAAAATACTCGAAATGACACAACGCTTCGAACCGAGCCTGCGCCTGCTGTCCGCGCACGAACGTCCGCCCGATGGTTCGCCCGCTCAAGGCTCGCCGGATGAAAGCGCTCGGTCGCGATCGCGCCGCCACGCCTCCGACACGGCGCGCGCTGACTCGAGCAGGCTGGCCAAGCGTCCCGCATCCCCCGTCTGCAAAGCTGCGGCGAACTCGCCGAGGCGTGCGCTGACCCGTTCCAACTGAGCTGCGACCGCTTCACGGTTCGCAAGCAGCGTCGCCACCCAGAAGCCCGCAGGCGAACCGGCCAAGCGGGTGACATCCCGGAAGCCGGGCCCGGTCCACGCCGCCCAACGCCCGCCTGCACCCGCCGCCTTCTCCGCGTCGTGGAACGCGAGCATCGCGGCACCTGAGACAAGGTGGATGGCATGACTCACCGCCGCCATGGCCAGGTCGTGCTCCCGCTCCGACGCGACCGGTTGGATCACCGCGCCGGTGGCGCGCAAAAGCGGCAACACGGCGGACACGGCAGGCCAACCTTCCACCACCAGCCAAACCTGGCCGGCGAACAGCGACGCTTCGGCCGCACTCGGTCCCCCCATGGCTTTCCCAGCCATGGGATGGGTCGGGGCAAAGCGCGCCGCGACGCCCGCTTCCCGCGCCGCGGCACACACCGGTCCTTTCAGGCTGCACACGTCCATCACCCAGTGAGCCAAAGCGGAGGCGGCCGGAACCATCTCTGCCGCTTTGTCCACAGGCACCGCCAACACCGCCCAGTCGTAGCGCGGTGACGGTCCGGCAGGGGGCAAGCGGTCGTACACCGCCCGAAAGACGCCTGCCGTGCGCAGGGCCTCTCTGTGGTCCGGATGCGGCTCCACGCCGTCTACCTCCAATTGTCCGCCGAACGTTTTGCGCAGAGCCAAGGCGAACGAGGTGCCGATGAGCCCGCAGCCTATGACCAACACCCGCTTGGCCATGCGTTCACCTGCTTCCTGCCGGGTCACTTCCCGACGGGCACTTTCGTGGCGCGCACCGCCCGCATCGCGGACGCGATGGCTTGTACCTCTTCCATCATGTTGGCGAAATTCTCGAGCGTCAACGACTGTTGGCCGTCGGACAACGCCTCGGCCGGATTCTGGTGCACCTCGACGATGAGGCCGTGCGCCCCGGCCGCAATGCCTGCGCGCGCCATGGCGGTCACGTACTGCCACTTGCCCACGCCGTGGCTCGGATCGACGATGACGGGCAGGTGAGACAGATGGCGGACCACCGGCACCGCGTTCAAGTCGAGGGTGTTGCGGGTGTACGTCTCGAACGTCCGGATGCCCCGCTCGCACAGGATGACGTTCGGGTTGCCGGCTGAGAGGATGTACTCGGCCGACATCAGCCATTCTTCAATGGTGGCGGACAATCCGCGCTTCAGCAGGACCGGCTTGTCGGTCTTGCCGACCGCTTTGAGCAGCGGGAAGTTCTGCATGTTGCGGGCCCCGATTTGCAACACGTCGACGTACTCGACCATCATCGGGAGGGCCTCAATTTCCATGACTTCCGAGACGACCGGCAACCCGGTCTCCTCCCGCGCGCGCGCCAAATACTTCAGGCCGAGTTCGCCCAATCCCTGAAACGAATACGGCGAGCTGCGCGGCTTGAACGCGCCGCCGCGCAACATGTGCGCGCCCGCTTGTTTCACCGCGCGGGCGATCTCGAGAATGCCTTCCAAGGATTCCACAGAGCACGGTCCGGCGATGATGACCGGCGGTTGCTCGCCGCCGACTTCGACTTGGCCGACACGGACGATGGTGTCAAGCGGATGGAACGCGCGGCTCGCCAACTTGAACGGATTGCTCACCTGCACCACCTTTTCCACACCGGGCATCGATTCCACAGGCAGCTCCAACACCCGTTCCTTCGGACCGATGACCCCGACGATGGTCTTTTCCTCACCCGGGGAGACGTGCACCCCCAACCCCTTGCTCTGCAGCAATTGGACGACCGCCTGAATCTCTTCCTGTTTGGCGCCTTCTTTCATCACGACAATCATCCCACGCAGCTCCTTCTTCTTTCGCTGGATACAGATTACATCCCGGCCTGACGCAACAAAGGGAAATTCAATTCGCGCACGAACGAGCGCACGGCCTCTGCCCACGCCGCTTCATCTTCCGGCCAATCTGCCATCGCGCGTTCCAGGCGGCGGATGAGCGCGCTGCCGACGATGACGCCGTCCGCATATTCAGCGATCGATTGTACATGGTCCGGCGCGCTGACGCCAAATCCGACGCACAGCGGCAACGAGGTGTACCGGCGCGCCATCGCAACCAACTCCCGTACTCGTGCCGATACATGAGCGCGCTCCCCGGTCACCCCGAGCGACGACACGCAGTACACGAATCCGCGCGCCGCCGCGCACACCCGGGCGACCCGCTCCTCCCCGGAGGTCGGCGCGATCAAGGGGATGAGCGCGACCCCGTAACGGTCAGCCACAGCGCGCACCGGATCGCTCTCTTCGACAGGCAGGTCCGGCACAATCACCCCATCCGCTCCGGCGGCCTTTGCATCACGGAAAAACCGCTCCGGCGTATATTGGAAAAGCGGATTGACATAGGTGAACAACACCAGTCCGGCCTCGGTGTCCCGCCGCAGCGCCGCCGTAAGCTCAAACGCCTTCGGCAAGGAAAACCCCGCCCGCAGGCTCCGCAAGGAAGCCGCCTGAATCACCGGGCCGTCCGCCAGCGGATCGGAGTACGGGATGCCGATTTCGACCAAGTCGGCGCCCGCCGCGATGACTTCCCGGAACAAGGCGAAGGAAGCGTCGAAGGACGGATCGCCCGCGGTGAGGAACGGAATGAGGGCGGCTCGTTTCTCCGGACGACGAAAAGCGCGCGCGATGCGGTCCATCTCAAGCCTCCCCCTCCGGTGCCCGCGCGAGCGCGGCCACCTGTTCCACATCTTTGTCACCGCGGCCCGACAGACAGACCACGACCACCTGGTCCTTGTCCATGCTGCGGGCTTCTTTCACCGCTTGCGCCACAGCGTGTGCGCTCTCCAAAGCAGGAATGATGCCCTCGGTCTTCGACAGGAGGTAAAACGCTTCGAGCGCCTCTTCATCCGTGATGGGCTCATAGCGCGCCCGTCCAGTATCGTGCAGCCAGGCATGCTCCGGCCCCACGCCAGGATAATCGAGCCCGGCGGAGATGGAGTGCGCAGGTGTGACCTGACCAAACTCGTCTTGCAGCAGATACGTCATGGCCCCGTGCAAAACACCGGGACGGCCGCGCCGGATGCTCGCTGCGTGCTCCGAGGTTTCGATGCCGCGCCCGGCCGCCTCGACACCCACCAATGCAACCTCGCGATCCGCCACAAACGGATAGAACATCCCCATCGCGTTGCTCCCGCCGCCGACGCACGCGACCAGCATATCGGGCAGGCGGCCTTCCCGTTCCACGATTTGCCGCTTGGTCTCATCGCCGATGACCCGTTGAAAGTCGCGCACCATCATCGGATACGGATGAGGTCCGACGACCGACCCGATGATGTAATACGTGTCTTCGACGTGTTCCACCCAGTAGCGGATGGCCTCATTCGTGGCGTCTTTCAAGGTCCGCGTGCCTGAGGTCGCCGGTACCACCTCTGCGCCGAGCATCCGCATGCGGAAGACGTTGAGCGCCTGCCGGCGCATGTCTTCTTCCCCCATGAACACCTTGCACTCGAGGCCAAACAGGGCCGCGACCGTCGCGGTGGCGACGCCGTGTTGCCCGGCGCCCGTTTCGGCAATCACCTTCCGCTTTCCCGTTTTGACGGCAAGCAGCGCCTGTCCCAAGCAATTGTTGATCTTGTGCGCACCGGTGTGATTCAGGTCCTCCCGTTTCAGATAGATCTTGGCTCCCCCCACCGCCGCGGTCAGCCGGCGCGCAAAGTACAGCGGCGTGGGCCGGCCGGCGTACGTCTCGAGGTAGCCCCGCAACTCGGACTGGAACGCCGGATCACCCGCCAAACGCCGGTAGTCTGCCTCCAACTGCTGCAGTGCCGACATCAACGTCTCCGGCACAAAGCGGCCGCCGTACGCCCCGAAGCGGCCGAGCGCGTCAGGGTACGCGTTCTGCTGCGTCAAAACGGTTCACCACCTCGAGGATCTCGTTCACCTTCGGCAAAGACTTGCGGCCGTCCACTTCGGCACCCGATGAGACGTCGATGCCGTCCGGCCGGAAGACACGGAGCAGGTTCGGAATGGTCTTTGCATTCAGGCCGCCGGCAACCCAAACCGCCGGGAGGCGCGCAACCCGGCGGGCGATGCCCGCGACGAGCGCGGGCAGCACGTCCCACGCCCATGGCTGGCCATATCCGCCCGTCACCCCAGGCGCCGCGCCTTGCGGCGGCGCCGCATCGAACAACAGGGCGTCGACACAGGGCGCGTACACCGCGGCCTTGCTGACCAGGTCTGCCAACACCGACGCCTGGGAAGCGACGGCGGGAGGTACGGACAAAGCCTTCCACACCGTCCAACCGTCCGCGCGCAGAGCGGCACATACCTCCGGCGGCTCGTTTCCGTGCAGCTGGCAACCGTGCAACCCCGCTGTCTGGATGACCTCCCGCACGACATGGACTGGCTCGTCGACAAACACGCCCAACACGCGGCAATCGCGGGCGGCCGCGGTGATGGCCCTGGCTGCAGCAGGCGCGACGTACCGGCGGCTCGCCGGCACGAAGACCACCCCGATGTGCGTCACCGACGGATGACGGGTGAACGACAGATCATCGCCCGGGCGCAGCCCGCAGATCTTCACCTGGGTCATGCGCTGCACCCCCGTCCGCCGGCCCGGTTTCCGCTCGCAGCGCCGCCGCAGGCACTTGCCGCAGCGGACGTCCGGCGCGCGCGACCGACAACGCCGCCATCTGCGCCTCCATGTGTCCGCTTCGCATCGCCCGCATCAGCGCTTCGCCCACCAACAGGCCGTCGGCCCCGTACGAAGCCATGCGTTCTGCGTCCTGGCGCGTTTCGATGCCGCTCTCCGCGATCACAAGGACATGCTCCGGGACGTGCGCCAAGACTTCCCGGGTCGTTTCGAGGGAAACGCGAAACGTGTGCAAGTCCCGGTTGTTCACCCCGAGCACCGACGGTGCGGCCGCCAAAGCGGCGTCCAGTTCCTCGACCCGGTGCACTTCGATCAGGACGTCGAGCCCCAGCGACCGGGCGTACGACGACAGCTCGCGCAACCGCGGTGCCGGCAACGCTGCCGCGATCAACAGGACCGCGTCGGCGCCGGCCGCGTACGCTTCGTCAATCTGCAGTTCGTCGATGATGAAATCCTTGCGCAACACCGGGATCGCGACCTGCGCGCGAGCCGCCTGCAGGTCGGCGATGGACCCCTGAAAGTACGTGCTGTCCGTCAGCACCGACAACGCCGTCGCGCCGGCCGCTTCGTACGCGGGTGCGACCACCTCCGGCGACAATTCAGGCGCGATGAGTCCTTTCGACGGACTGGCGCGTTTGAATTCCGCGACCACCGCAAGCTGCGGTGCGCGGCGGATGGCATCCGCAAAACCGCGTATGTCTTGCCTGTCGCGTTCACGCACCGGGGGGTTGCGCCGCAGTGCCGCGACCTCTTCCCGCTTGGTTTCCAGGATCCGGGTCAACCACGTACTCATCCTTGGACCTCCGCCGCAGACTCCATCTGGGTCGCGCGCACGAACGCCGTGAGGGTTTCCCGCGCAGCACCCGAGTCAATCAGCACTTCCGCCAGGCGCACACCATCGTACAAACGGGTCGCTTTCCCGCCTACGTACAGGACCGCACCCGCGTTCAACACCACGACATCCCGTTTGGGACCGCGAGCCCCGCTCAGGACCTCCTGGATGATGCGCGCGTTCTCCTCCGCGTCGCCGCCTTGGATGGCAGCGAGATCCGCGCGCGCCAATCCCACATCTTCCGGAGCGATGGTATATTCGCAAATGCGGCCGTCTTTCACCTCGGCCACAGCCGTCTCGCCGACGATGGAGATCTCGTCGATCCCGCCGGCACCGTGCACCACCAGCGCGTGTTCACAGCCCAGGAGCTTGAGCGCTTCGGCCATCTTGCGCACCAGGTCGAGGCGCGGCACGCCGAGCACCTGGCGCCTCACCCGAGCCGGGTTGGTCAAAGGACCCAGGAAGTTGAAAATGGTCCGAAACCCAAGCTGACGCCGCACTTCCGCCGCGTGGCGCATCGCCGGATGGAACGATTGCGCAAACAAAAAGCACAGACGGGTCTGCTGCAGACAGCGGCGCGCAGTCTCTGGATTGCCGTCGATGCGGGCACCGAGCGCTGCCAACACATCGGCGCTGCCACAGCGGCTCGAAGCGGCCCGGTTCCCATGTTTCGCCACCGGCACGCCGCCTGCGGCAGCCACAATGGCAGCTGCGGTCGAAATGTTGAACGTGTTGGCACCGTCTCCGCCCGTACCGCATGTGTCCACCGCGCCGTCCGGCACGTTCTCCACCTGGAGCGCATGCCGGCGCATCGCGCGCGCAAAGCCGACCATCTCCTCGACCGTCTCGCCGCGCACCGCCATCGCCGTGACCAGGCTGGCGATCTGGATGGGCGAGGCGGAGCCGCTCATCAACTGGTCCATGCATGCCTCCGCCTCGGCGGCGTCGAGCGCAGACCCGGATACCACTTTTTTCAACGCATCCATCATGGCCATGCTCATCTCGCCTCATCTCCTCTCCTCTCAACTCTCCTCTGCTCAAGGCAAAGCGTCGCGTGCAACCGTTCCGTGCACCCGAGCACGCGGTGATTATGAAGCATGATACGTTGCCTTGGACCGTTCGTCAACCACCCGCCGCCTGCTCGCCACCGCTGCCCGCAGCTCGCTTCGTTCCAAGTTCCCCGCGTTCATCGCTGCTTGCAGCAGCGGGGCTCGGGTGCGCGATGTCCGGGCGCAGCGCCACCGCCTCGCCCAGATACACATGATGGAGCGCGTCCTGTGTCACATCGGTGTTCACGTGCACCAAGACCCGAATGCACCGCGGCAGCGATCCAGGCACCGCAATCTCGGTCGCGCACATCAGCGGCACCCACTGCCAACCGGGCAGGCTGCGCACAGCCCGGGCAGGAAAGTCGGCGTTCAAGTCCGGCGTCATCGTCAAAATGACGCTGGCGACGTCATCGGCAGCCAAGCGGTTTTGTTCGACGATCGCTTGCATCAGCCTGCGCGTGGCGTCGAAGATGGCCTCCGCCGTGTTGGCTTCGACCGTGACAGCGCCGCGAATGCCTCGCACCTTGCTCGTCATGGCGCGCCCCCTCCCCCCGGTTTCCCGCCACCGGTGTCAGCGTCTGCAGCGGACCGGGACCAGGCAGCGGCAAGTTCCTCGTAACGCACGTCGCGGACGATGACGACGTCACCCACTGCCCGCGGCAAGGCGAACGTCCAATGGTCGTCACCGTGCTTCTTATCGTGATGGAGGACCGCCACCACTTCATCCCACGGCAGTTGCGGTACGGTGACCGGGAGGCCGTGCGCCGCCAGAACCCGAATCAGCCGGTCTTTGTCGTCTGCGGACAACCAGCCGCGCCCCCACGCGATCTCGCTCTCGACACGCAGGCCGATGGCCACCGCCTCTCCGTGGTGGATCTGGTAACCAGAGACCTGTTCCACAGCGTGGCCGACCGTATGCCCGACGTTGAGCACCATCCGCCGCCAAGCCTCGTGTTCATCCTCTTCCACGATGCGCACCTTGACCGCCGCGGCGCGCGCGATCAGTGCTTCCGCCCGCTCCGGGCCGGGATAGGAGGTGACCGGCGCTGCCTCGAGATCCGCGAACAACTGCGGGTCGCCGATGAGGCCGTGCTTGATGACTTCCGCCATCCCGCCGCACCACTCACGCGCCGGCAAGGACGACAAGGCGGTCACGTCAAAGATGACTGCGATGGGCGGATGAAACGCTCCCACCAGGTTTTTCGCCTCCGGCAGGTTGACCGCCACCTTGCCGCCGATGCTGCTGTCATGCGCCAACAGCGTCGTCGGCACTTGAACATAACGGATGCCCCGTTGGTAGGTGGCGGCGACAAAACCGCCGAGATCGCCCACCATGCCGCCCCCGACCGCGAGCAGGACGCCGCTGCGGCGAATGCCCGCGCGCAACATCTCTTGATACAGCCGCTCCGCGTTGGCGAACGACTTGGACGCGTCCCCGGCCGGCACCACCGCGGCGGCGACGGCGAACCCTGCCTGGCGGCAGCTGTCCATCACCCGTTCTGCGTAACCGAACCGCGCGACTTCGTCGTCGGTGACCAAGAACAGCTTGACCGTCGGATCGACCCCCCGCGCCAACAGCATCGGTCCTGTCTCGTCAAGCAATCCCGGACCGATGGTGACGTCGTACGGGCGGCGGGCGGATTGTACCCGGAGTGTCGTGGTCACCGCTGCCTCACCCGCGCCAGGTAGGCGCGCACCTGATCTTCTATCTGCGCAAGCGAATCGCCGCTGAACTTTTCGAGAAACGCTTCGGCAATCACCCACGCCACCACGTTTTCCCCGACCACGGAGGCCGCAGGCACCGCGCAATAGTCGGACCGTTCCACCGCGGCGGGTTCTGGCTGCTTCGTCCGCATATCGACACTCGGGAGCGGGTTGTACAGGGTCGAGATGGGCTTCATGGCAGCCCGGATCACGATGGGTTCTCCGTTGGTCACCCCCCCCTCGAGGCCACCCGCCCCGTTGGTCGGGCGCAGGTACCGGGACCCGTCGTGCAGGATGGCGTCGTGCACCTGTGAACCGAACCGACGCGCCGCTTCGAAACCGAGCCCGATTTCCACCCCTTTGATGGCCTGCACGCTCATGAGCGCCCCGGCCAACCGGCCATCGAGCTTCCGGTCAGGATGGACGTAGCTGCCCAAGCCGATGGGACAGCCGCGCACGATGACCTCAAAGACGCCGCCGACGGTATCTCCTTTTTCCTTCGCCTCGTCGATCTTGCGCCGCATTCGTTCCGCCGCTTCCGGGTCCGCGGCGCGCACATCGGAGGCGTCGGCGGCGGCGACGAGCGCGTCCCAATCTTCCGGCACCTGTTGCACCCGCTCGCCGCCAATCTCGACCACGTGCGCCGTCACCTGAATCCCGAAGTGCTCCAGCAACTGCCGCGCCAAGGCGCCCGCGGCCACCATCGTCGCGGTGTTTCTTGCGCTCGCCCGCTCCAAGACGTTGCGGATGTCTTCGTGATCGTACTTGATGGCACCCGCCAGGTCGGCGTGTCCCGGACGCGGGCGCGTCACTTCCTTCAGGTTCTCCGGGGGTTCGCCGAAGACACGCATCTTCTCCGTCCAATTTTTAAAATCCCGGTTGACAATGTGCATGGTGATCGGAGACCCGAGCGTCCGCCCGAACCGAACCCCGCTCGTGATCTCGACCGCGTCCGCTTCAATCTGCATTCGCCGTCCCCGGCCGTAACCGAGTTGCCGGCGCCGCAATTGCTCGTCGATCTTCTCCTTCGACACCGGCAGATGGCTGGGAAATCCCTCGACGATGACCGTCAACTGCGGCCCGTGGGATTCCCCTGCACTCAGATACCGAATCATGCGGTTCGCCACACCTCTCCCCACACCGTATGTATCCGATGTATTATAACACGTCATGGCCGCACCGGGGCGAAAGCGCACGTGCCAACGTGTCAACGGTTGCCTTCGCTGTCGATACCGCCCGGAGGATGCGCAGATGTCACCAACCGTGTCAACGCGGAAAAATCGGCAGCCAATTCGTCCCACACGGAGGCATCCCCGCCTGCCAGACGCCAGTATGCCTGCATGTCCTCTGGCGGCAGAGCGGATAACCTGTGCAAGTCGCCGCGCAGCGGATGCAGCCAGGCGAGCTGCAAGGCGTGCAACGCTTGCCGGGACAAGGGGCTCGCCACACCGCCGGGCAGCCCGTCCTGCGGGTGCGCCCAGGCGTTGTATTCGCGGTCGGCGACCAGAGGCAGACCGATGGCCGCCATGTGCAAGCGGATCTGGTGGGTGCGGCCGGTCTCCAGCACGACGTGCGCCAACGCGATGGTCCCAGCTTCCCGGACAATGCGAAAGTGGGTGATGGCAGGTTGGCCGTCTGCGGAAATGACCCGTTTGGACGGCTTGGCCGGGTCAGGTGCGATGGGCAAGCGGATGGTGTGCCACGAACCGTGCGCGTATTCTCTGCGCACCTGGTGGACCAATGCCGCATACGCGCGGTGAATGGCCCCTTGCTGCAGCGCCCGGTCGAACAGATGGTGGGCATGTGCGTGTTTGGCGAACATCACCAACCCCGAGGTGTCGCGGTCCAGGCGGTGCACGCAATGAGGCACCTCACCGGCGTCCGCCAAATACGCGCGCAACCCAGCGAGCAACGATCCGCCGCGTTCTTTGGACGACGGATGCGTGAGCACGCCAGCCGGTTTATTGACGACGAGGATATCCTCATCCTCGTAGCGGATGTCGAGCGGCATCGGTTCAGGAGGCACTTCGCTCTCTTCCGCAGGCAATGCCACTTCCACCAAGTCGTGGGCACGGACGCGATCGATGAGGCGAGCGGGCTTGCCGTTGACGAACACCGCGGCGTCGTGACGAAGTGTGCGCAAGAGCCGGCGCGACATGCCCAGTTCTGTGCGGAGGACATCCTTCAGCATGCGGCCTTCCCAGCCGGGATCCACCCGCAGCGCGTACGTGCGACGTACGCGCGCAGAAAGCTCGCGCACGTCCTGTACCGGCACGCCTTCCCCTGCTTCCATCCCCGCAATCCCTGCCTTTGCTCCGTTCTGATGCCGCGTACCGCTTCTCCCTTCACGTTGCGGCGCGAGCACACGCGCAACAGCCCCGTTCAGGCGCAAGCTCCGCGGCGCATCCAAACGCATACAAAAAGGTATACGCCTCACCTCCGCCCAGACAAGCCGGCAACCCGAGGCTTGACGAGCAAAACGGAGGGAGACGTATACCCGGCAGCGTTCGAACGGTTTGTGGAGCGGACGACGGGACTCGAACCCGCAACATTCAGCTTGGGAAGCTGACGCTCTACCAATTGAACTACGTCCGCACTTCCCGTAAAGCGACGCGATTGCCTCACGCAGTTAGGAGTATACTGCACGTGTCGGTCCGCGTCAAGTGGAAAAGGGGCCACGGCATGGCCCCATCCGATATGATGCTCAATGAAATTCCACATCAATCACTTGACCGCCCCGCCCGCTCACCTTGGGCAGCCGTACTTCCAGCACGCCGTTGCGGTACGCTGCCTTGGCGCCCCGTTCATCCACCGGCGACGGCAGCGGCACGGTCCGGGAAAAGCGCCCGAAAAACCGCTCACTGCGGAACACGTGCTCGCCCTGCGTCGTTGCGTGGCGTTCGATTTGCCCAGACAGGTGCAGGTGTTGATCGTGCACGCGGATCTGCACGTCCTCTTTCCGCTCCAGGCCCGGGATTTCCGCCGTCACAACGACCTCGTTCGGTGTCTCCCGCACATCCACCGGAATGCGCGGGAGGGTCGACCAGGGCTTGGTCCACTCTCCATCGAACAAGTCGGGGAGATTCCCGAATTCACGCCGCCATACGCCGAGGGGATCCAGCGGAACCCATGACATGCCCTTCACCTCCATCCCGTTTGTCCATCAACGTGCGTCATCCGCGGCGGCATGAGTCAGGGACATGTTGGTTCCTCTTCTATGCGTATCCTGGCGAGCGGCGCGGTGTGCGGGCGAACGGGAACACCCGGAATCACACGTCGCGCCGCAGCGGCAACCACTCCAACACGCGTTGGATCTTGAGGTCCCAGTACCCCCACTCATGGCTGCCCGGCTCTTCCTCATAGGTCAACGGCAGGCCGAGTTCGCGCGCGTGCGCCATAAACCGGCGGTTGTCGGCGTAGAGAAAATCTTCCGTGCCACAGCACTGGTACAACAGCGGTTTGGGTCCATCCGACTTCGCCACCCGCTCCGCCAAGGCGAACAAATCGTCATCGCTGCCGCGCACCCGGGACGGATCGCCAAAAATGTTTCGCCACTCCTCTGTCCCCGCTGCGGCGCGTGCCGCCACGTCGAGTGCGCCGGAGAGACTCGCGGCCGCGGCAAACCGGTCGGGATGGCGCAGTGCCAGTTTGAACGCGCCGTACCCTCCCATCGACAGGCCGGCGACGAAATTGTCTTCCCGAGCCGCCGACAACGGGAAGAAGGAACGGGCGATGGCTGGCAGCTCCTCGCTGATGAACGTCCAGTACTTGAGGCCATGCGCCATATCGGTGTAGAAGCTGCGGTGGACGGCAGGCATCACCACTGCCAAGCCGAGCGGCGCGACATACCGTTCAATGGAGGTGCGGCGGACCCAGATGGTATGGTCATCCGACATGCCGTGCAACAAGTACAGGGTCGGGTGTTTCCCGTCGCGGGCGGCACCCGTCAAACCGATCTGGTTGTGTGTCGATTGCGGCAGAATCACGTACATGGAACAAGACAATCCAAGCACTTCAGAAAAGAAATCACAATGGATCAGCGCCACAATCATCCCTCCTGGACATCCAATATCTTACACATGGCGATGCGAAACCGGTATCCACTTCCGCACGGCGCTCGTGCGCTCCGGACGCGGCCGGCCGAACACCGCCAAGGTGATGGCGCCCAGCAAACCGAGGAAGGAAGAGAAGAAAAAGATCCATGTATCCGGGACGGCATGAGACAAGCTGGTGCTGACGAGCGGAGCCAACGTCCCGCGCACCCCGAACAGCATCAGATGCAATCCGAACGCCACCGCCTCCTGGCCGGGTGCGGCCCGAAAGACATACGAAAGACAGCCGATGTCCCAGGTGGCGTCGCCGATGCCTTGACATCCGCTGCCGAGGATGACGGCGGGATACGTCCCCCACAAGGCATAAAACAACGGCACGGAGAGGTACGCCCCGATGCCGACGAACATCGCGGCGCGCGGCGACCAACGGTCGATGACCCAACCCATCAACAAGTACGCGACGAGCAGGCAGGCGTAGTACATGATGCGCGTCCAACTGATTTGGGTGTCGGTCAGCCCCAGGGTGTGAACCTGGTAAATCTGATAGAGCGGGTTCGCGAGCAGGTTGGCGAATCCGGATAAGGTCGTCGCAGCCAAAAACACCCCCAATGCGCGGTTGCCCCGCAACACCTGCCATTGATCCCGCAACCTCACCACGGCGCGCGTGTGGTCTGCGGCGACAGGCTCCACTTCGCGCACCTGCGAAAACACGAGGATGGATGTGACGCCCGCGGCGGCGGCCGCCCAAAGCGGACCCGCATCCCCGGCCGATTGCAACCATATCCCGAGACCAAACGTCACCGGCAACAGACAACTGCCCATCGCCACGCGCACGTACCCCATGAGACGGCCGCGCAGTTGCGGCGGGTACATCCGGGTCACGAGCGCAGCGTAGGCGGGTGCTTGCACCCCACCCAGGAAATTGATGAACAACGCGATGGCGACGAACACCCACGGGGTGGACCAGACCGCCACCACGGCGAGCGACAACCTGGCGAAGAGGTTGGGCCACACAACAAACGGCTTCAGGCGGCGGCCCTGGAGGAGGTTGGCCCAGAGCGGGGAAAACAACAGCCCGATGGCCGGTGCGGCGGTGAGCAAGCCGACTTGAAAGTTCGAAGCGCCGTGCCGCAACGCCATGGGCGTGTAGAACTGGCCGAACACCGCGGAAAACAGGCTGATGAACATCGCCGAGGTCAAGTCCCAGCGAAAGTTCGCCCACGTCTCCGGCCGCATCTGCATGCCTAAGCGCGTGAGGATTTCTTCGTTCTCCATTGCTTTACCCCTTCGGTTCGTCGTTCCCTGAGCAGTATAGCACACGGGCGGCCGTGTCAACTCACGAAAAAATCTAACCCAAGGGGAAGTGGATCACTCATATAAAAATCAAACTATTTGACCCTCCACTTTGGGCAGTTCAGGAGCCGGTTGGGGCGGCGTCGCTGTGGATAAC
>NZ_BMOY01000023.1 GCF_014647315.1 Paenalicyclobacillus cellulosilyticus
TTGGAATGCGCCACAATTCCAGGTGACAATGACGGTTGGAAAAACGCCGTCAAATAAAGCGAGCGTGGACAACAGCTTCGATCACATCATCAACATCATCAAGGACAACGAGATCGGCATGTGCTCAACGCCTTTCGGCATCACAGCTTCGATCACGAGCCTCATCCAATCCAGATTTTTGTCTTCGGAAAGTGCTCAACGCCTTTCGGCATCACAGCTTCGATCACATGATCTCGCGCACGTGTTGAAACACCGTCTCGAGTGCTCAACGCCTTTCGGCATCACAGCTTCGATCACGCGGATGTGTGGTTGAGCGCACCGAGAAGGGATAGTGCTCAACGCCTTTCGGCATCACAGCTTCGATCACCGAGGAATACGTCTACGCTACCGACGAGTGGAGCGTGTGCTCAACGCCTTTCGGCATCACAGCTTCGATCACGTGAAAGGAGGTGATACAGGTGCCAGCGATCCCGGTGGTGCTCAACGCCTTTCGGCATCACAGCTTCGATCACTACGCGCTTTGATGTTGCGTTTGATGATCTGAGTGGTGTGCTCAACGCCTTTCGGCATCACAGCTTCGATCACGTATGCCCGCGAAACGCAGCTCGCTGTCCATCTGCAGTGCTCAACGCCTTTCGGCATCACAGCTTCGATCACGGGCTATCTCGGGCGACATCAACCCGAGCAAGACGTGCTCAACGCCTTTCGGCATCACAGCTTCGATCACTCACGGTACTATCCGTCCGGCCGCACCGGGGCATACATGTGCTCAACGCCTTTCGGCATCACAGCTTCGATCACGTCCTTTCGCTTTCCATTGTTTATGGGAGTCATGGTGCTCAACGCCTTTCGGCATCACAGCTTCGATCACAGTGCATCACTCATTGAAGCAGCCAACTGACTCGTGTGCTCAACGCCTTTCGGCATCACAGCTTCGATCACGCATTTGGCGAGGTCCACGCTTGAGTACGTCTCTAGTGCTCAACGCCTTTCGGCATCACAGCTTCGATCACTTTCTTCCCGCGAAACTCCATCAGGTCTTCCACTTGTGCTCAACGCCTTTCGGCATCACAGCTTCGATCACTGTGCTGCAGTGCCCCGCTCGCGCTCGTACTCTGGTGCTCAACGCCTTTCGGCATCACAGCTTCGATCACGAGCTGCATGAGGCGAAGCTGGACGCGCTGGAGGAGTGCTCAACGCCTTTCGGCATCACAGCTTCGATCACCGGGCCTGCTCGAGTGCGTTCAGCTGCGCGTCCGAGTGCTCAACGCCTTTCGGCATCACAGCTTCGATCACTCAATGGTTACGTCGATACGGACGGCACGGTCCAGTGCTCAACGCCTTTCGGCATCACAGCTTCGATCACGAAGCTAGCGAACGATGGAACCTGCACCCCGACTAGTGCTCAACGCCTTTCGGCATCACAGCTTCGATCACCACAGACCCGCATTATGCGGACAAGCTCCTTGCGATGTGCTCAACGCCTTTCGGCATCACAGCTTCGATCACGCGCCGCGCAAAGCGGAGGACGTGGCGGCACAGATGTGCTCAACGCCTTTCGGCATCACAGCTTCGATCACAGCAGGCGCTCAAGTGGCTGCAACAGCGGGGTATGGTGCTCAACGCCTTTCGGCATCACAGCTTCGATCACAGCACCCTGCCGAATTCCAGGTTTTCCGCAGCATTTCTCTCCGACCATTCAAGAATCCAAGCACAAAGCACCCTCCATAGAACATGTTCTTATTGGTCAACGGCTCGCCCTGACGCTTCGACCGTCGCAATCCTTTGTCACTTCTGGGTTGTGGGCCTCTTATCCTTGGTTCAAGCATGGAATGACACCTTCATCCCGCGGAGTGTCCGAAAACACCAAGGCAAACCGAGATTGGAATGAAGGCCACGCCGCTTCATGACCTTGATGCTTGAATGCCTAAATCGGTGCTTGTACTATGGATGCTTAAATTCGGAAATGAAGCTTCGAAGCACGAAGTCGGTACTTAAAAGTGCAGCGTCCTAAAGCAATTCAAAACGATCCTCGGATTTGGCGATAATGTTTTTCACGTTGAGTTGGACGATGCGGTTGACGTCTGCGTCATGAATGGGCGCGATGAGAAGACTGTCCTCTTCCGCCAAGAGGGCGGCGAGTTCCCACCGTAGTTTGGCCATCATGGTACTCGACAGATGACATTGGAACACCGAATACTGGATTGGTTTCCCATACGACTTAAGCAATTTGTAACACTTGCGCCACCGCTTTGGGTCTCGAATATCGTAACAAATCAAATAAAATGAACGTCCCGGCATAGATGACTCATCCCCATTTAACGGATTCGATTTCGGGCGAACAATCCTGGTGCACCGGACCACTCCTTTTCCAGGAGCCGAACTTCCAACTCTATGGCGCGATCGTAAGACAGGGAATATCCGATTACAGGATGCTTCCACTTATCCTGCTTTCTCCGCTCATACAGTTCGATGGCCTTCTTGCGTCCTTCCGGGCTCAGCCAGCACTGTTTGCCCGCTTGCACAAAATCGTCACCCACCGACCACTGCCTGCGATGCAGACTTCCAACCAAAATCATGTCACACAGGGTGACGCGAAACATCTCCATCAAGTCGAGCGCCAATGGATATGCAGATGACCTGGGTTGATGATAAAAACCGATGGACGGATCCAATCCGACGACCAGAATCGCACGGACACAATCCCGATATAGGAGCGCATACCAAAATGACAAGAGGGCATTCGCAGGATCACGCGGCGGACGCCGGTTTCTGCCATCCAAAGCCAGCTGGCCGTCGTCTCGGGTCAACGTGCCAAGGCAAGTAAAGTACGCCCGGCCGGCAAGTCCTTCCCATCCCCGCAATTCATCCAAACTCGAGGCACGATGGACGTGTTTGACCGCTTCTCTCATCACTTCTATCTCAGACTCCACAGTTTCACGCTGCTTTTCTCGCGTCAGCCTCAGGACATACCGCAACTGGCTCTCCACCTTTGCAGTCACCAGGCGCTTCGCGAGATACAACACCATCGCGGGATCGGTCAGCCCCGCATACTGCCTGAGCCGCCTTTGCACACCTCCCGCAAGATTGCCAATACTGCCCACATATCGGCCACCTGTTGTGAAGAAGTGAATGGGGATACCCTCCGACGCACAAGCATGAATGGTCTGCGTCGTCACTTGAACATGACCATGCAACGAGATCGAGACGATTTCGTGAATCGGAAACTCTTTCCTTTCTCCGCCTCGTTCCTCCACGATCACGGTACCCCCGCTGCGACGGACAGTGGCACCAGGAGAAGTCACATGAAGATCGCTTCCCTCCCGGTCCGCCGGAAAAAACCGCTGCGCTGGTTCCGCAGACACTTCAAGCAACAAGCGTTCTTCTTCCGGAAGACAGACGGGAGCCAACGAGCAGTTTGTGCACAAATTCGTATTGGATGTAACCGGTGGACGCTGCGTCGAACGACGCAATTCCGCCGCCCGCCGGACAGTTTCCGCGAAGCGGGCGCGCAGTTCCTCGTCCACCAGTACCACCGCCGTGCGATGATCTGCCGCGTAATACACGCGGCCTTCCGTGATGGGGCGTTCGAAGTGTTCCTCTAGCAAGAGTGCATATGCACAAATTTGAATCTCATCCGAAGGCCAAGCTTGAACTCTTCCGTCCCGGGAAAGGCGTGCTCGCCCTTTCTTATACTCAAACGGCACCCATCGGCCGTCTATGGTCCGAACGACGTCCACCTTTCCCTTAATCCCCAGCCGTTCACTTTCCAAAGTGTAGGACGTCAGTTCGACATACTCAGGTAACTGCTCATGCAGTCTTCTCCCGTCGTACACGGATTGATCCGCAATGCGAATCTCTTCCACCTCTTCGAGGTAAAACAGCCGTTCACAGTAAACCAACGCATGAAGAGCCATCACCCTCGTTAAGGGTTCGGCGTCATCCACGTTCTTCCCCTCCTGCAAAAGAGACTTGATAGGTTTCATTTTGGCCAGCGAGAGGGGAGATGATACTGGCACCTTCCCGAGATGCTCGATCACTACGCATCAGCATCTTTCATCGGGATTTATCCATCAACCGTAGCGCGTTACTTCGTATGCGCAATCTCAAACATCCCGACTTGCCGCTGGCCGCGTGCCGGAATCCATGCGGCGCGCTCCCACACCGTCTTCTCGGATCCCACATGATCCACCCATACCGGCACGGACCATTCTCCGTCCTCCGCAGGTTCTAACAACCAACTTTCGCCGGCACGTATGGCAGCTTCGACCTCCGCAGCGCTCATCAGGGAAAATTCATCGATAAGATGATGGCTTTCCCCGCAGGAGAGACCGCCAACACGGAGGCTCCGCTCGGGTTGGTGATAACAAGATTCCACAACTCGCCAGAGATTCGGCACCGCACCCGATTCTGGGCAGAGCCCCACCATGAATTCCAACCCTGTCAACAACGTTTGATAATCGGGTTTGGAGTTCTGCGGACTGTTTAGGTCCGCCACCTTCACGCGCCGCGTCTTCCGGATGACCAAGCTCGGCGAACCGCTCCGAATGACGACAATCGCCAACCGAGTACCCTCGTATTTCCAACGGTTCGTCTCACCGATGTAAGACAGCAGCATCCCATACACCGTCGCCGGCGGTGGAAAGGGATACGACTCGGCGAACTCTCGCGCAAACGGCACGGTGAATGAGGCGATGGGCACCGAAACGCGGATCCAGCGCAAATCCTCCACAGGCGACACGATCCGACTCATGACGTAAGCTCATCCTTTAGGCGCGAAATCACCTCATCAGCCGCCATGCGCACCCCCGCGTACACTGCTGCGCCGTATCGGACTAAACGATCCACTTCAGCCTCCATCAGCGCGTCACCGCCCACGACAACTTCGGACGGATGGATATCTCCTGTCTCCATGCGCCGCAACAGCGTATGTAGAGAGACGCCTTCCCCGTCCTTTGCCGGCTCGGCAACGTACAGGATGCGTGGCGCAGGATCCTGCGTAATCCGAAAAATCGCGACAGAAGGAGAGAAATCGTAAAGAAACCGGCCGTGATTGCCTCCGACTTCGCTCAGTGAAGAGACAGCTTCAATCACCTTCACCACACGCTGGGGCACTTTTAATGCACTGGGTGTCAGGGAAAAACTGTATTGATAACGTGTTGCGTGCACCTCCGTGGCGTACAAGGACGTTTCGCTTTTCGAACCGCCTCTCGCGTTGAACGTGACTTCCCCGTTGTATGGGTCCAATGACACGGCGCGCGAAACCTCAAGCGGTCCGCGGCGGGCTGTGGTGGTGCCCTTCGCACGCCCTCTCGTCTCCGATTCCCCGTTCTCCGACTTCGCCGCTTTGGCATCCATGTAACCCATCACGTCGTCATCGATAAACCTTTCCGGCGAAAATGACTGGTCTTTGATCTCATAGTCTCCCGCACTACCCTTATCGGGCACCCACACGCGGTTCGTCTCGCAGAGCATGTCACCGTCCTCGTATCTCCTCTGCCACCACAGGCGAATGGCGTATCGAATCGCTTCCGCAGAGACGGTGGTGTGATTCATTCCCTTCCACAGGATTTTTTGCAGCGTGGTCACATTTCCTTCCGTCTCCCCGCGGTTGTTGGCCGCCACCCCATACTGCGTCACAATCGTCCCATGCACATGCAGACTCATCCTGTTCTACTCCTTTCTTCTCCTTGGTTGATGATTTTGGTTGAGATGTTGCGGCAAAGGCTATGACTCCTCAGCGATCCGTTGCACCTTCGTGTCTCCATCTGTCTCCTCCCAGCCCGTCGCATCATCCCGCCTTTCCTCCTCATACCGGCTCCGGTAAGTGGCGATGGCCAAGAGACATAAATCTCTCACCTCACGCCAATCCGGTTCCTCGATGGCAAACCGAAGGAGGAGATCCCGTTCGATGTTCTTGCTCACAACTTCGTTCTGCTTCAGCCGCGGGTGAGTTTGTGCCATAAACCGTACCAAGGTATGACGAAACATATCCCGCGAGCGACAATGTGCAAAATCGAGCACCATTCGCTGGTACTCCCGTTCAAAGGCCCGCCCTCTGTCGGCCCCCGCCTGCTGCGCCTTTTCGTTTACCTGGCCGTACCGGTTCGCGACAGCCTGTTGGATCAATTCGACAAACATTCGTTTGGCCTCGTCGTCCCAGACACGTTCGTTGTGGACCAAATTTCTCAACCCCTTTCGCCAACGCCGGAGCAACGCACCGCGCTGCCCCAGGACGTACTCGCTGAATCCTAGATACCACGGGCGATGGTTCAACACGTTTTCCGCGATCCGTTCCCGCATCGGCATCACCAGGACGACCTGGGTCCCATCTTCCCGCTCATAGCGAAGATTGCCTAACTCCTTCAAAATTTCCCGGTAAGTCAACGCCATCGCGCGGGAAGGTTTCGCGACGGTCAGAACCCGCGTTCTCGTCTTCTGTTGCTTGCTCCACGCCACCGTGCCGAAGCACATGGCGTACAGGTCGTGGTGCACCCGATACGACTGCGTCGTGATCGTAAAAGCCACCGCGGCATGCATGGCCGCATCGGCAACCCCGGCCACGAGTTCCATCCGCGGAACGGACAACTGTTGCGCCGTGTAGAACTCGTACAACCGTTCCGAAGCTTCGGCCAGATTGGTGGCGCGCGGGACGACCACCACCGCCTCTACACGCGGGTCCCAGTCACCTGCTTCCGTGTAAGCTCTTGCCGTATACCACATACACCCCAACGGCGCCAGCATGAGCAGGAAAAACCGTTCGGGCGTATCTTGAATGGCGGTCGCCGAAGCATGTGCGTTATGTTTGACCATGGCGCCGGGCATGGCCCATCCTGCCAACTCAATCATCTTGCCGTGCTTGCGCGCTTTTGCGATCTCTTCAGCCACCCCCGGCGAACGATGGCTAAAATCCCGCAACGGTTTGAATGTGTACTCCTTGTCGTTGTCTTCGCTGCGCGGGCGAAGCACAGGACGTGAATCGGCTTTACGAGACTTTGGATGCTGCAAAAATGACGCCATCATGACATTCTGCACCGCGGCCCTTTCGGACTGGTTCAAGCGCGCAAACAGCGGAAACCGAATCAGACCGTCTTCGTCGATCTCATATAGCAGGGTAAGAAACGCATGCAGGACCTCAGCCTCACATGTCAACCCCTCGATGATAAACCGGTTCCCATCTATCCGTACCGCGACCCCGCGCGCTGCGAGCCAGTCGCGCACCTTATCCGTACGGCAACTCGCGGCCAGCCCAATCAGTCCGGCGCGGTGCAGCGGGGTCATTCCCGGCGCGTTGAGAACAAAGTCCCAACGGTTCAGGTTCATCTTTCCACCTCCCTCCGAGAACCGGCGAATACACAACCTCGTCGTCTTCCACGATGTAGCAATACCTCCAAATGCTCCTGGGAAGCCTGCGGTGACGCGGCATGGGCAAAGTCAACGTCTTGCGGAGACGAGCGGTGGGCGTGGAAGCCTGACGCCAATCGCTGCGTGTGATGACGGTGACGGTATACCCCGCCCGCCGCACAGGATCGCCGAACCTGGCCGTCCGCAGATCCAACCAGGTCAAACCGTCCGCCACATCCGGAATCGTCGTGCTGCTTGCGGATTGCATCAGGACATCGGCGAGATCCTGCTGAGAAACCCCGCGACCTTTGTGCTCCATGAGCCACCCGAATAGGCGCATTCCTTCTTCCAATTCCTGCGCCGTGTACGGACTCGCGTCGGGCGGGGCGAGAAACAGGGCGTTTCCGCACGGATCGCCCGCCTTTGCGCGACGATTCAGCCGTCCGAGACGTTGCACGATGGCTGGAAACGGCGCGATGTGGCTCACCAGCATGTCTGCCGACACATCGAAGCTCACTTCGCAGATTTGCGTCGTGACGGCACAGAATCCGGTTCCCGGTGTGCGAAAGGCGCGAACGATATGCTCCTGAATGCGCACGCGGTCTTCGTATTTGAAGTGCGAATGGAGCAAGGATATCTGGGCTGCAGGAAGCACCACCGCCAACCGTTCGTACCATTCGACCGCCCATGCGACGCGATTGACCACCACCAAGACCTTCTGACCCGCGAGGACAGCTGACTTGACGGTGGAAACCAGCGTGTCCTCCTCTTCTCGCTTGAGATACATCAGGTTGTACCGCGGCAGTTGTTCGCGTATATGCGGTCCTTGCATCACCTCGACCCGGCGGCCCCGGGCAGCTTCGACCATGGCCTCCTGCATGGAAGGCGGCAGAGAAGCTGTCATGAGCAGCGCAGGGATGTGAAACGCCCGCAGAAACGACAACAGGTGGCTGAACAATACCGGATCGTAAAGATGTGCTTCGTCAAACACGATTTGCGATACGGCGAGACGCGGCAGCAAAGCCAACGACTGCCGCCTGTTGGTCAACACACCGACGACGGTATCAACGGTGCAAAAGACGACCGGGCTCAAAAGCCGCTCGAGCGCTTCGTACCCTTCCATCACGCCTTGCTGGTCTGCCGCACCTGCAGCCCGTTCTTCCGAAGGTGATTGCAGAAGCTCCACATCGACCGCACTCCGCGAATGGATGAGTAAGGCGGAATCGCCCATGTACAATCCATAGTCGAAATAGGTTTGCGTTGCCACGGCGGTGGTAGGAGCGGTCATCACCAAACCTCGTACAGAGCTGTGCTGTGCCCGCCGGAAGGCCAGGACGGTCTTGCCCGACCCGCAACCCGCTTTGACCATCATCACGTCCGCAGCCACGCTCGCCGCTCGTGCTTGGAATGCATCAAGTTCGGGATCTGCACTTTCACCCAGTTTTGCTGATATGGCCTTCTCGAGCGCCGTTTGCAGTGCTTCTTGTGAGAATGCTCGGCGAATACGTCGCAGCCAGCCCTCCCATTGCTCCTGCGTTTGCGCGAGAACAGATCCGAGGATATCCACGGCAATCAAAGCCCCGCGCAACATGGATGCGAGCTTGCGTGCAGGAGATGCGGGAACATCCTTGAGCGAACGTTGATACGGGCTCACCACCTCGTCGATGAGCCACTCCGCATCCCCGATGACGGGCGGTACATCGTTTGGTGAAACAGGAATGTCCCGCCCTGCGACCTCGCACAACAAATTCCATACTCCATCCGACAACAAACGCGGCCACAGGATGTTCACCAGGGATTCATCATATCCAACCGGCGAATCATCACGCGGGAACTTCAGGTGATGCCCAAGGACCGCCGCGTGAAGGTATGGAATTTGCGCGACCGCCCAATCGCCGAGATTGGCGAAAGATTCCTCGATGGCACGAGCCAGTCCCGCGTGCTTGCACGCCATCCAATAAGAGACCACTTCATGCCGGACGTAGTGAGGAGGCTCGCGGTTCCCTTTCCTGAGCCTTTTTTGAAATGCGTCCGTCGCCTTGCCCAGGTCGTGAATGACGGCGCACCAACGAAGGGCCCGGCGAAACCACTTCACTTGCGCATCATCACGGAGTCCGCATGCAGTGACCATATCCTCTGCTGCGCAATCCGCCAGGAGATCAGCTACGTCCAAGCACTGGCGCAAGTGACCGTACAACGTCGCGGATATGGGAACGGTCTTTTCACATGAGCTTGTTTCCGGCGGTGTCTTTGCCAACAGCGTCATGGGTCCACACCCTTCCGAACGGGAAAGAACTGCCCGCACCCGAACCTCCGTCTGCCGCCGATGGGATGAGCCTGCACAAGGAGGGAATCCGTTTCGGACAACCCGGACAGCCGAACGCCAAATCCGATGACCTTCCGGCCGTGAATGGAGATGACACGGCGGCGGAGAATCGTGATCTCGGCCGCGACCCCCATTTCTTCGAGCGCTTCACGCACTTTCCGCTCCATCTGCGCCTCGTTCGTCGCGTTCTTGAACGTGACCATGCGGCTCTGAACCACCGGAGCTGGCTGGATGAGATGAATGGAGACCGGCCCAACGCGCACCGTATGAATTCCAATTTTTAGTGTCTTCCCGGACAGGACAACCAGGTTGGGCACATAAACCTCAGGGACATACGCGTAAAACCGGGAACCAGCCTGCAGATACAACCGGTCTCCCAACGCCTCTCCACCCAAGATGGGGCTGAGTGCAAACGTCTCGAGCTCATGCAGCGCCGGAGAGATGCGCGACACGGCAGCATATAGCGCCTCCCCGTGATCCACCGGCACCACCGATCCATAGACAGGAAATTGGTAACGCAGGAGACGATGCAGTTCAAATGGATTCGTAAGGCTCACCTCCTTTTTATGGTTTTATTTTTAGTGGATGGTGAAGTCGATTTGTTATGAATGATAATTCACATTACACCGACATGTCAAGCGAGATGGACATGGTATCATACTGATACAGAGGCACAGCGTTGAGCGCCTACGGGCGTTGAGCACGTTTGATTTTTTGTGGAAATTGATTTTCTACTCCACCAGCCTCGATGCCCATGGGCGTCCATCTCCCATTATCGCGACAGGGGTGACATCCTGTGTCACCCCTGTCGCCTTCTCGTGATGTGGATTTTCTATAAAGCTTGAAGCTTGACGTGAGCACAAAAAACCTGCATCAATGCGAAGAATGGGGCCCGAGCGCGCACGTCTCAATCTCGAACCCAAGGTCCTCTATCATCCGCCAGTCCTCCTCCGGCGGCTGGCCGGCGGTGGTGAGGTAATCCCCGACAAAGACCGAGTTGGCCGCGTAGAGCCCGAGCGGCTGCAGACTGCGCAGATTGACCTCGCGCCCGCCCGCGATGCGGATCTCCTTGGCTGGATGCACAAACCGCATCATCGCCAGGATGCGCAGGCAGTCCCGCGGCGAGAGGTCGCGGCGTCCTGCCAACGGCGTGCCGTCGATGGGGTTGAGGAAGTTGCACGGGATGGAATCCGCGTCTAATTCCTTGAGGGCAAACGCGATCTCGACCCGCTCCTCGTCGGTCTCGCCCATGCCGAAGATGGCGCCGGAGCAAGGCGACATCCCCGCGGCACGGGAGAGCGCCACCGTCGCGGCGCGCTGCTCGTATGTATGGGTGGTGCAGATCTCGGCGTAGCGACCGCGGCTGGTGTTGAGGTTGTGATTGTAGCGGTGGACCCCCGCGGCGGCCAGCCGTTCGGCCTGCTTCGGCGTGATGAGGCCGAGGCAGCAGCAGATTTTCAGTTGGGTCGTGCGCCGGATCTCCGCGACCGCTTGCGCCACTTCCTCCACCTCGCGATCCGACGGCCGCCGTCCCGACATCACGATGCAGTACGTCCCCGCCTTGCGGCGTTCGGCCTCCCGGGCGCCCGCGATGAGCGTTTCGCGCGAAACGAGCGGATACTTCGCGATGGGTGCTTCCGAGATGCGCGACTGCGCACAGTAGGCACAGTCCTCCGGGCAAAGACCCGATTTGGCGTTGATGATCATGTTCAGTTTCACTTGATTCCCGTAGTAATGGTGACGGATACGATACGCCGCGTGCATCACTTCGAGCAACCGCTCGTCCGGCGAGCGCAGGATGGCGAGCGCCTCCTCCCGCGTCACCTCATGGCCGGCGAGTACGCGTTCGGCCAAGCGTAACCAGTCCATATGTTTTCCCTCCCGTGTGCCTGCGCAGCGATGGAAGATCCCCCCGGCTGGCACATCCTGCTTCGTCATCTGTCCACCGCGTCACGAGGGGCGACGCGCGCCGAGCCGAGAAGTTAACTTTTTATATGAAGTAAGTTTACTTCATGTGCGCAGACGCGGGCAAACCGTCGAGGGAGGGGCATGCTACGCGTTTCGCTCCGTCCCGCGCAGCATGTACCCCTGCCCGCGCACGGTGACAATATACCTTGGCCGCCGCGGATCGGGTTCCAGCGCTTGGCGGAGGCGCCACACCTGCTTCTGCAGCACCGACGCGTCCGCGCAGCCACCCCAAACGGAACGGAGCAACTCACGCACGGCCACCGGCTGGTTGAGCCGCTTCGCAAGACAGCGCAAAATCAGCCACTGGGTGACGGATAGCGATACGTTCATGCCGTTCCTGCAGACGGTGAGCCGCTCAACATCAAGCCACGTGCGATCGTCGAGCACGACCTTCGCCGGTCCGCGGGCGTTTTGGCCGTACCGCTGGACGAGTGCGTCTTCGCGAAACGCCACGGCAGCTCCACCTCCCTCAGTGCACCACGAACGGAAACACCCAGTGCACGCGTTCAATCCCGTTTTGGGCTCCCACTCCGTTGATGACCAGCTCATAACGTCCGGGCGGCAACGCCGGAAACGCGATCTCGTTGGGTGTACCACCTAAACTCAGAAGAAGGTTTCCTCGGGATGGACTCCGGACATAGCCAAAATACGGTCCGCCGAATGCGGGATGGGCGCGCGAAGAAGCGCGCGGTGCCAACGTAAACAACGTGACGGTCGGAGAACACTGGATGCTGGCCAGCCGCACCGGGACATCGGCGGGTGTGGACGGACCCGCAGGCGCCGCCGTGGGCGAAGTGCCTTGGGCCGCCACCGGCTGTAACCAACTCAACGACCAATTCCCGCTGACCGTATGTCGGACGTAGCTTTTCGGCGGTACGTCCACCAAGGTGTGAAAGGAAAGGCGCAGCCGGACGCCAAGCCACTGCTTCCAGCGCGGAATGCCTTCAAAGTTCAACGTGACTTGCATCGGGCCATGTTCTCCTACATACACCCCGTCGATGGGCAATGGACGATAACGGTGGCCGAACTGGTCGGTGAGGACAGGGTCGCCAATCATCCAGATGTCCTGCGCCGTGGCCCCGCTCCCTTCCGTGCGCACGAAGACGGCAATCCGCGCGCTGTCCGCGTACGCCCCGAGCACGCGCACGGTGACGCCATGCCCGGCCGCAGACACATCCAATTCATGCACTGCGCCGTTTTGCACTTGGCG
The DNA here is from genome assembly GCF_014647315.1 of Paenalicyclobacillus cellulosilyticus. Taxonomy (GTDB): domain Bacteria; phylum Bacillota; class Bacilli; order Alicyclobacillales; family Alicyclobacillaceae; genus Alicyclobacillus_J; species Alicyclobacillus_J cellulosilyticus. The sequence goes on from NZ_BMOY01000023.1 coordinate 12,849, forward strand.
CAGCAAACCGGCGTCGAACGGGGGGATCATCGATGCCAGTCCGGGATTGCCCGCCAACGCCGCATACGCCAACCCGTCCAGATTCGGCGAGAGGGCCAACGCCCCGTATCCGAGTCCGCACAACATGATGGCGGCGGCAAGTCCTGACCACGCCATCCCCCGCCGGCCTTTGCGTTCCCCGCGCACATGGCCGAACCGGGCGTCTCGTTGGCGGGGCAGCCCCCTTGTCACACCGGGTGCGGGCGTTGTTGCGCTCGCGACGGCCCGCTCCGCCATACGTCGAAAGTCGATGTGGCGGGTATCCGGGGCCGTCTGCGCGTAATGACGGCGCAACCATTGCATCATCTCCCGGTCCTCCCGTGTTCGCTTCCACCAAAAACGCCGCAGGTATTTCATGTACGATCCCTCGCTCGGGTGTTGATGTCGCGCACGCCTGTATCCACTGCGCCTGTATCCGCCGCGCCTGCACCGCTCGGCCCCTCTTCCCAAACGCGCTTCAAGTCCCGCAGTCTGCGCAGCGCCCTGTGAATGCGCACCTTCACGGTGTTCACAGGCAGGTTCGTCGCCGCGGCCACATCCGCCAACGACAAATCCTCGCTGAAACGCAACGCCAACAGGTGGCGGTCCGCTTCCGGCAGGACCGACAGCATCCGCTCCAGGTCCATCCGGTCGTCCGCTTCAGCGTGCGCATCGTGTCGATCCGAAAGATTGGCAAACACCTCATCCTCCATCGCCACCAAGTGCAACCGATGCGAGCTCGTCTGCCGACGCCAGTCCTGAAACGCGCTCCACAAGATGCGCATGAACCACGCCTGCGGGTGGCGAATCTCGTGCGCACAGACGGATCGCCATGCCCGGCAGTACGCTTCTTGAAGGACGTCCTCCGCCGCCTTGCGGTCTCCCGTCCACCGGTACGCCAGACGGTACGCCTTCGGCCCGATGTCCTCGGCGAAACGGACAAATTGCGCTTCGTCTGCCTGCGCCAATCCACGTTCGTCAAACCATGCCACCATCCGCTGCCCCTTTGCTGTCTATCTACCTGTTTAGACCCAAAGCGCCATGAAAAAGTTACAGCCTCCCGCACCGGGCGAGAGGCTGTTGCCATGCAGATCCAGGTGTCGCAGACGCCTCGTCAATTGAAGTAGACCGTGAGGTTGGTGTACGTCTGCGTGGTGTTCGTCGGATTCACGATGAACACGGCGTACGTGCCGGACGGTGTTGGAATGTAATCATTCAGCGCCGAGGTCGTGCCGCTCTGCACTGCGCCCACGTATTCGTTGCCGTTGTTCTGGTTGACGCAGACGATGAAGCCGCCGCCGGCGAAGTTTCCGCCCACCGAGATGCCGCCTTGGACCGTGGTGACGATGGTGAGCAGGGCATCCCCGCCATTCGGCGCCACAGGTCCAGGATTGAAGGGCCCCACCGACCCGCGCGCGGCCGGTTGGGCGGAGGCTGCACTTGCGGCTGCCGTCGTGTCATCCAGGTTCTGCCATGAAGATGGCGCCGGCCATGGCGCGGGCGCAGGCTTGGGATTGCCGAGCGCCGAAATGGTCACACGCGGGAAGAGCGCCTGCAGGTCTTTGACAACCCCCGCCACCACCGGGGGATCGCCAGGCTGGGCAGGTTTCGGCGCGGGCTTGACATCCCCCAAGGCACCCGGAGGCGGCACCAGATGCAGGGTCAGCAACGGGTTCGGGATGGCGACGGGGACTGGTGCGGTGGACGACGCGGCAGCCGCCGGCGGGTCGGCCAACGCGATGGCGTTGGCACCGCCGCCGAGGGCGAGCACGGTGACCATCCCCAAGACAATGCGCTTCATCAGGAGATCCTCCTTCATCCTTCCGGACTCAGCCCGGTACCTGCTGGGCACCCGGCCTGTCAAGACCACCATAGCACGCGCAAAAGGGTGCGAACCTTCCGCTTCGGAGAGGTGGCACGCGCCCGAGTGGTGAAAACGCCAAACGTCGTCGCTTAAGTCGATGGTTCACTCCAGGTCAGTCAAAATACACGTTGATCTGACTGTAGGTCTCCGCCGCGTGTGCATGGCTGCCTGCAGTGATGTACACGTTGTACACGCCGCGCGGCACGGCAATGTAACACGCTTCCTTGGACACCGTACCTTTGTGAACCATGCTCGTGTATTCTTTACCCGTCTTGAGATTGCGGGCAATGATGTAACCGCCGTCGCCGAAGTCCCCTTCCACGGAGATTCCGCCGGAGAGCGTCACGACCGTCGTGATGAGTTTCGCGTGACCAATTCCTGCTTCGACATGGAATGGCCCCACGAAACCCCTTGGTTTAGGTACCTTCGATGAAGCAGGCGTCGTGGCGGGTGCCGGATTGCCTAACTCCGCCAGTGTCGGAGATGGAAGCGCTTCGAGCTTAGGTAAAGGAACAGTGATGGTGAGTTCGGAAGGGACATTCACCTCCGCATGCGCCATTTGCATCCAGCGAGAAGGTCCGAGATATGCCATCGGCAAGATTAATCCTACCAGGAAAGCCCCTGCCAACGCCTTCTTCAACATATTTTCACCCCTCAAAATTGAAGTAGTATGAATATCTTGATCGGAGTTTATCACGCTTTGGATAAAGCGAACCTTCCGCTTTTGAGATGAAGCGCTCGCTTTGGAGAGGAGTTTTGAGAGAAAGCTATCTGACATGAGGCCCGCACTCAGAAAAGGGGTATCGTACGTGAAGAGGGAGGTTTTATGTTTACCATCCATACGTGCGATACACGTTCATCTTGCGCCATGCAACATGACACCGCATCCCACAGCCACGACACGGCACCGCAACGCACCCGAACGCGGCGCAATGCGCCTCACCGCCCCCCTTTGCGCCGCTTGCGCCACGCCACCCAGTCGCCGCCCGGGATGCGCACGGCGCCCTGGGGCACGCGCCGCATGTGATAGACAAATCCCTGCCAGCGGCCACGCACGTCTTGCACGATGGTGCGGTCGTACAAACCCGGGTACCCTTCGAGTTGGTCGAGCACGAACAAACCGCGATCCGTCACTTCGACCCATTCGCCCGCGACGAGGCCGAAACCCCGCAGGACGACGGCCGGGTACGCGCCCAGGTCGTACAGCGTGCCGCGGATCTTGCCCAGCCCGAGCTCGCGCACGACGAACGGGGCCATCACGGCGCGGTTCGCTTCGCCGCGGCGCAAGGTGCCGTACACGAAGACCGTGTACGTGCGGGTTTGTCCGTTTTGGTTCAAGGTGTCTTGGTTCCAGATGTCTCGCACGTGCTGCCCAACCGGCGAACATCCTTCCCGTTCCATGTCAACACCGGCCCGCCGAACATCTTGGCTTTGGCGACCAAACATACATCATCTTGAAAACCACTGCGCGGCGATGCCGGAGAAAAAAGAACGTGTTGTCCCGGCATACCCCACAGGAGAACCTCAACGAGGCGGCGAATTCTCTCCATGCAGCAGCGACGCTTGGCCTTACAGCGTGTCGATCCGCTGTCCATCCGGAGCTTGCCACGATCCGGATGCGACCCAAAGGAGTGTGTGCCCGTGAACCGATTTTCGTTCAAACACTTATATTTGTACGTCATCTGTGCCGTCACGCTGCTCATCGGGATTTTCTCGGTGTTCGGCTTGACCCAGCACATCGTGAACCTGGCGTTTCCCGATGCGTCGCAGCCGCCCACCGGCAACCTGTACGAACAGCGCGGCATCGTCCAAAACCTGGTGCAAATCGCGGTGGTGACACCCATCTACTTGTATCACTGGAAGTGGGCGCGGCGCAGCGATGCGTAACCGCGGCGCATAACCGCGGCGCGTAACCGCCACGCATCGCCACACACCGCCACGCACCGCCGCCCGCGTCGCGGCCAAGCATGCCCTTCTGTAGCTCCGGGGATGTCCCTGCGTGGTCCCCGCCCAACCAACCGTCCCAACTCTAAGGAAGCTGCCGCGCCAGGTTCGCCATCTCGATGGCCGCGACGGCCGCTTCCCATCCCTTGTTGCCCGCCTTCGTGCCGGCGCGCTCTATCGCCTGCTCAATCGTGTCGGTCGTCAGGACGCCGAAGATGACCGGCACGTCGGTGGTCAGCGACAGGTTGGCAATCCCTTTCGACACCTCCGCCGCCACGTAGTCGAAGTGCGGCGTCGCGCCGCGGATGACGCACCCCAGCGCGATCACGGCATCGTACCGGCCGGAGACCGCCATCCGCTTCGCCGCAAACGGGATCTCGAACGCCCCCGGCACCCAGGCGACCGTCACGTCCCCCTCCGCGACACCGTGGCGCTTGAGCGCATCCATGGCGCCGCCGAGGAGCTTATGGGTGATGAACTCGTTGAACCGCGACACCACGATGCCGAACTTCAGCCCTTGTCCAACCAGGTGGCCTTCCAACACACGTACGTTCACGTTGACTTCCGCTCCTTTTTTTCACAGGTGCAACATCACAGGTGCAACAGGTGACCCAGCTTCTCCTTCTTCGTCCGCAGGTACAACTCATTGTACGGGTTTTTGTCCACCTCGAGGGGCACCCGTTCGACGACCTTGAGCCCGTGGCCCTCAATCCCCTTCACCTTGCGCGGGTTATTTGTCAACAGCCGCATCTGGCGAACGCCGAGATCGTAGAGGATCTGCGCGCCGATGCCGTAGTCGCGCAGGTCGGCCTTGAACCCGAGGCGGTGGTTCGCCTCCACCGTATCCACGCCTTGGTCCTGCAGGGCGTAGGCGCGGATCTTGTTCAACAGCCCGATGCCCCTGCCTTCCTGGCGCAGGTACAGGAGCACCCCCTTGCCGTCCGCCGCAATCTGGCGCAAGGCGGCGTGCAACTGCGGCCCGCAGTCGCACCGCAGCGACCCAAACGCGTCCCCGGTCAGGCACTCGGAGTGCACCCGGACCAGCGTCGGGCCGTCGTCGATCTCGCCCATCACCAGGGCGATGTGCTCCTTGTCCTCCAACAAATCCTTGTACACCACCGCGCGAAACGTGCCGTGCACGGTGGGCAGGTTCGCCTCCGCCGCGCGCTCGACCAGCTTCTCCGACCGCTTCCGGTAGGCGATAAGGTCCGCGATGGAGATGAGCTTGAGGCCGTGCTGATTGGCAATCTCCCGCAGTTGCGGCAGGCGGGCCATGGTGCCGTCCTCGTTCAGGATCTCGCACACCACCCCCACCGGCGGCGCGCCGCAGAGCCGGGCGAGATCGACCGCCGCCTCCGTGTGGCCGGCACGGCGCAAGACGCCGCCCGGCTTGGCGATGAGCGGGAACACGTGCCCCGGCCGACGGAAATCCTCCGGCCGGCTGTCCTCGCGGACGATGGCCGCGATGGTCATGGCCCGCTCGATGGCGGAGATGCCGGTGCGGGTGTCGACGTGATCGACCGAGACGGTGAACGCCGTGCCCATGAACTCGGTGTTGTGCTCCACCATGTCCGCAAACTGCAGCCGCCGCGCCCGGTCCTCCGTGATGGGCACGCAGACCAGGCCGCGGCCGTGCGTGATCATGAAGTTGATGACCGCTGCGTCCGCGTGCACGCCGAGCGCGACAAAATCCCCCTCGTTCTCCCGGTCCTCGTCATCGACGACGATGACCACCTTCCCTTGCTTCAGGTCTTCCAGAGCGGCTTCAATGCTGTCGAACATGCGCATCCCTTCTTCCTCTGCCCCGGCGCCATGCGACGCCGGGCGAATCGGCTCCGCGACGAGTCTCCCGTACTCAAGCGAACCCGTACCGGCGCAAAAACGAAAGGTCCAAGCCGGTGGCGCCTTGTCCGCCAGGGCTCAGCGAGGCACCTGCCGCTTCTCCGCCGCCCGCCTGGCCGTCCGGTGCGCGGCCGGCCGCGAGCAGCTGCTCCACGTACTTGGCCAACACGTCGCACTCCAGGTTCACCTCGGCCCCCACCGGCAGGGTCAAAAGCGTCGTGTGCGATCCGGTGTGCGGGATGATGGAGACGCGAAACGCGCTGGCCGTGCGGTCCATGACGGTGAGGCTCACGCCGTCGACACAGATGGAGCCTTTCTCCGCGATGTAGCGCATCAGGCGGGCCGGCGCCTCAATCGTCAGCACCGTCGCCATCCCTTCCGCCTCGCGCCGGCGCAGGACGCCCGTGCCGTCGACATGGCCCGTGACGATGTGGCCGCCGAACCTGTCGCCAAGGCGCAGCGCCCGTTCCACGTTGACGCGGCTGCCCGGGCCGAGCCGTCCGAGGTTCGTCCGCCGCATCGTCTCCGGCACCGCCTCGGCGACAAAGCCGCGGTCGTCGCAGGCGGTGACCGTCAGGCACGCCCCGTTGACTGCGATGCTGTCCCCGGCGCGCACGTCCGCGACCACCTTGGCGGCGTCGAGGTGCAAACGCGCGCCGCGCGGCGACTTGTCGATCCGCCGCACCACCGCCACCTCTTCCACCAGCCCTGTGAACACACGCCCCACCTCCTCCATCCCGCGGCCACGGCGCCGGATCACGCCGGATGGCGCCAGGCCGGACACTCACGGACAGACCGGACACTCACGGATAGACCGGGTACCCTGTGATCCGAACGTCTTGGCCTACGACCTCGACGGACACGTCGCAGAGCGCCACCGCGTCCGCCATGCGCGCCGGCTCCTCCCCGGCGAGCGCCGGCCGGCCGCCGCCAAGCAGCTTCGGCGCGACGTAGTACACCACCTGATCGATGAGCTGCGCGCGGAGCAAAGCACCCGCCAGCCGCCCGCCGCCTTCCACCAGCACACTGTCGATCCCGATATCCGCCAGCGCCCGCAGCGCGGCATGCAGATCGACATGGCCGTCCGGGCCGGCCGGAACGGGGATGACCTCCGCACCCGCGCGGGCGAGCGCCGCCGCGCGGCTGGCCTGCGGATTTCCCCCCGCCCCGCCCGCTGCCTCGGTCGCTCCCCCGTCTTCCGCCGCTGCTTCGGACATCGCCCGGCAGATCACGACGGTGCGGCCGGGCTCCTGCAACATGCGGGCGGAGGGCGGCAAACGGAGCGAGGAGTCGAACACGACACGCACCGGCTGGCGCACGCTCGCCGCCGGCGCGGTGCGGACCGCATCTTCGCCAGCGTGGCCGCTGCCGCGCTCCGCCTCGCCCGCGTCGGCGCCCATGGCCGCCGGACGGACGGTGAGGCGCGGGTCGTCGGCGAGCGCCGTCTCAATCCCCACCGCCACCGCCGCAACCTGCCGGCGCAACGCCTGCACCTGCGCCCGCGCCTTGGGTCCGGTGACGTAAAAGCTGTCGCCCGCCGCGGTGGCGATCCGCCCGTCGAGCGTCGCCGCGCACTTCCAGATCACCCACGGCCGCCGCTTCGTCACCCAGGTGAAAAACGCCTCATTCTGCCGCCGCGCCCGCGCCTCGAGGACGCCGACGACGACGTCGATGCCCGCGGCGCGCAACCGCGCGATACCACGGCCCGCGACCTCGGGGTTCGGGTCCACGCACCCGACCACGACCCGCCGCACGCCGGCCGCAATCAACGCCTCCGCGCACGGCGGGGTGCGTCCGAAGTGGCTGCACGGCTCAAGCGTCACGTACACCGTCGCGCCCTTCGCCGCCTCCCCCGCCATCTGCAAGGCGTACACCTCGGCGTGCGGTCCGCCGGCGTACAGGTGCGCCCCTTGCCCGACAATCCGGCCCGCATTCACCACCAGGGCGCCGACGACCGGATTGGGCGACGTCTGCCCGCGCCCCATCTCCGCCAATTCCAGCGCCAACGCCATGTACCGCTCGTCCTCGCTCACCGCGCCCTCCAAACAAAACGCCCCTGTCGGCGACAGGGGCGAGCGTGGACAAACGCATGACCAACACCATACGACCGCGCAGGTTGCTCCAAGGGCCAGCCGCGCCACGCACGTTGCGGACAGCCGGTTCATCCGCCATCCGGCCATTCCGCCGCCCGTTGATGCCTGGCGCCCAACCTGCACACACTTCCTTCTTTCATCCGGACTATACCGTCGGTACTGGACTTTCACCAGTTCGTGCCTTGCGGCTCGTGGACTTCGTGCTCCTGGCCGAGCACGTCACCACCGGTCGGGAATTGGCGCCGACGCGCCTCACCCTGCCCCGAAGGAATATGCACTTGTGCTCCCGGGGACCACGCGCTGCATGAACACCCGGGTTCTACCTCATCATAAGCCTTGGCACCGCAGGCGCGCAAGCCAAGGCGCAACCGGTCAAATCGCGTGCAATTTGAAGCTATGCGGATTGCGAATTCGCGCTGCAGCCTTGAACCTGGCGCCGGCTGACGCGGGCGGGATGTATGCGCTTGCAAGGCCGAATTCCAGGTTTGCAGCCGTCATAGCCGTGCGGTACAGTCGTTCCGTCGTGCATGATTCGGCGGCGGCCGCCCCCGGGCAGGGAGCGGGGCGGCCGCCAGGACTGGGGTCAGAGAGTCGTATGGTAGACAGCCTCAAACGCATCCTGCTCGGGCGTCCGCTGAAGACACGCGAACACCAGCATGTCCAGATCGGCATTTTCCGCGGCATGGCCGTCATGACGCCCGACGCCCTGTCCAGCGTGGCGTACGCCACCGACCAGATGGAGATTGTCTTGGCCCTCATCATCGGCGCTGGAGCTGCGAGTCAGTATGTGACGAACGTGCTCGGCTACTCCATGCTCGGGACGTTCATCATCGCAGTTCTGGCGTTTTTGTTGTATCTGGCGTACCGCAACATCATCCGCCACTACCCGAAGGGCGGCGGGGCTTACGCCATCGGCCTGAACGATCTCGGCCGCTTCTGGGGCCTCTCCGCGGCGTCGACGCTCATCGTCGGCTACACCCTCACCGTGGCGGTGTCCATCGCGGCGGCCATTGACGCCATCGGCCCGGTGGTGCCGTTCATCGGCCACCACAAACTCTGGTTCAACATCCTGCTTACGCTCATCATCATGGTCATCAACCTGCGCGGCACCGGCGAGTCGGCGACGGTCTTCGTGCCGTTCACGTACGCGTTCATCGCCAGCATCTTCCTCATCGGGATCGCGGCGGTGGTCAACGCCCTCATGCATCCGGAACAGGTGCACCTGCCCACCCTCTCGGGCATGGCCGCGGTCAAAGGGATGACCTTGTTCCTCTTTCTCAAAATGTTCGCCAGCGGCTGCAGCGCCCTCACCGGCGTCGAAGCGGTGTCCAACTCGGTCCCCGTCTTCCGCGAACCGTCCGTCAAACGCGCGCAACGCCTGTTGCTCCTCCTCGTCCTGACGTTGAGCACGATGTTCATCATCGTTTCCGGCGTCGCGATGATGCACGGGTTGACGTACAACCCGGAAGTCCCGCTCATCAACCAGGAGGCCATGACGCTGTTCGGGACGCACGGCTTTGGCTACGTGATTACGGTCCTCATCTCGGTGAGCACGATGTGCATCCTCGCCATCGCGGCCAACACCGCGTTCACCGGTTGTCCGGCCCTCTGGTCGTCGATGGCGCGGGACGGGTTCATGCCGCGTTGGATTCTGCACAAAGGCGGCCGGCTCGTCTACAGCAACGGGATTCTGTTTCTGACGTTCATCTCGCTGCTTCTGACCATCGCCTTTGACGCCAAGGTCAGCCGGCTCATCCCGCTGTACGCGGTTTCGGTGTTCTACACCTTCACGGTGTCGCAGCTCGGCATGGTGGTCCGGCTCTTCCGCGAGCGCGGGAAGAACTGGATCGGCGCAGCCGCCGGCAGCATCTTCGGCCTCATCATGACCGCCACGGCCTGCCTCATCTTCGGCATCACCCGCTTCCGCGACGGGGCGTGGCTGGTCATCGTCTGCGTGCCGCTGATGGTCTTCGCCTTCAACAAAATCAAAAACCACTACGAGTGCGTGCGGGCGGAGTTGAAGTACGACTTCTCCGAGCCGTTCACGCTGGAGGAACCGGGTCTGACCATCGTCCCCATCGCCTCGGTGAACAAGGCGTCCGTGGCCGCGCTCAAGTATGCGGCGAGCCACTTTGAGAACGTGATTGCGGTGCACGTGGTGACCGGGGACACGGAAGAGGCGATGCAAGAGGCGACACGGAAGATTGAAGCCGACTGGGAGCGCCTGAACTCAGGCATCCGGCTCGTCGTCATCCACTCCCAGTACCGCTCGGTGGCGCGCCGGCTGCAGCGGTTCGTGGAGTTCGAGCTGGAACGCTACAAACCGGAGAACGTGACCATCGTCATCCCGCACTTCCTGACGGCCAAGTGGTGGCACGCGCTGCTGCACAACAAGACGGCCACCTATCTCATCGCCTGGCTGGTGTTCAACAAGCACGTCAAGGTCATCACCGTGCCTTATCAACTGCACCGGTGAAGCCAAGCGGGCCCCGGCAGGCCCGCTCACCCGTGCGCACGCGTCTCCACCATCGATTCCGCCTGATATCGCACCTTGGAATACGGCGGCACGCTCGACGTCACCCAGGCGTTGCTGCCGATGACGCTGTGGTGGCCGATGACCGTGTCCCCTCCCAACACCGTGGCGTGGGCGTACAAGACGACGTAATCCTCCACGGTCGGGTGGCGCTTGGTCTTGCGGACCATCTCCCCCGCCTCGTCGCGCGGGAAATACAGCGCACCCAGCGTCACGCCCTGGTAGATCTTCACATGGTTGCCGACCACCGCCGTCTCGCCGATCACGATGCCCGTGCCGTGATCGATCATGATGCCCCGGCCGATGGTAGCGCCGGGGTGGAGATCGATGCCGGTGACGCGATGGGCGTACTCGGTCATCATCCGCGGCAACAGCGGGATGTCGAGCTGGTGCATGATGTGCGCGGTGCGGTACACCGTGAGCGCGAACAGGCCCGGATAGGTGAGGATCACCTCGTCGTAGCCGGTGGCGGCCGGATCCCCTTGATAGGTTTCGACCACGTCCTCGTACACCATCTCCTGCAGCTCGGGCAGGCGGGAGATGACCGCTTCCGCCTTCGCCTCGGCAACACTGCGCGTCTGCGGCGTCGCCTCCCGTTCGATGCAGCGCTGGAACATGGCGCGGTGGATCTGGGCCGCCATCACCTCGCCGAGCGCATCGATGTTGGCCGTCAAGTCCCTGCCGCCGCCAAAGTAGTTGGGTAACAAGACTTGGTGCAAAATCCGCACCATCCGGTCTATTTGATCAGGCTCCGGGTGGCACACCCGCCCCTGAAACCATTTGGCGCAGTTCTCGCTGAGCTTGCGCGCAATCTCTTCCCGCGACGTCACGAAGCCGTCACTCCTCTGCCCTCGCCACACTGGCCGTATGCGGTCACTTCCTTGGCATTCACGTTCAGTATACTCCGCTCACCCTGCCAGCCACAACAACACGGCGTTGAGCACCAGGATGGCCGCCGTGATGAGCCGCGCCAACCACTTGAGCCACCAAGGATTGACCAAGGCGCCCATGAAACGCCGGCGGTTCGTGAAATAGAGCAGCGTCAGCAAAGGAGCCGGCAGCGCCAGGCTCAGCACGACCTGGCTCAAGACCAGCACCTGCATCGGATCCGCCCCGCTCGCCACGACGGCGATGGACGGCAACATCGTCACCAGACGGCGCACCCAAACCGGGATCCGGAACCCGACGAACCCCTGCATCACCACCTGCCCGGCCAAGGTGCCGACCGCCGAGCTGGACAGGCCGGACGCCAGCAGGGAGACGAGAAAGACGGCGGCGGCAAACGGTCCGAGCAAAGGCGTGAGCATCCGGTAAGCGCTCGCGATGTCGGCCACGCCCGCATGGCCGGTGTCGTGAAAGACGCGCGCCGCCATGTACATCATGGACAGGTTCACGCCGCCGGCCACCGCCATCGCCAAGACCACGTCGAGGCGCTGAAAACGGTACACGCGCACGGCTTCCGCTTCGTTGCGCGGGATAATCCGCCGCTCCGTCAACCCCGAGTGCAGGTAGATGGCGTGCGGCATCACGGTGGCGCCGACGATGCCGGCGGCCAACAGCACGCTGTGGCCATCGCCCAGCCACGGCGTCACCAGGTGGCGGACCACCTCACCCCACGGCGGAGACGAGATCCCGGTCTCCACCACGTAACACAGCGCGATGACCGCGAGAAAGCCGCCGATGAACAGCTCCAACGGGCGAAACCCCAGACGCTGCAACGTGAGGATGACGTACGTCACGACACCTGCGGCGAGCGTCGCCTGCCACAGAGCGATGCCGAACAAAAGGTGCAACGCCAGGCTGGCGCCGAGAAACTCCGCCACGTCCGTGGCCATGGCGGCAAGCTCCGCCACCCCCCACAGCACGAAGTTCAATCCGCGCGGCAGGTGCGCCCGGCACATCTCCGGCAGGTTCTTGCCTGTGGCGATGCCGAGCTTAGCGGCGAGGTTCTGAATCACCATCGCCATCAGGTTGGCGAGCAACACCACCCACAACAACCGGTAACCGTACGCCGCGCCGCCCTGGATGTTCGTCGCGAAGTTGCCTGGGTCGACGTACGCGATGGCGGCGATGAGCGAGGGTCCGATGAACGGCAGGACGGCGCGGATGCCCCGGCGCTGGCCGGATATGGCCAGGCGGCTCGCCTGGATGGCCCGGCTGTCCGGGTGCTTGCGTTGGATGGCGTGTGCCAACGACGCTTGTCGCATCCTCTCCCCGCCTCCTTCCGTCTTCCCATCGCGCGATCGCGCCCTGCGCAATTGCCACTGCCCCATCGTATTCACCTCAGCCAACAAAGTTGTACGCAAGACAATCTTTTTCACGCAGGAAACTTTCTGTGAAGAGTATACCGCAACGGCCGCCGTACATCCAGTCCGCACTTGGCGCTGCCCGCGCCCATCCCGTATGATAGGCATGCACGGCGTATTTTTGGGAGGCATGGCTGTGAACCGCTTTGATCTGTCGCTGTTTCACGCGCTCAACCAACACTTCGGGCACTCGCCCTTCGATCCGCTGTTCATCTTCTTCGCCAGTTACCCGCTGGAGGTGTACGGGTTGGCGCTGTTGGCCGCGTGGTTTACGTTGCCGCGCCAGGACGAAACGCGACGGCACGCGCTCGTCGTCGCGGTGGCGGGGGGTGCGATAGCCCTCGCGGTCAACGCCGTCATCGGCGCCATCTGGTTCCGCCCGCGCCCGTTCGTCGTCCTGCCGGGCGTCCACCACATCCCGCACCCGCCTGACACGTCGTTCCCCAGCGACCACACCGCCGTCGGATTTGGCATGACGAGCGGGTTGTGGGGACGCGCGCCCAAGTGGCTGAGCTGGCTGTTCACCGTGGTGTCCGCCCTCGTCATGGTGTCGCGCGTCTACGTCGGCGTCCACTGGCCCACCGACGTGCTGGCCGGGATGCTGGTCGGTGTGGTGAGCGGACGCCTGGCGCACCTGTTCTCGCGTTGGCTCCGGCCCGTGACCCAATTCGGCCTGCGGCTGTTCCGCATGGGCCACTACGCCCGGTAAGAGACAAAACACAACCTGCCGCCGCACGAGAAAGGGGCTGTCCCGTCCGCGATGTGCACCGCGTTGTCGGGGACAGCCCCTTGAACTCCTTACGCCGCGCTGCCGGCGTGCACCGCCGTTCACCGGTCGAACTGGCGGTTGATCTCCTCTTCGATGTACGGGTTGAGGATCCGCAGGTGCGTCCCCTTCATCCCAAGGGAACGGCTCTCCAGCGTGCCGGCGCTCTCCAGCTTCCGGATGCTGTTCACGATGACCGACCGCGTCACGCCGTGCTCGTCGGCGATTTGGCTGCTGACCACAATGCCGTCCGGAGACTGCTTGACCGCGTCCAGCAGGTACTTCGCCGCCTGCAGCTCGGAATAACTGAGCGATTCCACGGCCAGGTGCGCAAGGGCCCGCAGCCGGCTCTCCTGCTCTTTGCCCTTTTGGCGCGCATGGACAATCTCCAACGCGACAATGGTGGCGGCGTATTCCGCCAAAATCTGATCTTCTTCGTCGAACGGATGGGATGAGCGCGCAAACAACAGGGTCCCTTGCCGTTCCCGGGCGCCAATCACCGGCGCGATGGCGATGTACTTGGAGCGGAACGATTCGTTCTCCTCCGGGGAGAACACGTAAAACGCCTCTTTGTTCTCCAGGTTGATGACCGTCTGCTCGATGTTGAGCAGGTGCTTGTTGAAGTCACCCGGGAACCGTTGATCCTTGGTCATGATCTGCAGCCATTCTTCGGTGAGCGCGTGCTCCGCGACCCCGTAGCCGAGGATCTTGCCCTTGCGGCCGACGATGTACACGTTGCACGACATGACGCGGCTCAAAAACTCCGCCACCTCGTGAAAATCCACCTGTTCACTCGACGAACGCAACAGACGACCCAGCTCTTGCACCTTTTCCAGCAGTTTCACCGTCGATTCTCCTAACCCTCGCAATATTCGGGGATATCCCCTATTGTCATACTCTACCACTTAACATTCTGATACTTCCACTGTCGCGTGATTCAGTTTGCGCGCACCCGCGTCATTTTACACCTTTCGACATCATTTTGCACGGTGTGCAACCCTGCCTGTCCCAAACTGACACAAAAATGTCACATCGCCGCCGTTTCTTCCCGGCCATCACGCCTTGGCCGCCCCGTCTTTACTTTCCCCCGGCGGGTCGACTTTCATGATTTGCGCCAAACCGTCCAGCACCACGGCGCGTTCCGCCACGGTCAACCCGGCCGCCCGGACGATGCGGTCCATGTCGCCGTGATGCGTCTGCTGGCGGGATGCGGCGGTGGCCCATGAGATGAGGCTGTCCCGTTCAAAATCGTGCAATTGCCGCTTCTCGCAATAGATGTGCGCGCTCCAAGGATTCATCTCCCGCGTCGGGCACAAGAGCACAATCTGGGCGCCGGGCTTGGCGACGCGCGCCAACTCGCGCAGGACCTGCACCGGGGAAACGTTGGCGAACAACAGGTTCATGCTGGTGACGACGTCAAACGACGCGTCCGCGAACGGCAGCGCCGCCATATCTGCCGCCGTGTACGTGACGTTGCGGATGCCGAAATCGCGGGCAATCCGGCGGGCGCGCTCAATCATCAGCGGATGCACGTCCACGCCGTCCACATGGTGCGCGCGTTGCGCCAACAACAGCGTGAACCGCCCCACCCCGCACCCGGCCTCCAGGATGCGCTGCCGGTCATGGATCCCAATCCAGTGGATCAAGGTTCTCTGGATGAGGCGGTTCCAGTCGGTCTGGCCCACCATGTCGAAAAAGTCGACGAGCTGTTTGATGGAGATGGCCCATCCCCTCGCTTTCCCCACGCGTCGTTTGCTCAAGCAAGACAAACCGTGAACACCCGGGCCAGATTGACGGCCAGACCACGCTATCGATGCAGGGACGCGACGATGTCCAGCAGGTGTTCGACCTCGGCGATGCGGTGCGCATACTCCGCCTGCCGCTCCGGGGGCGCCTCCTTGCGCTCCTCCTGCAACACCTTCAGGCGCCGGTGCAAGGTCCGCAGCACCTGGCGCAGCGCATCCTGATACCCAAGCTCCGCCTCCGTCGACACAGCCTTGCCCCCTCAATCCCCGAACCGCACTGTGCCCGCCAGCCGCGCACCGCACCGTGCATGCGCCGCGCTGCCGGGCGTAAGACCGCGATCGCGATGTTGCATGCGGAGTTCATTATATCATACTGCATTGCCTTAAAAATCCTTTTGATGCGCGCCTTCAGATATCTGCGCGGCGACGCGCGTATCCGCGAACCGCCGCGCGCGATCCCGCCAGTACTGCGCGGCGAGTCCGCGGCCGCACGACGCGGCGACGGAGGCGTTCACCCATGCGGACGCGGCCAACACCCGCCGCCTGGCCAACGCGGGCAAATCCGGCATCCCGTGCTGCAGCCACGCGTCCGTCAGGCGCCGGTCCGCCTCCCGCCATGAACCCGCGATGGCGGCAGCCCACGCGGCGTACACGGCGATTTCGAACGGGCTGACCACCGTGGCGGCAACCGCCAGCTCCGCCTGCAGCGCCGCGGCGTCCCGGCGCACGGCCGCCTGCCACAGGCGCGCCCGCATCCGTTCCCGCCCGCGCCAAGCCCGCCATTCGGCGAGGAGTTCCTCTTCCGGCAACTCGAGCCGGCGGGCCAACTGCACGAGGGTGGCCTCCGACGGGAACACCCTGCCCCGCTCAATGTGGCTCAGCATCGTCTGGGTCACGATGCCTTCCGCGAGGGCCCGTTGCGACAGGCCGCGCCGCTTCCGCCACGCGGCCAGCCGAAGCCAGGGCAGGCTGGGATGACCGCTCACTTCGGATCGTCTCACTTCGAATCATCTCCGACCCACAGTTCGCTGATGGGCACCCCGAGCGCCTCCGCAATCCGCTGCAGCTTCACGATGTTGTGTCCGCGCACGCCCGCCTCCACCGCATAGACGTAGCTGACCGATACCCCCGCCCGCCGTGCCAGCTCACGCACCGACAGGTTCTGCTGCAAACGGTGGAACTTGACCCTCGCGCCGAGACTGTCCATACCTCGCCACTCCTTTGCATCCGCGGCCCGCGCCGCGCCGCGTCCACTGCCGGGCGCACAGCCACGTGGATTCTCCTATTGTATAAATTGTAACGGATTTGGGCGGCGGATGGGAGAGGTTTGTTCTCGATTGCGTATGTTGCGGCGGCCAAAATCCGGCCCCGGCCCGGCTGGCGGCGGATAGCTTGCCCTGGATCGTAAGGTCCACGCCTCTCGTCGCGACATCTCTTGGCCCCGCCCTGCGGCCGGCAAAATCAGGGGGCTGCCGTGCGCTGGCTGTCGTCGCGGGATGACGGACGAACAGAGCGCGATCTACACTTGCAGCGAAGATGAAGATGAAGATGGAGATGGAGAGGGAGGATGCGCCGCGGGCGAAAGGAGAGGCGAAGGGCGGTGGACAGACATCCAGCAAACGGCACCCCGGACAGACACGCCGCATACCAAGCACAACGGCGCTTGCGTTTCATGCCCCTGCGCCCCATCCACGCGGCGCAGCTCTGGCAGCATGCGGCGTACGACCCGTGGTGGCCGCTTCGCAACCGTTCGGAAACGGCGTTTGCCAGGTACCTGGAAGAGATGCGGGCAGCCGAGGTGCTCGGATACGGCCGCTTGCGCGTCGCGGCGGCATGGTCAGGCGAGACGGCCGACGTCTTAGGTTGGGTGACGTGGAGCGTCTGGCCGGAAGATATGGCTCCCGGCGCAGGCCGGGTGGTCGAGGCGGGCACGTATCTGGTGCCTGCAGCCCGCGGCCAAGGATGGAACGCAGACATCAAACGGCGGCAGGCGGCGGTGGCGTTTCAACAGCTTGGGGCCGCCTGGTTGGTGTTCCTCATCCCGGAGGACAACCGGCTGGCGCGGCGCGCCATCGAGAAGTTGCCTTGGCCGTGGCGCGTGTACCGTGAAGAGGAGGAGAGCCCGTTTCGCGCCGGGATGGCGCGGCGGCGGTTTGCAACCGGCCAGCGTCTCTGGTTGTACGCCGTGGCGCGGCCGGACGACCGCCCCGGCCGCGCATGATGGCCGCACCAAGCACCCCGCATCCGTACACAAATGTGTACAGATGCGGTTTCATGCACTATAATGGCGATGAACCCATCGATGAACCCATCCTGCACGGACGAGCCGGAGCCCGCCCAGCAACCGTGCCATGAGGATATACGCGCCATGAGGATACACCTGAAGCGAGAGGAGGAGCGGCGCATGCCAAACATCGCCCAGACTGTGGCACAACTCCGCCGGCAGGCCGGCTGGAGCTTGCGTGAGCTGTCGCAACGCACCGGCATATCCATCAGCCACCTGAGCGCCATCGAGAACGGCAAGCGCCCGCACCCCTCATTTCAAAACATGGTGCAAATCGCCGCCGCGTTCGGCGTGCCGTTGAGCTACTTTGTGGAAGACAGACAGGATGAGGGCAATCACGTCCCCGCCGCGGCCGACACGGCCGTGGCGGATGCGGCCGTGTCCCGCGCCTATGAGCGCTCCCACACCGTCCGCGAGCATCACGTGGCCGAGCGAATGGCCAGGCTCTACGACGCCGCCACCATCGAGTTCATCCTCTCCGACGACGCGCCCCCGTATGTCGCATTCGCGCGGCAACTGCCCGAACTGCGGCAAGACGTCCCGCAGCTTCTGCGGCGGATTGCGGAATGGCTGGAGACGGCGCCCCGCCAGCGCGGCGAGCGGCCCTTTGCACCGTGAACCATGCTCAGCGGTCCTCTTTGCGCCGCGGCAGCATGTACCACAGCTGGTTGAGCCAAGCCAGTTCCTCGTCGGTGAGCGGCGGCAGCTCGGCGGCCCGCAGGCTCGCGTCCAGTTGCTCCGGCCGGCTGGCGCCGATGATGGCCGAGGTGATGCCCGGCTGCTGGATGACCCAGCGCACCGCCGTCGTGGCCATATCGTAGCCGCGCTCGCGGCACCATCCTCGGTACAGCTCGATGACTTTGAACGTCTCTTCCTGCCAATAGCGCTGGCGGTACAAATCACCGGCGCCGTGGCCCAAGGTGAAGCGCGTCCCCTCCGTCAGGTCGCCCGGAGATTGATACCGTCCCGTGAGCATGCCGCCCGCGAGCGGGTTGTAGCAGATGATGCCCACGCCCTCCGCCACACAGTACGGGACCAACTCATCCTCTATCATCCGGAACAACAAGTTGTAGCGCGGCTGCACGCTGTCGATGCGGACCAGGTTTTTCAACTCCGCGATGCCCTGCGCCTTCGCAATCTGCCACGCCCGCCAGTTGGACACACCGATGTAGCGTACCTTGCCTTGGCGGACGAGATCGTCAAACGCCCGCAGCGTCTCGTCGAGCGGCACCGTGGCGTCGAACTGGTGCGCCTGGTAAAGGTCGATGTAGTCGGTGCGCAACCGGCGCAGGCTGCCCTCCACCGCCTCCATGATGTGCTTGCGGCTTAGGCCGCGATCGTTGGGGCCCGGCCCCATGGCGCCAAAGCACTTCGTGGCCAGAATCACTTGATGGCGCTTTCCCGCCAGCCACTCGCCGAGGATGGACTCCGTGGCCCCGGCGCGCTCGAGCCCGCCGCCGAGGGGATAGACGTCGGCGGTGTCGATGAAGTTCACGCCGGCGGCCAACGCCTTGTCGAGGATGGCGAACGCGGTCTGTTTGTCCGCCTGGTTGCCGAACGTCATCGTGCCAAGGCACAGACTCGGCACCTTGAGGCCGGATTTGCCGAGCGATCTCGTCTCCATACGCCCGCTCCTTTCCTTCCTGCTCGTGACCTTGTGCCTGCGCGGCGCGGGACGGACGGGCAGGTTCCGCACACACGGCCCCCCGCATCCGCCCGCTTCCGGCACACGCGCGGCCCTGTGTGCATCAGCCGGCCAAGCGTGTCCACCGGCCGGCCGATTCAGCCGGCCAACAGCTTCTTCACCAGCGGAATCTGCCCGCGGTGGTGCGTGGTGTGTGCGATGGCGTACGCAATCAACTGGCGCTTGTTGACCTCGCCCACGCCGAGCTTGGCGCCAAACTGGTCGAGATCGGCCTCGGTCAAGCCTTCCAGCACCGACCGGGCGTACTCCAGGCTCTCCGCCCACAGGGCTTTGATCTTCGGCACATCCCACGACGTCGCCTTGAACGGCGCCCCCGCGTCGATGTCCGGCGTCTCGCCTTTCACCTGTGCGAAGAAGCGGCGCTCCACCAACGCCGTGTGCTCGATGATGGAGGCGATGTTGTTGAAATCGGGTCGCGGCTTTTTCACCCAGTCCTCATCCGACAAGCCCTCCAGCATCTTGTCGACCGTCGCGTGCACGTTCTTGAGCAGTTGGAACAGGTCCGCCACTTCCTTGATCACGGCGCCATCCACTCCTTTCCGGTTCTCCCCGCCGCTCCACCGTGCCAGCCTTGCCCATCGCCCGGCCAAGCGACGCCGCGGCGGGTGTCCCCATCCATTATACGCCATCTGCAGGCAGCGGGCTGTCCACGCGAATCCTGCCCGCCAGCCCCCGGCACCAAGGCGCTTCCCGCCCGCGCGGCGGGATGGGCGCCGCTCATTCCTGCCCCACCCAGTCCGGCTCCGCAACCTCGCGCCAGCGCTGCCGGATGGCCTCATAGTCGTCCTTCGTCAGGAGCCCCGCCTCGACGATGGCCGCGTTCTGCAACCAGCGGTCCGGCTTGCTCGTTCCGACGATGGCCGTGTGCACGCCGGGCACGGACAGGGTGAAACGCAGCGCCGTGGCGACAATCTCCTCCGGATGATGCTGCAAAAACGGGTACGCCAGCTTCTGCAGCCGCACCCAGTACGTGTGGTGGTAGGCTTGTTTCGGCGGCTCCGCTTTGTCCCGCCATGCGATGTTCGCCACCGGCCGCTTGGCGATGACCCCCATGCCGCGCGCCATGGCCTCGGGGATGGTCAGATCGATGGCCTCTTGGTCCGCGATGTTCACCGACGTCTGCAGCGTGTCGAAGCGGCCGGTCCGCACCGCGAACAGCGCGTCCTCCCGGTCGCCGCTGTATCCGATGAACCGCACCTTGCCGGACGCCTTCGCCTTCTCCAACACCTCAATCACGTCGCCCCGCTGCAACACCGAGAGCGAGCAACTGTGCAACTGGACGAGATCGAGATAGTCGGTGCGCAAGCGGCGCAGGCTGCGGTCGATGCTCTGTTCCAAGGTGCGCGGGTCCCAGTCGGGGCCATCGAGGCCGCTGGCGTGGCCGCACTTGGTGAACAGGTAGAACTCGTGCCGCCGGTGCCCGACCGCACGGCCGATGAGCTCCTCGCTTTCCCGGTAGCACTCCGCCGTGTCGATCACGTTCAATCCCGCATCGAGCGCGCTGCCCAAGAGCCGCTCCACCGTCGCCACGTCCGCGCCCTGAAACCCTATCTCCGCACCGCCGAAGCCGAGGATGCTGACTTCCATGCCGGTCTTGCCCATGACTCTGCGCTCCATCTCGTTCCCTCCCCAGCAACTTGTGCCATCCGAACCCCATTCTACTCCTTTGCATCCACAAGCCCAACCAAAGGGGCATACGTGCCGCGCAGCCGAGCCAAGCTAGTAGGGTTCGGGAGGGATGAGATGTGAAGGTCTGCCTGCTGCTGTACGCCGCCCACGCCACCCTCGTGGTCTGGGTCGCGTTGCGCGAGGCGCGCCACCCGGGCCGCGGTTTCACGTGGTGCGTCCTCGCCACGCTCTTGCCGTTTCTCGGGCCGGCCATCTACGCCGTCGCCGCCCGGCCCGTGCCACGCCGCCCCTTGGCCCGGACCGCCGCATCGGCGCCAATCGGCCACCAAAGCCACCTGGAACATCCGCTCTGCGCCACGATGGCGTCGGCCATCGCGCGGCTCACCGGCAACCCGGCCGTGCCCGGGCGCGTCTCGGTGCTGACCAACGGGCCGGAGAAGTACGACCGCCTGCTCGAAGCCCTGCAGCGCGCGCGCCGCAGCATCGACATCGAGTACTACATCTTCCGGGACGATCACGTCGGCCGCTCGGTCATGCGCGCCCTCATCGCGCGCGCGGAGGCGGGCGTGACCGTGCGCTTTCTGCGCGACGGGCTCGGCAGCCGGTCGCTTCCGCACACCGCCATCGCCCAAATGGCGGCCGCCGGCATCCAGTGCCGGACCTTCTTCCCGCTGCGGTTCCCGTGGCTGACCCGCCGCCTCAATCACCGGGACCACTGCAAGATTGTCGTGATCGACGGCGAGGAGGCGTTTGTCGGCGGCATCAACGTCGGCGACGAGTACACGGGGCGCTGCCCACGCACCGGGTTCTGGCGCGACACCCATCTGCACCTCACCGGACCCGTCGTGGCGCAGCTCGCCAAGGTGTTTCAGGTCAACTGGGCGGCGGCGACGCCGGATGGGCACGGACAGCGCAAACCACGCGCAGCGCGGCTGGCCATGCTCCACGCCTTCCGGGCGCAGTGGATGGCCGAGTGGGGGGCGGACCTGATCCAACTGCACAGCGAACCGGAGACGTGGTTTGAGGCCTACGTGCAGACCGTCGAGAGCGGCCCCGACACCCCGGCGGAAAACGTGCACCATCTGTTCTTCCTGTGCCTCACCGGAGCACACCGGACGGTCGACATCACCACCCCGTACTTCGTGCCGGACCGGGATCTCGTCATGGCGCTGCAGTCGGCCGCCTTGCGCGGCGTCCGGGTGCGGCTCCTGGTCCCGGCCCGGGTCGATCACCCCATCGTCGGCTGGGCGAGCTGGACGTATTATGAGGAACTGTGCAACGCGGGAGTGGAGGTCTATCTGTACGAGCGCGGCGTGCTCCACGCCAAGGTGATGACGGCGGACGACCGCGTCGCCGTGGTCGGGGCCGCCAACTACGACATGCGCAGCTTTCGGCTGAGTTACGAGATCGCGACCGTGGTCTACAGCCAGGAGGCGGTGCGGTCGCTCACCGACCAGTTCGAGCGCGATCTCGCCGACAGCACGCGCCTGACCGCGGCAGGCCTGCGCCAACGCGCACCGGTTCCGGCGTGGTTGCAGCAGGCAGCGCGCGTGTTGGCCCCGCTGCTTTGAAACGCTGCGCCGACCGGACCCCTCCCGCCGCAGCCACCGCCGCGGTATAATCGAAGAAAATTCGCACAGGGCTTCGAACAGGTCATGGAGGCGATCCGGCGTGCGCGTGGTGGTGTTGGGCGCGAGCGGCTTCATCGGCCGCCACTTGACCCGACAATTGGAAGAGGATGGGCATCGCGTCGTGATCGTCCGCCGCCCGTACACGGCGGAGCGGCTGCTCATGGTGTTGGAAGGCGAACCGCCCGCCGCCACGGCGCCCATCGGCGCCGATACAGCCGGCCCGGCGCCCGGCGAGGCTGAGCCGTACGCGGTGGTCAATCTGGCGGGGGAATCCATCGATCGCGGCCGTTGGACCAGGCGCCACAAGGCACGCATCCTCTCATCGCGCCTTACCGTCACGCAAGCCGCCGTCACGGCGATCCGGGCGGCGCGCCGCAAGCCCGCGGTGCTCGTCAACGCCTCGGCCGTCGGGTACTACGGGACGTCCGGCGTCCTCACCTTCGATGAGCAGAGTGGCCCGGGAACCGGTTTTTTGGCGGACGTGTGCAAGGCGTGGGAGGAAGCCGCCCGCGCGGCCGCCGCCGAGACGCGGGTCGTGTTGGCGCGCTTTGGCATGGTGCTCGGCCCGGACGGCGGCGCCCTGCCGCGCATCGCCACACTCTTCCGGCTTGGACTGGGCGGCCGCGTGGGCAGCGGCGAACAGTGGGTGTCCTGGGTGCACGTGGCGGACGCCGCCGGACTTGTCGCCCACTGCCTGACCAACGCGAAGCTCGCCGGACCGGTGAACGTCGTCGCGCCGCATCCGGTGCGGATGGACACCTTCACCCGCGCCCTGGCCCACACCCTCCACCGCCCGCACGGGCTGTCCGCACCCGCCCCCTTGCTGCGTTTCATGCTCGGCGAAAAGGCGGACCTCTTGCTCACCGGCCAGTGCGTCCTCCCGCGGCGCGCCTTGGCCGCGGGCTATACGTTTCGCTTCGCGAACCTGGAGTCTGCGCTGGCGGACCTTCTCGGCCGCATGGAGTGAACTCGAACGATAGATGAGCATGAAGGTGATCCACCCACGACGGCGTCAGGCTGGTGAAACGCATGCTTTTGGCTGCTGTTCGACCCAGATGATGTCGCGAATGACATTTTGGATGCTGCCCGCTATCTTGTGCGAGCGTGAGCTGGAGGTATTGCGATGCCTCTTCAAAATGGGAATGTGCGGATACGTCCTGTAGTTTTGCCGGATGACGTCGAGTTGGCGCTCCCATGGTATCAAGACCCTGAAGTCCTGTACTACTCGGAGGGCGGACCCTCTGCCTTGCCCTACGATCGCGATCGAGTCGAACGAATGTACAGGTATCTCTTACAAAAAGGGGAAGTGTTCATTATCGAGGTGGCGATAGCAGATCAATGGACAGCGATCGGCGACGTTGCGCTGTGCCCCGATTGCCTGCCCATAGTCATTGGCGACGGGCGTTACCGTTCCATCGGCATCGGCGGAAAGGTATTGGACCTCATCATCGCGCTCGCCAAGTCACGGGGATGGGACAAACTGCGAGTCAACGCCGTGTATTCGTTCAACGAGCGATCGCGGCACTTGTACACATCTCGGGGCTTTGCAGAGGTGAAACGCTACGTCGACAGCGAAGGGAACGAGTGCATAGCCATGGAATTGAATTTTCACAACACATCCTAAACTGCTTTCCACGGAACGCGGCACTCGTGGCCGGCAGTCTGAAGCTCATGAGCAACCGGTCGACTAGGCACACCAACTCCTGCTCAACCGACTCTGCGCATTGTTGCAACTAACGATTTCGCCATCAATTTGTGCTCAGTGTGGGAATACATGGCGGGCCCTTATGACGTAAAGCGCAGCCCGTTTCAATCATTTTTCAATCCTCATCGGTTACCTTATAGCCATCCACCGAAATCCCCTGCATTCCCCTGTGTGCAGCGCGGCGAGCCGCGCTGCTTTTTTGCGTCGAAGGTTTTGGAACAGGCAAAAAGCCTTGGGAACGTACGCATTCACGCCTGTGCCATGACCGCCGATCTGATGGGCTTGACCGTGGACGACTTCGAACTGGTGGATGACATCGTCGGCGTCGGCGAATTCGTTCAGATGGCGTCGGAAGCGGCGACGACCATGTACATTAGTTGAAGGGAGGCTGTGCGGCGATGGCATATCAGATTACACAAGAGATTAACGCGCGTGGCAGCTTTTGCCCAGGCCCGATGATGGAACTGATTCGGGCCATCAAGTCGGGCGCGGTCGGAGACGTGATTGCGGTACTGTCTTCAGACCAAGGTTCGCGCCGCGACATCCCGAAATGGGTGGAAAAGGCAGGCCATGAACTGGTAGCGATAGAAGCTTGCTACGGTTACGATCGCATCATCGTCCGCAAGCGGAAATGAGCATACGTTCGCGATGACAGGACACGGACAATGGTACACCCGTCCGGCAAACCCGTAGCCGATGCGATCCATGCGGATGACCTCATGATGGGTCCATCGCAATGATTGGTCCATCGTCATGATTGGTCCATCGCATTCCTTTTCGCGCGCGATAAAACAGGCGCGGCCGAAGCCTCACGGCTTCGCACCGCGCCTGCCCTCTATCCTCTCACGGAAGTTTTCAGTCCATTCCCCTCTCTGTCAGCGCTGATTCGCCGGGACCCGCACCTGGTCACGGCGGAGCACCTCGACCTCGAACCCATTGAGCTCGAGGAGCTTCGCCTGCTTGTCCGCCACCTTGCGGGTCATCGGAGCACTCAGGTGCCAGGTCCCATGCTTGCCGTAACGGATGACGTACGCCTTGTCGTCCATGTGTGTCACCTCACCTTGACGGACTTACCTTGAGTATAGCGCACCGTGTCGAAACAGTCAGGTTTTTGTCGAAGGCAAATGTGTCTGTTTTTTGACATTTTTCCAACATCACGTACAGGCGTACCGACAAACGCGCGGGCGGCTCACCGCCGCCCGACACCACGCATTTCTTGATTCCCGTCACGCCTGTTTCTAGCCGTCACTCCTGCTCATACTCATCGAACGGATCCGGGATCACAATCCGGTGTGCCTCCGCATCGTTGACACCGGTGTACAGCACCGCCCGGCCGTCCCCGAGCCGCACCAAACCCCCGCTGAACAGGACGTCCTGCAGCTGCGGGTTTTTCGCCGCGCGCACCTGCTGGAAGTTGTCGCGCGTCGCGATGATTTTGATGGGCGAGGTTTCGAACGTCTTCGGATCGAACACGAACACCATCGCCCGGTAGTGCTTGTTCATCTCCTCGCTGTAGCAGGCGATGTGCCCGAGCACCCCGATGAGGCCGTTTTTCAAGATGTGGAGTTCATTCGCGCCGCCCCACTCGTCCGGGGTGAACAAGCCGTGCAAAATCCTCGCCTGCGTGATGACCCGCGGCGTCAGGTCGTCCAAGTGGTCGATGGTCGTGTACCCAATCTGACCGCGGCCCCAGATGTCCCCGTGCGGACGCGTGAACACCCCAATCCGCCCGTCCGGCAACTCGACCAGGCGGATGTCTTTCATGAACTGCGGACCCACCGCAAACAGACGCAGATCATTGATGTTCTTCCCGCGGTAGAAGACGGTGCGAAAATCAATCTTGTCCGGATGCACCGGATTCGGCCAGACTTCCACGCCGCCAAAGACCAGTTCCCCGTGGATACGGGTACGGAACGGGTCCTGCATGTTATGGAAACAACGCGTATTCGGGCGCGGCACCCACACATCGCCCTTTTGCGTGAAGAACATCACGTCCGAGTATTCGGTGTCGCGCGCCTCCACGCGACCGGCGATGACCCATTCGCCCTCGTCCTCAAACGGCGCGGTGATGTTGTACACGTCACGTCCGTCGACACCTTCGAAGTTCAGCTTTTCCCCGCGCAGATCGAGGTGTTTGCTTGTGAACTCCTGCATCAGTTCGGCAGAACTGCGCGCACCAACCGCGGTCCTCAACACGGCGAATCCTCTCCCTGCTGCGATGCCATCCGCAATCTACATTCTACTTCTCTATCGTCGCATCCTGTCAGGAAAGCGCGGGGCTGGCAGCGCTCCCACTTCCATCGACAAGGGATGCGAACACGCCGGCCGCACGGGGATGACCCGCCGCGCGGTCCGTGTTCATACAGGTTCCAAGGTGTTCAGAATGTCTGCCAACGGGATGTCCGCACACGCCATCGACGTATCCGACACCCCATAGTACATTCGTACCACATCTCCTTGCAATAGGGCGCCGCAGGAAAACACCACATTGCCGAAGAACCCGTGGATCTCGTAATCCGCCTCGGGTTCAAGGATGGGTTGGGCGGAGCGGGCGATGACCCGCGACGGGTCATCCAGCGCCAAGAGCGCCGCACCCATGCAGTAGCGGTGCTTGGAGTCCGCGCCATGGTACAGCTCCAGCCACCCATGCGGCGTACGGATGGGAACCGCACCCGCCCCGATGCGGGCACTGTCCCAGCGGCCGGGCCGCAGGCCGAGCAGGTGACGATGGTTGCCCCAATGCACCAGATCCGGCGACTCGGCAAGCCACACCTCCGGCGCCCCATTGCTCGTCGGCACCGGTCGGTGCAACATATAGTACTTGCCGCCGATGCGCTCCGGGAACAGCACCACATCCTTGTTTTCCGGCGGCAGAATGACGCCGTGGCGCCTGACCGTGCGAAAGTCCCGGGTGGACGCCAGGCCCACGCCGACCCCCGCCGGGGAGACGGCGGTGTAGGTGATGTAGTACGTGTCTTCCATCTTCGTGATCCGCGGGTCCTCCACCCCGTAGGTCTCGAGCGCCGTCTCCGGATACAAGAACGGTGTCTCGTCCACCGTGAAGTGGACACCGTCCCGGCTGCGCGCCAGGCGCAGGTATGAGATGGACGTCAGGTACGCAAACTTGTGCGAGCCCGCCCAGGCGACGGCGCGCGGGTCCGAGAAGTCGTAGCGCGCGTCCGAACGGCGCAGCGTGTGGACGACGAGATCGCGCAAGGCAGGGTCGTAGACCGGGACGGCCACCTCGTCGGGGTCCGCGGCCACGGGACGTTCCGCCACCCGCAGCAACATCAGCACCTCGCCGTCATGCTCGGCGATCCCGGCGTTGAACGCGCCAATCACCTCAAACCCTGGCCGGTGCGGCTTCACATCCTTCCACAGATTCCGCGCCTGATCTTCGGGCAGGGGACGAATTTCGACAGGAATCCAACCTGTGCACAGCGA
>NZ_BMOY01000024.1 GCF_014647315.1 Paenalicyclobacillus cellulosilyticus
AGTTTTCAAGGAACCGCGCCCGTGCACCACCGCTGCCCGCGGCTGCCCGCCTCGGTCCCGGTGATGCCCGGTGTCTGCCGTCTCCCGCCGTCCCGGCGCGTCCCCGCGCGACGGCGGCACCGACTACCTTACCACAGCCAACCCGCCATGTGCAAGCGGAAGTTGCTGGCACACCGCCGCAATCGGCGGCTGACCTGCCACCACCCCGCGCGGGTGGCGGCGGCGTTGAACAATATATCACCCCGCCGCCCGGGGCGTCAAGGGGGTGCAACTCCTTTATGCATCGACACGAAGAGTGCAGCCGTCATGCCGCATCTGCGCAGCACATTCATTCCGGCACATCGATGTCCGACCAGTCCCCTTCCTGCCACCGCGCCAACCAAGCGCGCTCCTCGGCAGAAAACTCCCGCGCCGCCAACAAGTCCGGACGTCGCCGCCAAGTACGAAACAGCGCGTGCCGATGCCGCCAAGCAGCGATCTTCGCGTGATGGCCGGACAAGAGAACCTCCGGCACGGACCACCCCCGGAACACTGCCGGGCGCGTATATTGTGGATACTCAAGCAACCCGTTGGCAAACGACTCTTCGGCGGACGAGGTCTCATTGCCCAGCACGCCCGGAATCAGGCGCACCACCGCATCAAGGACCGCCATCGCCGCGATCTCACCACCCGTCATCACAAAATCGCCGAGTGACAACTCATCGGTGGCGAGGTGTTGGCGCACCCGCTCATCAAACCCTTCATAATGCCCGCAGATCAACATCCATTCTGGCGTCGCAGCCAGTTCCTCTGCGATCCGCTGGGTAAACGTCCTGCCCTGCGGCGTGAGAAGAATCACCGGCACCTCGCCGGGGCGCCGCCCAGCCAACACGGCTTCCACTGCACGAAACAGCGGTTCCGGTTTGAGGACCATCCCAGCGCCGCCGCCAAACGGATAATCGTCTACCGTTTTATGCTTGTCCACCGCATAATCACGGAAGTTGACCAACCGAACGTCCACATATCCCCCTTCACGCGCACGCTTGAGGATGCTCTCCTCGAGTACACCCGTAAACATCTGGGGGAACAAAGTGAAAATGGTGACCTTCAAACTACTGTGCATGATACCCGCCGCGGGGCTGTTCCCCCTCCTCATCCTCGTCGATCAACCCAGGCAATAGACGCACAACCATCAGGCCACGGTCGAGATCGACCGTACGAATGCAGTCGGCAATGGCGGGCAGCAAGATGTCCCGCTTACGGCCAGGTGCGCGTACGACGTACACGTCATTGGCGCCCGGAGTCAAGACCTCGCTCAGCGTGCCGAGTTCTTCCCCGTTCTCCGTGACCACGCGCAAACCGACCAGTTGATGGATATAATAGGTTCCTTCCGGCAACTCGGGCAACTGCCGTTCATGGACACAAAGTTCCATACCCCGAAAGGATTCCACATCATGGATGGTGGGCAAACCTGAAAACCCTACGAGCCACAGGTTTTTATGCGGCCTTGCGGAACGCACGGTCAATTCGCGCACCGGTGTTTGACCCGGTTTGCGCAGATAAAGCAACGATCCTGGCCGAAACCGCAGCTCCGGGAAATCGGTGCGCGGATACACCTTGACCTCGCCCCGCAGACCATGCGTACTCGTGATCACGCCGACGGTGAAATATCGCGCTTCCATGATCCGGTGCAGCCGCTCCCATCGTGCTGGGGTGTGTAAAGATGCCGCGGACTCGACCGCAGGGATGCCGAACCGTTCTGGCGTTCACTCCGTTTCCGGAACCGGTTCTCCGCCGCGGCGGATTTCGTGGACGATCCCGTCCTTGATGATGATCTCGGCACCCTGGAGGATCTTTGTCCAATCATCGCCGACGTGGACATCCACTGTGGTCTCCACGGTCATATTTTGAATCTCAGTCCCGAGTTCCATCTGCTGGATTTGTTGAATCTGCTCAATCAACTGTTCACGCTGGGCGATGCGGGCCTGTTTTTCGGCCTCAATCTGTTCTTTGACTTGCTGTGCCACATCACCGCCTTGCGCCATGGCCTGTTCCAATGCTTGCTTTCCGGCAACCTCCAACTGTTCCAATTCCATCTGTAACCGCTCAATATGGAAACGGTGCTCTGCGATGAGTTGTTGCTTGGTCTGCTCCGTGAGAATGAACTTCACCGCAACAGGTTGGCGAATCGTCAGCAAGGGTGAGGACCTCCTCTTTTTTCACAATCTGTAACATTATTCCGCGATGTCGACGATGACGTGCCGGCCTTCACGATGCGCGGCAGCATGCATCACCTGCCGGATCGCTTTCGCGATCCGGCCGTGGCGGCCAATCACCTGGCCGATGTCCTCCGGATGGACGAGCAGTCGGTACACGACCGCATCGCCGCGCGTGTGCTCTTCCACGACCACAGCGTCCGGATGCTCGACGAGCGACTTCGCTAAGAATTCCAACAATTCCCTCACGACACAACCCCTCTGGTGACGTGCAGGCAGGCGCCAGACGGCCCTGCCTGCATGCCATGTCATCCCTTTTTCGCATACTTCCGCTCATGAAACTTGGCCATGACACCTGCCCGGCTCAGCAGGCTCCGGGCGGTGTCCGACGGTTGGGCCCCGATCTGCAGCCACTTGAGCGCCTTCTCCACGTCGATGTTCACCTGAGCCGGGTCGGTGAGCGGGTTGTACGTGCCGATTTCTTCAATGACTCGTCCATCCCGCGGTGAACGGGAATCCGCGACCACCACACGATAAAACGGCCGTTTCTTGGCGCCCATCCGCTTCAACCGAATCTTGACTGCCATCGTCACATCCACCTCGCATCGATGATATCAAGATCTCCGCACGAAGATCTTCCTCTTGTGTCCTCGCGAAAACTTGACCGCCAGGGCGTTCGGAGCCAGCGTTCACCGGCAGAGCATCAGCGCCGCTTCGACTTGCGGGAGCGCCGACGCCCCTCGCCCGGGTGGCGCGAAGGGGAGAGCGGCTCCGACATACCGAGATCCGGAAGGTCCAATCCCTTCAGGGCTTGCAGCGCCGCGCCGCGGCGCCCAAAGCGGCGGCCCAAACCGGAGAAACGCTTCATCATCTGTTGCATCTGTTCGAACTGATTCAACAACTGGTTCACTTCCCGGACGGTCACCCCGCTGCCATTGGCGACGCGCCGCCGGCGGCTGGCGTTCATCACGTCCGGATTCGCCCGTTCTTCAGGCGTCATCGACAGAATGATGGCCTCCATGCGTTTGAAGCGTTTGTCGTCCCAGCTGAGGTTTTCAATCCCCTTCAGCTTGTTCACACCCGGGATCATGCTCAGCAGTTGATCCAACGGACCCAGTTTCTGCGCCTGTTGCAACCACTGCCGGAAATCGTCCAGCGTGAACCTGGCTTGACGGAGCTTTTGTTCCATCTCCTTCGCGGTCTGTTCATCGACCGCTTGCTGCGCGCGTTCGATGAGGCTGAGCACGTCACCCATGCCCAGGATCCGGGAGGCCAACCGGTCCGGGTGGAACGCCTCCAACGGCTCAATCTTTTCGCCCATGCCGACGAACTTGATAGGACACCCGGTCACCGCGCGAATGGTGAGCGCAGCGCCGCCGCGGGTGTCGCTGTCGAGTTTCGTCAGGACGACCCCCGTCACACCGAGGCGGGTATGGAACGCTTCGGCCACATGAACCGCATCCTGCCCCATCATCGCGTCGACGACGAGCAGGACCTCGTCCGGGTGCACCTGCGCCTGCATGCGTTCCAGCTCCTGCATGAGCGCCTCATCGACATGCGTCCGACCCGCGGTGTCGATGAGGACCACGTCCGCACCCATGCGGCGCGCTTCCGCGACACCCGCCTCCGCGATGCGGACAGGGTCTTCCCCCTCACCGAGGGAAAACACCGGTACGTCGATCTGCCTGCCCAATACCTCGAGCTGGCGAATGGCGGCAGGACGGTACACGTCGGCGGCCACCATCAACGGACGGTGCTGATGCCGGCGGAAGGAGAGCGCCAGTTTCGCTGTCGTCGTGGTCTTGCCCGATCCTTGCAAACCGACCATCATCACGACTGTCGGCGGGTGCGGCGCCATCCGCAGCCTTGTCTGGCTGCCGCCCATGAGCTCCGTCAGCTCTTCATACACAATCTTGACCACTTGTTGGCCGGGGGTGAGGCTCTGCTGTACCTCTTGCCCAATCGCCCGTGCCCGCACCCGTTCCACGAAGTCCTTGACCACCTTGACGTTCACGTCGGCCGCAAGGAGGGCAAGGCGTACTTCGCGCATCGCCTCTTGGACATCTTCCTCCGTGAGCTTGCCTTTTGCCTTAAGCTTGGCCAAGGCTCGCTGCAAGCTGTTCGCGAGGCCTTCGAGCATCTAGGTCTCTCCCCCCTCCGGAAGGAATCGTTCCGCCAACGCGCGCACCGCTTGATCCATCCCGTCCTGTGCCACAGCCGGAACGAACGCCCGCGCCACCGACCATTCGCGGAGCAACCGCGCCACCAACCGGCGCAATTCCATCTGCTGCGCCCAGACACCCAGCGCGGCCTCGTACCCTTCCAATTGCTCCTCGGCCCGGCGCAGGTGATCATGGACTGCTTGGCGACTGACGCCCAACCGCTCGGCGATCTCCGCCAGCGACCAGTCGTCAAAGTAGTGCAATTCCACCATCTCGCGCTGCCGCGGCGTCAGGAGAGGACCGTAGATGTCGTACAGGCATCCCATCCGGGCGACTTTGCTCATTATAGAATCGTCTTTCGTCACTGTCAAGGAGATCCCCTTTACAGTGTCTTCGGCTGGCACTTCTTCAACCTGCCCGACCGTCACGAACGGCACAACGCGTGCGCGAAGGAGGACGGATCGAACGGTTCCAGGTCGTCGATGCCTTCGCCGAGGCCTACCCACTTCACCGGCACGCGGAACTCGCGGACGATGGGCAGGATCACGCCGCCTTTGGCCGTGCTGTCCAACTTCGTCACGGCGATCCCGGTGACCTGCACCACTTCCTTGAAAGCTTTCGTCTGCAACATGGCGTTCTGCCCGGTCGTCCCGTCGAGCACCAGCAGCACTTCATGAGGCGCCCCGGGCAATTCGCGGCTCACGACCTTATGGATCTTCGACAATTCAGCCATCAGGTGCGCCTTGTTGTGCAATCGTCCCGCGGTGTCGCACAGGATGTAGTCTGCCCGGCGTGCTTTCGCCGCCGCGATGGCATCGTACACGACGGCGGCGGGATCGGCCCCTTGGCTGTGGTGCACCACGTCGCACCCGGCCCGCTTGCCCCATGCCTGGAGTTGCTCGATGGCGGCCGCGCGGAACGTATCGCCCGCCGCGAAGATCACCCGCGCGCCGCGCTGCACCAAGCGGTGGCCAAGCTTGCCGATGGTCGTGGTCTTGCCCACCCCGTTGACCCCGACCACCAAATAGAGCGAGGGGCCCGCCGCCGCGGTGCGCATGGTCACGTCCATCCCGGCGAGCGCCTCTTCCATCGCCTGTTGCAGCAATGCAGGAAGTTCTTCCGGCGTGGCGATCCGCTGCTCGCGCGCCTTCTTGCGCACCTGCTCGACCAGCCACACGGACGTCTCCACTCCGACATCGGCTGCGAGCAGGGCTTCCTCCATCTCGTCGAACACCGTATCGTCCAACCGCTGGCGGGAAAACGCCTGCGCCAAGCGCCCCCACACCGCCTCCCGGCTCTTCTCCAAGCCCTTGCGAAACTTATCCAGCAACCCCATGCCGCTCGCCTCCTCAGGCCGTCTCCGGGTCGGCATCTTCCGCCAAGCGCACGCTGACCAGCGTCGAGATCCCGAACTCTTGCATCGTCACACCGTACAGGGCGTCCGCCTCCTCCATCGTGCCGCGGCGGTGCGTGATGACGATGAACTGCGTCCGCGCCGCCAATGCCCGCAATTGCTGCGCGAACCGCGACACGTTCGCTTCATCGAGCGCGGCTTCCACCTCGTCCAGGACGCAAAACGGCACCGGCCGCACCCGCAGGATGGCGAACAACAGCGCCATCGCCGTCAACGCCCGTTCTCCGCCCGACAACAGGTTGAGGTTTTGCAGCTTTTTCCCGGGCGGTTGAGCCATGACTTCGATGCCTGTGGCCAGCGGATCATCCGGGCGCGTCAGGACCAAATCAGCGCGACCGCCGGAGAAGAGTTGCTTGAAACTCACCTGAAACGCCTGCCGGATCTGCTCGAACGTCTCGGAAAACCTGCGCGCCATCTCACGGTCGATTTCGCCCAGAATGGTCAACAGCTGTTCCCGCGCCTGCACGAGGTCTGTCCGTTCCCGCTCGAGGTATGCGATCCGCTCGGACAACCGTTGCCACTCATCGATGGCGGCGAGACGCACCTCGCCCATTGCGTCCAATTCGCGCCGCAGCGCCGCTGCCTCCCGCCGCGCCGACTCCACGTCGTCCGGAGGCGGGTGGTGGGCCTTTGCCCACTCGTACGTCATGCGGTACCGCTCACCCAGGGTGCGCAGCGCGTGCTGCAGCTCCATGTCGAGGCGCTCCGCGGCCGCCGTCGCCCGGTGCCATCGCTCTTCGGCCTCTGCCAACACCGACCGCTGTGCGCGGCAGGCGCGATCCCGCTCGGCCACCTCCGCTTCGGCCTCCTGCCTGGCTTGGCGCAAGCGTTGGTGCTGTGCTTCCGCCTCCGCGACAGCGGTTTGTGCCTGTGCCCAGGTCTCCTCCGCTTGCGCGATGTCCGCCTCCGTCTGCGCGATGAGCCGCAGTGCCTCCGCGAGGGCGGCTTCCCGTTCGGCGACGCGCGCTTGCAAGCGGTGTTGGCGCTGCCGCAGTTCGTCCGCTTTGTCCGCCCACGCGCGCGCCTCCTGTTTCAGCGCGGCCAATTCCACCTGCAGCGCGGTCAAAAGCTCCTTTTGTTCTGCTGCCTTTGCGTCGTGCGCAGACAACCGTTCACGCAGCGCCGCGACCTCGGCCTCCGCAGCCGCCAATTCAGCCTCCGCGGCCGCGAGAGCCCGTGCAGTCTCCTCCGCCTTGGCGACGGCCTCGTGTTGCTCGTCGTTCGCCTGCATCCGTTCCCATTCGAGGGTGGCCAGGCGGTCTTCCGCGTGCCGGCGCCGCGCCTGCCATTCCCGCTCCGTCAGATCGATCTCGGCGCACTGGCGGCGGACAGCATCCAGTTCTTGCGACAAGGCTTGCTGTTGCTCGAACAACGCCGTCCCCTCATGGCGGATGCGCTCCTGGTCACGCCGCACGGCGGCGAGCGACGCTTCCACCCCCTGCAGCTCGACCTGTGCGTCGCGCTGCTCGCGGGCGCGGCCCAAGAGCCCCCCGCTCCGGCGACTGGGTTGGCTGCCGCCCGACATCATGCCGCCAGGATGCACCACGTCGCCGTCGAGCGTGACCACCCGCAGACGGTATCCGGTGCGCCGCGCCAGGTCGTTGGCCGCCACGAGCGTCTCCGCGACGATGACCTGGCCGAGAAGGTGATTCACCACATCGCGGTAGACTTCCTCTGTTCGCACCAACTCGCTCGCCACGCCCACCAAGCCGGGTGCAGCCGCCAACGCCTGGCGCTCCTTCGCCGCCAGTTGCCTGCCGCGCACGACGTCGAGCGGCATGAATGTCGCTCGCCCCGCGCGCTGCCGTTTCAACCATTCGATAGCCGCCCGCGCATCCGCTTCGGTCGCGACCACGATGTTCTGAACGGCGGCGCCGAGCGCGGTTTCGATGGCCGTCTCGTACGCTTGCGGTACTTGGATCAAGTTGGCGATGGCCCCGTGCACGCCGCGCAACTTCCCCTGTTCCGCGGCCTGCAGCACAGCGCGGACGCCCTGCTGGTATCCGTCGTAACTCGCCGCGAGGTCGCGCAACAAGTCCAAGCGGGCCACAAGCGACGCAGCCTCGGCCTGCAGGCGGCTCACCTCCGCCGCACACCTCGCCTCCGCCTGCTGCAGCTGTCGGCGGCGCTTTTCGACTTCCTCCGCGTCGGCTTGCAGCGCCGCCATCTTCTCTGCCGCCAAAGCCCGCTCGCGCGCCAGGCGGCTGAGCGCTTGATCCGCTTCCGCGAGCGCCGCCCGCCAGCGGGACACCTCCTGTTCCGCCCGTTCCCGGCGTTTGTCGTCCAACGCCACCGCTTCTTGCGCCGCCTGCAGCGCGTTGCGCAACCCGGACACCTTGCGATGACCCTCAATCACCGCCGCAGACCAACGCTCGATGTCTGCCGCCAGCTGTTCACGGGTGCGCACATCCTGCGCTTGGACGAGCGCAGCCTGCTCCGCTTCCTTGACCTCGCACTGGGCGAGGAGCACCTGCGCGCGCGCTTGCGCCTCGCCCAGTTGTTCTTGGCATTCTTGCAGCTCGCGCCGGGTGACCTCCGCCTGTTCCTGCCGCTCCGCATGCGTGCGGCGGGCGTGATCGAGACGCTCGCGCAGGCGGGCGAGGGTACTTTCTGCTTGCTCACGCGCTTCGACCTGCGCCATCCACTCCTGCTGCATCCGCTCATACGCGGTGTGGGCCGCGTCAAACGCCGCCTGCGCCTGCGCCAGCGCCTGTTCCAGCCGCGCCAGCTCCGCCGCCGCCTCGGCCCGCACCTCTCCCCAGCGCGACGCCTCCGCCTGCGCCCGTTCCCAGCGCGCCCGGCAGGCGTCGATCTCCGCCACCCACAAGGACGCCTCGACGGCGGTCAACCGTGCTGCCACTTCTTGATAGTGCATCGCCCGCGCCGCCTCTTCCGCCAATGGGCCGGCTTGCGCGGTCAATTCGGCAAGGATGTCGTCCACCCGGGTCAGGTTGGCCGCACTTTCTTCCAGGCGCCGCTCCGTCTCCTTCCGCCGGGTCTTGAACTTGACGATCCCGGCCGCCTCCTCGAACGGACCGCGCCGGTCCTCCGGCTGCGTGGAAAGCAACTCCTCGACCCGCCCCTGGCCGATGATGGAATACGCCTCCCGGCCCAAGCCGGAGTCCATGAACAGTTCATGAATATCTTTGAGGCGGCACGGCTGCTGGTTGATGAGGTACTCGCTTTCGCCTGAGCGGTAGACGCGGCGCGTCACCCGCACCTCGTCGAACACCACCGGGAGGTGGCGGTCGGCGTTGTCGAGCGTGATGGAGACCTCACAAAAGTTGACAGACCGGCGCCCTTCACTGCCTGCGAAGATCACGTCCTCCATCCGGTTCCCGCGCAGCGAGCGGGCGTTCTGTTCGCCGAGCACCCAGCGGATGGCGTCGGCGATGTTGCTCTTGCCGCTTCCGTTCGGGCCGACGATGGCGGTGATGCCAGGGGACAACTCCAGGGTGGTGCGGTCGGCGAACGACTTAAAGCCATGGATCTCGATCCGCTTGAGATACACCTCACGATCCCCCTAGGGTGCGGCCCTTCAACTTTTGCAGCGCTTCGCCCGCGGCGTGCTGTTCCGCCTCTTTCTTGGAACGGCCCACCCCGGTGCCGAGTTCTTCGACGCCCACGATGACGCGCGCCACGAACTCCCGGGCGTGTGCCGGACCCCGCTCTTCGACGATTTCATAGTGGAGGTCGGCCGCGGTGTGTTGCTGGACCCATTCCTGCAACTCCGTCTTGTAGTCCGGGGTGACGGACGACGGATCGAGGTGCGCGAACATGTGCCGTTCGGCGAAAGCACGGACCGCGTCCAGACCCTGATCCAGGTACAGCGCACCGATAAACGCCTCGAATACGTCGGCGAGCAACGCCGGGCGCTGCCTCCCGCCCGATCGCTCTTCCCCGCGGCCCAACCGCACGTAGTGGTGAAACCCGAGGTTGCGGGCGAACCGTTCCAACGACGGTTCACAGACGATGGCCGCCCGCAGCCGCGTCAATTCGCCCTCCGGCCAGTCGGGGCGCAGGTGGAACAAGTATTCGCTGACCACGAGTTCGAGCACGGCATCGCCGAGAAATTCCAAGCGTTCATTGTCCTCAATGGGGGATTTCCGGTGTTCATTCCGATAGGACGCATGGGTGAATGCCTGGATCAACAACTCCACCCGGTTGAACCGGGTGCCAAGCGCCGCTTGCAGTTCGTCCCATTTGCTCACCAATCCTGCGCATCTCCTTCTGCGCCGCGCCAAAAAACCGCCGTGAGGGGAGGCGGGACGCACCCAACGGCGCCCCCGCCTTCTCCCGCTCAAGCCGGCGTGTAGCGTTTGAACACGATGCAGGCGTTGTGGCCGCCGAATCCGAACGAATTGGACATGGCCACAGGCACGTCCATCCTGCGCGCGGCGTTCGGGACGTAGTCGAGATCGCACTCCGGGTCTGGCGTCTCATAGTTGATGGTCGGAGGGACCACCGATTCCGCGATGGTTTTCACCGTGGCGATGGCCTCCACACCGCCGGCCGCGCCGAGCAGATGGCCCAACATCGACTTGTTCGAGCTGATGGCCAGGCGATACGCATGCTCCCCGAACAACCGTTTGATGGCGAGCGTCTCGTGCTTATCCCCGATGTCGGTGGACGTGCCGTGCGCGTTGATGTACGCCACGTCCTGCGGCGTGACGCCCGCGTCCAGTAGCGCATCCCGCATCGCCCGGTATGCGCCGCTTCCTTCCGGGTCGGGAGCCACCACGTGGTACGCGTCGCCCGACATCCCATACCCGGCAATCTCGGCGTAAATCCGGGCCCCGCGCGCCAGCGCGTGTTCCAGCGACTCGAGGATGACGACACCTGCGCCTTCGCTCATCACGAACCCGTCCCGGTCTTTGTCAAACGGCCGGCTGGCCCGCTGTGGGTCATCGTTGCGCGTCGACAGCGCCTTGGCATTGCAAAACCCGGCCAGGGCGAGATCGACGATGGCCGACTCTGCGCCGCCGGCGATCATCACATCGGCTGCTCCGCGCTGGATGATCTTAAATGCATCGCCAATGGCGTGCGTACTCGTCGCACATGCCGAAACCGGAGCACTGTTCGGCCCCTTGGCGCCAAACAGGATGGACACCTGCCCGGAAGCGATGTTCGCAATCATCATCGGCACCACGGACGGACTCACGCGCCGCGGCCCGCGTTCGAGCAGCGTGCGGTAGTTCTCGAGCAGCGTGTGGATGCCGCCGATGCCGGAACCAATATAGACACCCACGCGTTCGGCGTTCTCCGGCGTGATCTTCAACCCCGCATCTTGGATGGCCTGGGACGCCGCGGCGATGGCGAACTGGGTGAACCGGTCGAACCGCCGCACGTCCTTGCGGTCCATGTACAGCGACGGATCGAAGTCGCGCACCTCGCCGGCAAACCGCGTGGGATAGTCGCTCGCGTCGAACGACGTGATGTACGAGATCCCCGAGACGCCGCGCACGAGGTTCTCCCAAAAGGTCGGGACATCGTTGCCGATGGGCGTCACCACGCCCATCCCTGTCACCACGACCCGCCGACTCACAACGTCACCCCCTACATAACAGAAAGCCCCGGCAAGTGCGCGGGACTTCGTTGCGTACTTGGGGAAGCGGGAACGCCCTTACTGGTGTTGCTCGATGTATGTAACGACGTCGCCGACCGTGCTGATCTTCTCCGCGTCTTCGTCCGAGATCTCCATATCGAACTCGTCCTCGAGCTCCATGATCAACTCGACCACATCGAGCGAATCCGCGCCCAAGTCGTCTTTGAACGTGGACTCCGGCGTCACCTTGGAGGCATCGACGCCCAATTTGTCCACAATGATGTTCTTCACCCGTTCAAACGTGTCCGACATGCTTTCACCTCCTCCCAAGAGTATACTACATGACCATCCCGCCGTCGACATGGAAGACCTGGCCGGTGATGTAGGAAGCGGCGTCGGACGCGAGGAACGCCACCAGGTGCGCCACGTCCTCCGGTGTCCCGAACCGCCCGAGCGGGATCTGCTGTCTGAGCTGGTCCAACCACTCCGCATTCAGATTTGCCGTCATGTCCGTCTGGATATACCCGGGGGCGACCGCGTTGACGGTGATGGCGCGCGGCGCCAACTCCCGCGCGGCCGATTTGGTCAACCCGATGAGCCCTGCCTTGGCCGCCGCGTAATTCGCCTGCCCGGCATTGCCGATCACGCCGACGACAGACGAGATGTTCACAATTCTTCCCGACCGTTGCTTCATCATCGGCCGGGCGGCGGAACGGATCATGTAAAACGCGCCTTTGAGGTTGGTGCCCAGCACCGCATCCCAGTCTTCGTCCTTCATCCGCAGGATGAGGCCGTCGCGGGTGATGCCGGCGTTGTTGACCAACACGTCGATCCGCCCGAATGCTGCGAGCGCGGTCTCCACCAACCGCTCCGCTTCGTCGGCCCGGCTCACATCCGCCTGTTCGGCGATGGCTTGGCCGCCCGCAGCCTCCACCAACGCCACCGTTTCCCTTGCCTCTTGGGCACGGCCCACGTAGTTCACCACCACGCGGGCACCCATGCGGCCCAGTTCCACCGCGATGGCGCGGCCGATGCCGCGCGAGGCACCCGTGACAATCGCGACTTTTCCCTGCACCTGATTCGGCCTCCCCCTTGGCGCGGCGCCGTCTTGGCACATCAACGCCCTTGGCAAGCGCGGAGCACCTCGCTGAGGGTTTCCTCGTCCTCCACCCGCCAGGCGGTCACCGCGCGGTCGATCTTTTTGATCAATCCGGTGAGCACCCCGCCAGGGCCGAACTCGATGAACGTGTCGACCCCGGCAGCCATCATCGCACGCACGCTCTCCTCCCAGCGCACCGGGGAATACACCTGAACCGTCAACCGCTGGCGCGCCTCCTCCGGCTCCTGATACGGCTTGGCATCCACGTTCGCCACCACCGGGAAGCGCGCACGCCGCCAAGCGACCTTGGCCAATTCCGCCGCCAACTTCTCGGCCGCGCTGCGCATGAGGCGCGAGTGGAACGGACCGCTCACCTGCAGCATCACCGTCCGCCGCGCTCCGCGCTGGCGCGCCAGTTCCGCGGCCTGGGCCACGCCTTCCTTGGTCCCGGAGATCACCACTTGGCCAGGGCAGTTGTAATTCGCCACTTCCACCCAATGTCCCCGGGCACTCACTTCTTGGCACAATGCCGCCAACGCCTCGGCATCAAGGCCGAGCACCGCGGCCATCGCGCCCTGTCCGGCTGGATACGCCTCATCCATCCAACGGCCGCGCAGGTGAACCAGGCGCACCCCGTCTGCAAACGACAAGGCCTCGGCTGCCACAAGCGCGCTGTACTCGCCGAGGCTGTGCCCGGCCACAAACCGCGGGGTCACGTCACAGCGGCTTCGGAACACCTGGTACGCCGCGCTGCTCACCGTCAACAGCGCCGGCTGCGCGTGATACGTCAACCGCAGCGCTTCCTCCGGTCCGTTGGTGATGAGCGAAGACAAAGAAAAGCCCAACACTTCGTCCGCCTGTGCCAACAGCGCGCGCGCCTCCGGATAGCGTGCGAACAGGGAGGCGCCCATGCCGACCGTCTGTGCGCCTTGGCCGGGAAAGACAAATGCCGCGTTCAACCTGTGCTTCTCCCCCATGCGTGCAAATGGTCAAACCGTCGCCGTGCATCCTGGTTACAGGCGAACTGCCGCCGCGCCCCAGGTCAGGCCGCCGCCGAACCCGACCATCACCACCAGGTCCCCGGGCTTTGCCCGGCCGGTCCGGCGCGCTTCGTCGAGGGCGATGGGAATCGACGAGGCCGACGTGTTTCCGTACCTGTCGATGGTGACGACGACCTTGTCCGGGTCGAGTCCGAAGCGCTGGCGAGCGGCTTCGATGATGCGGATGTTCGCTTGGTGCGGGATGAGCAGGTCGATGTCGTCCTTGGTCAACCCCGCCTGTGCCAACACCTTCTCGGTCGACGCCGCCATGACCTTCACAGC
The DNA here is from genome assembly GCF_014647315.1 of Paenalicyclobacillus cellulosilyticus. Lineage (GTDB taxonomy): Bacteria > Bacillota > Bacilli > Alicyclobacillales > Alicyclobacillaceae > Alicyclobacillus_J > Alicyclobacillus_J cellulosilyticus. The sequence goes on from NZ_BMOY01000024.1 coordinate 13,738, forward strand.
GAACTTGAACGTCTCGCGCCCCTCCATCTTCAGGTAGTGCAAGCGTTGCGCCACCGTCTCCGCCGTCGCCGGCATGCGCGAACCGCCGGCAGGTTGACAGATATGCATCGCGCCGCTGCCGTCGGCGCCGAGATCAAAGCTCAAAAATCCTCGGCCCGCTTCCACCGGCCCGACCACGGCCGCGCCGGCACCGTCGCCGAACAGCACGCATGTGCTGCGGTCTTCCCAGTCAACAATCTTGGACAGGATGTCGCCCGCAACCACCAAGACATACCGGTACTGTCCGGAGATGATGAACGCGTGCGCCACCGCCAGCCCGTAGAGGAACCCTGAGCACGCGGCCGAAATGTCCATCGCCGCCGCCTTCGTCGCGCCAATCCGGTCCTGTACCAGACACGCCGTGGCCGGAAACAGCATGTCGGGCGTCACCGTCGCGCAGAGGATGAGATCGACCTCTTCCGCAGCGATCCCGGCGTCCGCGAGCGCGAGTTCACACGCGCGCACGGCGTAGTCGGACGTCGCCTCCTCCGGTGCCGCGATCCGGCGTTCCCGGATCCCGGTGCGCGTCACAATCCACTCATCGCTCGTATCCACCATCTTCTCCAGGTCCGCGTTGGTCAGCACGCGTTCCGGCAACGCCCGACCCGTGCCGAGGATCCCTGCACGAACATTCTTCATGCCGCTTCGCTTCTCCTTCACTCCGCGCCCGCCTCGCTCAGGGCAGCGGACATTTTTCGCAACAAGTCCTGCTCGACGAACCGCACCGACTGCGCCAGCGCGGCGTACCACGCCCGCTGGTTGCTGCTGCCGTGCGCCTTCATGCAACCGCCCTGGACGCCGAGAAACGGAGCGCCGCCGTATTCGGAGTAATCAAACCGTTTGAACAACGGTTTGAGCGTCGGTTTGAGCAGGATGGCCCCGCACTTGGCGCGGAGATTCGTGGTCAACGCATCGCGCAGGACATTGAAGAGACCTAATCCGACGCCTTCGACCAGCTTCAGGACCACGTTGCCGACAAACCCGTCGCACACCACGACGTCACACGTACCCTGCATCAGGTCCCGTGCCTCGAGGTTGCCGATGAACGCGAGGTTCGAGCGCGCGAGGAGGTCGTACGTCGCCTTGGTCAGCTGGTTGCCTTTGCCCGCTTCGGTCCCGACGTTGAGCAACCCGACCCGCGGCCGCTTCACCCCGAGGACGTACTGGGAATAGACCGCCCCCATGTGCGCGAATTGCAGCAAGTGCTGGGGTTTCGCATCCATCGTCGCTCCGGCGTCGAGGAGCAATACCCCGCGGCCGTCAAAGGTCGGCAGCACCGGCGCCAAGGCCGGACGGTCGATGCCGTGCATCCTGCCGATGACGAGCAGCCCGGCCGCCACCAACGCTCCGGTGTTGCCGGCCGAGACCATGATATCGGCCCGGCCGTCCGCGACCATCTCCGCCGCGAGGACCAAGGAGGAATCCTGTTTGCGGCGCACGGCCTGCACCGGTTCTTCCCCCGCTTCAATCACGCTGCCGGCCGGCAGCACCTCCACGTTCGCCGGCAGGTCCGCGCGCACGCCCCGGATGGCTGCGGCCGATCCCACCAGCGTGAACGAAACCCTCGGATGCTCGGCAGCAAACGCGCAGACAGCCGATACGGGTGCGAGCGGCGCGTGGTCGCCGCCCATGGCGTCCACCACAATCCTCATCCCGTTTCCCCCTCAGTCCAGCGGCGTGTGCACAGCGGATGGGCCTTGCGAAACCCAGATATATCCATCCAACACCGTCTCTCCGCCGGACTTGGTGTGGACCTCGCACTTGGCGACACCCGACTGGGTCGCCACCACGTGGGCGCGGGCCACCAACGTCTCCCCGATGCGCACCGGACGCAAAAACCGAATTTCCGCTTTGGCGGTGACGGCCACATCGGCGTCCATCATCGCCACCGCGAGCGAGTTCACCTGACCGAACAACACGTGCCCGCGGACGATGCCCGTTCTGCCGAACACGTGGCCCGGTCCGACGACAAGGCGCGACACAGCGTACCGGTTGAGGTGCAGCTCCACAATCTCCCCAATCACGTCCTGGGCGTCCATCGCGCGCAACGCATCGTGGCGCCCAGCCGCCACCTGCAGGATGCGCGCCCGCGCTTCCGGGATGTTCAAGCTCGCGCGATCCAGGCGGATGGTCGCCACGCTGACGCGAAAGTGCTCTGCCAACTGCTCGTCGGTCGCAAACGGATTCTCTTCCAGGTACCGAACCAACGCCGCGCGGCGCTCTGACTTCTTCAGGGGTCCGTCCCCCCTCCGCCGGACTTCCGCCAAACTTCCCATCAGGTCTTATGACCTAGTAATAAATCTATGCGCAGTTGCAGGAGATTGCAACCATCGCGTTCCAATCCACGTCCTGCAGAATATATATCTCAAACAAAAAAGCCGACTTGCGCCGGCTTCCTGAGAGACATCTCCCCGTCTCAGGGGCCTGGCCAGGCGGCATTCATTTGACCGCGATGACCTGGCGCCCTTTGTACGTCCCGCACGTCGGGCAGACGTGGTGTTGCAACTTGTATTCCCCACACTGCGGACAACGCACCAACGGAGGAGCCTCCAGCTTGAAGTGCGTGCGGCGCAGCCGCTTCCGCGTCTTCGAGACCCGGTGTTGTTGGACAGCCACGGCGGACACCCTCCTTTCGCAGTGCAAAACACCACTTCATCTTACTCTGACTCGTCCGGTGAAAGCAAGTCTTGCAGCGCGGCCCAGCGCGGATCCACGGGCCGCGGATTGCAGTCGCACGGCTCCAGATTGCGGTTCTTTCCGCAAACCGGGCACAACCCCTTGCAGTCTTCACGGCACAGCGGGCGGTACTCGATGGCCAGGTTGATGGTCTGCTCGATGAACGGATCGAGCAGGACGTCGTCGTCCGGGGCGTAGATGATCTCGTCCTCCACACGCGCCGCATCACGCGTGAACACTTCGGCAAACGGCAGGTGAAGAGGTGCCGAGAACGTTTCGAGGCACCGGGAACACATGTACCAGATGACCGTTTCGACCGCACCGTCCACATGGTAGAGGCGATCCGCTTTATGCGCAATCAGGTCGGCCGTGACCGGGTCAATCCGCTCGACCATCCGGTTCTCTTCCGCCACGCGCGGCAACGCGAGCGTCTCGTGCAGTACCACACCGCCCTTGGCCTCATCCACATCGCGCAGGTTCATCCACACGGTTTCCATCTCCCTCTTGATTTCAGGAGGAGGCTCGTGCCGCCCGCTCCAGGCATGACCAAACCGCCGGCAGCGCCGCCACCGCCGCCTCATACCCAGCCGCCACGGCAGCCTCCGCTTTGTGGAAATGCGACGGCCCGATGCGTTCCAACGCGGGCGTGATGGTGACGTCGGCCGCTTGCGCCTGCCCCCGCCACGACCGGCTCGCCATCATGTCGAGCGACTGCATGATCACGTCGAGCATCGTCTCCGGCGGTGCGGTGCGCTGATTGCCGACATCCACCGCCACCACCACGTCGACCCCCAGTTGGCGCACCGCTTCGACCGGCACCGGATCGACGACGCCGCCGTCCACGTACACCCCGTCCTCGCGCACGAACGGAACGAACACACCCGGGACGGAGATGCTCGCCCGCACCGCATCCGCAATCTTTCCTGCGCGGAACACCACGCGCCGGCGGGTGAGCAATTCCGCAGCGACGATGGCCAGCGGGAGATCCGCTTCGTCCACGCGCAATCCCCGCGTCAAAAGCGCCACCATCTGATACACGCGATCTCCTTGGATCAACCCCAGGCGCGGGACGGTCAGGTCCATCCAGTACCGCGGCCTGAGCGAACACGCCAGCTGTTCCATGTACTTCGGCTTCATGCCGGTCGCGTAAAACGCCGCCACCATGCTGCCCATGCTGGAACCGCTGACCGCGTGCACCGGCACGCCGTGCTCTTCGAACGCCTTGAGCACCCCGATGTGGGCGAATCCACGTGCCCCGCCAGATCCGAGGGCAAGGCCCACTTTGATCTGAGCCATATGCGTCACCTCGGTCCTGAATGTTCCCCACGCGGGCGCGGGTTACGCAGACCCAACCGACGTGTGTTCACCCCATCAGACGACGCCTTCGCGCCGGGCGCGCTTTTGCGCCAAGGCGCGCGCGACCGGCGGCGGGACCAAACCGGAGACATCCCCGCCGAACAGGGCGACCTCCTTCACCAGTGTCGAGCTGACAAACGCGTATGCGGGATCGGTCGGCACAAGGATGGTCACCGCATCTTCATACAGGCGGCGGTTCATCTGCGCCATCCGGAGCTCGCTCTCCAAATCGCCCGCCGCCCGCACGCCGCGGATCACGGCGCACGCCCGGTGCCGCGCGGCCAATTCCACCAAGAGGCCGTCGAACGATTCGACGGAGACATTGGGAAGCTCCTTTGTGCTTTCCGCCAGGAGCGCCAGGCGTTCTTCCCTCGTAAACAGCGGCGTCTTGGCCGGGTTTTGCAGCACCGCGACCACCACTCGATCGAACAGGCGGCAGGCGCGGCGGAGCACGTCGAGGTGCCCGTTGGTCACCGGATCAAAGCTGCCCGGGTAGATCCCGACCCGCGGCTCCGTCATCTCCGCGTCCCTCCTCGCTGTCACCCGTGCCGGCGACAGGCCGGTAAATGCTCACCGCGATGTCTCCGTAGGCGCGGTGCTTGACCCGCGACAAACCGCGCACGGCATCGGGCAACACGCGTGCCCGCGGGTGCTCGCACACCACGCCGTGGCGAATCGTGACGGGGCTCATCGCCAGTACGGCCAACACCCGTTCCCAGGCGTCCAACCGGTACGGCGGATCGACAAACACCCAGCCGACCTCGGCGCAGGACGACGCAATCTTTCGCCAAGCCAACTGCCAGTCCATCCGCCACACCTGCGCACGGCCCTCTGCGCGACAGCGGCGGACGTTCTCGCGGATGGCCGCGAGGCTGCGCGGGTCGGTATCGACGAGGATGGCCGCTTCGGCACCGCGGCTGAGGGCTTCCAGTCCCAACGCGCCCGATCCGGCAAACAGATCGACCGCCAAGCCGCCGCTCCAGTCCCAACCCATCAAGTTGAACATCGCTTCCTTGACCCGGTCGGTCGTGGGCCGCGCCACCTCTTTGGCCGGCGCCGTGAGGCGGCAACCGCGCCAAGCGCCTGCGATGATGCGCACCTCGCCCACCTCGCAGCAACATGTCACGACTACTGTATCATAGCGCGCCCGCACGGGCAAAAATGCCATGCACGCCGTATCAGAGGTATATCCGGGCGCTATTTGGGCATGATGGGAATAGCAACGGCGTGAGCTGTTGTAGGCAACCGCGGGTGAGGGCGGGGTATCCCCTCAGCTCTTCCTCCGGTTTCTCCTCTCCCAGAAACGCAAGTCGTCGGCTGGCAACAGCCGGGCGGCGGCAGGACCCACGCGTACCCGGGCGTGGGTCTCTGCTTTTGTACGCCCCGTTTTGGCTTGGGTCTGCGGGCGCTCGCGGTACCCACGCGGCCAGGCCCCGGGCACGGTTGTCCATGCTACAATGGCCGTGGGAGAGTCCGCGCGGCCGCGGCCGCGCCTACGGGAGAGAAGCAGCGCATGGAACCTTGGGCATGGTCGTTGGTCGAGACACTGCGGCGTTTGGCAGCACGCGACATCTCGGCCGTCGAGTTGACCTCGCTGTATCTGGAACGGGCGCAGCGCCTGAATCCCTGCCTTTGCGCTTACATCACCATCTCCGACCGCGCGCTGGCCGATGCGGCGGAAGCCGACAGGCGCCGGTCCCAAGGAGGCTTCGTCCCGCCGCTCGCCGGGGTGCCCATCGCCATCAAAGACTTGTTCGACACCCCTTACCTCGACACCACCTACGGCGGCATCCACGTCCGGCACCGTCCGCCGCGCGAAGCCCGGGCGGTGCGGAGGCTGCGTCGCGCCGGCGCGGTCATCCTCGGCAAGACCAACCTGCACGAATACGCTTATGGCACGACGAACGACAATCCCCACTTCGGTGCTTGCCGCAACCCGTGGCAAAAAGACCGTCTGTCCGGCGGGTCGAGCGGTGGCAGCGCCGCCGCGGTGGCAGCCGGTTTGTGCGCAGGTGCGCTTGGTACCGACACGGGCGGGAGCATCCGCATCCCCGCCGCCCTGTGCGGGTGTGTGGGCTTCAAGCCAAGCTACGGCCGCATCAGCACCCATGGCGTCTTCCCCTTGGCACCCTCGCTCGATCACGTCGGTCCCTTGGCCCGATCGGTGGCCGACGCCGCTTACTTGTTCGCGGTCCTGGCGGGATGGGACCCGAACGAACTTCACCGCTTGCTGCTGGCGCATCCGACGGACCTTTGCCTGCCGCGGCGCAAGCTGGTGGCTGGTCTGCCGGGCGGGAGCTTGTTCGCCGGCGGTCAGGCAGGCGTGCGCCATGCGTTCGCGCGCGCCTTGGCACAACTGGAAGCCGCGGGATGGTCGTTCAGGCCGGTCGACATCCCGCACGCCTCGGACATCCCGGTTGCTCAGAACATCATCCTCGCCAGCGAGGCGCGGCACGTCCATCGCGAACTGCTTGCCACCGCCCCGGAGCGGTACGGGAAAGACGTCCGGGAACGCCTGGAAGCTGCCCAGCAATTCACCGGCGCGGATTACGTGTGGGCGAAAGAGGTGCAGGCGGCCACCATCCGGGCGTTGGCCGCGGTGTGGGCGCAGGTCGATGTGCTGATCCTGCCAACGGTCCCGGTGGCCGCGCCCGCGCGCGGACAGACGCAAACGGAACTGAACGGGGAAACGGTGTGGGTGCGGTCCGCCCTCACCCGGTGGACAAACCCGTGGAACCTGACGGGATTGCCGGCCGTCTCGCTGCCGGCCGGTTGGACGGAAGAAGGATTGCCGTTCGGCTTGCAGGTGGTGGCTGGGCCAAGACAGGACCGTTTGGTGTTGCAAGCGGCCGCTTACGCCGAGTCGGTGTTCGGCCGCATGCCTGTCGAGCCGGTCACGCCCGATCCGCAAGCAAAACCATGATGCCGCGCGACGCGGCGGCAAGGCGTCGGAAAGGGTGCGCCTAGCCGAACCGGAGACAAAGACGCCGCAGGCGCTGCCGCGGCGGCCTCACAACTTCCCGCCGCGCGGCACGGCGGTCGGGACGGGCGCAGGTTGCGCCAACACCCTGCGGTAATAGCGCAGGAGTTGTTCCGTCGGTCCGCGCCAGTCGAGTTGCGCGGCCGTCTCGCGGCCGCGGCGGATCACCGCTTCCCGCCGCGCAGGGTCGTAGAACATGGCGCACAGCGCTTGCACGAGCGAATCGGGGCGATGGGGGTCGAAGATGAATCCAGCGGCCCCGTCCGCCAACACCTCGCGGGTTGGCGCGCTGTCGGCGGCGACGACCGGCAATCCGGCCGCCATGGCCTCGAACAGCACCAACCCCAAGGTCTCGGTGGTGGAAGGGAAAATGAACCCATCGGCCGACGCGTACGCTTCAGCGAGCGTCTCCCCGTGCAGGTAGCCGAGGAACGTCGTGCGCGTCCCGGCAAAACACGCCTCCAACGACTTGCGGTGCGGCCCGTCGCCGACCACGGCGAAGTGGACGTCCGGCAAGCGCGCGAGGGCAGGCCGGATGCGCTCAATGCCTTTTTCCGCCGCCAACCGCCCGACGTACAACAAGACCCGGGTGTTTGCATCCGCCTGTCCACCGCACAGAAGGCGCCGCATCTCCTCGCTCCGCCTGGCGCGGGAAAACAGGTCCACATCGACGCCGCGGTCCCACAGCTCCAAGCGCTCAAACCCGTGTGCCGCAAGCTCATGCAGCGTCGCGCGCGACGTGCACAGGTTGAGGCTCGCTTGGTTGTGGAGGGTGCGAAAGTACCACCACAACGCCGGTTCCAGCCAATTGAGCCGGTAGTGGCGGGCGTAGTGCGGCACGTTGGTGTGATACGAGGCGACGAGCGGCACCCGCAGGCGCTTCGCATAGTAAATCCCGGCCAAACCGAGGAAAGCCGGGTTCACCACGTGCACAAGATCCGGTTGAAACGCGCGCAGATGACGCCCGAGACCGGGTCTCGGCAGCGCGAAGTTTTTTTCCGGATAGAGAAAAAAACGAAAGGGCGGGACACCGATGACGCGCGCCGCCCCGTACTGCGCCGGGCCGCCCGCCGGCGCGAACAGCAACACCTCGTGGCCGGCGTCCCCCAAGTGGCGCAGCGTCGCCAACAGCCGCGTCACGATGCCGTCCGTGCTCGGCAGGAACGTCTCGGTGAACATCGCGATGCGCATACCCCGGCGCTACCTCCACGTGGCGGTGGGCGCGATCACCTTGAAATCGACGCGATCGCGATACCGTTGGGCCGTCTCAATCAGTTCGCGCAACAGGTCGTCCGACAACAGGTGCGGCTTGAGGCCGAGATCGGTCAGCTTCGTGTGCACCGCGTTGTAGTAGTGTTGTTCTTTCTCCACGCGCGGATTGGGCAGGTGGGCGATGTTCACCTTCAAGCCCATCTCGGCCGCCACCCGCTGCACACGCTGGGCCAACTCCAATACGGAGAACTGTTCCGTAAACTGGTTGAACACCCGGAACTCCCCGGGTTCCGCCGGGTGCAACGCCGCCAGCTCGATGCACTGGACCGTGTCGCGGATGTCGAGGAAGCCGCGGGTCTGCCCGCCCTTTCCGTACACGGTGAGGTCGTGCCCGACCGCAGCCTGGATGCAGAACCGGTTGAGCGCCGTGCCGAACACACCGTCGTAATCGATCCGGTTGTAGAGCCGTTCGTCCATCCTGGTCTCCGGCGTCCACAGCCCGTAGACCACCCCTTGGTTGAGGTCCGTGGCGCGGATGCCCCATGCCTTGCAGCAGAACATGATGTTGTGGCTGTCGTGGACCTTCGACAGGTGATAGAACGAGAACGGCTGCTTCGGATACGGGAGCACGTCTTCCCGCCCTTTGTGGCGGATGCGGATGTACCCTTCCTCCACATCGATGTTCGGCGTCCCGTACTCGCCCATCGTCCCCAGCTTGATGAGATGGCAGTCCAGTTTCACCGCCTTGATGGCGAACAGGATGTTCAGCGTGCCGACCACGTTGTTCACCTGCGTGAACACCGCGTGCTCCCGGTCAATCATGGAGTACGGCGCCGAACGCTGCTCGCCGAAGTGCACGATGGCGTCCGGTTCAAACTCGCGGAACACCGACTCGACGAATTCGTAGTTGGTCAGATCGCCGATGCGGATGGGAATTTCTAGACCAGTAAGTTCCTTCCAAGCCGCGACGCGCTCCTCCAATGTCGCGATGGGCGTCAGCGACTGGGTACCCAACTCCTCATCCCATTTGCGGCGGATTAAACTGTCGACGATGATGACCTCATGCCCCCGCTTCGACAGATGCAGGGCGGTAGGCCAGCCACAAAACCCGTCGCCTCCGGCGACCAAAATCCTCATGCGCTTCACCTCATCGGTTCTCACGGAAAGGGCTCTCCTACAATGTACAAGTTTTCCTCGCAGCCGGCAAGCGAGGACGCGTAGTGTGGTTCGTCCCGATGCCATGATATGCGATCACACGGGCAGGCATGACCGAAGCGTGGCGATGAGCTGCCCCATGCGGACCGCCTCACCCGGTGCCACCACGAACGATTCGAGCATGCCGGCCTCAAAGACAAGGATGACGGTGGAACCGAACTCAAACCGCCCCAACTCCATGCCGCGCCGCAGCAACCGGCCATCGCCGCGGCCCTCCATCATCGGCAGGCCCCTTCGCCACGCCCGCTCGAGGTTGGGTGCGTAGTCGGTGCGGATGCTGCCCACGATGGTGGCACCGACCTTGACGACCGCCATCCGGCCGGCCACGGTGCGCACGAACGTCACCATCCGCTCGTTCTTGGTGAACAAGCCCTGGACATGATGCATGCCCCATGCGTTGACGGGAAACAAACGGCCCGGGATGTAGCGCCAACCGACCATCACGCCGTCGAGCGGCACATGGATACGGTGGTAATCGCGCGGGCTGAGGTACAGCGTGATGTAGTGGCCGTCTGCGAACAGGGCGGCGTCTTCGCGGGAGCCGAGCAGGCGGGCGAGCGAATAGTGCACCCCCTTGACCTGGAGCAGGCGCTCACCCTCGATGCGGCCCAGCGCCCGCACCGTGCCATCGACCGGCGAAATCACGCCCTCCGGGTGAATGGGCCGCACGCCCTGCCGCAGGCGGCGGATGAACAGATCGAGGAGCGAGGTGAACTCGGACAACGGCCGGTCCAACTCTTCGAGATCGATCCCGAAATGACGTACGAACCAGGGGATGGCCACCCGGCTCAGCCGGCTGCGCGCAAAGGCGCCCACCACGCGCGTGATCAGGCGCTCCGGCAAAAGGCAGAAGGCAAACCGGTGCCAAGACGGTTTCATAACTCCCCCCGGAATGCAACATACCGTCGGCGTACCATGAACGCGCTTTTACTATAGGGCAAGTGCCGGCGAAAGTCTATCAAGTAAAGGAGGCCCGCATGGAGGGCCTCCTGTATCTCCCGGGCACGGCGCGCGGCCTATGGTCGGCCTGCCGGCCGCTTTTTCCTGGCGGCCGCGTATCCTTGCCCGCTTCAACATCCTGCCGTGAGCGGAACCACGGATCGTTCAGAAGCCTTGGCGGCCCGCCAACTGCTGCTCGGCGAGCGCCACCAGCTTGCGGGTCATGTTGCCGCCGATTGCCCCGGTGTCCCGCGTGGTCATCGTGCCCCAGTACCCGTCTTGCGGAGGTGTGATCCCCAGTTCCGACGCAACCTCGTACTTAAATTGCTCCAGTGCTTTCGACGCCTGCGGCACAACCGGCGTGTTGCGTTTCTGACCCAGTGCCATGGTGCGTCACCTCCTTTGAGGTTGGTACGCGTAGTATGTCACGCGGCCGACCCTGTATGACTGCCACATTCTCCCGCGCCGGCGCACGCGGCGTCCCGCCTCAATCCGCGGCCGCAGCCGGCTCTGCCGCCAACGCCGCGCGCAAGCCGGCGTACGCAGGCAACAGCCAAAAATCGGGATCGCGCAACAAAGCCTGCGCCTCCGTGCGCGCGACCTCCATCACCTTGACGTCCCGGGCCAAGTCGCCCAGTGCAAATTCCGGCAGGCCGCTCTGCCGGAGGCCGAACAACTCGCCCGGCCCGCGCAACTCCAGGTCCCGCTCCGCAATCACGAATCCGTCGTGTTCACGGATCAGCGTGTCCAAGCGCGCCCGGGCGATGTCGGTCGGCCGGTCGGCAAGCAGGATGCAGAAGCCGCGTTGTCCGCCGCGACCGACCCGGCCGCGGAGTTGGTGTAATTGCGCGAGACCGAACCGCTCGGCGTGGTACACCAGCATCACCGTGGCGTTCGGTACGTCGATGCCCACTTCAATCACGGTGGTGCTGACGAGGACCTGGAGCTCGCCGCAGACGAACGACCGCATGACCGCGTCCTTCTCCCGCCCGTTCATCCGCCCGTGCAACAGGCCCACTTGGAACCCGGCGAACTGCTCCCGCAAGCGCTCCGCCAAACGCGTGGCCGAAATCACTTCGGCGGCATCTTCCTCAGCGTCTTCCACGAGCGGCGCGACCACGTACACCTGATGTCCGCGCGCCAGCTCCCGCCGCGCCAAGCGGATGGCTTCTTCTTCCGACTGCTCCAGGTCCATCCACCGCGTCTCCACAGGTTGGCGGCCCGCCGGGCGCTCGTCCAAGATGGAGGTATCGAGATCGCCATACAGGGCGAGGGCGAGCGTGCGCGGGATGGGGGTGGCGGAGATGGTGAGCAGGTCAGGACGGTCCCCCTTCTCCAGCAGCTTGGCGCGCTGGGCGACGCCGAACCGGTGCTGCTCATCGATGACGACCAAGCCGAGATCGCGAAACTGGACGTCTTCGGTGAGCAAGGCGTGCGTCCCTACCACGACGTGCAGTTGCCCTGACTGAAGGCCGCGCAGAACGTCGAGCCGCTCTTTCCGTGGCGTGCTCCCGGTCAACAGCCCCACGCGCATCCCAAGCGGTGTCAAGCGCCGCTTCGCCTCAGCGGCGTGTTGTTCCGCCAGGATCTCCGTCGGGGCCATCAACGCGGTTTGCGATCCCGCCCGCCACACGGCGTATGCTGCGAACAGAGCGACCCATGTCTTGCCCGAACCCACGTCGCCTTGCAGCAACCTCGCCATCGCGGACGGTCGGCGCAAATCGGCAAGCACCTCCTGGCACGCCCGCACTTGCGCATGCGTCAACGGTGCCGGCAACGTGGCCATAAACGCGGACAGCGCGTCATCCGGCACCGGACGCGCGTGCCCCCCTCCGGACTTGGCGTGCCGTCGCCGCAACCCCTGGAGCTGCAATTGAAACAGGAAAAACTCCTCGAAGACAAGCCGGCGCCGCGCCTGACGCAGGGATTCGGCACTGGCAGGCTTATGGATGCCGCGGACGGCGTCGGCGTGGGTCACCAACCGGTACTTCTCCCGCAGACCGTGCGGCAAGACTTCCGGCAGGTGCTCCGCATACTGGTCGAGCGCCGCGAGGATCAGGGTGTGCAGTTGGTGGGACGGGAGCGTGCGGGAGCTGCGGTAGACCGGTGTCCAGGGTGAGAACGACTCGCTCGGCGTGCTGTCGATCGCGGTGCGCGTCACGGTGATGGCATGGCGGGCGCGATCGAACCGGCCGCGGACGGTGATGAACCGGCCCGGCGTCAGTTTGGCCTTGAGCCAGTGCTGATTGAACCAGTACGCGTGCACGCGGAACCGCTGATCGATGCGCAACACGCAGTGGAGGATGGATTTGCCCCTCTGCCACCTGACCTCGGCCGTCCCTTCGACCACCCCCTGCGCGGTGACGACGCCCTGATCCGGGAAGGCAGAGAAGGGAAGCGGACGCCAATCTTCGTAACGCACCGGATAGTGGTGCAGCAAGTCGTCCACCGAGCGGATGCCCAGTTCAGCCAAGGCCCCGGCCTTGGCGCGGCCGACCCCGGGCAAGGCCGTTACAGGAACTTCCCGCAAGTTCATCTCCCTTACTCCAAGCTCATGATGTAATCGTATACCGGCTGGCCCCCTGCCTGCAGTTCGACTTCCACCCCGAATCTCTCCCGGCACAGGACGGCCAACCGCTCCGCTTCCTCCTTTGGAACGTCACGGCCGTAAAACATGGTCAACAGTTCCGCATCGGCCGCCCCCATGCGGGTCAACACCGCCAGGGCGGCGTCGTTCCGGTGTTCGGCGACCTCGACCAGGGTCTGATCGATGAGGCCGAGGAACTGGTTCGCGCGAATGGCGACATCTTGGTACACGCTGTCGCGCACCGCCCGCACCACGTGCCCGGCGCGCACGCGCTCCGCCGCAGCCCACATCTTGGCGGCCAAGTCGTGCGGCGGCAAATCAGGCAAAAACGCCAACATCGCCGCGATACCCTGCGGGATGGAGATGGTCGGCACGACGAAGGCGCGCTGCCCGACGACCTGCCGCGCCTGTTCCGCCGCCATGATGATGTTCTTGTTGTTCGGCAAGACAATGGCGGCCGCACCATCGATAGACGAGACGGCGGCGACAATCTCCTCCGTGCTCGGGTTCATCGTCTGCCCCCCGGACAGCACGACCGCTGCGCCGAGGCTGGTGAACACCTCCCGCAGCCCGTCCCCGGCGGCGACCGCCACGACGGCCGTGCGCGTCGCGCCCGCCGTCTCCCGGGTCTGGGACGGAAGCTGGCTTTGCGGCACGCGCTGCGCAGACGCCCGGTCCGCGCCGGCGGAACAAGATGCGACCGCAGGCGCCGGCGCACCACCGGCCTGCGGCTCCGTGGCCTCCGGCCGGGCTTGCTGGCGGATGGTCTGGTGTTGCAGCGTCATGTTCTCCACTTTGATCTTGACCAATTCCCCGAGACCGGCCGCATCCTGCAAGGCGCGCAGGGGTTCCATGGTGTGCACGTGCACCTTGACCAGGTCATCGGCGGCGACCACCAACAACGATGTGCCGTATCCGGAGAGGCTCCTGCGCAGCGCCGCTTCTGCCGCGGACGCCTGCGGCGTGCGGATCAACACCTCGGTGCAGAACCCGTATTCCGCCTCCTCCGGCACATGGGCTGCCGCAAAATCGGTCCAATGGACGTCCGAGCCGGGTGCCGCCGCCGGCGCGGTGTCGGCCGAGGTTTTTCCTTCCAGAAACGAGAGAAACCCTTCAAAGATGAAGAGTAACCCTTGGCCGCCTGAATCGACCACACCCGCCTGCTTCAACACCGGCAGCTGTTCCGGTGTGCGCGCCAGCGCCTCTCTTGCCGCCGCGACCACCGACCGCATCCAATCCGCCAATGTCTCCGCCTGGCGGGCGGCCTTGACGCCCGCCGCCGCGCCCTCGCGCGCCACCGTCAACATCGTCCCCTCGACCGGTTTTGCGACTGCGCGGTATGCGATGTGCACCCCTTCGGCCAACGCCTTCGCACACTCCTGCACCCCGGCCGTCTCCTCCGGGAGCTGCAGAAAACCGCGGAACAACTGGGAGAGGATGACACCCGAGTTGCCGCGCGCCCCCATCAGCAATCCAGCCGCCAAGGTGTGAGCCGCCGCCGCCAGCGTCCAGTGTGCCTGCGCGGCGAGCTTTTCCACCCCTGCAGCCAACGACATCTCCATGTTCGTCCCCGTATCGCCGTCCGGCACCGGGAAGATGTTCAACGCGTTCACCAGACTGACATGCTGGCGCAAACGCTCGTGCCCCGCCTTGATCATGGCCACGAAGCGGTCGCCGTCCAATCGCACCAACCGATTCGCCATCGAACGCCTCCTACCGTTCTGTCGCCACGCGCACGCCTTGGACGAAGATGTTCACGCGGTCGACCTCCACGCCGACCGTCTCATTGAGGACGTAGCGTACCTTGTCGCGCACATTCTGCGCGACTTCGTAGATGTTGGTCCCGTAGCTGACCACGATGTAGAGATCGACCTCGACCTCGTCGCCCTGAATCCGGACCTCGACGCCGCGCCCCGGATTCTCCCGGCCCAACAACTCGGAGATGCTGTCTTTCACCTGCCGCCGGGACGCCATCCCCACCAGACCGTAACAGTCCATGGCCGCCAAGCCGGCAATGGTCGCAATCACATCCTCCACGACGGTGATCCGCCCCAACGGTGTCTCCAACACTTTCGGCATACGGGTTCCCCCTCGCCAGTCCTGCTTTTCGCCATTGTACTACACCGGCTGACGGTTCCAAAAGCCGGTCGCGGTTGGTTGCGCGCCGCTTGCGGCGTATGGTAGAATACCGAACCGTGACATGGCGTCATGTGTGCAGGAAACACAGCTTGGAGGCGTGAACACGATGGCGAGACGGTGTGACATTTGTGGCAAGCAACCGCAGACCGGACACAAGATCAGCCACTCGCACATCCTGACCAAACGGCGTTGGCTGCCCAACCTGCAGACGGTTCGGGTGAACGTCGATGGCCGGATCAAGCGGTTGCGGGTATGCACGCGCTGCCTGAAAGCGGGCAAGGTCACGCGCGCGTTGTGAAAGCGGGAAGAAAAAAGCACCACAGCGGTGCTTTTTTCATGCCCCTCGCGCTTAGTCTTTGCTGAAAGCACCAAGGAACGCCCTGACGATTCCACCCAAGAACCTCGGCAGCTTGATGGTGTAGAACTTCATACGCGTCCCTCCTCACCTGTGCGGCAACGAGTTCGCGGCGACCATCCTCAAGTTCCCCTGCGCGCCGTGATCCCTACATGTATATTCCCGGCACGGGCGAATGTGCCTGTTCCGTCCTTTCCGCCCCCTCTTTCAACATCCGGACCCTGACGCCGCCTGTCGCAACGCGGCGATGGCCGCCCTGCGATCCGGCTGTCCGAACACGGAGGTGCCCGCGACGCACACCGTCGCACCCGCTGCCACCACCTGCCGGATGGTGTCGGGGGCGATGCCACCGTCCACCTCCACATCGACATCGCTCCGCCCCTGTGCCTGCAAGAGCGCCCGCGCCGTGCGCACCTTTTCCACCGTGCCCGGGATGAACGCCTGCCCGCCGAAACCCGGGTTCACGGTCATGACCAACACCAGGTCCAACAGGTCAGCCACATGCCCAATCATATCCAGTCCGGTGCCAGGGTTGAAGGCCAACCCAGCCCGGAGGCCGCGCGCCTTCACCATCTGCAACGCCCGATGAACGTGCGGCGTCGCCTCCGCGTGCACGGTGAGGACGCTCGCCCCGGCGTCCGCAAACACGTCGATGTACCGCTCGGGGGACGTGATCATCAAGTGCACGTCGAGGATGCAGTCAAACCGCTTGCGCAGTGCGGAGACGACCATCGGTCCCAACGTGAGGTTGGGGACGAAGTGCCCGTCCATCACGTCGACGTGGATCCAGTCCGCCCCCGCAGCCAACACGCTCTCCACTTCCGCCGCCAAACAGCCAAAATCGGCCGCCAAAATGGATGGGGCGATGATGACGTTCAATATCGATTCTCCTCCTGTTCGCGCAATTCGCGGTACAGCGCCCGATAGCTTTCATACCGGGATGGCGGGATTTCACCGCGGGCGACCGCCGCCTTCACACCGCACGCCTCCTCCTCCTCGATGTGCAGGCAGCCACGGAATGCGCAGCCGCTCGCCGCGCGCACAAGATCAGGGAAATAATACCTCAGTTCCTGCGCCGGCAGCGCCAGGTCGAGCTGGCTGAATCCGGGCGCATCCGCAATGAACGTCCCGCCGCCAAGCGGGAACAACTCCACATGGCGCGTCGTGTGGCGCCCCCGCCCCAGCTTGGCCGACACCTCGCCCATGCGCAGCCCGAGTTCCGGCGCGATGGCGTTGGCGAGGCTCGATTTGCCCGCGCCCGAAGGGCCGGCAAACACCGTCACCCGGCCCGCGAGCGCCTGCCGCACGTCGGCGATGCCGTCACCGCGGACGCTGGAACACAAGATCACCCTGTAGCCGGCTTGGCGGTACGGTGCAGCACAGACGTCCGCCAGGCCGCCGGGATCGAGGTCGCACTTCGTGATGGCGATGACGGCGTCCAATCCGGCAGCCGCCACCGCGACGAGCGTCCGGTCGAGGAGCGCGTGGTGAAAGTCCGGCGTCACCAGGGAAAAGACGAGCAGGGCTTGATCCACGTTGGCGATGGGCGGCCGTACCAACTCCGTGCGCCGCGGCAACACCTCGACGATCACGCCCTCCCCGCTTCCGACAGGCTCCACGCGCACCCGGTCTCCGACCAGCACCTTCTCGCCGCGCTTGCGCAAGACGCCGCGCGCCCGGCAGATGCGCACTTCCTCGCCCATCCGCACCGTGAAGATGCTGTTGACCGCCCGTGTCACCAACCCCTCCGGCTCCGCCATCCGCTTCCCCCCTCATGCGCGCGTCTTACCCGCCCGCACCGCCCGGACCGGTTGTCACGGCGCCGAACCGGCACCCGCGGCTTGGGCGTCGTACGGGACGATTTGTTCCTTCGTCAATTTCCCGTTCTCATACACCGCGATGCGGCCGCTCTGTGCTGCGGTGACGTAGAGCGTCGTCGACCACGTGGCCGTCTTCGTAATGGTCTCGTCGGCCACCACCTGACCCGCGCCGAACGCGTCCGTCTTCAGAATCTTGACCTGGACCGGCTTGTTTGCGGGATCCGGGACGGTGATCTGCGCCGGGATCATCCGCAGCGTGGACAGATCCCCGCCCGTGCCCGCGGCAGCGCCGCCTCCGCCGGCGGTCCCTGCCGTACCGGCAGCGCCTGAGGCGGCTCCGCCTGGGGTACCCGCGTCACCCGTCGCGCCCGCGCCTGCGCTTGTCCCTGCGCTGCTGTCGCCAAGGCCCGCGCCTGCGCCGGCACCACCGCCGCCAGCCGGCATCCCGCCCGAGGTCTGATTCGGGCTGGTCGTTCCGTCTGCTCCCGCGCCTGCTCCTGTATCTGCTCCCGTGCCGCCCGCCGGCAATCCGCCCGCTGCCGCGCCGCCTTCCGCTCCGGCCAGCCCGCCCGCCATGCCCAATCCAGCGCCGGAATTGTCGACCACGTATAAATCGATGGCAGCCCCCTTGGGCACCTTTTCTCCCACTTTCTGCGGCCCGATGTTGAACACGGTGCCGTCCTGGCCGTCGTACGGCATCCGGTACACATGGCCGAGAGTGAGACCGGCCGTCTGCAGGGCGGTGCTCGCGTCCTTCAAGGTCATCCCAATCACGTTCGGGATCGTCACCTGGCTGCCCTTGCTGACGAACACCGTCACCTTGGCGTCGAGGGCGACCGTCGTCCCGGCGGTGGGATAGGTGTTCACGACGTACCCGGACGGAAATTGGTCGGTGTAGATCTTGTCGACGATGATGAGATCCGGCGCAAGCCCAAGGTCGAGCAATTGCTGGCGGGCCTGATCGAAGGGAAGGTTGACGAGGTAGGGCATCGTCACCTTCGGCGCCCCTTTGCTCACGTACAACGTGATGTCCCGCGTCTCCTTCACCTCCGTCGGGCCGGTGGGGTCTTGCGCATACACGATACCCCGCGCATGCTTGAGATTCGGCGCCTGTTCAATATGAATGTGCTCCGGGCGGAACCCGGCTGACTTGAGCACGGCCATCGCCTTGGCCTCCGGCATCCCGACCACATCCGGCAGCCTGAGGTTCGGTACCTCGATGAGGCTCATGACGATGTAATACGCGGCGACGGCGCCGACGCCGAGCAGACTCACCGCCACGCCGCTCCACAACACCGGCCGCCACCAGCGGCGGCGACGCTTTCGCTCCAACCGCGCTTCCTCCTCCGTCCCCGCTTCTTCCGGACCGGGCGCAGCGACGGCCGGAATCATGATGGTCGCCCCGTCGTCATCCATCGGCAACGCGATCTTCGGCACGTCCGGGTGGACGAGGGCATCCGCCAGGTCGTCCTTGAGCGACCTCATGTCCGGATAACGCAGCTCGGGTGCCTTGACCAGGCAGCGGAGCACGATGTTCTCCACGCTCTGCGGGATCTCGGGGTTGATGCGGCGCGGTTCCACGAATCCGTCCCGCAGGTGCTTCAGCGCCACGCTGACAGGCGATTCGCCCGAAAAAGGCAGTTTGCCGGTGAGCATCTCATACATGACCACGCCGAGCGAATAGATGTCGCTCTTGACGTCGGTCACCGCGCCGCGCGCCTGCTCCGGGGAAAAGTAATGCACCGACCCGAGCACGGAACGGTTGGGGTGATGGGTGATGGTGTTGCCGCTTATGGCGCGCGCGATGCCAAAATCGGTGACCTTCACCCGCCCGTTCTTCGTCAGCAGGATGTTGTGCGGCTTGATGTCCCGATGGATGATCTGATGGTCGTGCGCGTGCTGCAGGGCGTCGCAGATCTGGGCCGTGATGTCGATCACGTCTTGCACCGGCAACGGGCCGCGCGTGCGGATGACCTCCTTGAGCGTCGGGCCGTCGACGTATTCCATCACGATGTAGTATTCGCCGTCCGCGACGCCGATGTCGTACAGGTTGACGATGTTGGGATGCGACAGCCTGGCCGCCGCCTGCGCTTCCTGGCGAAAACGCGCCACAAACTCCTCATCCCCCGAGAACTGCGGTCGCAACATCTTCACCGCGACGGTGCGGCCCAGCAGCCGGTCGACGGCCCGGTAGACGACGGCCATGCCTCCCTCGCCCACCCGCGCTTGCAATTCGTAGCGTCCGCCCAACAGCTGCGTCATTCCGCCTTGCCCTCCTCGCGGTGCACGACCAAGACCAACGTGATGTTGTCGTGGCCGCCCCGGTCGAGCGCCACCTGAACCAAGGCGTCCGCGAGACGATCCACGTCCGCTTCCGAGCGCGCACCGGACAGTTCGCGCAGGTAATCCCCCAATTCCGACGACGTGACCAGATTCGTCAGCCCGTCGGTGCACAACAGGAGGACATCCCCGGGTCGCCAACGCCGCGTCGCCACGTCCGGGTAACTGTGTGCCACCGTCCCCAGTGAACGGGTGACGATGTTGCGCTGGGGATGGCGCACCGCCTCATCTTCCGTGATCTGGCCGCGGCGCACCAACTCCGCCACCAGCGAGTGGTCCTGCGTCACCTGCTGCAAATTCCCGTCCTGAAACAGATAGCCGCGGCTGTCGCCGACGTGGCCGATGGTGACCTCCGTGTCGTCGAACAGCGCCGCGACGATGGTCGTGCCCATCCCGAGGTACGCCTCGGAGGCTTGCGCCACCTCCCAGATGCGCTGGTTCGCCGCGAACACGGCCTCCTGCATCAGTTGTTGCGGGTCGCACCCTTCGTTGCGCAACCCGGACTGCACATAATCGGATACGGTATCGACCGCGATCTTGCTCGCAACCTCGCCCGCCGACGCACCTCCCATCCCGTCCGCGACGACAATCAACCGGAAGGGACGAAAGTCCGCGTGGACGGCGAACCCGTCCTCGTTCACCTGGCGGACGAGCCCGATGTGGGATCGAGCGGCGTAGAGCATGTTCTCCACCTCTTCGGTTTCTCCCCGCGCCAGCCTTTGCCGCGATCACGCCTTCGCAGCGTACTCTGCGCGCAACTGGCCGCACGCGGCGGCGATGTCATGGCCCTTCTCGCGGCGAACCGTGACGTTGAGACCGAGCCGGCGCAGCTCGCGCACGAACGCCTCCACCTGCTCCGGCGGCGTCCGCTGGTAGTTGCGCTCAGGTACATAGTTGACCGGAATGAGATTCACGTGGCAAGGCAGGTCGCGCACCAGCGCCGCCAACTCCCGCGCGTGCTCCAAGCGGTCGTTCTTCCCCGCGATGAGGGCGTATTCAAAACTGATCCGACGCCCGGTCTTTTGCACGTAGTAACGGCACGCCGCCATCAATTTGGCGAGCGGATACGCCCGGTTCACCGGCATCAGTTGGGAACGGATCTCGTCGTTCGGCGCGTGCAGGGAGACGGCGAGCGTAATCGGCCGCCCCTCGTCGGCGAGGCGGATGATCCCTGGCACCAAGCCCACGGTCGAGATGGTGATGTGCCGTTGCCCGATGTTCAGCCCGTCCGGGTGCCGGATGATGTCGATGAACTTCATGCACGCGTCGTAGTTGTCCATCGGTTCACCCGACCCCATCAGGACGACCGAAGACACCCGGCCGCCCTCCTCGTCGAGCAAACGCTGGCTGAACATCAGCTGCTCGACCATCTCCCCCGCGGTCAGCTGGCGGATCATCCCGCCGAGTGTCGAGGCGCAGAAGGTACACCCCATCTTGCAGCCCGCCTGTGTGGAGACACAGACGCTGTTGCCGTAATCGTGGCGCATCAGCACCGTCTCCACCGCCACCCCGTCGCGCCAACCGAGCAAAAACTTCACCGTTCCGTCTTTCGACACCTGCCGCGTCAGTTCCTTCGCGGTCCCAATCGCAAACGCCGCCGCCAGGCGCTCCCTGAGCCCCTTCGGCAGATTGGTCATCTCCTGAAACGTCGTGGCTCGCTTTTGGTGCAGCCATTGAAAGACCTGCCGGCCGCGGTACCGAGGTTCTCCTTGCTCCGTCATCCAAGCCGTCCACGCGTCCACCGTCATGTCGTACGCATGCTGCATCGTCCGTCCCCCCGTTTAGCGTCTGCCCGTTCATCCGCATGCCGCGGACAGCCGCTGCGGTGTGTACAGCGACCCTTCAACCGGCACGCACCTTGCGCAAACGGGCGATGAAAAACCCGTCGGTGCCGAGTGCATCCGGGAGGATGTACAGCCCGGGTGGGGCGTCCACCGCCTCCGCCCGCGGCCGTGGTGGCAATTCATCCCGGATGTCTTCCGCCACGACCGCACCTGCCGCGGCCGACAGGGCGGCTGTCACGACCTCTTCGTTCTCCTCCGGCAACAGCGTGCACGTGCTGTAGACGATCACGCCGCCCGGCCGTACCAAGCGAACGGCCGCGAGCAAGAGTTCCCGCTGCAGCCGGGCAAGCCGCGTCACGTCATCCGGCGTCCTGCGCCAGCGGATGTCCGGGCGGTGGCGCAGGACGCCGAACCCGCTGCACGGCGCATCGAGCAGAACCGCATCGAACGCCTCCCGCATCCCCGGAAGGTCCGGGAGCAGGCGGGCGTCCATCATCCGCGTCCGCACACTCCCGATGCCGAGGCGGCGCAGCGCTCCGTGGAGCAGGCGCAGTTTGTGCGGATGGATGTCGCACGCTTCGATGTCTCCGCCATCCGCCTGCAGTTCGGCGAGGTGGGTCGTCTTGGTCCCCGGGGCGGCGCACATGTCGAGAATGCGACGATGCTCGGCTGGACGCACCAGCGGTGCAACGAGCATGGCGGCCTCGTCCTGGGGCGTCACCCACCCGTCACGGTACACGGCGGCGTTCTCGACGGCAAACCCGTCCGCCACCCGCACCCCGGCCGGCGACACCGGCGACGGCTCCGCATGCACCCCTTGGGCGGCGAGCGCCGCCACCACTGCGTCGACGCTCGCCCGCAGCGGGTTGACGCGCAGCGACAATCCGGCTTCCTCGTTGCACGCCGCGAGCATCCGCTCGCACCGCGCCGGCCCGAACGCGGCACGCCACCTCGTCACCAGCCACGTGGGATAGGAATACCATATCCCCCACGCCTCCGCTTCGTCCGCCGCCTTATCCGCCAACGCGCGCAACCGCTCGCAGGGCGGCGACGGCGCGCGCGCGAAGCTGCGCAACACCCCGTTCACGAAGCCGGCGGCCTGCGGCTGCACCGATTTGCACAGTTCCACCGCCTCATGGATGGCCGCATAGGCAGGGACGCGATCGAGAAACGTCAATTGATACACCGCCATGCGCAACAGGACGCGGACCGCAGGGGTCAGCTCGCCGAGGGGACGGCTCGTCCAAGGGGCGATGAGCGCGTCGAGCGAGCGCTGGCGCTGCAACGTCCCGTAGACCAACCCTGTGCACAACGCCTTGTCGCGGGCAGACCACGCCCCTTCCCGCAGCGCCTGCTGCAGGGCCACGTTGGCGTACGCCTCGTCCTGTTCCACCGCCAAAAGCACCGCAAACGCCGCCTGGCGCGCGGGAGACACATGCCCCCCGGGGCGAGGGCGGGCAAGGCGATGGCGTCCGTCCGAACGATGGGGACCGCTCACCGCCCATCCTCCTGTTCGAAGCGCAGACGGTCACGCTGCCAACCGCGCGCCCAGTCGTCCGCAGACATGCGGCGTTTGCCGGCAGGCTGCACCGTCTCCAGCGCGAGCCATCCGTCCGCGCAGCGCACCCACACCTCGTGCCGTCCCACCCGGCAGACCACCGCGGGCTCGGCGTCGGCGGGCGGCACACATCCCGGCGAGACAGAGGCAGGCCGCGCCGCCCACACCTTGACGACCTGCCCGAAAAGCCGCGCCGACGCGCCGGGTGACGGGGAGAGCGCCCGCACCTGGCGCCAGATGTCGATGACCGGCCGCCGCCAATCGATGATCTCATCCGCCTTCGTGATGCGCTCCGCGTACGTGGCTTCTTCCTCAGCCTGGGGCGTCGGGACGATCTCTCCGGCCACGTACGGTTCGATGAGTTCGACCAGCAACGCCGCGCCCGCGGACGCCAAACGCTGGAGCAAACGGCCCGCGTCGTCATCGTCGGCGATGGGCACCCGCCGCTGCCCGACGACAGGACCTGCGTCCAACCGGCGCACCATCTTCATCACCGTCACCCCGGTGACCGCATCCCCGGCCAAGATGGCGCGTTGCACCGGCGCCGCGCCCCGCCAGCGGGGCAACAGCGAGGCGTGGAGGTTGAGACAGCCCGCGCGCGGCAAATCGAGCAGGCGCTGCGGCAAGATCTGACCGTACGCCGCGGTGACGATCACGTCCGGCGCCAGCGCAGCCACTGCGGCGAGAAACCCGGGGTCGCGGGCGGAGGAAGGCTGCAGCACCGGCAGGCCCAGCCGGGCGGCCGCCTGCTTGACCGGAGAAGGTGCGGGCTTTTGGCCGCGCCCGGCCGGTCTGTCCGGCTGGGTCACCACCGCCAATACCGGAAAACCGGCGTTCGTCAGCGACACGAGGCTCGGCACCGCAAACTCGGGGGTGCCCATGAACACCAGCTTCGGCTTTCCGGAGGTCATGACCCGCGCGTCCCTCGCACAGCCCGCGCCTCCTTTTGCTCGTAGATGATTTGGTCCGGGCGCAGGTAATCGATGAACAGGATGCCGTTTAAGTGGTCCACCTCGTGCTGGACACAGCGGGCCAACAGGTCGCTGGCCGCAAACTCCACCGTCTCTCCCTTGCGGTTGAGCCCGCGCACCGTCACGTGCTGCGCCCGGGTGACCTCCCCGCGCATGCCGGGCAGCGAGAGGCAGGCTTCCATCCCCGTCTGCTCGCCGGATTTGCTGAGGATCTCGGGGTTGATGAGCTCAATCAGCCCTTCGCCCACGTCCATGACGATGACGCGCTTTGGCACCCCGATTTGCACCGCCGCCAACCCGATGCCGTCCGCGTCGTACATCGTCTCCGCCATGTCGTCCAACAGCTTCTCGATGGCAGGCGTGATCTTCGTCACCGGCTTCGCGATCTGCCGCAACACCGGGTCGTTTCCCGTACGAATGATCCGGATGGCCATGCTGCGTCTCTCCTCTCACACCGCACACGCACGCGTTTGCGGCTTCTGCCGCCCGCGCGGTCGGCTCCTCATCCTGTCTCTATATTCTCCCGGCGTTCACGTCGAGCCTGCAGGCGCCGCCGTACCGCCGGAGGCGCGCTTCCACCAAAGTGTACGCTGCGGTCACGGCCGCTTGCACGTCCGGCCAGCGCCTGTATTTTATCACAACCTGGTAACGGAACCGATTTTGCACCCGCGGCACGGCCGCGGGCACCGCCGGCAACACCTCGTGCTGTGGGCCGAGGCGCCGGCGCAGTTCACGCTCAAACCGGGCCGCCGCCCCGCGTGCGATGCCTGGATCGGCGTGAACCGCGACAAACACGGCCAGCTCGCAGAACGGCGGATAGAAAAACCGCTCGCGCAACGCCCGCTCCTGGCGGTAAAACGCGGCGTAATCGTGGCGCGCCGCGGCGAGGATGGCGTAGTGATCCGGTTGGAACGTCTGAATAACCGTCTCACCCGGGACCTCGGCCCGCCCCGCACGCCCGACGACCTGGGTCAAGAGGTCGAATGTCCGCTCCGCCGCCCGAAAGTCCGGCACGGCAAGCATCGTGTCCGCCATGACCACGCCGACGAACGCCACGTTCGGCACGTCCAACCCTTTGGCGATCATCTGCGTCCCGACGAGGACGTCCAACTCGTTGCGGTAGAACGCCTCCAGCACCTCGCGGTGCGCCCCCTTGCGCCGCGTGGTGTCGACGTCCATCCGGGCCACGCGCCACAGCGGCCAGCGCGCCCGGATGGCCTCTTCCACCTGCTGCGTTCCGATGCCGAACGGGCGCAACACCGCCTCGCCGCAGTCCGGGCAGGCATCCGGCAAGGCGGCCGCAAAACCGCAGTAGTGGCACACAAGCGCACCCTCGCCCGCCGCGCCCTTGTGCACCGTCAACGAGATGTCGCAGTGCGGGCATTGGAGAATGGCACCGCAGTTGCGGCAGAGCACGAACGCTGCGTACCCCCGGCGGTTGAGAAAGAGCATGGCCTGATGTCCCGCGGTCACCGTCCGCTCCAGCCCGTCCGCGAGGGCGCGGCTGAAAATGCTGCGGTTGCCCGACCGCAACTCCTCGCGCATATCGACGATTTGCACCGGCGGCAGCGGCCCGCCGTGGACCCGCGTCGGCAGGGTCAGCAGGCGGGCGCGGCCCTGTTCGACCTCGTGCATCGCCTCGAGCGACGGGGTCGCCGATCCGTAGACCACCACGCCGCCCCGGTACTGCGCGCGCCAACGGGCGACATCGCGCGCGTCGTAATGAGGCGTTTCCTCCTGTTTGTACGATGGCTCGTGCTCCTCGTCGACGATGATGAGCTTCAACCCTTGCACCGGGGCGAAGACCGCAGAGCGGGCACCGACCACGATGCGCGCTTCCCCGCGCCGAATGCGCGACCACTCATCCCGTTTTTCCCCGGCCGACAGCCCGGAGTGCAGCACCGCCACGCGCGACCCGAACCGGTCGACAAACCGCGCGACCATCTGCGGCGTCAGGGCAATCTCCGGCACGAGGACGATGGCCCCGCCGCCCGCGGCCAGACACTCGGCGATGGCGCGCAGATACACCTCCGTCTTCCCGCTGCCCGTCACGCCGAACAGCACCACCGCCTCGCCCCGGCCGCGCTGCACAGCCGCCACGATGTCCGCCACCGCCCTGGCCTGCGCCGGCGTCAACGCCTCCGGCCGCGGCCCGGCCAAGGCGGCCGCCGCATCCGGCGTGCGCAGCGCAGACTCCCAGACGAGGTGCGCCAACCC
>NZ_BMOY01000025.1 GCF_014647315.1 Paenalicyclobacillus cellulosilyticus
CCTGCGCCGGCGGCCCCGCCGCCCTGGGCGGTGCCGCTCCCGCCCGAGGCGCCACCCGCGCCGCCGCTTGCGCTACCTGCGCTCCCTCCGCTGGCGCCGCCTTGGCCCGATGCGCTCTGCCCACCGCCGCCCTGTCCGCTTCCTTGGGGATTTTGACCGCCTTTCGGCGCCGGCTTCACCCAAGCGTTGAACAGCACCGCATTGCTGAAGGTGGTGATGGGCACCGTCACGCTGTCCGTCTCGTCGGAAGGCAGCGGGATCTGCAGGGTCTGCTGGTTCGGTGCGCTGAAGCGGATGTCCGTCGTATATTCGTGCACCGTGCCAGCCGGGTCCTTCCAGGTGACGGTCGCCTTCACCGACTCCGGCGTCTCGTCGTTCACCCCGAAGAAGGCGGATCCGTTTTCATCGGTGTACGTCGTCACCTGGTACTGCCCGCCGTAATTGGCGAGGAAACCGTTGCCCGAGATGTGCACCTGGATGGCCTGGTGCGGCACCCACTGATTACCATCCAACACCTGCACCACCAACACGCCCGGAGCGCCGAGATTGGACGGGTTTGCCTGCGTCCCCGCCGTGTTGTCATTCAAATTCCCGGCCACCCCGTCCATCGCATCCACCGCCAACTGGTAGCGGTGCGTCACCGGCACAGCGGTGAAGTTGAAGCCGCCGCCCGGCAGCTTCTCCGCCTTCACCTTGGGCGCGAGCACCGACCACGGCAAATACGCCTGCCCTTTGTACACCACCCCCTGTACGTACCGGCCCGGCAAGGAGAACCGTCCGTCACCGAGGTAGGCGTACGGCGTGCCGAACGCCTTGAGCGCCGTCCACAACACGTAGGTCTCATCCCCCACCGCGATGGCCGGCCACGGCTTCCCGGCGACCTGCGCGATCACGCTCCCCGCCGGTGCCTTGCGCAGCGCCGCCTGCTGCTTTGCTGTCCGCGCCGCCGCTGCCACCAGCTTCCCTGCCGCCAAGCGCACCGTCACCGCGTGCCGCACACTTGCGCGCGGCGTGTGCACCGTCGCACTGCGGGCTGCGGCCCCTGCCGTATGCGCGCTGGCAACACCCGTGCCCGTTGTCCCTGAACTCGCCCAGACCACACCCGGTCCTGCGCTCAAGGCGCACCATGCGCCCCACGCCATCATTGAAACGATTGCGTGCCTCATCCGCTTCAATCCACATACCTGCCTTCGTTCGTAGGTGAAATAGGTTCAAGACTGCAGGATGTGCGACACAGCCGAGAGACAGCGCCTGCCATCATGCACGGCGCCATCTATCACGCGCATAAATCCCCCGGCACAACCCTGCCCATGCTAGGAATCGCTTTGATTGTACTACGAGGAACGAGAAGAAGCGATGAGGGAGGGTATGGGTGTGTGTACGATGATGTCACAAGGACGTCCAATGCATGGTGTGTCCAAGAAAAACGCTACAAATCCACGATATAACCTGATAAGTGCGTATCGAGACTCCATATTTTAACTGTAAGGTTAGACATGGTCGTCTGCATACGCTCCACATACCGCGCGAACTCACGGACAATGGACAAATCGCCGATTCCAATACCTTGAACAGCATAGTCCGGGAAACTGGATGCGTAAAATTCAAGATCCTCTTTGTCCATCATTAGCCTATCCAATATCCAAGGGAACTCGTCTCTGGCAATCATTCTCAATAACTTAGCAAACGATTCAGCAGCCTTTCGACGCTCGGAACCATTCGCAAGATGCGCGATATGGTTCCCCGTTTCGATGATAGAGGAAATAGGTAAGATGAACTTGTCCCCTTGGCATTCCTCCAACTCCTGCAGTACACGTTCCCGAATCCTGATTTCGCCCTGGAACATCCAACAGATTGAGTACGATGGATGTGTCCACAAAACGAACCGTGCGTTTCTTGATAGTATGTGGTTTTTTGGTTCTCATAGCGACTTCAACCACTCCAAAGCATCACGGTGAGTCTGTGGGACTTGTCCGCGCACAGCACGCGCAATCTGCCCTGACTCCATCGCGTCTCCGATGCGTTCATGACTGGCAATTCGCAGGTACTCGTCCAAGTCGACAAGAGAGACGAAACGGCTGTCACCTTTCTCCGGATGCCGGTAGCACACCACGACCCCTGCTGCTTCCCGGCCTTGAATGGCATTCAACAAGGCAGGATTATGCGTGGTGACCAGAAGGTGTATGTTCCGCTGCGAGGATAACTCCATGAGCAAGGACAGAATGGTACGCGCCTTGCTGGGATGTAACCCATTATCGACTTCCTCGATGACAACCAAAGAATCCTCCTCTTCAGATAGCAGTGCAGCCATGACCGCAAGTGTGCGGAGGGTTCCATCCGACAATCCTCTCGCATCGATCCAATACGTCTGTTCCCCTGATTTTTCTAAAACTGTAAGCATCACATCCCCAAGAGGCGTGTCCACGAAGTCCAAATCTAAAATCTCTTGATCCGGGAGTTGCCGCAGATAACGGAGGATGACCTCTTTGATGGCCGGTTCGTCCTGCACAATTTTTGCTAACACAGCAGAAAGATTGCTCGCTGACGGCACAAGTTCCACACTGGTACGCGGAACATAGTCCCGCATGTCGTGAGGTATCGGATCGAGAAACAAAACCTTTTGGAGTTGCCGTGCGACGACATGCGACATATTGAGAATATGCTTCTCAGCCGCAGTCCTCTTTGGCAGTCGAGATTCCATTTGACTGAGCACAGATTGGAACTTTAAACACGTAAACTGCGGATTGGCCCCTCGCTTGAGATTGTTGTACTCGACCGAAATGTCCCCGCTCGTCTGGCGGCTTGGTACTGTCTGAAAGAGCATGCGCTTTCGCCTCAACTCACCGTGGCGGGTGGGCACCATTTCATGCAGGGATTCGGATTCAACATAAATACGGTCCCTGACCGCAATCGAAAGCTCATAGTCCAAGTACATGCGGGTGCCCCCGCGTTTGTCTTCATCTACAGGTCCAATCACCGCACCAAGCGTGAACGTGTCCCCTCCATGACGAGGGCATGCCTTGCTGCCACCTCGTACCCCCGTGGACAATTTTGACCGGTGTCCGTCGAGTACGAAAGCTAAGTCCAGACCTGTCGCGCTGTCGGACAGGATACGCAACCCGTCGAGTGCATTGCTCTTTCCGCTGGCGTTAGATCCAATAAGAATCGTCAATGGTTGCAAATCCATCGAGGCGTCCACAAAACTTTTGAATTGACAGAAACGAAGTCGTTCAATCACGCTTCGGATCACCTCCGCATCCAGTGGATATATTGTACCATGCCCTGAAGGCTTACATCCGCACGCTTAACTTCCGTTGCTCACCATCGGCTCCCAGTACTACCCATCCCCTGGTAGTGTCCTGTAAAATGGTGTAATTTCACCGTTTGTGTCTAGTTTGTGACGTCGCTGCCGCCAATGCTCGCCTGGCAGTGCCATGAACGCCAGCACGTCGTCCTCGGCCGCCTGCAGGATCTCCATGGCCTTCGGGAACTTGTCCTGGAGCTGTTTGACTACGCTACGCAACTGTGCTCTGGCAGCCTCCTGCGTGGGCTGTGCGAAGATGGTCCGGATGATCGCTGCGACCATGGACTGCTGCTTCTTCGGCACCTGGCTGAGCACGTTCCGGATGGTGTGCACCTTGCACCGCTGCCACGTAGCTCCAGTGAGCACCTCCGAAATCGCCTGCCTCAGGCCCAGATGAGCGTCGCTGACAACCAGCCTGACGCCTCGCAGCCCTCGCTGCTTCAGGTCACGTAGGAACTCGGTCCAAAAGGCACCGTCCTCACTCGTTCCGATATCGAACCCCAAGACCTCACGCTCTCCCGTGTCTGTCACGCCTATGGCCACCACGAACGCCATGCTCTGTACACGCCCGCCCTTCCGTACCTTCGGGAACGTAGCGTCCAGCCAGATGTATGGGTATTCCCGCTCCAACGGCCGTTCCTTGAATTGTCGGACAACCTCATCCAGCTCTTTGCACAGGCGGGAGACCTCGCTCTTGCTGATACCGTCCAGCCCCAGAGCACGGACCAGCTCATCCACTTTACGGGTGCTGACACCATGCACGTACGCTTCCTGAACCACCGCCGCCAGGGCTTGCTCGGAGCGGCGCCGAGGCTCAAGGATCGAGGGGAAGAAGCTGCCTTTGCGGAGTTTGGGGATATTCAGTTCGATGGTACCCAGTCGAGTATCCCATTCCCGCTTCCGATAGCCGTTGCGCTGTGTAACGCGCTCCTCACTGCGCTCGTAATGCTCCGCCCCGATTTTCTGCGTTGCCTCAGCGTCGATGAGAGATTGGGCGAAAATCCGCATCAGTTCCCGTAGTACGTCGATATTTTCCACACCTTGGAGGTTGCGAATCCACTCGAGAACTGCGAAGCTGTTGATAGAAGCCATCGTTGCGTTCCTCCTACTAGTTTGTTTCGCCACTCTCTAGTAGACACGCACGGTGGCTTCGTCATCAAATGTGGACGACGGATTTCACACCACTACTTGAGACTTTAACCATCCCCTTGACTCCCCCGCACACCCCTGTCGTAAACTGATTGCAAGCGGTTTATCGTTTTCCTATGCCACATTCCATGGAGTGAACGAATCATGAAACAACGAGTGACCATCGCCGACGTGGCCAAAAAGGCAGGTGTCTCCGCAACCACCGTCTCGCGCATCCTGAACGGCAACTACAGCCAGACGTCCGCCGAGACGACGGCGCGGGTGCTCGAAGCCATTCGCGAGCTCGACTACCGCCCCAACGCCCTGGCCAAGGGCCTCAAACAAATGAAAACCCAGGTGATTGGCGTCATCTTGTCCAATCTGCAGAATCCGTTTTGGCTGCGCGTGCTCAAGGGAATTGAGGACACGTGCCGCAAGGCGGGCTACCAGCTGATGATCTGCAACTCCTGTGACGATCCCGCCATCGAGGCGGAGCACATCAAGAATCTGCAGACGCGCAACGTGGACGGGATCATCGTCAACCCGACGCCGGGCAACCGGGATCTGTTTGAACAGTTGCTGGCCACCGGCTACCCGTGCGTGTTTGTCAACCGGCACCTGCCCAACCTTGCCATGCCGGGCGTCGTCATGAACAACATCCGCGGCGCCTCGTTGGCAGTGGAACATCTGCTGGAAGGGGGGAGGCAGCGGATTGCCATCATCGCGTACCAAGGAGAGATCACGACGTGGACAGAGCGTGTGGAGGGGTACAAAACCACGCTGCTTGCGCACGGCAAGCGTGAGCAGGATCTGCTCATCGAACTGGTGCCGAACCGGCCGGGCGCAGCCAGGAGTGCGGCCATCCGCTTGCTGAAGCGAAACCCGCGCCCGGATGCTCTGCTGTCGACGACGAACCTGATGACGCTCGAGATCCTCGACGCCATCCAAAGCCTTGGCCTGCGCATCCCCGAGGACGTGGCGCTCGTGGGCTACGACGAGACCATGTGGTGCAAATACCTCAACCCGCCGCTGACGACAGTGCGGCAGCCTGCATATGAGATGGGCGAGATCGCCGCGAAACGGATCATCCAACTGTGCAAGGGGACGCGGCGGACAAAGTTGGACGTTACCGTGCTTGAACCGGAGCTCGTCGTCCGGGAGTCAAGCCGTCCCGCGAGCGCCACGCCGGACGTTGGAGCCACCATCGCGGCTGGGACCGGGACATCCGGTTGACGGCGGCGCCGCGCGCCGGGCGCCGCAGAATTCGACGCCCACGCGATGATTCCGCAGCCCTGCTTTGTACCGCCGCACCGTTTCAGTCCTTCGGCGAGCAAGCACCGGATCTCCAATGATGATTCCGCAGCCCTGTTTCGTACCGCCGCACCGCGCACGCCCGTCCATTCTCGCTCGTCACGTCGCGCGTTCGCCGGCCAGCCTGCGTTCCAATGCTGCGAGTTTGGCCACGCGGCGAACGAACTCCGGTTCAGCCCGAAAGCGCGCTTGCAGAAACGCCCGGATGAGGTCGGCCGCCAGCCAGGGCCCGACGATCTGCGCCCCGAGGCACATCACGTTCACATCATCGTGCTCCACGCACTGGTGCGCCGAATGGACGTCGTGGCACACCGCCGCCCGGATGCCCGGGACCTTGTTTGCCGCGATGGCCGCGCCCACGCCTGTGCCGCACACCAACAATCCACGTTCGGCACGCCCGGACAGCACCTCTTTGCAGACAGCCTGCGCGATGTCCGGGAAGTCCACCGGCTCTGGCGCAGCAGTCCCGCAGTCGATCACTTCGCAACCGAGTTGGGCCAATACATCCATGACATACTGGCGCATCGGGTATCCAGCGTGATCGTTACCGAAAGCCACCCGCAAGGCAATCCCTCCCCGAACTCACAGAACCGTAAAATCCAGCGCGCGCCCGGCCCCGCCGGCAACCCCGGCGCCGGGTCGACCCCGTCCCGCTCACCGTACATACACCACTTTGAGGTCTGTGTAAAAATCCCGGCTCGTGGCCCCGACCGAGTACGCGCCGTACCCCGACTGCTTGACGCCGCCAAACGGGATGTGCGCCTGGCTGGCGGTGCCGTGGTTGATATGCACCATGCCGGTTTTGAGGCGCCGCCCCACCGCGAGCGCCAGCGCCAAGTCGTCCGCAAAGACGCTCGCCGCGAGGCCATACGGGGTATCGTTCGCCACCGCGACCGCCTCCTCGACATCGGCCACCGTCAACACGCTGAGCACCGGACCGAAGATCTCCTCGCGGGCGATGCGCATCGTTGGCGTCACGCCGGCGAACACCGTCGGCTCCAGGTAGTGGCCGCGATCGTACACCCCGCCGGTGAGCACGCGCCCGCCGGTCACCAGGCGCGCCCCGTCGGCGATGCCTTGCTCCACGTACGCCAGCACCGACTGCAGGTGGGAAGCGCTCACCAGCGGCCCCATGGTCGCCCCCTCGTCCCACGCCGGCCCCACCCGAATGCGCGCCACGTGGTGGAGCAGCCGCTCCATGAACGCCTCCGCCTGCGCGCGAAGGACGATGACCCGGCTGATGGCGGTGCAGCGCTGCCCGCCGCACGTGAACCCGGCCGCCGCCACCTCGCGGGCCGCCGCGTCGAGATGGCTGTAGCCCAGGATAAGCGCCGGGTTCTTGCCGCCGAGTTCCATCTGCGTGCGCACCAGGCGGCCCGACGCCAGCGCCTGCACCCTGAGCCCCACCTCGGTCGATCCGGTGAACGTCACGGCATCGACCCCCGGATGGTTGACCAGTGCGTCCCCCATCCGGCTGCCGCGTCCGGTGACGAGATTGACCACGCCGGGCGGCGCGCCCGCCTCCCGGATGAGCTCCATCAGGCGGACCGCGGTCCACGGGGTCTGGGAGGCCGGCTTCAACACCACCGTGCAGCCGTACGCGAGCGCCGGGGCAATCTTGCGCACCGGCGTGACGAGCGGGAAGTTCCAAGGCGAGATGGCGGCGACCACGCCCACCGGTTCGCGGACGACCGATACGGCGCCGCCCGGCATATCGCTCGGCCACACCTCACCGGTCAGGCGCGCCGCCTCCCCTGCCATAAAGCGCAGCTCACTCGCCGCACGGGTCACTTCGCCGCGGGCCTCACCCAACACCTTACCTTGCTCCGCGGAGAGGGTGTACGCCAGCTCGTCCCGGTGTGCTTCCAGGAGCTCCGCCAACCGCAGCAATACCCTGGCCCGCTCGGTCCACGGCGCGCTCGCCCAGCCCGGCAGCGCCTCGCGCGCGGCCCGCACCGCCGCATCGACGTCCCGCTCGTCCGAATCCTGGACATACGCCACCACCTGGTCCTTTTCCGCCGGGTTGTGCACCGCGAACAACCGGCCGCTCGCCGCCGGCACCCACTGCCCGCCGATGAAATTCAAACACGTCTCACCGGCGCGCGCCGCCAGCCATGCCTGCATGCCGTTCCCCTGTGCCTGGTTCATCGCGCTTCCCTCCGCATCGCCGCCCGGCAGATGGCCTTCAGGTCTTCCTGCGTCGCCTGACGCGGGTTGACCGGCACGTTTCCCGATTCCATGGCCTCCGCGGCCACCGCGTCCAGGTGCTCTTCCGCCACCCCGAAGTCGGTCAGCGTCTGCTGGATGCCGATGTCTTCCTTCAAACGGCGCACCGCCCACACGGCCCGTTCCGCGGCGTCCCGCAGCGCCAGCCCTTCCACCCGCTCGCCGAGCAGCCAAGCCACGGTGCGGAACTTCTCCAGGTTCGCGACCAGGTTGAACGCCATGACCTCCGGTAAGAGGATGGCGTTCACCAATCCGTGCGGGATGCCAAAGCGCGCCCCGAGCGGCAGCGCCAGCGCGTGCGCGAGGCCAAGGCGGGTGGGGTTGAACGCCATGGCAGCGATGAGGCTCGCGAGCAACATGTCGTGCCGCGCCCGCAGGTCCCGTCCGCGCACCACCGCCACGCGCAGGCTCTCGTGGATGAACCGCATCGCCTGCATCGCGAGCGCTTCCGAAATCGGCTGTGTGGCCGTGTTCACGAACGACTCCACCGCGTGCGTCAGCGCGTCCATTCCCGTCGCCGCCGTGATGTGCGGCGGCAGCGTCAAGGTGAGTTCCGGATCGCAAAGGGCGAGCGCCGGGCAGTTGAAGCGGCTGCCCACGCTCAGCTTCACCTGCTGCCGCTTGTCGCGCAGCACCGACCAAATCGTGACCTCGCTGCCCGTCCCGGCGGTGGTCGGGATGGCAATCACCGGCGCGCCCGGCCCCGGCACCTTGTTGATGCCGACGTAGTCGCGGATGTCACCCGGGTTTTTCATCATCAGGCCAATCGCCTTCGCCGTGTCGAGCGAACTGCCGCCGCCGACGCCCACGACGAGATCGCACCCTTCCGCTTTCGCCGTCATGGTGCCCGAGGCAATGGCGTCGATGTCAGGGTCCGGTTCGACGTCCGTAAACATCACGAACGGGAGGGCGGCCTCCCTCAGCGTGGCGCAGACCCGTTCCGCCACGCCCGCCTGCACCACACCCGGGTCGCAGACGACGAGCACCCTGCGTCCGCCGAGGCCCCGGACGTAGTCCGGCAGGCCCGCGATCGCGCCGTTGCCAAATTCGACCGCCGTCGGCAGTTCATAACGGAACACACGGTTCAGCTGCATCGGTCAAGCCTCCCGCTTCATGCTGGTCCATTCGGCATCATCCAACCGCACGCCATAACGCTTCCCCACGTCTGCCAGTTCCTTGGCGACCGCATCCGGCAGCTCAATCCCCTGCTGCCGCCTCAGACGTGCCGTCCGCGCCTCGAGCTCCCCCGGCACGAGGATCTCGTCCACGCCGGGAGCCGTCGGCTCGCTCTTCAAATCGCGGATGTAGCGGTCCATGCGCGCCTTGAACACCTCGACCGGCATGAACCGCGCGATGTCGATCGCGATGAAGAGATGGCCCACGTTCTGAGGTTGTTGCCAGTTTTCGTACATGTTGTGCACGTACTTGCCGAACCCCGCTCCCGTCAGGACGCCCGCGAGAATGTCGATGAACATGGCAATCCCGTAACCCTTGGCACCGCCGAGCGGCAGCACCGCACCGGCGAGCGCGGCGTGAGGATCCGTCGTCGGCCGGCCGTCCTTGTCGACCGCCCAACCGAGCGGGATGGGCTCGCCGCGCTGCGCCGCGACGATGATCTTCCCGCGCGAGACGACGCTCGTCGCCATGTCGAGCAGAAACGGCACCTCGTTCCCCGCCGGCGCGGCCACGCACAAGGGGTTCGTGCCGAGAAACGGCCGCGCCCCGCCGTAGGGCGGCATCGTCTGCGAGGCGTTGGACATCGCGAGGAAGACGAGGTCCTGCGCGATGGCGCGCTCCGCATAATAGGCGCAGGTGCCGAAGTGGTTGGAGTGCTTCACGCCCACCACCGCGCAGCCGTGCCGCTTCGCCGTCGCCACGGCCGCTTCGAGCGCGCGCATCCCCACCACGGCGCCGTACGCGTTCTTACCGTCGACACGGACCACCGGGCCGTCAAACTCCACATCCAGCTTCACGCCTGTTGCCACCATGCCTTGTTCCAGGCGGCGGACATAGATGGGGAAGCGCGCCACGCCGTGCGAGTCCACACCGCGCAGGTCCGCGTAGACGAGCGACTCTGCGACCACCTCGGCCTCCGCGGGCGGTGCACCGGCGCGCTGCAGCACCTGTGCACAGAAGTCCTGCAACCGTTCCCAGTCAAACCTGCGCCCGCGTGACATCCGGCATCCACCCCATTTCCTGGATCGTCCTGTCGACCCAGCTCCGGTCCACCGTCCCGTCGGCGATGGCACGCAGCGTCGCCGCCTCATGCTCCATCTGCTGCCGGGCGAGATGCAGCACCCGCTCCGCCAAGTCGAGCGGCACCACCACCACGCCGTCCGCATCGCCCAGCACGATGTCCCCCGGCGCGACGACCACGCCCCCGACCGCCACCGGCACGTTGATCTCGCCCGGCCCGGTCTTGTACGGCCCGCGGTGGGTCACCCCGCGCGCATACACCGGGAACGCCTCCTGCGCAAACGCTTCCGCGTCCCGGATGGCGCCGTCGACGACGAATCCCGCCAAACCTCGCCATTGCGCCAGGCGCAACATGATCTCGCCGACCACCGCCTGCGTCACGTCTCCTCCCGCGTCGACGACCAGCACATCGCCCGGCTGCGCCATGTCGAGCGCCTTGTGGACGAACAGGTTGTCCCCCGGCCTGGTCTTTACCGTGAAGGCGGACCCCACCAGCTTGCCCGCTTTGTGGTACGGGCGGATGGCCCCGGACACCGCGTACAACCGGTGCAGGTTGTCGCTGACGCACGCCGCGGGGATTTCGCGAAACGCCTCCAGGATGGATTGCGGCGGCCGCCTCTCAGGTTGAAGCACGCGCAGTCCGATCTTCACGCCATCGCCCCCCTATGTTTCGCTCCGCCGCCGCAGCCGGTTGCCCGGACAGGGCCAGGCAGGCGAGACCGCACACCCCGCCGCGTGCCGCTGCGGGCGCTAGTCCCCGAGCACCAGCCTTCCGACAGCGGAAAAGTCGAGATCGCCCGCATCCCGGGCCGCCAGCTCGTACCATTGCAGCGCCAGGGTGGCCAGGGGCAGGGGAAGGCCCCGGCCCTCGTCCACCGCAATCTGCAAGTCTTTCTTCATCAGCCGCAGGCGGAAACCCGGTTTGGCCGCCCGCTTCAGGATGTCCTGTGCCTTGTGATCGAAGATCCACGATTGCCCCGAGCTCGCCGCGATGACCCGCTGCAACACCGCCAGGTCCATCCCGCAGCGCTGCGCCAAGCTGAGCGCCTCGGCGGCGGCCAGCATGTGGATACCGGCCAGCATCTGATTGATGGCTTTCACCGCCTTGCCGGATCCGATGCCGCCGACGTGATGGATCTGGGCCGCAACGCAGTCGAGGACAGGCCGCACCCGCGCCAAGACCGCCGGATCGCCTCCCGCCATGACGGTGAGGGTGCCGCCTGCCGCACCGGCGGTCCCGCCGCTCACCGGCGCGTCGAGCACGGCCACACCCTGTTGCGCCAGCGCGGCCGCGATCCGTTTCATCACCGACGGCGATCCGCTCGTCATCTCGACGAGCACCGCCCCTGGCGCAAACGCCTGCCGCACCTTCGTATCGCCCCATACGGCTTCCATTTCCGCATCGGCGGGAAGGATGCTGCACACCACCTCCGCCCGGGCCACGACGTCCGCCACGTTGTCGCACACGGTGGCACCTGCCCGCGCCAGCTCTTCCAGCGGCGACCGGTTCCGGTGGGCGGTGATGAACAGCTCGTGACCCGCCTGCAGCACCCGCCGGGCCATCGGCAGGCCCATTGCACCCAAGCCCAACCACCCGACGCGCATGCATCCTCCCCCTCTCGGCACCACTTGAAGACAAACCGTCATTTCACCGTGTCGTCCAGCTCCCAGCCCAGTTGTTCGTACAGCCGCCGCCTGGCCGCCTTGTCTTTCTCCAGCTCCTGGCGCGCGTACTTCGCCACCTGAGGCGCAATCTTGCGCGGTACGACAATCACGCCGTCGCCGTCGGCCACCACCACGTCGCCCGGGTAGACCACGACGCCGCCGATGCTGACCGGGACGTCTTTGGCGTCGAAGCGGATGCGGCCCTGATCCATCTTCTGGCTGATGAACTTCGACCAGACCGGGATCTTCTGGATGATGATCTCGTCCGTATCGCGCACGCCGCCGTTGGTGATGTAGCCGCGCGCCCCTTTCGCGAACCCCGCCAACGTGTTGTTGGAGCCGAGGATGCCGACGTCGACGCCGCTCTGGTCAATCACGATGATGTCGCCCGGCTCGATGTCCGCCTGCCAAGGATCGTTGCAGACCTCGCGGTAGTACCACGCCACCCACTCCGTGTACTCCTCCGGGGACATCTGCGGCACGAACGTCTCGTACGGAATGTAGCGCGCCGTCCGCGCAATCCCCACCACCCGCGTCCGCCAGAGCGGACGGATTTCATAGTGCACAGAACCGTAGTGGTGCATCATATTCCAATCCATGCCGTCCCGGACGTCCGTCACCCGGAGGCCTTCAAACAGGTGCAGGAGTTCCTCCCGCTCGTCGCGCGACATCTTGTACGACACGCTGCCTCACTCCTTCAGCGTTCTTGTGTTGTATGAAGTCACGGGCGTGCATCGCGATCGCGGAGCACACCCGGTGCTTCCTTCGGCACACGGACATGGGTGCAAACCGTCTTGCGGCCTTCGCTTCCTGCGCCGGCTTGGCCTCATGGTCAACCTTTGAGTCCGCCCGCGACGATGCCTTCAATCAGGTAGCGCTGAAAGAACAGGAACACCGCGAACAACGGCACCAAGGACAGCGTGGACATCGCGAACAAGGCGCCCCAGGACGTCTGTCCCATGGTGTCGACGAACTGCCGCAAGGCCAGCGCCACCGTGTATAAGTGCAAGTTGCTGATGTAGAGCAGCTGGCTGAAGTAGTCGTTCCACGTCCAGATGAATGTGAAGATGGTGGTCGTGATGATGGCCGGCACCGACAGCGGCAGGATGAGATACCAGTAGATGCGAACGGGCCCGCAGCCGTCCGCCAACGCCGCCTCGTCCAGCTCCCGCGGGATGTTGCGCATGAACTGGACCATGAGGAAGATGAAAAACCCTTCCACGCCCAAGAACTTCGGCAGGACAAGCGGCCAATAGGTGTTCACCAGCTCGAGATGGTTGAACACGATGTACTGCGGGATGACCGTCACATGGAACGGCAACATCAAGGTCACCATCATGACGGCAAACCACACCCGCCGGAGTGCAAAATCGAGCCGGGCAAACGCGTAACCGGCCATCGAACAGGCAATCAGATTGCCGACGACGCACAGCGCCACGATGAAAAACGAATTGAGGAAGAACCTGCCGAACGTGACCCCGGACAGCCCCGCCCAGCCGTGGACGTAGTTTTGCAGCGTGGGTGCATTCGGGAACAACGAGACGTTGCGGAAGATCTCCGTGTCCTCGTTGAACGAACTGCTCACCATCCACAGAAGCGGGTAGAGCATCACGAAGCCGAGCACCACCAACACGGCGTGTTTCGCCAGTCGCACGGAATTCCGCTGCAGCATGGTGCCACCTCATTCGTTGTAGTACACCCACTTGCGCGATGTTGCGAACAACAAACCCGAAATCACCGCCACCACCGCCAACAGGAGCCAAGCCATCGCCGAGGCGTACCCCATTCGGAAGTTCACAAACCCCGCCTGATAAAGGTAGAGCGAGTAGAACAAGGTCGCATCGAGCGGCCCGCCCGTTCCGTTGCTCACCACGTAGGCCGGGGTGAACACCTGGAATGCGTGAATGATCTGCATGACCAGATTGAAGAAGAGGATGGGCGTCAACAGCGGAAGGGTGATGCGGAAAAACCGGGCCATCACGCCTGCGCCGTCGATGGTCGCCGCTTCATACAACTCCACCGGAATCTGCTTCAACCCCGCCAGGAAGATGACCATCGGCGCCCCGAACTGCCACGCGGCGAGCACGACGAGCGTGTAGAGCGCCGTCTGCGGCGAGGACACCCAGTTCATGCCCTGGATACCGAACAGCGCCAGGATGTGGTTGAAGACGCCGTCACCCCCGAACAACCGCTGCCACAGCAAGCCAATGGCGACGCTGCCGCCAAACAACGACGGCACGTAGAAGACGGCGCGGTAGACACCGAGCCCCCGCACGCCCCGGTTCAACAACAGCGCCACAGCCAAGGCGGTCAGCAGTTGCAGCGGCACGCTGACCGTCACGTAGGTGACGGTGACCCGGACGCTGTCCAGGAACTGGGGGTCGCTGAACATCCGGGTGTAGTTTTGCCATCCCACCCACTGCGGCCGGTTGAACATCTCATAATCCGTAAAGGAAAGATACAGGGATGAGAGCATCGGCACGGCCGTCAACCCCAGCAACCCCAACAGCCACGGGGCGAGAAACATGTACCCGATGGCGTGTTTCTTCCACGCGCCTGGCCGCGTATGCATGCGCCACCGCCTCACTTCCGGTTTCATGCCGTCCATCCGGATGCCGGTCTTCACGGCCCGGCTGGGCGGCGGGCCGAACCGATACGCAGCGGCCCGCCCAATCCGCCGGTCCGTCCGTGCTCAGACCAGCCCGTGCACAGGCCGCCCGCGTCACTTCCCGAGGATCTGTTCCGCCTGCTTCAGGAAGTCGTTGCAGGCCTGATCGATGGATTTCTGGCCGAACGCGATGGCCTGCGCGGTCTGCGTGAACAGGGTCGCCACCTCGCTGTAGCCCTTCGGCGGGTTCGGCGCGACACCGGCCAGTTTCAACCGGTTGTCGATGAACGCCACCTCCTGCTGCTGCGTGGGCGTCAACAAGGGCTTCACAATCTTGTCGATCTTCACCGATCCCGGCATGCCTTGCTCAATCTTGAAGATCTTGCCCGCATTCGGGTCGTTGATGAAGAAGTTGATGAACGTGGCGGCTTCCTTTGGGTGCTTGGAGGACTTGGGTACCGCCAGGTACGCACCTTCCACGAACGCGCCCGACTTGTTGCCAAGCATCGGCTCACCCACCAAGCCGAGCGTCTGGTTCGGCATGTCCGTCTGGTACAGATAGATCTGGTTGGCCGGAATGGCCGTGATCCCCACCTTGCCCTGGACGAACAGGCTCTGCTCCCGCGAGGCGGTGCTGTTTTGCGCCGCCGTCGCCGCGTCGGGGATGACGCCCTTCTTGCGCAGGTTGTCCCACATCGTGAACCAAGCCTTCAGGTCACTGAACGTGAAACCGAGCTTTCCGTCCTTCGTGAACAGGTTCTTCCCGCGCTGGCGGACGAAGTAGTTGAACACCGGCTGCATGGCACCGCTTTCATCGTCGGCACCCCAATGATCGTTGCCCATTCCGTGAGCTGTAAACGCTTGCTTGAGGGCCGTGGCTTCTTTGATGAAATCATCCCATGTCCAGTTCAACTTAGGCAGCGGGACGCCCATCTGCTGGAACAGCGTCTTGTTGTACACTTGCCCGGACATGGTGACACCCTGCGCAATCATGACCAGTTTCCCGTTGACCTTGCCGCTGTCCTGCACCGCTTTGGGAAAATCGTGCAAGTTGATGGTCCCGTCTTTCACGTACGGCGTCAAATCGAGCAGCTGGCCGCGCTTGGCGTAATCGGTCACATAGAATTGATGCATGCCAATCACGTCCGGCGCGTTGCCGCCCGCCATTTGCACGGACAACTTCGTCCAATAGTCCGACCAGCTGGTCGGCTCCGCGTTGACGATGATGTTCGGATACTTCTTCTCAAACGCTTGGATGACCCCGTTGTACACCTTGTTCCGGACAGGGTCTCCCCACCAGGTGAAGCGAATGGTCACCGTGGCCTTCTTCGCCGCACCGTGGCGCATCGCCGTCGCCGACGCCACCTGTGCGCCCGCCACCAATCCCAACATGGCCAGCGCGGAAACGGAAGCAACCGCAGCCTTCTTCTTCAACACGATTCACCCTCTCCCACATGAGAATGCTGGACAAGGAATCAGGAATCGAAAACGGATGCCTGCTCAAATTCGTCTGCCGTCCCGGTCGTCGGCATACCCCTGCGGTTTACCTGCGCCTGACCTCACCGCCTTTCCGAACCCCCGGTTCGCGCACTGTGTTTGCTGCCGGCAGGACCGATTCGCGCCGCGAGTGAACGCCCGCGCTTTTGCACCTCCGCCGCGCTCACGGAAGGAAATCGTTTTCCT
This sequence comes from Paenalicyclobacillus cellulosilyticus, assembly GCF_014647315.1. Lineage (GTDB taxonomy): Bacteria > Bacillota > Bacilli > Alicyclobacillales > Alicyclobacillaceae > Alicyclobacillus_J > Alicyclobacillus_J cellulosilyticus. The sequence continues at coordinate 16,122 of NZ_BMOY01000025.1, forward strand.
TTAAGCTTTTCGGAATTCGGTACCCGCCGGTGATGAGCTTATATTACACCCGGTGTGCCCAGCCGGTCAATACGCCCATCGCAGAAGTTTGCGGAAAGTCGGAGCTATGGATTTTCCGCCGTGCCCGGATCGGTGTAATGGACCTCCTCGACGTGATTGCGGATCTCTTCCACATCGAACTTTGGCGCGAGCGCTGCGGGAATGGTCTCAGATCCCGGCATGCGTTCCGCTTGTTTCGGCAAGGGTACCATGCAGAGCAGCGGTTCGAACCATTCGGCGAAGAACGGGTTCTGGGCCGGAAAGTGGAGCGGGTGCAATGTGACAAACGTGCCGCCCGGCTTCAATACCCGTGCTATCTCCCGGACAGCCTCCTCTATTTCGGTGAGATGCATCACGGTGGTGCCAAACCACTGCGGATCGCCATCTCCACTTCTTCGGCCAGCGTCGCACGCGCCCACGGCCTGTGCAGATGGCCCCGCCTTCGCGTCAATACGCTGTCCAACCCGCGTCGGCCACGATAACCGCACCGTTGATGAAGCTTGCGTCGTCAGAGGCCAAAAACAGCGCCACCTTCGCAATCTCAATGGGTTGCCCCACGCGCGGGTTGGTGTTCATCCCGGACATCGCCCGTTCCACGCCCAAGTAGTTCGGGTCAAGGTTGGGGGCATCCGCCATGATATTGGTCTGTACGGCACCGGGCGCAATGGCGTTGCAGCGGATGCCGTACTTTGCGTACTGATAGCCCACATTCTTGGTGAGCCCGATGACGGCGTGCTTGGACGCGGTATACGCTGCCCCCGCCCTGGAACCACACAGCCCGCCGATGGACGCCGTGTTGATGATGACCCCGTGCCCTTGGCGAATCATGATGGGCAACGCCTTGCGAATCGCGCGCATCGGACCGGTCACATTGACCGCAAAGACACGCTCCCACAACTCATCCGTGACATCCGCCGCCGCAGTCATCCTGTCCATGATCCCGGCGTTGTTCACCAAGATATCGAGTGAACCAAAGGTGTTCACCGCCGCATCAATCATCTGTTGAATGTCGCTCTCCTTGGATACGTCGGTGACCACGCCCAGCGCCGTCCCGCCCGAGGCTTTGATTTCAGTGACCACTTGTTCCAAGGATTCATGCACGATATCCGCCAACACCACCTTGGCACCCTCTTGCGCGAACACCTTGGCCATTTCTTTCCCCATTCCAGAGGCGGCCCCCGTCACCACCGCGACCTTGCCGAGCAGTTTCATCTTCAACCATCCCCTTCTGTTTTCTGATGCGAAATGGACACACAATACAAAAAGGTATCTGAAACCAGGCTATTCTTTGTTCGTATGGTTTGTCAATGCGTTCTGGAATGCGAAAAGTAGGCCGTAACGACAGATGGCCCGGTGCGTCATTCAAAATGTGTGATAGAATGAGAGAAAGAGTGTCGAAATCGGAGGCCGGAACATGCTTTGGTCAGAAGTCAGAGAATTGTTTCCCAATCAGTATGTGCTCGTGAAAGAATTAAAATCCCATTATGTGGGTGAGCATACGCTCCACATCGAAGAAGTGGCGCTTGTACGGACCATTTCAGATCCCCATCAAGCATGGATAGAGCTATTCTCCGCTCCGGCAGGACACTTCGTGTATCATACCTCGCACCCTGAGATCGTGATTGAATTGAAGACCAAACCCATGGTACGGAGACGTTCGATACATGAAAATTGATTACCGGGACGGATTGCTTTTCACTTCTATTACGCTCGTCCATGGCGGACATCGCATCCTGATACCCGATGTTGTACTGGACACTGGAGCCGTCCACAGCCTCATTTCCATCGATGCAGTGGATGAATGGTTTCAACGATATGAACCGGATGATCAGCTTATCTTCATGCACGGCCTTGGCGGTTCGGAAGCAGCCGTGCGCCGACGAGTTGAATCGGTACAATTTGACACATTTTCAGCGCAACCGTTTGATATGGATTTTGCCAGTCTGCGAGAGCATCCGGGCATCAATGGCTTAATAGGACTGGACATTCTTATTCCAGGCCAGTTTGTGATTGACCTTAAACACTTTGAGGTCCATGCTCGTTACCGGGGGATTGGAGAACGGAGCCAATAATACGTATTCTTGCCCAAGTGCGCATCAAGGTCATATCCGCTTGCTGCGTGGTTAGGTCTTGATCGTAATTGACAACTCGTCCCACCCCTGCTCCTCGCCCGGCACAGCGCGCGTCATCCCGAGACCGTTACCCCGCGATCCGTCACGTCTTCCGCACCAAAACCGGTGCGCGCGCTCACAAACGACATGGGGCCGACGGGATATGGGACTGGCAACACCTGCCGAAAGGTCCGCCCGCCGTCCGTGGTGACCCACAGGGCGGAGGTCGTCCGGCCGGCCGCTTGCATCAACCCCGCGACAAAGCCGTGGCGAACATCGACAAAATCGACGCTGGTGAAACGGATGCCCGGTGGTGGATTGAGCACCCGCAAAGCCCTGGCGACGCCCGCCGGTGCCGTGTGATTTTCCGAATCAAAGCGCCTGCAACGTCTGCAGGCGCTTCCTGGCGACCATGACTGTGGCAGGGGATGCACGGTGAACCGTGCCCGAACCGATTCAATACCCCCACACCACGATGTCCATCGGATACCGGCCCGCGTTGCGGCCGTAGAGGGCGAGCCCGCCGCTCTGTCCTGCGCCGGCGTCGGCCGCCAGCCCGGCAGCCAACCCATCCGCCCGGCGACACCATGCTTCGCCGCCCGAGCGTGCGCCGGGCACGGCGAGCGTCAGCGTGAGGCCGCCTTTCTCCACAATCCGCGGCAACAGCCGGCTCGGGACGGTCACGCGCTGCAGGTATCCGTACGATCCCGCCTCCTCCAGCCGCCGGGTCTGCGGCTGGTAGTGCCACGACAACACGCCGCGCGCGTCGGCCGGGTCGTCCGGCAGGCAGGCGGCGGCCACGCGCTCCCCGTCCACATACACCTCGAGCCACGACGGGTGGCGCTGCTCGTCCGTCATGAAGTACGAGTTCGGGTTGCGGCCGGGATCGACCCTGTCGCCCTGCATGTAGTCATGCGCGGCCACGTCCACCGCGTCCCGCCGCTCGTCCTTGGGCAGCACCATCTTGGCGCTCGCCTCGAAGAAGATGTCGATCCCGTTCAGCTGACGGAGCGGCCCGATGCCGGGCAACGCCACCTCGTACGTCACGGCGCCGGCGTGCGCGAAATTCGCCTTGTGGCCGCCGAGTGCGCGCCAGGCGAGCGGGAAGCTCGCCTCCGTATACGCATGCGGCGCCACGCTCCACCAGCGGCCGGGGAGATCGTACTGCCCGCCGGGGACCCCGCTTTGCACGTCAAAGGTGGTGAAGTTGGCGGCGACGACCCGGCCGTCGGGCGTCTCCAGGCGCACCACGAGCACCGCCAGCGCGTCCTCCCCCGGCATCGCGGCCTCGATCTCGCCGAGCGGCGCGACGCCGTATCCGTCCCAGTGGACCATGCGCTCTCCCGCCGCGACAATCCGCCGCTGCCCGAAGTGGTCGTACCACACGTACCAACGCAGGCGCAGATCGTGACCGTGATGCGTGTCCGTGAAACTCGATTTCCACACCGGCACGCGCACCGTCTCTCCCGGCTTGACCGTGCGGCACGGCGGACCGTCGAGGACCAGGAAGTCGGGTTGGTGGAAGGTGCGCAGGGACAGAGACGGATCGAACCATGGGTACCCGAAGTCCTTGTCGGACCGGTCCAACCGGTAGTACCCGTTCCACTCGTTCACCACGTCGTGGAACTCCGTGAACACGAAGCCGCACAGCTTGTCGTGGCGGCGAAACTCGTTCAGCATGTAGTGATAGTGCCACGCGAGATCGCTGTCGCCCGCGCTGCCCTCGACGCCCCAGACGGCCCCGCACTCGCTGTTCATGAGCGGCGCGTCCGACTGCACGTAGCCTTCTGCGTAGTTCCAGTCCGATCCCGGATACGTCCGCTCGACCGCGTGCGCGACGTGATCGCGCACCGCTTCATACCCGTGGATGTAAAAGTGCCAGGTGTTCAGGTCCGACTCGACGTGATCGTAGTTGCACGCCGAGTTGTCCTCGACGAGGCGCGTCGGATCGAGTCGTTTCGCCCAGCGGTACACCTCGCGCACCCAGGCCTTCGTCTCCTCCGTGTAGACGCGCCGGCCGTCCACGTGGCTGAACAGGCCCCACGTCTCGTTGAACATCACCCAGGCGAAGATGCTCGGGTGATTGAAGTCGCGATGGATGACGGCTTCCGCCTCGCGCAGGTAGGCCGACCGCGCCGCTTCCGTTGGCTCGCCCCAGAAGCAGGGCATGTCGGCCATCACGAGGATGCCCAGCTTATCCGCCCAGTACAGCTTGCGCGGGTCCTCCGGCTTGATGTGGATGCGGACACAGTTGAGGCCGAGGCGCTTGAGACGCCAGATCTCGTCGCGCATCACCTCGTCGCTGGGGAAGGTGAAGAACCCCTCGGGGTGGAACGATTGATCGAGCGTCCCGTTGAGAAACACCGGCTTGCCGTTGAGGAGAAGCCAGCGGTACGGCCGGCCGTCCCACCGCTCGGCGCGGATCTCGCGAATGCCGAAATAGGTCCGGACCTCGTCGATCTCGCCCGCGCTGTCGGCTTCCCCCGCGCCGTCGGTTTCGTCCGCGCCGTCCGCCATGGTGCAGAGCCGGACGACGCCTTCATATAAGTAGGGGTCGTCCGGGGACCACAGCCGCGGCTCCTCAACGCGGAACGATGTGGCAAACGGCGCCTCCCCCGCTTCCGGCAACGCCAACTCCACCGCGTGCGCCACACCGCCGTCCGGGAACGAGAACGTAAGCCGCGCGCGCCCGCGCCGATGGACCCGGATGGTGCCCGACACGTCCACGGTGCCATCCAAGTGCGTCACGAAACGGACAGCCAGCAGGTGATTGGCCGGGCGGCCCTCGAGCCACACCGGCTGCCAGATGCCCCGGATCTCGCCGTAACCCTGTTTGCCGCGCGTCTGGTGCGGGAGATCGTAGTCCTCTACCCGGACGACAATGCGGTTGTCGCCGTCGCGCCGCCAGGCCGGGGTAATGTCGAGATCGAACGGGGCGTAACCGCCTTCGTGCGATCCGACATGCACGCCGTTCACCCACACATCGGCCCGGTAATCCACGGCGCCGAAGCGCAGGATGACGCGCCCGTCCCGGTGTTGGGGTTGCCACGCGACGTCGCGCGTGTACCAGCCCACGCCGCGGACATCCTCGCCAATCCCCGACAGGGGACTCGCCCAGGAGAAGGGCACGACGATGGTCCTCTCTCCCGGCGGGCCGTCCACCGGCCATGACTGGGCCAGGCCGACGTCTTCCGGGTCGAAGGCAAAGCGCCAAGCACCGTTGAGGTTGTGCCAATCGGCACGCGCGAAATCGGGGCGCGGGAATTCGGGGCGAACCTCCCACGTGGTGTCTTTCATGGTGACGATCAACGAGGTGGCCTCCTTTGGTCCATGAAGTTAAGATCTGCATCCGCTCACCGCGTTCATTTAAGACCGGTAAACGAGATCCCCTTGATGATCTGTTTTTGAAACAACAGAAAAGCAACCAACACCGGCACGGAGACGACCACATTGGCCGCCATGGGCAATGTGTAATCGGTATGATAGCTTGAATTAAAAAATGGGATGCCTACAGGGATGGTCATAATCTGCGGACTGGTCGTGCTGATGAACGGCCAGAGAAAGTTGTTCCACGATCCGAGAAAGGTAAAAATCCCTAAAGCGGCCAATGCCGGACGCGACAAAGGGACCGCGATTTGGAAAAGCATACGCACGATTCCGCATCCATCCATCATGGCGGCCTCAAAGAGTTCCCGCGGCAAACCATCAAAGAACTGTTTTAAAAGCAGGACACCAAACGGGATGGCGATGCCCGGCAGAATGAGGGCTTGATACGAATCCAACCAGTTCAGGTTGCGAAACACCACATAAAGGGGGATTAATGTCGCTTCCCCAGGAACCATCAAACCGATGGCAATCAAAAACATGAGAAACCGGCTGCCAAAAAACGATCCCAGCGAGAACGGAAAAGCACAGAGCGTGGAAAGCAAAAGAGCGAGAAACGTCGTGATGACAGCAACTAAGAAACTGTTCCAAATCCACAACGCGACCGGTGCTTTCGTGAACACTTCGATGTAGTTCTCGATGGTGTATGGCGGAGTCACCCAACCGGTGGCGTTCATCACATTACTGCCTTGCGGTTTGAAGGAGACCAAGATCACCCATGCCAAAGGCACGAGCCAAAAGAACGCCAACAGCGAAGCAACGCAAAACGCAATGGGATGCCTTTCGCGCCGCGTTGCACGTTGGGTATTGGATTGGGTGATGGCCGCAGGTTGTACATCCATCCATGTATCCATGAACATTTACCCTCCCTGCTCCGCCGAACTGATCAGTCGCAGCTGCAGGAGTGACACAATGAAGATCATGGCAAACAACACATACGAAGCGGCTGCTCCAGGTCCAAACAGGAATTGATTAAATGCATGTTCATAAATGTACTGAATCAAGGTCCTGGTTGCACCCGCCGGTCCGCCGCCCGTCACCAAATACACTTGGGCAAATACCTTGAACGACGCGATGATTTGCAGGAAGACCACCAATACCGTAACGCGACGCAAACCTGGAATGGTGATGTAACGCAAGCGTTGCCAAGCATTCGCCCCGTCGATGGTGGCGGCTTCATAATGTTCGGCCGGGATCTCCTGCAGGCCAGCCAAATACAAGACCATATTGAAACCGGCTGTCCACCAGGTGGTGATAAGAAGAATGGAAACCCAGGCAAGTTTGCTGTCCGTCAGCCAGAAGATTTGTTGCTTCACGCCGATGGCATTCAGCAACGCATCGACCAAACCACCATAACTTCCCAGGATGGCCGTCCATACACTGGATACCACCGACACGCTGAGGATCATCGGCATAAAAAAGACGGCTCGAAAAAACGTCTGTCCCCGCATAGGAACGTTGACCAACAATGCTAACAAAAAACCGACAATAACAAGAATGGGTACCGACAACAAGGTGAAGAGGACCGTATGCCAGACGGAGGCCCAAAAGGTTGGGTCCGCAAACAGTTGCCGGTAATTTTGCCAACCCACAAATGTTTTCTCGCCTAGAATTTGATAGTCCTGAAGACTGATGATGAACCCTTTCACAATCGGATAAAACGTGAAATACATGTAAAGCACGAAAAACGGCAGCAACATCATGTAAGTAGCCGGAGAACGCCTGACCATGTTCATGGAGATCCCCTCGGAGAGCGAAGCCGGGCACGTGCGATTCGTGCACGTGCCTGGCTGCCCGCATTCAAAACCCCGCCAAACCCCTGCACGGCTTCAATGCTGATTCAATTGTTGCGTGAGCAGATTCGCCATTTGCTGCAAACCGTTTTGTACAGTCGTCTTCTTCAGAAGAATGGACTGCAACACATCCAATACAGGTTGATCGGTCATCAACCATACGTTCTTGGTCTCCGGGAAATACTGCACAAATTTGCCTTGTGCACCATAGTTGCTGCGGAACGGCAACGATTTGTACTGGGCGGTGGATTGAATGGTTTGATTGGCAGGGATATGACCTGCTTTCGCCCACAACCACGCGTGGTCTTCCACCCACTTGACGAACGTCAACGCTGCTTGCGTTTGTTCCGGCGTGCGTTTGGGGTTGGTGGGTAAGATAAACGTATGGGAATTCGCCCACGCAGCAGGACGTCCAAACAGAACCGGGAACATGGTGACACCAAGGTCGTTTTTCAAGGTATTGTGGAAATCATCCACATTCCATGTCCCATCGATGATGAATGCAGCCTTCTTCGCTTTGAACACCTGCTCGATATTGGAGATGTTCGGCGGAATGACATGATACTTGTTATACAGGTCCCAAACATCCTGCATGGCGGCAATTGCTTTTTGTTTATTGGCCCCATCCATGAACACGGCCTTCGTTTTTTGGCTATTGACCAAATCCCCTCCGCCCATTTGAGCGTAGAAGGACTGCCACAGCGCCAACGGGAACCACCCGTTCTCGGGGAAAGAAAGCGGGATTTTGGCCACCTTTTTGACCTTCGTGAGATCGCTTACAAATTGCGCATAGCTCTTAACGGTATACTCGCCTTTGGCGTTCAACAGTCCTGCTTGCTTCAACAGCGATTTGTTGTAAAACAGCAAGAAGGTGTGCACGTCGAGCGGAATGGCATAATGCTGTCCGTCAATCGTCGAATCTTGGAGCGGGGCGCCAAAGAAATCGCTCCATTTGATGCCGGCGGCCTTGGCTTCCGCATCAAGCGGTTGAATCACACCTTGCGTTTTCAAGATCAACACATGGTCCGCATGGGAAATGGCCAAATCCGGAGCATGCCCGCCCAACACGGCGGTTGTGAGTTTGGTATAATATTGGCCCCAATCCTGTGTTTCTTCTTGAATATGGATGTTCGGATGGGTTTGGTTGAATTGTTTGACGATAGCCTGCATGGTTTTCCCATCCGCCCCGCCAAACAAGTCCCAAAACACCACGTTCACCGGAGCTGCTTTGGTCTTGGCCTCTGACAACACAGGTGACAGCGTCACACCCGTCACCCACGTGGACAAGGTCACGACTGCGGCAAATGAAGCTTTAACACGCTTCACATTTCTTTTCATCCGCATGTTGTTCCCCCCTTGGACATATACATGACACCGGTTACATCGTTCTGATGAAGCGAAAAACTCCACACCACCGAATGACCGTATACACCCCCCGATGAAGGATTTATCTGAATTTGAACTCGACTCAATCATAGCACAATGAAAGTTGTTTTTCAACAAGAAAAGTTGATTCAAATGCACACAAGAAGGCTGAATGAGCGCCTTCCTGTGTGTACTGTCAGGCTTATCCTATATGGTATGGGTTGCAATTATTTTAAAACAGGATTTTCTGGGGATTTGTGTACATGGTTTCGACGTGGTTTAAAATCAATCCGCAACACGATGTCGGTCTCGTAGTTCCCGAATTTCCGTCCAAACAGGTTTACGCCACCCACATTTACCGCATCTTCCTTGATTCCAATGCGGACCACGATGTCTTTCCCGTCATCCAAGTGAAAATCGGAAAGCGTGCGTTCCGAAACCTTACGGCCGTCAATGAAACAACCCTGCTCTGTAATGCGCCAATTTTTCAGGACGCCGAATTGCGTATTCTGAATCGAAAACCACTCGGGTGTCAAAATGCCGCGTTTGCCACCGAAATCCCCTGGACAAGTCCAGGTACCGACTTCCACGCCATTGACCCACAACGTGATGTCGGAAGGCCAATTTGGATTGTGGTAAGGTGCTTCACTGCATAACTCCATGGTCAACTCCAGATTGACCAACTGTGCGCCGAACGGGACGCGGTTTGGAAACCGATATTCCACGTATCCTTGATGAAACCACAATAACTGCGCCGTCACCCGCTCCGGTTCCAAAAAAGACCGAGGGTCGTCCAACTCGCCAATATAACGAAACTCATTGGCCATGCCACATGTAGGTTTCACGTCGAAATCAAAAAAATGCCCAATGGGCATGGAAACCACAACATACTGTTCCCCGTTTTGCATCTCTTCCGGCGGTGGATTGGTGTCAATGACAATCCGGTTCACCGTGGCTGCACACAACTTCTGCGTTCCCCGTGTGCCCGGTACAAGCTCCGTGAAAATCAACCCGGCATCTTCCAACTTCTTGATGTTGACCGCGGCCGTGGATTGAGGTAGACGCAAAGCCTCTGCAATCTCCATCACCGTCATCGAACGGCGGCGTAACATTTTGAGAATGGTGAGCCGAAGCTCAGACGCCAGCGCCTTGGCAACATCGAGACAATCATCAAGATTCCGGCTTACCACCACCGAATAGGCTTTATCTTCTTCGTGCTGCATTGGGTAATCATGCATATCCTATGCCTCCACAGCTTCGGTTCCCCAAGTACGCTCCATATTCCATTACATTGACTTGTTTCGAATCCATTTTACACGATTCATATCAAAACAAGCCAACCAAGGTCAGCAACACCTCGTACACATGAATGGGGATATTTGTTGAATAAGCATTCCTAAATTAACAAGGAACCTGTTCAGACGGGTATCAAATCACCTCTAGCATGTCTTTGTCAGGAAACACCGGGAACGGAGCATGAGGTTCGGTCTGATACCAACAGGCCACGGACGCGATGTCATCCTGAAGCGGAAGATATCTTCCGCCGGATCGCCACCCCAGCGCTTGAATGGTCACTCGGATGTCGTGTTCAAAGCGGATTGGGTCCATGATGTGCCACCTGTACATGCCAAACCGCTGCTGGCTCCGGTACAGTCCATCGGGCCGGATCACTTGCGGGAGCCCCAAAAACGGAGTTGAATAGGTTCCGTATTGCCCTTGTGGGTGCTCGAAGTTCCATGCCCCGCCAAAATAATCTTCCGTCCCGGTGCCACAAATGGTGGGGTATTCTTCATCCCCATCCAAGTAGAATTTCACTTCACCTTCTCCCCACCAGCCATTGTTGTGTACACCCCAGGCGATGTAGGTACCCACATAATGGCCCTTCCCCCGCACCCCATCCAGGATCACGTGTACTTCCTTGTATTTTAGAGGATTGTCCCGTCGCCATTGGGCGTGGAAATAACCAACATCCTCAGGGATTTCCATCAGGCTATAATCGATTTGATAGAATAACACCGCATCTTCGTCCCCAACGTTCTCCATCGTGATGCGCGCAGACTTGCGAAACGGCATTTCCCAGTATGAATTGAACCCTCCCGCAGGGTTGACCACGATGGGAAGCGAATTGACGTTGCACCGTTCACACCAGCCATTGCAAAAGAAATCGCCCACCGGTGTTTCCACAGAAGGCTGTTCTTCGCCGTCCCAATACATGCGGAAGACGAGCGATCTCCAGAACTGAGGAAAACAAGTCAACCAGATGTGTTGAATCACGCCCGGGCCTTCGATGTGGGCTAAGGTGAAGGTTTGATGGGCCTTGACGATCACGGACGGGGACACCTTCCAGCCCACACCGAGATCGCGCGCGGCGTGTTTGCCTGTTCCCTCGGTGGCCATGCCGCCCTTCCCTTTTTCACCGGTCAAGTTCTCCGGGCTGATGGACCTTGACTTCGCGTTGGACAACCGCGATAAGTTGCCGAGCCCCATGCCCAAACCTGAAAAGACCATGAGGACATCTCTCCTTCCATCGTGAGGGTCATCTCACATCACAAGAAAATTCATACCACGTTCTGCAACATTCAGGAAGAATCTCGATCCGTCAGCAACACAAGCAACACCACGTATACCCCATAGAGGCCCGTGACCCAGAGTTCGAGCGGATCGTGATCCGATAAGATGACCGCGAGGGCGAGGATATGGATGACGAGCAATACGGCAGGCCGCAACCAAGGCAGCACAGCCGCCTCGGTTCGTGCTACCTCGGTTCGAGATGCATGATGAAGTGGATGACGTCCTCGCGCGAGTAGGACATGAGGACGCCGGACTCAACCCGATGCTGCATGGCGGAGCGGGGAGCCGTGGTGGAAATACGGGAGGCCGTGGCAGGACGAGTCGTTCCGCCGTGTTGCATCCCGGAAGATGGCGTACCGTATGGCGCGGCAGCCGCGGCCGTTTTGCCGGAGCAACAGCGCTGGGTGCCGCGTTCTACTTCACGTCTTGTACATCCCCGCCTCCGCCATCGGCATGCGGCGCCATCAACGACCCGGTGCATCGGGGTGCGCGCCGGCCAAGTTCGCGCCACACGTGAGGGAACCTGCTGTGACACCGGGATGTTGGTCAACCATTGTGTCATCTGATGGGTGTGCGCACGATATCGCGTTTGGTCGCCGGGTCTTGCAGAATTTGCACGACCTGATTTGCCACTTGGCGCGTCACCCATGCCTTGGCCACCCGTAACCCATCTCCGCAGCAAGGCGCGGCCACGCACGCCCCGTCGCGGACTGACGAACAACGGCCGTCCGTCCGCGCCAGGCCCTTCCGCCTTGCCACGTCCACGTCGCACATGGTTCATTTTACTATGAATTTACCTTCACACCATCGCGATCGCACCGTGTGCGCGGGGAATGACCGGTTTTGCAGCCCCCGCACCGCGGCGTTCATGGTAGACTAGATAGGATAGCGAAAGATTCCCCCAGGGCCATGCGGGAACGGCATGGGCCGCACGGCGCGCACGCAACCGGTGCGCGGTGACCCCGCACCGGCACGAAGGAGGCGGTGGCATGGCGGTGCAACCGGGTGCCATGCTTTCGGAAACGGAGCTGGCTTCCCTCTTTGAAACCATGCTGGAAGAAATGCCGGAACACATCGTCGATCGCGGCCGGACGTACTTCACCGCCGGGCGGGTGGCGCGGGTCTGGATGGAGCGCGGCATGGTGTTCGGCATCGTGCAGGGGACGGATACCTACCGGGTGCAGATGGACCCAGCGCGGTTTCCGCTCGGCGCCAGCTGTACCTGTCCGTATGACGGCCTGTGCAAGCACATGGCGGCGGTGGTGTTCGCCCTCGCCGCCCGCGGCCTCGACGATGCGCAGGCGGAGGCGCCGGGGGAGGTGTCGGACGCGGGGACGAACGTGGCGGACTCGGTTGCCGACACGCACCACGCCCACGCTGCTGACGGCGCGGAACCTGCCGGTTTGGCCCAGGCTTCCCAGACGCGTCCCAAACGCGCACGCGCCCAGCGCGCCAAACCGGATGACCCGGCAGGATGGTTCGGCGTATTGAATCAGGCGCTGGCGAAGGCGGAGACCGTGCTCCGCCGCAACCCGTTTACTTCCATCGATGTCCTGTTCGCAGCGTTCAAGGAAGCGGTGGAACGAGCCGCGCCCGCTGAAGAGGGGCCGGTAGCCGCCCTCTGGCGTATCTTCGCCGCCTGGGTGTGGGCGTGGTTCGTGCTGACAGAATTGTTGCCGCGCGTCAGGAACTATCCTTGGCTGAAGCGCGGCTTCAAGGAGCATGCCCAACGCATCCTGGTGGATGAATTGGAAATTGAATGGACCCAGGAGGCTCTGGCAACGCACGCGGCCACGACCCAGGTATTGGCCGATTGGCTGCGCCAGCGTTGGTGGGCCGAGCTGGACAGCGAGGCGCTGCTTGAATTCACCTTTCTCTACCTATTTACATACGACTCCCTGCTCATCCGCACCATCTCGCCGGAAAAAGAACGGTCCGCCCTGGCTCCGGTATGGGAACATTGGGAGAGGGTCGCGAGCGCAGAACGCGCGAAGACCCCGCTCACACATCCTCGCCTGCGCTCCCTGCGGTTGGTACAGATTCTGCTCCTGCTGTGGAGTGACCATGCCGACGAGGCGATGGCACTGGCGGAAACGCTCGGCCAACCGCAAGCCGATGAAGCGGACGCGTTTCTTTTATTCTGTTTTTCAGCGATGCGGCATCGTGTGCGCGACGGCTTGGCCTGGGTGTCATGGCTGGACAGCCACTGGGAAGACCCGCCGGACTTCGTGCTGACCGGGATCGGTCAGATGCTGCGCGAGGTATCGCGCATCGTACCGGCGGAACTCCGCGCCGCCGTGGATTCCACCCTGTTCAGCTTCCTGCAGCGCCACCTGCCGGTGACCAAGGACATCCTGGCCGCGGTCGCACTGGAGCGCGAGGATTGGCCGACGTGGGTGCACGTGCAGATGGCGAGCGGCCGGTTGCCGAGCTGGTTGCCGCCGGAAGTGATCCGCCGCTTGGAGCGAGAACACCCGGAGTTGCTGATCCCCTGGTACCACCAGGTGGTGGAGCGGCTGGTGCAAGAAAAGACGCGCGACGCCTACAAAGAAGCGGTACGCTGGCTCAGCAAGCTCAGCACCCTCTACCGCAAGGCGAAGCGGCTGCCGGCATGGCAGGCGTTTTTGCCGCAGTTTGTGCAACGCCACAGCCGCCGGCGCACCCTGCTGACCGAGATGGAACGAAAGAAGCTGATGCCCACATGATGCTCTCGCCTGCGTACGCGACGACCGATAGCCGACCCTGGCAGATTGTGCTGTCCATCGCTTGGACAGGCGACGGCCTTGCCATCACCGGCAACATGCCGGACGGAACCGTCTGCGATCCGCTCGCCCTCGCGCTGGGTCTTTTCGCCCGCCATGAGGACTCGTACTACGGCACGCTGTGCAAAACGGTCCGTACACCGAGCGGATGGGAGGGCGTATGGTTGTCCCCGCTCGACGCCCTGGTGTACTTCGCCGATCCAGAGGCGTACCAAAATCCGGTGTACACATGGTTTTGGACTGCTCCGGTGCACGAACTGCGACGGGCCGCCCAGTGGATGCGAGAAACCATCTCGGGCGGGCGGTACGTACCGGACTTCACCGCCTGGAGATCGGGACAGCTACGGTGGAAACCGGACGTGGCGGATGTCGCGGCATCCCCGGCCGGCGAAGCCGCCGGGGTGGTGGCGGACGCAGGTGCTGTGCACGAAGCAGGAGGCTCAGCGCGCTCCGCCGCGGCATGGGCGGAGATCTGCGCCGCGCTGCCGTTCGCCGGTGACTGGTTCGACATGGCGGTACGCGCGTGGCTGGATGCCCATCCGGAGCGCCTCGCCGCCTGGAACGAGGTGTGCGCACGCAACCCGTGGTTCACCCGCCGGCTTGAATCCAGCCGGCGATCCCGCCGCCACGGCGCGGGCGGCACCGCGCTCGCGGCGGCTGCGGATGCTGCGCGCACGGCCCGGGACGCGGATGCGACCGGTGTGGTCAACCCGGGCGACGCCATGCACGCGGCCTCCGGAGATGAGGCAGCCGGAGATGCGGCGGCCGGGAACGGTGGGCGCAGGGCGGACGCTGGCGCTGTCGTGGCAGCGCGTGAGCCTGCCGGGGCATCCGATCTCATCCAAGACGAAGAAGATTTTCTCCTCGCACTTGGCTTCCGCACCGACGATGCACCGTTTGTCACCGGTTTGCGCCTGATGGAACCCCGCACCGAGGACGCCCCGTGGCGTCTGGAGGTGGTGCTCCTCGACAAGGCGATGGCGGGCCAGGGCGAAGTCGCCGCGGTCGAGGGCACGGGCGCCCACGCGCCGGATGCTGCTTCTGCCTTGTCTGCCCCCGCTGTGCTTGCCCCCGCCGTGCCGAGGGCGGCCGCCCCTGCCGCATGGCGCCGCTGGCTGCACCGGGCGGACAAGGCGGAGGCGCGCATCGCCGCCCGCTTCCCGTGGCTCGCCGGCGAAGACGGCCGGGTGCAAAACGAGATCGACGACGAGACGGCGTGGCGCTTCCTGCGCGAAGCCGCGCCCGCCCTCGCCGAGCTGCAGGTGCCCGTGCTGGTGCCGGCCTGGTGGGACGCACTGCAGAAGGCGCGGCCAAAGCTCGTCGCCAGCATTCAGCCGCCGGCAAGCGGCGCGCCGGCCCGCTTCAGCCTCGAGCAGACCGTCGCCTTCTCATGGCGCGTGGCGCTTGGCGGCGTGGAGATGACGGAGGAGGAATTCGCCGCCCTCGTCGCGCACGAGCGGCGGCTCATGCAATTCCGCGGCCGCTGGCTCGCGCTCGATCCCGCGCTGGTTGCCAAGGTCGAGCAGGCAATGCGCCGCCGTGCGGGCGGGATGACGCTGCGCGAGCTCATCGCCCTCCACCTGACGGGCGATCTCGCAGCGACCGCGGCGCCTGGCGACGACGCGGCGGAAGCAGAGCTCGCAGCGGGCGCGACGGCCGCAGGCGCGACGGAGGAGACAAGCGCGACGGCGGAGGCGGATGCAACGGCGGAAGCGGGCGCGACGGTGGCGGGCACAACAGCGGAAGTGGCGGCACACGCCGTACCCGACGTGGCCGTCGCGGTGGACGTCTCCCATCACCCGCGCCTCGCCGAATTGCTGCGGCCGCTGGCCGACAGCCGCGCGATGCCGCTGTTGCCCGTTCCGGCCGGGTTTCACGGCACGCTGCGGCCCTACCAGCAGGTGGGCTTCAGCTGGCTCGCCTTCCTCCGCCAGTTCGGCCTCGGCGCCTGCCTCGCCGACGACATGGGCCTTGGCAAGACGGTGCAGTTCATCGCCTACCTGCTCCACCTGCGCGCGGAGGCGGATGCGCACACGGCGGCTGATCCAGTCGCGACAGGCGATCTGGGCGCGGCGAGCGCGCACGCGGTGGGGGACGGCGCCGACCATCCCGCGCCTGCCCTCCTCGTCTGCCCGACGTCCGTCATCGGCAACTGGCAGAAGGAGCTGCAGCGGTTCGCGCCCGGATTGCGCGTCTACGTCCACTACGGTCCCGGACGGGCGCACGGCGAGGCGTTCGCCGAGACGGCCCGCGCCCACGACCTCGTCCTCACGTCGTACACACTCTGCCACCTCGACCGCGCCGATCTGGGCGAGATCGACTGGGCGTGCGTCTGCCTCGACGAGGCGCAGAACATCAAGAACCCGCACGCCAAGCAGGCCCAGGCCGTGCGCAGGCTGCGGGCGGAGCACCGGATTGCGCTGACGGGGACGCCCGTCGAAAACCGGCTCACCGAACTGTGGTCCATCTTCCAGTTCCTCAACCCAGGATACCTCGGCAGCCTGTCGTCGTTTATGCGCCGGTTCGCGCGGCCCATCGAACGCGACGGCGACCGCGAGGCCCTGGCGCGGCTGCAGCGGCTCATCCAGCCGTTTCTGCTCCGCCGCACCAAGCGCGATCCGTCCATCGCCCTCGACCTGCCGGACAAGACGGAGCACAAGGCGTTCGTCGCGCTGTCGAAGGAGCAGGCGGCCTTGTACCAGACGGTGGTGGACGAGATGATGCGCCGCCTCGACGACCTGGATCCCATGGAACGCCGCGGCCTCATCCTCGCCACGCTGACGAAGCTGAAGCAGGTGTGCGACCACCCCGCCCTGTTCTTGGGCGATCCGCTGCCCACCGGCCGGGCCCTCGCCCGCTTCATCCACCGCTCCGTCAAGCTGGCGCGGCTCCTGGAAATGGTGGAGGAACTCCGCGAAGAGGGCGACGCCTGCCTCATCTTCACCCAGTTCGTCGAGGCGGGAAGGATGCTGCAGACGGTCCTTACGGCCCACCTCGGCGAAGAGGTGCTGTTCCTGCACGGCGGCGTGCCGAAACGCGCCCGCGACGAGATGGTGGCGCGGTTTCAGGCCGGCGCGGCGGGCGTGTTCATTTTGTCGCTGCGCGCAGGCGGGATTGGCCTCAATCTGACCGCCGCCAACCACGTCTTCCACTTTGACCGCTGGTGGAACCCGGCGGTGGAGGACCAGGCCACCGACAGGGCGTACCGCATCGGCCAGTCCCGCCACGTTCAGGTGCACAAGTTCGTCGCACTGGGGACGCTGGAGGAACGGATTGACCAGATGTTGGAGGACAAACAGGCTTTGCGCCAGCACATCGCGAGCGCCGGCGAGGCGTGGATCACGGAGTTGTCGACGGACGAGTTGCGCGAGCTGTTCGCCCTGCGCCAGGCCTGGGTGGCGGAGGAGTGACGAAGGGGGCGGCCCACCGCCCCCTCCACGCGCCATCAAACTTGGAACCGTGCCACCAACTCGCGCATCGATCTCGCCATCTCCGACAGTGAGGTGGCGGCGGACGAGATCTCCTGTTGCGACGCCAGCTGTTCTTCCGCGGCCGCGGCGACGTTCTGCGACTCCGTCACCGCCTCCCGGGAAATCTGCGCCATCGACTCGATGGTGGCAGTAACCTCCTCGACCGCCGCGGAAATTTCTTCGGTGGCCGCCGACACGTCGAGTACCTGGTCCCGCACGCGGTCCACCGCTTCCCGGATCTGCGCGAACGACGCCCCGGCCTCCTGCACGACGCTGCGCCCGCTCTCGGCTTCCTCCGACACGCGGCGCATGGCCGTCACGGAATCCTCGGTGTTGCGGCGGATGCCCTCGAGGATGGCCGCAATCTCACTGGTCGCACGCGCCGACTCCTCCGCGAGCTTGCGCACCTCGTCCGCCACGACGGCGAACCCGCGCCCTTGCTCGCCGGCGCGCGCCGCCTCAATGGCCGCGTTGAGCGCAAGGAGGTTCGTTTGATCCGCGATGTTCGTGATGGCGGCGACGATGTCGCCGATGCGCTTCGTCTGTTCACTGAGGTCGGCAATCTTGGCCGCGGAATCCGCGACCGAAGCGTGGATGACCTCCATCTGCGCCACCGAATTTTCAATGAGCGTCTGACCGTTCGCCGCCGCTTCCGCCATCTCGGTCGACGCCGACGCGACCCGCGTCGACTTATCGGCGATGCTCTCGATGCTCTTCGCGATGTCCTCCATCGCTTTCGCGCTTTCGTCGGCGCTCGTCTTCTGCCGCTCGGTGCCGGCCGCCACGGTCTCAATCGCGCCCGCAATCTGCTGCGACGCCCGCGAATTCTCCTCGACGCTGGCGAACAGCTCTTCCGCCGCAGCCGCCACGCGCTGGGCGTGATCGGTCAGCGTCGCGACGATGCTGCGCAATTGCTTCACCATGCTGTTGGTGGCGTGCATCAAGTCCGCGATCTCGTCCTTCGACCGCGGCCTAAGCTCGCTCACGCGCAGGTTGCCTTCGGCGACGTGGACCGCGACGTCGCGCACCTGGCGCAGGCCGCGGCTGATGATCTCGGAGAGCGCCCACGCCACCGCCGCGCCCACGACGATGGCGAGGAGAGAAACCGTGACGACAAATCCGGTCACCTGCGCCGCCGCCGCCCGCGCCGAGGCCGTCGCTTGATGCGTCAGGGTCTGCACCCGGTTCACCAGCTGGTTCATCTGGTTGAGCGGATTCGTGAAGTCGACTTCCGCCTGCGCCAAGGCCTGCCCCGCGCTCGCGCTGTCCTTCGCGCCGAGGACGAGCTTGACGTCGTTCACGTACGCCTGCCAATCCGAAGCGAACGTCGCGTAAATCTGCTTGGAAGCGGTGTTAAGCAACGCGGACAAAGCCTGCGCATTCTTTTGTTCCACGGCCATCGCCGCGTCGATCTCGCTCTGCAGCGCCTGCCGCTGCGTCGAGTCGGTGGTCGTGGCGTATTTATGGACGAGATCGTCCACATTCCAGACGGCGCTCGTCATGTTCTGGATGTAGGTGAGGCGCGGCAGGTACTTCTGATCGATGTTCGCCACCTGCGCCGCGATGCCGTGGAGTTTCACCAACGCGACCACGTCCACCGCCACGAGCAAGGCCAATACCACCATAAAGCCGGTTAACAGCTTTTGCCGAATCGTCCACTTCATCGTCCTTCTACGCTGCCCGCCTTTCCTGAGTCTGTCCGCCCCTGCTGTGCCGGCCAGGCATCCAAGCGCGATACGGCATCAACCGCCGGACGATCCGCCGCCACCCACCAGCCCGGCGAGGAATCCGGATTGGGTGCTCAGTTGCGCCAACACCTGTTCCATCTGCGCAAACTCGTTCTGGTAGCGCTGGCGCAGGTCGTTGATCTGCTGCTGCATGTCCTGCGCCTGTGTGTCCATGCCGTAAATCTGCTGGCCGAGGAAGCTGACGTCGAGGGCGTCCGTACCGAAGAGCTGGTTGAAGTCGGCATTCGGGTCGATGAGCGTATAGGGCAACAACCCGGCGATGCCCGCACTCGCGCCGCTCGACAGCGTCATGGTGATCTCGCTGTTGATGTTCGGGTTCGATCCCGCCTCCTGCGTCAGCTGCTGGATCTGGTTCTGCAGGTCGTTGTACAGCTGCACCGCGATGCCGGTGCTCATGTTGGCCTGGTTGGACGGCAGGCTCGGATTGTTCGTGAAGAGCCGCATCACCGCCTGCGGGTCCGCCTGGATGGCGGCGCGCAACTGGTCGGTGTTGATTTGGAGCAGCCCGTACGTGTTCCACCCGGTCGTCGTCACGCCCGGCGCGATGGCGCCCGACGCAGGACCGGTGAGCGGATCGATGGGCGTGATGCCGATGGACGCGAGCGTATTGAACGTGACCTGCTGCCCGTTCAACATGGACGGCGTCTGGTTCTGCAGTTGCAGCTGCATGTCGTTCTCGAGCGTGTTCATGATGCTGCCGAGCAGCGGATCGTTGGCCAGCATGCCGCTCTGCGCCTTTTGGTACCACTTCTGGATTTGGTCCTGCGTCATCTGCGACGCCTGCTGCACCGTCAGGGGCTGGTAGTCATAGCTTCGTTGCTCGTTGTACAAAACCTGCATCAGTTGCAACGTCTGGTTGTACTGTTGAACGAAGTTGGTGATGGTCTTAACAATGCTATCCACGTCGGTGCCGACGGTGATGCTGACCGGCGCGGACGTGACGCTGTTCAGTTGGAACGTGATGCCGTTGAACGACGCCTGGTTGGTCGGGCTCGACGTGGTGTAGCCGTTGACGGTGTAGACGGCGTCTTGGGCGACTTGTTGCGCGACAGTTCCAGAATACACCGTATTCAATCCAAGGATGTTTCCCGAATCCGACTCCCTGACGCTGATGGGCGACAAGAGTTCGTAAGTGACATTTTGCGTGTTGTCCGTGAACGTAGGTAACAATTGCAGCTGACCGTTGACGTTTTTCGCCGTCACGCCGGTCTTGTTACTTGATTGATTGATGATACCGACGATGTCATCTAAGGTCAGTTGGTTCTGTGCACCGTTCAATTGAATCTGCTGCCCATTGATCTCGATGGTGATGTTGCTTGTCAAATAGCCGTTGGTTAGCGCGGGTGTGGTCGTAATGGACTTCGCCTGTGTAATGTTGAAGCCCTGTACATTTGCAAGGAACGCCGCAGTTGTGCTATCCACTTGTATTTTGGCACCGCTGCCTGTGTGGGTCGTCTGCAGAACCACATATCCCGAGGCAGGATCGTAATACGCGGATACACCCGTCTGCGTGTTGCTCGTGATTGCAGAGAGCACGGTTTGCAGCGTGTCGGTTGGTTGGAACGTGAGTGATTGGCCGTTGATGTTTAAGGTAATCTGCGTGCCGCCAGTAAGATCTCTCACTTGGATTTGACCTGGCGGTTTCGCCAACGGACTCGACGAAACTACTGTTGCCCCCTGCGCCAATTGTTGGACGCTTACATTGAAGGTACCTGCTGGAGCCAGGGTGGAGGCAGTGGCGTTGACCGCACTCGGATTGGACGAGGTCACGGAATGCACCATGAACGTGGATTGTAACTGCAAATTCTGGACCGTGTTTTGCAAGTTCTGCAGCGCGGCATTGACTTGCTGATAGCGCATCTCCTGCCATTGCAAGATCTGGCGCTGTTGCAGGAGTTGTACAAGAGGCACTTGGGCAGCTTGCACCATGGCCTGGACCATGGCGTCGGTGTTGATGCCAGACGCCAGGCCGGACAGCCCGGAACCTGGTGTATACGTCAGTTGGTTTACCCCACCTGCGGAACTTCCGCTTGTCGGGTAAGCCCCTGACAGAGAACCGATGTACGTCATGGCAGATCACTCTCCTGATTTTTGATGAAGTTCTAATAAAATTCAGTTTCAAATTGATTACTTTCAGATGTCGTTAAAACGGGCCCACGGACAAATCGCATGTGAACAATCAAGGAAGGAAGACCGGCCACCATGACCGGTCTTCCACTTTCTCCCCAAAGGATTTCAGCCGAGTAATTTGAGTACCAACTGCGGCTGCTGATTCGCTTGCGCCAGCATCGAGATGGCCGCTTGCTGGAGGACGTTGTCCTTCGTGAACTCGGCCATCGCAGACGCCATATTGGTGTCAGTGATTCCTGATTCAGCGGACGTAAGGTTCTGTGCGGCAGCTTCCAGATTATTGATAGTGTGCTCCAAGCGGTTCTGGTATGCACCTAGCTGAGCACGTTGATCAGAGACTTGCCTTATCGCTTGGTCAATTGCTGCAACATTTTCGTCGAAACTTGCCGTTGTCACATTTACCTTGCTAAGGTCGGTTACTGTCGTGTTACTCGTGCCGGTTCCCAGTGCCGATGATCTCATGTCAGCTATGCTGATGTCCAGAGTGGTGTTGCCGTTAGGACCAATCTGAAAACTTAGGGTGTTACCGGTCGTCGTGATGTTCTGACCGTCAAGAGAGTTTGTTCCGTCATACTTTGTTAGGTCCACGTTTGCGCCAAATATAAGTGTCAGACCTACCTTGTCAAAATTGAGAACAGTTCCCGCTTTCACATTTGTTGGATCTTGACTCAGGGTTTGCGACGTGGTTCCATCCGAAACCGTAATCGTTTTATTCGTTGTGTCCAGCGTGAACGAGAGAGTCGTCCCACTCTTCACCCCCGACACATCCGCAGTGATTCCTGCAGCTGTCAAAGCGGCAATTGTAACTGTCCCGTCTGCCGCCTTTACCCCCAAGCTACCATCCAACAGGTTTTTCGTGTTAAACTGAGTTTTGTTACCGATTCGATCAATCTCCGCCTGAAGCTGGCTGATCTCCTCTTGGATGGCTTTCAGATCGTCAGATGTATTGGTTCCGTTATTTGCCTGCACGACCAATTGGCGCATACGCTGCAGAATACTTTGGGTTTCATTCAGCGCGCCTTCCGCCGTCTGAATCAGCGAGATGCCATCTTGCGCATTCCGTGACGCCTGATTGAGTCCGTTGATTTGTGCCTGCATCTTTTGCGATATGGCAAGACCGGCTGCGTCGTCCGCCGCACTGTTAATGCGTTTACCCGTGGACAACTGCTGCAGCACTTGTTGCAAGCTGTTCTGGTTCTGATTCAACGCCGCCAACGCGTTCATCGAACCAAGGTTGTGGTTGATGATGAGTCCGAAGCTCACGCCTGTTACCCTCCCGTTCAAACATATTTCCCTCTTGTTCGAGGGCCGGATCGATACTTAGCCCTTTCGACCCGTTCACTTGTTATATCGGTATGGGTGCAGTAAAACTTGCATGGGCGCGGCTGGATAGCCGTCAGGCCAATATCGTCAATATCCATAAACCTGCGCAACGTCGTAGACTTAACGCAGGGATGCACACCATCACTGTCCCTGCGGGTCCACCATAAAGGTGAACTTTATCTCCTGCGGGTCTGCCCAGCCGCCGGATGCGTACTGCACCGTGTTTGGCTGGACATCCAGCGTATACACGACGCCTTTTTGGAGCGACCAGGACAACACGAACAAACCGGAGTTGTCCAACTCACCTATCTGTATGGAATGGATAGGGACTTGGTTTCCTTGTGGGTCGGTGATGGTGATGCCCGCCGTGCTCGCAGGAAGCTGGATGGCCTTATCGAACTTCACCTCTGCGCCTGGGAACCGAAAGATTTTTTGGGCTATCCCGCCTTTGCCATCGAACGCGCCCTTCATCCAGGAATACCATCCGTTCTCGACCTGCCGGAATGGCAATGCGAGTTCAGACTGCACGATGTTCTGCAGATTCCGGTCGTCGGAGTACATCGCATAGCAGATCTCGCGGGCCTTCTCCGGGCCGTAGGTCTCCCAGATGTAGGTGTAGAGGCTCCCGAGCTGATCGTAATGTGGGAACCATTGGTCCGGCGTCATGTTCGAGAAATTGTCTTTGTCATACAGGCTCCAGTCGACGCCAGAGTCGTCTGCGGCGTCAAATAAACTGGCAATCGACGAATAATACACCGCCATACCCTGCGGTCCGATGTAGTTTGGCGCGAACAACAGCGGCGTCAGGTGACCGGAGCATTCCTGGTTGTCCAAATCAGCGTTGGTCTGATTGATGATGTTGCTCTGCGTAAATGTGGTCACATGGCCGTATACCTTCATGAGCTCGTACGTCGCGGCGTCGTGGTTGAACTCATGTGCTACGGTACCGACGATCATATTTGGTTCTGTGGCCCCGCCGTAAGCGTCAAATCCCGCCCACCTTGCATTCCCTCCACGGCTCCCCCAAACTCATGCATGACGAACAACC
>NZ_BMOY01000026.1 GCF_014647315.1 Paenalicyclobacillus cellulosilyticus
GGCGCCGCTTTGCGCGCGCCTGCTTGCGCACCGCGCGGACGAGGGCGCGCAGGAGCTGCGCCTGTTCGCGCGGCGTGAGCGGCCGCTCGTCAGGCGGCCGTAGCAGCGCGACACCGGGCAGGGCCAGCGTCGCTTCCCACGCCTCCCGGACGCGATCCCGCCAGATGGCGGGCGCCAGCTGGCGGCGCCGCTTGACGAGCGCCCGGAGGGTGTCCTCCCATCCCGGTGGCAGTTCTCCGTGCAGCACGAAGGTCACATGCCGCCGCGGCAGGCGGACGGTGACGGCGGCCGAGGCCGGGGGCGCGGCTTCCACCGTGCCGCCGGAGGTACCCGCGTCCTCCCACGGTGTGCCCGCCGGCAGCGGCGCAAGCTGCAGACGGCGGTTGTCGAGCACCACCATGGTGCCGGCCGCGAGGTCCCCGACGCGCCGCGCCTTCGGGTCGATGAGCATCACCACGACGCCCGCCAGATACCCCACGGGAAATCCGTCCACCACCCGCAACACGTTGCGCACCGCTGCGGCCGCGAACGTGACGGGCCTGCCGTCACGGCGGACAACCCGGATGCGCTGGCAGCGTTTCCCCACCGTCTGGCCTGAGGTAGAATATTCGCAGCCGATGTGATAGAGAAACGGCGTAAAAAACGCGAGGATGACCATGACGCCGATGAGTACATCGTGCAGGCGAGCGGGCAAGGCGTACCACAAGCCCCAGGCGGCGAGCGCGAAGAGGACGTAAACGCCAAGGATGATCAGCCGGTCAATGAGGAACGCCAGCGCACGCGTACCGATGCCGGCGAGCGTGAACACAAGCTCCACCCGCTCCGGCGTCATCACCTTCACTTCTGGCCGTTGCACGGCGGCACCTCCCTCCGCGTCAGAAAGGAGACAAAAGACGCATGGACGTCACGTCGTTTCGCGCCCAACGCGAAGCCGCATGGCGTGAACTGGATGCGCACCTGCGCAAAGCGCGCAGGTTTCGCAACCCGCAGGAACTCGCGCGTTTCATCCATCTCTACCGGCGGGCGGTGCGCGATTTGGCCGTCGCCCGGACGCGTTTCCCGGCCCATCCGGTCACGGCCTACCTCAACAGCCTGGTCACCGCGGCACACAACCGGTTGTACCGACGGGAGCGGGACGGGTTTGGACGGGTGTTCCGCTTTTGGGCCGCAGACTACCCTCGTTTGGTCCGGCGTCTGTCCGGGTACATCGCGCTGGCCGCCGCCGTCTCGCTCGCCGGCATCCTGTTCGCATTCGCGGCGACCTACCGCCTGCCCCTCAACGCCTACCGGCTGTTGCCGCCGGAAATCGCGACACAGGTGCAACCGGAGCAGGCTGGCCCGCACGCCGTCGATGCGCCTGTCCTCTCCAGCTTCATCATGACGCACAACATCCAAGTCTCCCTCTATGCGTTCGCCGGCGGCGTCACCGGCGGGTTGTTCACCCTGTACATGATGTGGCAGAACGGGGTGATGCTGGGCGCCCTCGCCGCCTTGTTCCAGCGGGCCGGGCGGTCGGCCCTGTTCTGGTCCCTCATCCTGCCGCACGGCGTGACCGAACTTGCCGCCATCTTCATCGCGGGCGGCGCCGGCCTCCGGTTTGCCCATGCCCTCATTCACCCCGGCGGCCGCCGGCGCGCCGAGGCGGTGCGGCAGGGGGCGTGGGAGGGCATGCAGCTGATGTTTGGCGTCGCCGCGATGCTCGTCGTCGCAGGCACCATCGAGGGATTCGTCACGCCCTCTCGCCTGCCGATGGGGGTGAAGTTCGCCGTCGCCGCCGCGACCGCCCTCCTGTGGGCAGGTTACTACGGCTTGGCCGGCCGGCGGTCCCGGCGCACGGATGACCATCCGGCGTGACCCGGAAGCAGGGCGGTCTCAGAGCGCGAACCGGCGGCGGCGCAGCAAGTACGTCCGCACCACGTGCGGCACAAGCGTCTCCGCCGGCGCCTCGACGGCCGCCACCCCGTAGCGGTGCAAGCGCGCGAGCTGGGCCGCCCGGTCGGCCAGCACCCATTCCGCCGCCGCAATGCGGGCGAAGTCGTGCTTGCGGCGCGGCAACAAACGGGCCGTCCGCTCGCTCTCCGCGTCGGCCAGCGACACGAACAGCACCTGGTGCCGGCCGCGCAGATCCCGCAACAAGCCAATCAATTCCGTGTCTTCCGCCAGGCTGGCGATATCGGAGAGGATGACCACGAGGCCGCGGCGGTGGAACCAGCCCGCGAGGGCGGCGAACAGCGCGCCGTAGTGCGTCTGCACCGCCTCCGCCTCGAGGCGGGCGAGCGCCGCCAGCACCGCCTCCCGCTGCGCGTCACCGCGTCCCGGCGCGATGCGGGTGACGAGGCGGCTGTGAAACGCCACCAGCCCCACGTGATCCCCTGCGCGGAGCGCGGTCTCCAACAGTCCGGCGGCACACTCAGCGGCGTGATCGAGCCTTGACTTGCCCGACTCCGCGCGCACATCCATGTACCGGCCGGCATCGATGGCGATGACCACCTGCTGGCCGCGCTCCGGCTCGTACACGTTTTTCATCAGCCGCCCGCGGCGGGCGGATGCCGCCCAGTTGATGCGCCGCGGGTCGTCGTCCGGCGTGTACTCCGCCACGTGCGCAAACTGGGTGTGTCCGCTCGTGTACGCCTGCACGCGGCGGCCCTCCTGCAGGTGTGCCTGCTGCAGGGCGAGCACCTGCGACCGCCAGGTGGACAGGTCGGGAAAGACCAGCGCCTCGGCGGCGGGAGGCGGAAAGCGCCGCTGCCGCACCCACAAACCGAGGCGGCTCGGCCAGCGGACGTCCACCGGTTCGAGGCAGAAACGGCCGCGCCGGTCCGGCACCACGGTGCGGCGCCAGGTAAGCACCACGCGCCCGGGGCCGCCGGCCGCTTCCATCTGCGGTGCACCGGGCCGCGCGAACGTATGGGGCAGGCCGTCGTCGACGGCGAAGCAAGCGCCCGCCCGGGCCGCGCGGGCGGCCGCCGCGGCGTCCGGACCCATCATCTGCAGCGTGAGACGCACCTCCGTCGGAACGCCAATCTGCCACAGCCCCTCCCAATCCAGGCGGGCGTCCACCACGGTTGTCCGCGACAACCGCCAGCCGTCGGCGGCGCACACAGCGGCCAGGACACCGCCGGCGACGAACCACCACCAAGCCGGAATCGCCCACCCGACCGTCGCGAAGCAGACGCTTCCGCAGACCGCCCACCAGACCGCGAGCCGCGGCGCGGGCAGCATGCGGTCAGCGCGGGACAGGTACCGCTGCCAAGACGCGCGCAATGACTTCATCGGTGCGCACTCCTTCCAGCGCCGCATCCGGGTTGAGCTGCAGCCGATGGCGCCAGACCGGATGAATGACCGCCTGGACGTCGTCCGGGATCACGTAGTCCCGCCCGTCCCAGTACGCGGCGGCGCGCGCCGCGTCGAGGAGCGCCGTCGCCGCCCGCGGGCTCGCCCCGAGCACCAGCTCCGGGCGCGATCGCGTCGCATGGGCGAGCTCCGCGATGTAGCGCAGGATGCTCGGTTGCACGCGGACGCGCGCGACCTCCCGGCACAGCGCCCGCCATGTCTCCAGGGTCAGCTCTGCCGCCGCCGGCAGGCGATCCGCCGCGCCGTCCGCCGCATGGTCGGTCAACAGCTCCACCTCCGCGTCGAGCGGCGGATAGTCCATCTCCACCTGGAGCAAAAACCGGTCCAGCTGCGCCTCAGGCAGCGGATACGTCCCCTCGTACTCGATGGGGTTTTGCGTCGCAATCACGAAGAACGGATGGGGCAGCGGCAGGGTCTCCCCGTACAGCGTGACCTGGCGCTCCTCCATCGCTTCGAGCAGCGCAGCCTGGGTCTTCGGCGGCGTCCGGTTCACCTCGTCCGCCAACACGACGTTGGCGAAGATGGGCCCCCGGACGATTTCGTAGCGCTCCCCGGACGGATGGAACACCGCATTGCCGACGATGTCGGTCGGCAAAAGGTCCGGCGTGAACTGGATGCGCCGGAACGAACCGCCGCACAAGCGGGCAAGCGCCTTGGCGAGCGAGGTCTTGCCGACCCCCGGCACCCCCTGCAACAAGACGTGTCCTCCGGCCAGCAGGCCGAACAGCACGTGCCGCACCGCTTCATCCTGGCCGCGGATGACGGAACACAGCTGGGTGTAGACGCGGCGTATCGCCTCATGCACGAGACCTGTCCCCTCCTTCCAGCACGGAAAGCAAGCGGCGCGTGGCCGCCCGGAAGCGGCGCGGGCGATCCGCTCCGTCTGCGCGCACACCCTGCCAGACGGCGAACGCAGCCGAAAGCGCTTCGTCGCCGGCCTGCGCCACGGCGGTCGCGACGGCCGCCCAGTCCGCCCGGGCGGTCAACCCGAGTTTCGCCGCCATGCGCCGCCGCACCGCGGCTTGGACCAACTCGGTCTGGTATGATCTGAGCTGCCGCGCCTCCAGATGGCGGGCCAAGGCGGCGAGAAATTCCGACGCTTGGCGCGGCATCTCCTCCGGCGCCGGCCGCGGCCGGCCGAAGCGATGGACAGCGTAAAAGACGTAGGCCAAGGCGGCGATGAACCAAGCAGCGAACGCCCACGCACGGCCGTTCCCGAACACCAGCGGCCACGGATGGGCGGTCGCGATGCCGTGGCCGTATTCGTCCCACCACACCGGCCCGTGGCCGGTGAGGTCCCAGACCACGCGCAGGTTGTCCCCGCTTCCGACCGCGCGGTTTTCCCATGCGGACGGGATGGTCCAGACATCGATGAGGCCTTTGCCCCGGCGGATGCGGACCCCGAGCACCGCATGGCCCGCCACCTCCCGCCACGGGGCCGCCGCGATAGCCGGTCCTTGCAACTGCACGTTGGCCGTCAACACGAGATGGCGCCATGTTCCGCCCGGAATGGGAGACGGAACCGGGTGCGGCGACGGATTGCCCGCCATGCCGGCGGCGACCGCCCGCACCGTCGTCACGCGCTGCGCCGGGCAGGCCGTAAGACGCAACCCGAGCGCCCGGAGCACCCCGTCCATTTGATCGGTGACCCAGACGACGTGGTTGCCACGGGCTGCGAACGAAAGCAGCGCGCGGACGTCCTGCGCACGATACGCCCCGGGTTGAGGTGCCACGGCGACCCAAACACCTTCCAGACGCGCCGGCAACGCCTCCGGCGGCGTCGTCGAGGCATGAAACGGCCGGCCGAGGCGTTGCCATAACCGGTTGACAGCCAAACTCCCTTCCGGCGTGCTCACCGTGCTCATGCCCGCGGGCCCGGCTTGCGGTGCCGACGAAAGCGGCAGCACGACGACGGCCGTGGCGGCGTACACCCCCACCAGGGCGGCGGCCAGCCACCAGGAGAGGCTTGCCGATCGCGCTGCTTTGCGCGCCGCCCCCTCACTTCGCACCTGCCTCTCGCGCTGTGCCACCCGTTGACCGTGCATGCGCCGCTTATCGCCCACGTGCCTCCGCCCCGCCTTCCGTGCCCTCCGCGAACCAGCCCGCCCGCCGGGCCGTGGTGAGGAGCCGTTCTGCTTCCGCGGCGTCCAGTGCGCGCCCGGCGTAGCGCACCGCCTCATGGGCGCGGGCCAAGGTGGTGAACAGGGCCACAAACTCCGCCGGCGCCGCGGTGCGCGCCAGGTCCCGAACCAGGCGGCGGACGGTGACGGCGGCCGGCTGGTCCGGCAACCATCCGGCCGCCCGGGCGTACGCCAGGCCCGCGGCGAGCAAGACCGCCAACATCCCTGCGGCATCCCCCGCCGCCAGCCTTTCCGTCGCCACCTGCCACATGGAGGCTGGCTGACGGTGGGACGGCCACGGACGGCGCCACCTCGCTCGCTGCCCACGCCACCGAACCACGGCCCACCCCGCCGCAACCGCCACCAATCCGGCGGCCAGCGCGGCCCAGGCGACGCCCCCGTTGCCGGACTGCACGAACAGGCGAACGATGTGCGCCACCACCCACCGCAAGGGGCGCTCCCACCACGGAGAGGGCGGTGCGGCGACGGAGAATACCGGATCGCGCAGGATGGCTTGCAGTGCATGGTGCGCCGCGGCGTAGCCTCCCTGCCCGGGCACGCACCCTCACGCTCCTCTTGGCCACGGCGGCAGGTCCAGCCCGTCGGTGCGCACGCGCAGGTCGGTGTACAGGTGAGACAGCGCGAGGGCGTAGAGCGGGCTCGTGAACAAGGTGACGATGCCGAGGACGACGGCCGACACCACATCGCTCTTGATGAGGAACAGGACCAATCCGTTGGCCGCGATGCGCAGGACGAAAAGGATGAGTCCGAGCAAAAACAGAAAGCCGAACGTGCGCCAAAACTTGCCGCGCACAAGCGCCAAGACCCGTACGACGGCCCGCCAATACCCGATGTCTTCCGCCATCACCACCGGGAGCACCAGTTCCGCGGCCACCGCGGCCCAGACGACGAACGCCAACGCAGCGCACGCGAAGACCGCGGCAAAGATCGCGCCCACCACCGTCCACACACCGTGCAGCGTCGCCAGCACGATGAATCCTGCCGTCGCGCCGCTGCCGACGAAGATGGCCGCCATGTACAGGATGAACACCAGGATATACGTGAGGATGAGCGGCAGCAAGCGGCGAAACGCGTGCGAGAACGCGTCGTGGAACGCCACCCGCCGCCCCCACAGCTCCTTGGCGGCCACGAAGCGGACGATGGTCCCGTTGAGCAGCGGATTGACCACCAGCGCCGCCAGGAGCGCGAGGGCGTACGAAACCCATACGGTGCGCGGGGTCGCCTGCAGCACCTGCAGCTTCTCCCAGGCCTTGAGGTCCTTCCCCGACAGCAGGGTGTTGAGCAACGACTGCGCTTGGCCGACCGACTGGTGGGTGAACAACACCTGCAGGATCAAATACGGCACCAGCACGTAAACGGCGGCGGTCATGATGTACCGGAAGTGGTCGCGGTAGTCCTGAAACGTCACATCCAGGAGCTCTCCGACCGTTTTGGCACGCACGGGCTGCGAACCGCGCCAGTCCTCCATACGACGACATCCCCCCTGCCGGCCCGTCTGGCCGCGCCCTTTGCACACCTTGCCAACATCATACCACAGGGGAGTTGCGGCTGGCGGCCAGGCCGAGGGGTTGATCCGCCTCGACCCCCGATTTGGCGTACAGGTCGGCATAGCGGCCGCACAGCGCGAGCAATTCCTCGTGCGTGCCCGCTTCGACGATCCGGCCCTGCTCGAGGACGAAGATCCGGTCCGCGTGCCGGATGGTGGAGAGGCGGTGGGCGATGACGAGCGTCGTCCGCGATTTTGCCACCGCCTGCAGCCCCTCCTGGACCCATCGCTCCGTCTGGCTGTCCAGGTTCGCCGTCGCCTCGTCGAGGATCAAGACCGGAGGGTTGAGCGCCACGATGCGGGCGAACGAGATGAGTTGCCGTTCCCCCATCGACAGGTTGGCGCCTTTGCCGTACAGCTGCGTCCGGTAACCGTCCGGCAGCCGCTCGATGACCCGGTCCGCGCCGACCGCCTTGGCGGCCGCCACCACCTGTTCATCCGGGATGTCCGGCCGAAAAAGGCGGATGTTGTCCGCCACCGTCCCGGTGAACAGGTGCACGTCCTGCTGCACCAAGCCGACGAGGCGGCGCAAATCCGCCTGGCGCATCTGGCGGATATCCATGCCGTCGATGAGAATGGCGCCGGACACCGGATCGTAAAACCGGGCGAGCAGGCTCATCAACGTGCTCTTGCCCGCACCCGTCGCTCCGACAAAACCGACGAACATGCCCGGTTCGACCGTGAAGGACACGTCGTGCAGCACCGTTTGCCCCGGGACGTAGGCGAACGACACATGGCGGAACTCGACCCGCCCTTGCACCTTCCGGACATCGACCGGCAAAGGCACCGGCGGGTCCTTCACCGCGGGCTCGACCCGCAGCACGTTGCCAATCCGCTCCGCCGAGACCATCGCGGACTGCAGGGTGTTCCATTGTTGGGTGATGGTGTTGATGGGGCCGAAAAACTGGCGAATGTACGTGATGAACGCGTACAAGGTGCCGAACTGCATCTGTTGGTGCAGCACCGCGTCCCCGCCGACGAGGACCACCGCCGCCACGGCCAGGTTGCCGGTGAGATCCAGAGTCCGGTTGAACAGCACGGAGACGCCGAACTCCCGGATGTTCGCCGCGCGATGGGCGCGGTTGATGGCGTCGAACGCCCTCGCCTGCCGGGCTTCCTGATGAAAGATCTGGATGATGCGCATGCCGGCCAAGTTTTCGGCCAGAAACGCGACCATGTTCGACAACCGGGTGCGCGTGGTCTGATACGCCTCGCGTTGCCGCCGGCGAAAGGCGACGGAGATGGCGAAGATGACGGGCACCAGCACCATCGACTCAAGGGCCACCCGCGCGTCCAGTTCGAACATCGCCACGATGATCATCGCGATGGACAACCCGTCGCGGACCACGCTCAGAAAAAACTGGGTGAACAACTGGTTGACGTTCTCCGTGTCGCTCGCCACGTTGGTCACCAAGCGCCCGATGGCCGTCCGGTCGAAAAACTGCATCGACTGGCGCAGGATGTGTTCGAACAGGTCCTGGCGGATGGCGCGGATGATGTTCTGCCCGGTGTGCTGCAGCACCATCACCTGCGCGTAGTTGGCCGCCACGCCGATGAGCACCGCCAGGACGTAGACGGCGCCGATGGCGTACAGCCCCGCCAAGTGCGGGTGCCGCGGGTTTAAATCGTCGTCGATCGCGATTTTCACCAGGTACGGTTGGAGGACGCCGCTCAGGTTGTAGACCACGACCAGCGCCAGGATGACCGCGAAATGCCAAGCGTGCGGGCGTGCGTACGCCAGGAGGCGGCGCAGATTGCGTCCGGAAGCCCCCTGCACCGGTTCGTCCGTGCGCGCGCCGTCCGTCTTCACGCGCTCACCCCCTCCCCCGCTGCCTGAAGCGCATACATCGCGGCGTAGATGCCCCCCTGCGCCAAGAGCGCCTCATGGGTGCCGCGTTCGACCACCCGCCCCTCGTCGAGGACCAGGATGAGGTCCGCGTCACGCACGGCCGACAGGCGATGGGCGACGATGAACGTCGTCCGCCTCCCTCGCAAGGCCCGCAGGTGTTCGATGATCCGCTTCTCGGTGTTCATGTCCACCGCGGACAGGCTGTCGTCGAGGATGAGGATGGGCGCGTCCTTCAGAAGCGCCCGGGCGATGGCCGTCCGCTGCCGCTGTCCGCCGGAGAGGGTGACGCCGCGCTCGCCGATCACCGTGTCGTAACCGTCCGGGAAGCGGGCGATGTCTTCGTCGATGCAGGCCAGCCGCGCCGCCTGCTCCACCTCTTCGCGCTTGACCCCTTCCCGGGCAAACGCGATGTTCTCGCCGATGGTCGTCGAGAACAAAAACCCGTCCTGAGGCACGTAGGCGATGGCGCCGCGCAAATCGGAAAGGCGCAGATCGCGCACGTCGTGGCCGTCGATGAACACCGTGCCCGGCGGCGGATCGAAGATGCGCGGCAGCAGGTTGACCAGCGTCGTCTTGCCCGATCCCGTCCGCCCGACGATCCCGACCGTCTGCCCCGGCGCCACCTCGAAGTGCACATCCCGCAGCACCGGCCGCTCGCTGCCGGGGTAGCGAAACTCCGGCACATGAACGGCGACGGCACCCCGGATGTCTTCCACAAGTACGGGCGCCGGCGGATCGGTGATGTCCGGACGCTCCGCGAGCAGCACTTCGAGGCGCAACAGCGACGCGGACGCCCGTTGAAAGTTGTTGATGACATTGCCAATCTGCTGCAACGGGTTGAGCATCATGCCCAAATATTGCGTGAATGCGACAAATTCGCCGATGCCGATCTGCCGGGTTGCCGTCAAGGCGCCGCCGTAGACGAGCGCAACGGCGAAGCTGAGCGACCCCATCAACGGGATGAGGCTCTGGAACAACGCACTCTGCTGGAACACCTGCATTTGCTGCGCCACGATGGCTTCGACCCGCTCGGCGAAACGGCGGGCCTCGACCGGTTCGTTGCCGGTCGCCTTGATGAGCCGGATGGCGGTCAAGCTCTCTTCGGTGAGGTCGGCCATATCGGACAGCCGCTCCTGCACCTGGCGCGACGACTGCCGGATGCGCGGACCGAAGGCCACCACGAACACCGGCACAAACAACAGCGGGAACATGCTCGCCAGCGTCAGACGCACGTCGACCGTGCGCAGCGTCATCCACAGCGTGGAACACAACAGGAAGACCGCGTTGGTCAACTGGTTGAGTCCGGCCGCCATCGCCTCGCGCACGGTGCGCACGTCGTTGAGGGCTTGGTTGAGAAGATCGCCCACGCTGCGCTGGTGGTAATACGCGGTCGAGAGCGTCTCCCAGTGGCTGAACAAGCGCTGGCGCAGTTCATATTCGAACTCGCGGCCGAGCCTGCCGTTGCTGAACTGGCCGACGCCGAACAACAGCACGTACAACAGGCCGACGGCCGCGAGTCGGGCTGCGTAGACCCCGACCGCCCGCGGCGTGAGCTGACCGGCGCTCAACGCATCGGTGAACCGCCCCAAAAGATGCGGAAACTGCACAATGACGAACTCCGACGCGATGATGGCGCCCGTTCCGACCCCGTACGCGAAGAGGTGCGACCGGACGAACCCGGCCAACAACTGGCGCGGATTGGCGCCGTCCGCTTCCCTGCCGATGGCGGGTCCCCCCTTCCTGCACGCGCGCTGCCCCGTGATGAAGCGGTCATACGCCTGATGCGGGCAGCACGCCGCGCCGTTCCGGAACCAGAAACATTCGGGACGAAAAAGATTGTAACACACCTGCCGCAAGCCGGCAGCCTGCGCAGACCGCGGATGGAGCGCATACCAAAGGCGTGCCCGCTTGAGAGCACGCCTTGTGCGCTGACCCGGCCCGGCCGCGCGCAAGCGTTCGCTTTCATGGGCCCAGCCGCTCACGCAACTTGGCCTGCATCGCTTCAAAACCCGGTTTGCCGAGCAGGGCGAACATGTTCCGCTTGTACGCTTCCACGCCCGGTTGGTCAAACGGATTGACGCCGAGGAGCAGGCCGCTTGCGGCACAGGCGAGCTCGAAGAAGTAAAACAACTCGCCGAGGCTCTGCTCACGCCTGTCCTCGACCTCGACCAACAGGTTCGGCACGCCGCCGTCCGCATGCGCGAGCTGGGTCCCGAGCCGTGCCTGGTCGTTGATCCACGCGATGGAACGGCCCGCCAGGTACTCCAGGCCGTCGTCGACCGAGGGGTCGGAAGGCAGGGTCAGGCCGGTGTCGTCGCGGACGACCCGCACCACCGTTTCGAACAGGGTCCGCATACCCTCCTGCACGTACTGGCCGAGGGAGTGGAGGTCCGTCGTGAAACCCATCGACGACGGGTACAACCCCTTTTGGTCCTTGCCCTCGCTCTCCCCGAACAACTGCTTCCACCACTCGGCGAACATCCGCAGCGCCGGTTCGTAGTACGCCAGGACCTCCGTCGTCTTGCCCTTGCGCAGAAGGATGTTGCGCAGCGCGGCGTAACGGTATGCCGGGTTGTCGGCGAGGGACGGGGTCGCCAACGCCTCCTCCGCCGCCGCCGCACCGGAGAGCAACGCCACGATGTCGACGCCGACCGCGGCCAACGGCAACAACCCGACCGGCGTCAGCACCGAATAACGGCCGCCCACGTCGTCCGGGATGACGAACGTCCGGTAACCTTCCGCATCCGCCAACTGTTTCAACGCGCCACGAGCGCGATCGGTCGTCACGTAAATCCGGCGCTTCGCCTCCGCGGCGCCGGCCTGCCGCACCAGCCAATCGCGCAAGACGCGGAACGCCACCGCCGGTTCGGTCGTCGTCCCCGACTTCGAGATCACGTTGAGGACGACCCGCTTGCCGTCGAGGACGCGCAACAGGTCCTTGAGCCCCGCCGCGCTCAGGTGGTTGCCGGCGAAGTACAGCTCAGGCCCGCCCCGCACCTCCCGCGGCAATTGATTGTAATACTCCGGCTTCACCCACTCGAACGCCGCCCGCGCACCCAGATACGAGCCGCCGATCCCGATGACCACCAGCGCATCGGCGAGCTGCCGGATCTCGTCCGCCGCCGCCAGGATATCCTCCACCCCGCGCGCCAGTGTCTGCGACGGCAGGTGGATCCAGCCGAGAAAGTCGTTGCCCGGAACTTCCCCCGCGTGCAGACGCTGGTGGACGTCGGTGACGAACGGCTGCAGCTTGTCCAGTTCGTCCGGATGGACAAACCCCTGCGCGAACTTCCAATCGAATCGTACCGCCATGCCCTATCCCTCCGCGATGGCCGGACCCTGCGGCGGGCCATTCCGACTGCCGTCGCCCGCAGGATGCGGTCCCAGGAAATCTGTGCCGTCCAGCAGTAGCATAATGTTTTTTATCCTCGGAAGAAAGACGCCGCCGCCGTCCATGTTATGATGTGTACAGGACGCCCGCCGTATGGGGCGGCGCAGGCACCACGCCGATACCAACCACACGACGAAGGACGGATGACACCCGCATGGGCGCGACCTTTCACCCGAGACCGACCCAAATCGCCACCGCGCGGAAGTCCCGGCAGGCACGAACCCCCGGGAAGCTGGTGCTCTGCACGCTGGCCGCAGCCGTCCTCAGCCTGGGTCCGGGCCAGGCTGCGGCCGCCGCGGTTCCGCTTCAGGAACCGCCCATCCCGAAACTGGTCCCGGTGGCGGTGACGGCGCGGACGCTTACCGCACAGACCATTGCCCGCGACGTCAAAACCTTGCAACAGCTCTTGTCGCAACACCCGGGGGACGGCCAGGTGCGCGGCCCCGACCAACTGGTCTATCAGCTGGACGTGACGCTCGCCCCCGACGTGCACGAGTTTGCGGCCCATGAAAGCGTCCACGTGCACAACAATCTCGGCCGTCCCATCTCCACCCTGTACTTCAACGTCTGGCCGGACGCCCCGCACTACCGGCAGGCCGGCGGCTACGAACAGGTCAAGGGGGTCACCGTCGACGGCAAGCCGGCGCACTTCACCTTGCACGGCACCCTGCTCACGGTGCAGCTCAACCACCCCCTCCCGGCAGGCGGCGAAGGCGTGGTGGCGATGGACCTGTTGGCCAAGCTGCCGCACATCCAGGACCGCTACGGGTGGAACGGCACCAACATCGACCTGGGAAACTGGTTCCCCATCCTCGCCGTCCACGACGAGCACGGCTGGGTGACGCCGCCGTATTACAACGACGGCGAGTCGTTCTATTCGCTGACCGGCGCCTTCCACTTGCGGATCACCGCCCCCAAGACGTGGGTGCTCGCCGTCACGGGTCAGGAGACAGGCGTGCAGGAGCACCCGCAGGCCGGGACGGTGACGTACGACTATACGGCCGTCGGCGTGCGCGACGTCGCCGTCGTGGCCGACTCGACCTACAAGGTCCTGCAGGGCCGCGCCGGCAACACCGCCATCTACGTGTACTACACCCCGTCCGAGAAGGCGCTTTGCACCACCATGCTGAACGTCGCCAAACAGGCGCTTGCCGCCTACAACCAGTGGTACGGGCCGTATCCGTACCCGACGTTGCGCGTCTGCGGCATGGTCGGTTGGTTCGGCGGCATGGAGTACCCGCAGCTGGTGATGATCAGCTTTTACCCCGGCGCGGACAGTGCGAGCGACATCACCGCCGATGTCGCGCACGAGGTGGCCCACCAGTGGTTCTACGGCCTCGTCGGCGACGACCAGTACCTCACGCCGTGGATCGACGAGGCGTTCGCCACCCTCAGCGAGCAGCGGTTCGATCACGCCGACATCTCCGCCACCGACCCTGAGCCGGCGGGCAACCACGTCAGCTACCCGGTCAGCGCGTTCGGGAATTCCGACTTCGGCGGCGGGAATGCGGCCGACGCATACTACACCACCATCTACAACATGGGCGCCCGCACCCTGTACGACCTGATGCAGGCAATGGGCGAGCCGGCGTTCGACCGCATGCTGCAACAGTACGTCCAGCGCTATATGTACCAGGTCGCGACGACGGAAGACTTCATGCAGTTCGTGAGCCAGGCGGCCGGGAAGGAC
Source organism: Paenalicyclobacillus cellulosilyticus (assembly GCF_014647315.1). Lineage (GTDB taxonomy): Bacteria > Bacillota > Bacilli > Alicyclobacillales > Alicyclobacillaceae > Alicyclobacillus_J > Alicyclobacillus_J cellulosilyticus. Next base: position 13,972 of record NZ_BMOY01000026.1, read on the forward strand.
ATGACCGCGTTCTTTCAACAACACCTGGTCTTCGCGCACGACAGCGACCAAGCGCCCGAACAGCCGTGGGTGGCGTTGGAGGAGGCGGAAAACCAGCGCCCCTGGAGCGGGGAGGATGGCCCGTGAACGCACCCACGCGGAACGAACGCCAAGCGCGCCTGCTCGCGCTGCTCGCCGCCGCGGCCGATCCGGTCACCGGATCGGAGCTGGCCAACCGGCTCGGGGTCACGCGGCAGGTGGTGGTGCACGACATCGCCCTCCTGCGCGCACAACACGTGCCCATCGTCTCCACGCCGCGCGGGTACTGGCTGCAACGGGATCCTGCCCCGCGCAACCAGACCCTGCTCGCGGTCCACCACCCGCCCGCGTTGACCGAGACCGAGCTCTGCATCTTGGTCGATCACGGCCTGACCGTGATCGACGTTCTGATTGAACACCCGATCTACGGCGAACTGCGCGGTTCGTTGCAATTGGCGAACCGGCGCGACGTGCGCATGTTCATGGAGCAGGTGCGCCGGTCGGGCGCAAGCCTGCTCTCCTCCCTGACCGACGGCCACCACATGCACACCGTGGCGTACGACGAAGAGAGCCAGCTGCAGGACGCGGTGCGGGAGCTGCGCCGCCACGGCATCCAGGTGTTCGATTGAGCGCCGTCCGGGTGCGCGAGGGAACATCGCCTGGGTGTGCGCTGGCGCGCCGCCCGGGGGTGTGCCGGTCTGCGCCCGTCGCACGACCGCCTAACGCACGCCCCCCCACAACCAGCCGGCGGCTGCATACAGCACGGCGCACGCTGCGGCGAAGGGCAGCGCCAACCGCAGCTTGCGGCGGGCGTACCCGAGCACCGGCAGTTTCATCACCGCCGCCATCGCCAGCGTATTGTCGCTGAGCGGAGAGACGAAGCCGCCGAACGTGCCGCTCGCGAACACGGCGCCCGCCACGAGGGCGTACGGGACGCCGGACGTGGCGGCGAGGGAAAACCCGAGCGGCATCAACATCCCCCAGGTGGCGAACGACGACCCGATGCCGTACGACAACAGGCAGCCGATGGCGAACAACAGCGGCGCGACGAGCGGGGGCGGCAGCGCCCGCCCCGCCGCGCGCGCGATGAACGCGGCAAAACCGAGATCGGCCGAGATGGCGGAGACCGCCCACACCAGGACGAGCAAAAGCACCACCGGCATCATCTCGTTGCCGCCGGCGAGGAACCCGTACACCGTCCGCCACGCCGGTTCGCCGCGGCCGAGATACCACGCGAGCGCGCCGGCCAACGTGATGAACAAGGCGGTGAGCATCGCCTGCGCCGCGTTCGCCGCCGCGAAGGCGCCAAGGAGGCCGGCGGCGCGGCGGTGGCCGTCCCACCAGGTCAAGAACAGGGTGAGCGCAAGGAGGACGGCGAGCGGCACCGTGAGGTGCCACGGATTCGGCCGCGCGCTCTGGGCCACGTGTTCCAGCGGATCGGGCGGGGAGCCGGCTTGCGTTGCGGCAGGCATCAGCTCAGCGGCCGTCTCCACGCCGACCGGGCGGGGGAGCATCCGCGATGGCTTGCGCAGCCCGCCGCGGCGGGCACGGGTTGCGGGCGGTGCGGCCAGCGAGGACCGGGCAGCCGGCGCGGGCGCGGCCGCCTTATCCGCCGGCGGTGCGGTCTCCCCCGCGGACGCTGCGGCGGCAGGCAGAGGCCGGTGAAAGACGGACCGGTACAAACCGTATCCCAACATCAGCCAGGCGAACAGATTGCACGGGATGCTCCACAGGAGCAGCCGGTACGCGCTGTCCGGCGGCGCCGCGCCGTGATGGCTGGACGAGGTGGCGAGGAGGCCGACCATGTAGCCGACAAACGCGGTCCCGACCGGAACGACGGCGCACAGCGGGGTGGCGGTGATGTCGATGATGAGGGCCATCTCGCTCGCCGGCACGCGGAAGCGTTGGAAGATGCGTTGCAACACGGGCGCCACCGTCAGGATGCGGAAGTCCGGAGCCATGAACGTGAACAACGCGGACACCCAGGCAAGGGCGTACGCGCCGCGGACGGTGCGCACACGCCGGGCGACCGCCTGCGCAAAGCCCGCCACGCCGCCCGTCACCCTGACCAGGCCGACGAACGCGCCGAACCCGTAGAGAAAGACGAGGAGGCGGAGATTGTCCGGCTTGCCCGCCTCCCGCAGGACGTAGCGGATGGCGGCCTCCACCCCCGCGAGCGGCGACGGATGGAGCATGAAGGCGCCGAGCAAAAGCCCGGCCAACAGCGCGGGCAGGACTTCGCGCATGGCGACGGCAAGTCCCATCACCGCGGCGAACGGCAAAAGCGACCATGCGGTGGCGTACACGCGGCCTCCCCCTTCAGGACGGTGTCTCTGCTTACCTTGTCCCGGGCGGGCGGGCCGCCATGCACAAGCGAACCTTCATTGCGTGGAAAACGAGCGTGCTGCAACGCGGAAGACCGCCATGGGTAAAACCGCAGCGATCACGTCCTGTCATCCTGCCAGTCGACGCGGCGTTCCACCGTGACCAGGCGGTCGCCTTCGTGCAGCGTCATCAGGAGCCGGTGCGAAGCGGGATCGTACACGGCGTCCGCCTGGATGACGGCGCGGCCCGTGTGCGGATCGGCGTACTCGATGGTGAGGCTGTGGCCGCCGTCCATCGCGTGGTAGCGGGTCATCAGGGCGAAGGTTTGTGCGGCGAGCACGGAGGCAGGGATGGGGCGGCGGAGGTGCAGGACGCAAAAGTCGCCTTGCAAGCCGAGGGCATCCGTGCTCACCTCCGCCCACCCGATCCGGTGCACGATGACGTAGTGGTTGAACACCGATTGATGCTTGGCGCGAAATTGGAGGGCGCGCACCGTCTCCGCGGCGAACGTCCCCCCGATGGCCAGAACCAGCGCCAACCACGCCAAGAGGAGGGTGCGGTTGCGCCGGTGCAGCCGGTCGGAGCGCGGTGCGGCGGACGCCGCCTCCCGCCATGACGGACCCATGCGGTTCACCTGACTTCCCGAGCCGGGTTGTGTGGCACACTGCCGGCCGCTTGCTGCGGTGGTTTCAACCTTACGCTTGTCAGGTTAGCGCGATTCAGCCGTGCGGGTCAACCGTCCGCGTCCCGGGCGAGTTCGCGCCGTTCCATCGTGTCCATCCGCCGTGCGGGTCAACCGTCCGCGGGACCGGCGGACCGCGCCGGACGTTCAAAGCACCTTGCGCACCTGGAAGTGGGCGGCCAAGAGCGGCCACAGCTGCGGGATCTCAGACGGGAACTCCCAGAAGCTCATGCCGCGCAGGCGGTACGCCCGGACGAGGCTGAGCTTGGCCTCGATGCTGCGGGCGTCTTCAAACCACACCTCGTGCCGCCTGCCCTGCGGATCGGTGTACCGGAAGTACGGGGCTTGGTACGACGGGTGATAGTGAATGGCCGCCTGGTGCGCGATCGCGCGCGCCAGCGCCTCCTGCGGGCTGATGGTCTCGGCCACCGTGCCCGGCTGAAACGGCAGGGTCCAGTCGCGCGCGTACACCGGAAACCCCATCAGAATCTTGTCGCGCGGGATGACGGTCACGGCGTAATCCAGCACGCGGCGCACCTCGCTCACCGGGGCGACAGCCCACGGCGGCCCGCCCGCCCAGCCCCATTCGTACGTCATGAGGATGACGAGGTCGCACAGCCGCCCGTGCACCTCGTAGTCGTGCGCCTCGTACAACAGCCCGACCTGGGTGCCGCTGAACTTGGGCGCCAGCGCCGAGGAGAGCAGATAGCCGGCTTGCCGCAGCGGATCGCGGATGCGGGCGAGAAACCGGTTGTACGCCTCGCGGTCGCGCGGGTAGAGGTATTCGAAGTCGACGTTCAGGCCGGTGTACCCTTTGGCGCGCATGAGGGCGAGGACGTTGCGCAAAAACGCGTCCTGGGCCGCCGGATTGCGCAGGAACGCGTGCGCCACGTCGGAGTTGAACATGTCCCCCGCCCAATTCGTCACCACGCACCACGGCGCAATCCGCGCTTGGCGCGCGAGCGGCAGGACGGGGTCGTCCCCGGGCGGTTCGAGGCTCCCGTCAGGACGGACGTGGTGACTGAACGGGCTGAGGTAGGTGAAATACGCGCCCGCCTCTTGCACGGTGCGCTGGCCCGGTGCGCCGAAGTCGGTGAGATAGGCGTTGGTCTCCACCGTCCGGCGCGGCAGAGGCGGCACACGCAGCACTTGGCCGGCGGTGAGGCGGCTTAGGTCCACCTGCGGATTCCACTGCTGAAGCTGCGCCACCGTCGTCCCGTAACGGTTGGCGATGGCAAACGCCGTATCGCCGGGTTGCACCACGTACACCCCTTCCGGCACAGGGATGAGCAATGCTTGGCCGACGAGCAACACGTTTGGGTCGGGCAAGGCGTTGAGCGCGGCAATACGCTCTGGGTCCACCCGGTATTGCTGAGCGATCCGCCACAGCGTCTCGCCGCGCCGCACGACGTGGATCTGCATCCGGACACCCCCTGTGGGCGAATTTCCCCATACCGTATGCCGGGGGTGCCCCGGCTGCCTGGGCGGGCGCCCGTTTCCCCATCCAGCGTGCATGGGTGTGCTATAATGGCAGGCGACGAAACACGGGCGGCCTGACGGACAAGCGGGGAACGGACAAGGAGGGTCCGGGGTGCGGATCCTGTTGGTAGAGGACGAAAAGAAGCTGGCGTCGGCGCTGCGCCAGCTGTTCAAGGAGCACCACTATGAGATGGACGTGGCATACGACGGCGAGACCGGCCTCGATTTGGCGCGCACCCACAGCTACGACGCCCTCGTGCTCGACATCATGCTCCCCAAGCTGAGCGGATTGGACATCGTGCGCACCCTGCGCAAGGAAGGGCACGACGTACCCATCCTGCTGCTGACGGCCAAGGACACGGTGGAGGACCGGGTGAAGGGGCTCGACACCGGCGCGGACGACTACTTGGTCAAGCCGTTTGCCAACGAGGAACTGTTGGCGCGGGTGCGGGCGCTGACGCGCCGGACCGGGAACCTCGCCGGCACGAACGAGATGACCGTGGGACCGTTCACCATCGACCTGACGGAGCGGGTGGTGCGGCGCGGCGACGAGGTGCTGTCGCTCACGCAGAAGGAGTTTCAGCTCCTGGAACTGTTGTTGCGCAACCACGGCAAGGTGCTCTCCAAAGAACTGATTTTGGACCGCGTCTGGGGCCCGGACGCCAGCGTGGTCGGCAACGCGGTGGAGAACTACATCCACTTCCTGCGGCGCAAGATCGACCTGCCGGACCAACCTTCGTATATTGAAACCGTGCGTGGCGTCGGCTACGTGTTTCGTCCGCATCCAGGCAAGCACGAAAAGTGAGGGACCTTCCTTGTTCCAGCGCGTCCGCGTCCGCCTGACGCTGCTGTCGGTGGCCATCTTCATCTGCCTGTACGCCGTCTCTTCCCTCGCGGTCTACGCCATCGTGCGCCACGTGGTGCTGCAGTCCATCGACGCCCGGCTCGACATCGTCGTCCGCCAGATCCTGCACCGCAACGCCCCGTTCGTGCTCTCCAACCTCCCGATGGGCATCTACGGCATGGTCGGCACACCGAACCAGGTCATCAGCAACCTGCCCGACGATTTGTTCAACGCCATCTCGCCGTTCGTGACCGCCCACGCCGGCGTACACCCGTGGGCCGCCACGTTCAACGCGGGCGGCGACCAGGTCTATCGCCTGATCTACGAACCGGAACTGGCCGATCCGTTCTTCGGCACCATCCAGTACGTGGTGGTCGTCGGCAACATCGCCCGCGAGCTGTCGGTCCTGCAACGCCTGCTGCACGTGCTCGCGCTCGTGGGCGGCGCGGGCGTGCTCATCAGCACCCTGGCCGGATTTCTCTTCGCCGAGCGGGCCCTCAAGCCCATCCGCACCGCCTGGCAGCGCCAGCTCGACTTCGTCGCCGACGCGTCGCACGAGCTGCGCACGCCGCTGGCGGTCATCCAGTCGAACCTGAACATCGTGATGGAGCACAGCCACGAGACGGTGCTCGACAACATGGAGTGGCTGAACAACGCCCACAGCGAGGCCCGCCGTCTCAGCCGTCTGGTGGAAGACCTGCTCACGCTGGCGCGCAGCGACTCCGGTGCGGCGCCGCTTTCCGTCTCCGCCTTGAACTTGGGCGATCTCGTCCGCCGCGTCGGCGAGCTGTTCGAGCCCGTCGCCGCCGCCCGCGGCCTCACCCTGCAGGTAGAAGCGCCGGATTTGACCATCGAGGGGGATCCCGACCGCCTGCACCAGCTGTTGGTCATCCTCCTCGACAACGCCTGCAAGTTCACCCCGGCCGGCGGGCGGGTGACCGTACGCCTGACGCGATCGCGCCACCAGGCGGTGATCCAGGTGCAGGACACGGGCATCGGCATCCCGGAGGCCGATCTGCCCCACATCTTCGAGCGGTTTTACCGGGCCGACAAAGCCCGTGCCCGCACCGCTTCGGCCGGCGCGGGGTTGGGTTTGTCCATCGCCCGCTGGATTGTCGACGCACACCAGGGGAAGATCCAGGTGGCGAGCCGCGAGGGCGAAGGCACCACGGTCACCGTCCAACTGCCTGCCCCCTGACCCCGGATGCGCGGCCGCGCCGGCGCCGCAGCCACAGCCGCCGCCTCAGAACCCAAGGATGTGGTACCCCGCGTCCACGTGCAGCACCTCGCCGGTGATACCGCGCGAAAGGTGGCTCAACAAAAACACCGTCGCGTCGCCGACCTCATCTTGGTCGATGTTGCGCCGCAGCGGCGCCTTCTGCTCCACCGCCGCCAACACGTCGTTGAACCCCGCCACGCCTTTCGCCGACAGGGTGCGCACCGGCCCGGACGACACGGCGTTGACGCGGATCCCGTCCGGACCGAGATCCCGCGCCAGATAGCGCACGCACGCCTCGAGCGCCGCCTTCGCCACACCCATCACGTTGTAGTTGGGCACGACCCGCTCCGCGCCGATGTACGTCTGCGTCACGATGCTGCCGCCCTCGCGAAACAGGGGGCGCGCCGCCCGCGCCACCGCGACCAAAGAATAGGCGCTCACGTCCTGGGCGAGGTGGTATCCTGCGCGGGACGTTTGGACGAATTCACCCTGCAGTTCCTTGTGGTCCGCGAACGCCAACGAGTGAACCAGCCCGTGAATCGTGCCCACCTGCTCGCCGATGTCGGCGAACGCCCGCGCGACGGACGCATCGTCCGCCACGTCGCACGCCACGCGCAAAAGCGGGTCGATCCCGCTCGCCGCGAGCAATTGATCCAGCTTCTGCAGCGACCGCTCCTTGCGGTACGTGAAAATGAGGCGCGCCCCTTCCCGGTGCGCCGCCTTGGCGATCCCCCAGGCGATGCTGCGTTCGTTCGCCACACCCATCACCACGATGCGCTTTCCTGCCAACAACCCCTGCATGACCATCCTCCTATCGCGTGCTTGCGCGGCCCACAGGACCACCGGCCCTGGTGTCCCGGGCCGACTCATCCCGCGCCCGCGGCCGCCGCGGTGCGGATGCCGCGCGCGGCAAAATAGGCGGCCGCCGCCGCCAAGAGGCCGGCGGCCGCCGCATCCGCCCGCCACCGCGGCGTGCGCGCGGAAACGGGCGGGACGAATGCAGCACCGCCATGACTTCCCGCCTGCGCGCCGAGGACATCGTCCGGAACCAGATCGCGCAGGCAGACGGACGCCTCGGCCCGCACCCGGTCCGGCAGACCGGCCTCGGCATAGAACCGGTTGATGAGCCGCGTGCCCGAAACGAGATCGACATCAATCATGATGCAGGCGTGGGCCAGGATGTAGCCGGGATGCCCCGACGCCATCCCTGCGAGGCCGCCGCGCCACGACTGGGCGGTCCCGATGAGCTTGCGCCCGCCGACCACCACGTTGTACTGGCCGTCGCAGTAGCTGCCCGGCAACGGCCCGGTCGCGGCCTCGACACCGTACCCCGCCAGCCAGGCGATGAGCACCTCCGTCAACAGGCGGTAATAGGCGTCCGTGCTGCCGGAGCGGCGCGTGCGCGGCAGGATGAGCGAGAAGTGGAGCACGCCGTCCCCCTGCGGCACGGCGGTGCCGCCGGTGTTGCGCACGACCACCAGCCACCCTTCGCCGCGCAGCCGATCCGCCGCCGCCTGCGCCTGTGCGGTGGCGAGATCGCGGAGGCTGACGGCGAGCCCGGGTTCCGGCGCCGCCCGCCATACCCGGGCGAGCGGCGGGCGCAACCCGCGTGCCACCTCGCCGCCGAGGCGGACGTCCAGGTCGACGTTGTCCTGCGGATGGCGCAGGTCGTCCAGCCACGCCACCGCCAGCACCTCGGCGCCCAACAGGTCTGTGAGCGAGCTCATCGTGCCACTCCCCTTTCGCCGCCTCCATTGTACCTGAACCGGCCGTGCACGACCTGAACCGGCCCTGCATCCGGCGGCGCATCATCCCTTTTCTCCTTCGCCCTTCGTCCGCTCCGCACCGGCGACGGCCGCAGGCAGCCAGCGCGCAAACTGGGCGGCACACGCCGGCAACGACCCCTCCGCCCGCGCCACCAACGTGATGGTGCGCGCGCCGAGATCGGCGTCGACCACCGGAATGCTCACCAGCCGGCCGAGCAAAAGGTCGTCCTGCACCGCCGATTCCGGCAGCACCGCGATGCCGATGCCCTGTTGCACCAAGCGGTTGATGCTCTCCAGGCTGTCGGTCTCCATGGCGGCGCGCACCGTTGCGCCACGCGCCGCGACGAGCCGCTCCACGATGGCGCGCAGGCTGCTGCCTTCCCGCATCAGGACGAACGGGTACTGCGCGGCGTCCGCCAGGCGCACCTCGCGAAAACGGGTCAACGGATGCCCGGGGGCCGCCACGAGCCGGAGGGCGTCGCGCACCAGCGGCGTCTGCACCAAGTCGTCCCGGTCGGCGGGGACGGTCGTCACCACGCCCAGGTCGACCTCCCGTTGGCGGAGCATCGCCCACACCTCCCGGCTCGATCCGCTGCGCACTTGAAACTGCACGTGCGGGTGCAGCCGCCGGTAGCGGGCGAGCAGCGGCGGCAACAGATAGATGGACGGCGTCAACCCCGCGCCCAGGTACACCGTCCCCGCCTCAGGGTCCAGGAAGGCGGCCAGCTCGTCCCGCATCTTTTGTTCGAGCAGCAGGCAGCTCTTGGCGTACCGGTACACAATCTCGCCCGCCCGGTTGAGCACCAATCGCTTGCCGATGCGGTCGAACAACCGCATCCCGACCTGCGCCTCCAGCTGTTGCACCTGGCGGGTGACGGTCGGCTGCGTCAAGCGAAGCGCCTCGGCCGCCCGGACCAGGGTTTCATGCTCCACAATTTGGACAAACGTCTGGTACCGCGGGTCCACGCCGGGCCCCCCTTATGCATGACGCGCATGGAACGTATGCAACAAATCAATTTTACACATAAGCGTGCATCGCGTACACTGAAGTCGGCCCGCGCGGGCGGAACACCACCGGCCTGCGCGACGCAGCCGGGCGCGGCATGCCGCGCCCGCAGCAAGGAGTGAGCGTACATGGTCCACGCGGTCGTCGGCGCCCAGTACGGCGACGAAGGCAAAGGCAAGATGGTCGACTACTTCGCCGCCCAGGCCGACCTGGTCATCCGTTATCAAGGCGGCGGGAACGCCGGCCACACCATTGTAAACGAGCACGGCAAGTTCGCCCTGCACCTGGTGCCTTCCGGCATCTTTCATCCGCAGACGACGTGCGTGCTCGGCACCGGCGTGGTCATCCATCCGATGAACCTGGTCCAGGAGTTGAAAACGCTGGCCGAAGCGGGCATCGACACCCGGCGCCTCCTCATCTCCGAACGCGCCCACCTGGTCCTCCCTTACCACGTGTGGCAGGACAAGTACGAGGAAGAGACGAGATTGCGCAAGGTGGGCACCACCCTGCAAGGCATCGGGCCGGCTTACCAGGACAAAGCGGGGAGGTTCGGCATCCAGATTGGCGAGATGCGCGATCTCGGCCACTTCCGCCAGCGCCTGGAGGCGGCGTTCGCCCTCAAGCTGGAGCGCATGCCGGGGATGAAAGCGTATTGCAGCTCCTTCGCCGAGATGTGGCAAGAGCTTGTCGCAGCGCGGGAGGTCCTCCTGCCCTACATCCAAGATACCCTGCCGGTCATCCGCCGCGCGGTGGAGTCCGGCCGCTACGTGTTGCTCGAAGGGCAGCTCGGCGTGATGCGGGATCTCGACTGGGGTGTGTACCCGTTCGTCACGTCGTCGTCCCCGATTGCAGGCGGCACCCCGGCGGGCGCCGGCATCCCGCCGTGGGCGGTGAAACGGGTGACCGGCATCACCAAGGCGTACACCACCGCGGTGGGTGAAGGACCGTTCCCGACACGGCTCGACGACGAGATTGGCCGCTATTTGCAGGAAAAAGGCCACGAATACGGGGCGACGACCGGCCGGCGCCGGGCCTGCGGCTGGCTCGACATCCCGACCTTGCGCTACGGTGCCTGGTTGAACGGCTACACCGACCTGGCGCTGATGAAGCTCGACGTGTTGAGCGGTCTGCCCGAAGTGGCCGTGTGCGTGGCGTATGAACGCGACGGGCGCACCTACGATACACCGCTGCCCGCGTATGAACTGGAGCGCGTCCGGCCCATCTACGAGACCCTGCCCGGATGGGAAGAGGACCTGTCCGCCTGCCGCACCTTCGCCGACCTGCCGGAGAACGCGCGGCGGTTCGTGGAGCGCGTGGAATCTCTCGTCCAAGTCCCCATCCGGTATATCTCCGTCGGCCCGGAGCGGACGCAGACGATTGTGCGGGAGTAATGCGCATCGTGGTGCAGTGCCGCCGCAAGCCCTGGGTCTCAGCCCAGGGTATCAGACGCCCAAATCTTCCGACACTCGAATGAGACGCCCGGTTGGTGTATGATTTTTTGTGAAGTATCCAAACGATTTCCCAGGGAAGGGAACTGCGGGCCACATGGAACGCCAGTCATTGTCGGATTTGTTCTCGTTTCTCAAACCGCATCAAATTTCCGAGAGCGCATCCGTGCGCGAACAACACAGCCACGACGAGTCCTACCACCGCGGGCCGTGGCCGGACATCGTCCTGTTCCCGGAGTCGACGGACGATGTGGTGCGCATCCTGCAGACCGCGTTTGCCCACCGGATTCCCGTCGTCCCGTTTGGCGCCGGAACCGCGCTGGAGGGCCACGTCGTGCCCGTCAAGCGCGGCATCAGCCTCGATATGACGCGGATGAACCGCATTCTCGACATTCGGCCGGACGATTTTCTCGTCTGCGTGGAACCGGGCACAACCAGGCTCGCCCTGAACGACGCCCTGCGCCGCCATGGTCTGTTCTTTCCGGTCGATCCCGGCGCCAACGCCACCATCGGCGGCATGACGGCCACCAACGCCAGCGGCACGAACGCCGTCCGCTACGGTGCCATGCGGGAGAACGTGCGGGCGCTGGAAGTCGTGCTTGCCGACGGGCGCGTCATTCGTACCGGATCGCTGGCGGCCAAGACGTCCTCCGGCTACAACCTGAACAGCCTGTTCGTGGGGTCGGAAGGCACCCTCGGCGTTTTCACCCGCATCTGGCTGCGCGTCTTCGGCATCCCGGAGCGCATCGTCGCCGCGCGCGCCGAATTTCCCGACATCCCGGCGTGCGTGCAGGCCGCGACCGCCCTCGTCGGCGCCGGGGTGCCCGTAGCGCGCATTGAATTGGTCGACGCCCGCTTCATCGCCGCGTTCAACCGCTTCAAAGGCACCGATTACCCGGTCGTGCCGACGCTGTTTCTCGAGTTTCACGGCAGCAGCGACGGCATTCTGCACGACATCCGCCTCGCGCAAGCGCTGCTTGGCGACGAGGGGTGCACCCGGTTCGTCGCGGTGACGGATGAGAAAGAACGCACCACACTGTGGGAAGCGCGCCACAGTGCCGCCCACGTCTTCATGGCGCAGTATCCGGGGCTCAAGCACATGGCCACGGACGTCTGCGTACCGTTGTCGGTGCTGCCCGCCGCCGTCGCGCACGCCCACCGCGCGCTCGAAGAACACGGCATGCGCGGGGCCATCATCGGCCACGTGGGCGACGGCAACTTCCACTGCAGCATCGCTCTCGACCCGGACGACCCGGACGATCTCGCCCGCGCCAAGGCGGTCAACGCCGAGATTGTCGCGTTTGCCCTCGCCCACGGCGGCACCTGCACCGGCGAACACGGCGTCGGCATCGGCAAACGGGCGTATCAGGCGCAGGAGCACGGCCCGGCGCTGGAGGTGATGCGCGCCATCCGGCGCTTGCTCGACCCGCACGGCATCTTGAATCCTGGCAAGCTGGTCGACCCGGACGAGTGAAGGTCAAGGCATCCACCCATCGGCCGCATAAGACCGCACGCTTCCCCGAGCAGCCGTGTTCACCTTGCGCATATGGCGCGAGCGCATGCCGGGTGAACGCCTCACGCCGCACCGTTCGCCGCGTCGAGGCGGCGCTGGCTCGCGACCAGCGCCGCCGTCAGAAGCAATACCGACATCGTCACGTAAAACACGCTGCGGATGCCGAAGACCGCAGCGACCGAACTGCCCAACAGCGGCCCGACCAGGTTGCCGAAGAACACCGAGGACGAGTTGAGTCCGAACGCGGTCGCCTGCATCTGGGGCGGCGCCAACTTCTTGACCAGGACGTTGAGCGAGGGGATCATGCCGCCCACGAACAACCCGAGCAAAAACCGCCCGGCTATCAACACCGCCACATGGTGTGCCAGCATCTGGGGCACGAACGCCGCCGAGGCGGCGAGGAGCGCGAGCAACAGCACCCTGCGCTGGCCAATGGCGTCGCCGAGCCGCCCCAGGGCCGGGGCGCCGAACAGGTTGGCGATCCCGGTGACGGAGACGACCACCCCGGCGATGAACGCCAGGTGCGGGCCGGTGTACAGGGTCTTCGCGTAGACTGACACGATGGGCTCGATGCTCATCATCCCGACCTGGGTCATGGCGGACGCGAGGAACACCGGCCACAAAGGCACGAGCAAGTGCCAATCGCGCGCACCGCGCGCCGCCGCACGGCGAGCAGCCGCCGGCCGTTCGTGCACAAACACCATGACGATGATGCTCGCCAACACCAACAGCGCGCCCGTGAAGAAGAACACCTTGCGGAAACCGACGACCTCGGCGAGCATTCCGCCCGCCAGCGGGCCAATCAGGTTGCCCGCGATGGCTCCCGTCTGCAGCGTCCCGAGCGCCCGGCCCGCGTGCTCATCCGGGGTGATGGACGCCTGAAGCGACACCGCCATGGAGATAAACCCGGAGAACACACCGTTGACCAGGCGCAACAGCAACAACTGCCACACCGAACCGACGAGGCCCATCAACCCCGTCACCACACCCATTCCGAATCCCGCCCGCAGCAGCATCACCTTGCGCCCGTACCGGTCGGCCAACGTACCCCAAACGGTCTGAAAGATGAACGAGGTGACGAACTGGACCGAGAACACCCAACCGCTCCAACGTTCGATGTCCGCCAGGCGGTGCACACCGAGCGATTCAATATACAGCGGCAGAAACGGGATGACGAGGCTCATGCCGGCCGTCACGGAAAAGTTCGCCGCCCAGAGGATCCACAACGTCCGCCGCCAATTCAATTTCCTTGCATCTCCGTCTCCGCAACTCTCCTTCTCCAGCGTAAGCGTGTGTCCCCAAACCCCTCAGGCCTCATCTCCCTCAGCATACCATTCGGGTGACGAAACATCACCATTCGGCGATGCTGCCGTCGGCAAGCCGCCAGACAGGGTTTTTCCAGTCGTGTCCCCGCGCCGCCGCCTCCCGCACCTTTTCCTCGTCGATCTCGATGCCAAGCCCCGGTCCGCAGAGCCGGCGGACAAACCCGTCCGCAAAGTGAAACACGGACGGGTCCACGACGTAGTCGAGCAGGTCGTTGCCTTGGTTGTAGTGGATGCCGAGGCTCTGTTCCTGGATGACCGCGTTGGGGGCGGCGAAGTCGACCTGCAAACTCGCCGCCAGCGCGATGGGCCCGAGCGGGCAGTGCGGCGCCACGGCCACGTCGTACGCCTCCGCCATCGCCGCAATCCGCCGCACCTCGGAGATCCCGCCGGCGTGGGACAGATCCGGCTGGACGATATCCACGTAACCCTCCTGCAGGATGCGCTTAAAGTCCCAGCGCGAGAACATCCGCTCCCCGGTGGCGATGGGCGTCGCCGTATGGCGGGCCACCTCGCGCAGCGCCTCGCTGTGCTCGGGCAGCACCGGCTCCTCGATGAACATGAGGTGGAACGGATCGAGCTCCTTCGCCAAGACCTTCGCCATCGCCTTGTGGACGCGGCCGTGAAAGTCGACGGCAATCCCGAAATCCTTCCCCACCGCGTCCCGTACCGCCGCCACGCGGGCGAGCACCGCTTCGACCTTGGCGAACGAGTCGATGTAGTGCATCTCTTCGGTGGCGTTCATCTTGACGGCGCGAAACCCTTCCTGTTGCCGTGCTTTGGCCGCGGCGCCCACCTCGGCCGGGCGGTCGCCGCCGATCCAGGCGTACACCAGCATCTTCTCGCGCACCGCGCCGCCGAGAAACTCGTAGACCGGCAGCCCGTACCGCTTGCCCTTGATGTCCCACAGCGCTTGGTCCACGCCCGCAATGGCGCTCATCAACACCGGGCCGCCGCGGTAGAACCCGCCGCGGTACATCGCCTGCCACAAATCTTCAATCCGGTTCGGGTCCTGACCGACAAGGAGGCTCTCCAGCTCCCGCACGGCGGCGGCGACCGCGTCCGCCCGCCCTTCCACCACCGGCTCTCCCCAGCCCACCAGGCCGTCGTCCGTCGTGACCTTCAGGAACAGCCAGCGCGGCGGCACTTTGAAACACTCCAACTTCTCAATCTTCAATCGCTCCACCCCTCCGCTGCGTGGACATGGCACATTCAGCTAAACTATAGATCATCGGAGACGGCCTCGGATCATCCCGAGCGCCGGACGCAACCCGGCGCGCGCAAAACCGGGCTGGCCCACGCGAACACAAGGCGCTATCTGCCTCTGCCGCCCATGGGGCATGCAAGGGAAACCGCAAAGAGGAAGGAGTCTTGGCGATGAAACGGATTGGCTTTATCGGACTGGGCACGATGGGACTGCCCATGGCGAGGAATCTGATGCAAGCTGGCTACCCGCTCAACGTGTACAACCGGACGGCGGAGAAAGCCAAGCCGTTGGCGGAATTGGGCGCCCGGGTGGCGTCATCGCCGGCCGACGCGGCCAAGGATGCGGACGTGGTGTTCACCATGTTGACCGCCGACGCCGCGGTCGAGCAGGTGATCCTCGGGTCAAACGGCGTCGCTACCGGCGCCCGCCACGGGACGCTCGTCGTCGACTGCAGCACCGTGAGCCCCCGTACCAGCCAGCGGATCGCGGCGGAGCTGGCGAAGCTCGGCATCGAGATGCTGGACGCCCCGGTCACCGGCAGCGAGCCGCAGGCGGAACAACGGCAGCTGACGTTCATGGTGGGCGGGAAGAAGGAGCAGTTTGAGCGCTGCCGGCCGCTGTTCGACGCCATGGGCAAAGCGGCGTTCTATATGGGGCCGAGCGGTGCTGGATCGTACACCAAGCTCGCCAACAACGCCATGGCGGCCATCAACCTGGTTGCCTTGGCGGAAGCCATCGTCATGGCGGCCAAGTCGGGCATCGATCCGAACCTGTTCCTGCAAGTGGTGGCCGGCGGCGGTGCGAGGAGCGGCATGGCGGAGGCGAAAGGGCCAAAGGTCATCGCGCGCGACTTTCGCCCCCACTTCATGACCGAGCTGATGCACAAAGACCTCAAACTGGCGAAGAACCTGGCCGACGAGCTGGGCCTGCCGACCCCCGCGCTCTCCGTGGCCAAGGAGATGCTGCAGGCGGCCATCGCCGAGGGGTTCGGCAAGGAGGACCTGTGCGCCGTCGTCAAGTGCTACGAGCGGTGGGCCGGCGTGACGGTGGGCGGCTGACGCGGCGCCCCGGTCACGCCCCCGGTCACGCCCCCGGTCACGCCCCCGATCACGCCTGCGGGTACCCCTTGATCACGCCTGTGGGTACACCATCACCTTGATGCTGCCCGCCTTGTTGGTCCGCGCCCGTTCCAGCGCCTGCTTGGTCTCTGCCAACGGATACCTGTCCGTCACCAAATCCTCGATGGGCCAGCGCCCGGAAGCGAGCAGCGCGATGCCGCGCGGGTACGTGTTGGCGTAGCGGAACACGCCCAAGACGTCGATCTCGTACGCCGAGAGGCGCGGAATATGGAGCGCGACCTCGTCCTGCGGCGGCAGGCCGACGACGGCGAGCCGGCCGCCGCGCCGCAAGACGGCCATCGCCGTCGCCAACGCCTTGGGATGGCCCGCCGTCTCGAGCGCCACATCGACGCCTTGCCCGCCGGTGAGGGCCAGGATGGCCTCGGCGCCCGCCGCGGCCGGCACGGTGTCGGTCGCACCCAGACGGCGGGCCGCCGCCAAACGGTTCTCCTCCAGGTCGGAGACGATGATCCGTTGTGCCCCGTACGCCGCCGCGGCCACGACCGCGAGCAGGCCGACCGGGCCCATCCCGAGGATGGCCACCGTGTCCCCGGGGCGCACGCCAGCCCGCGCACACGCGTGCAGGCCGACCGAGAACGGTTCGACCAGCGCCGCCGCTTCGAACGACATCCCGTCCGGGATGGGGTGCAGGAAGTCCTCCCGGTGGACGATGTATTCGGCGAACGCCCCGTCCACCGGTGGGGTCGCGAGGAATTGCACCTCAGGACAGAGGTTGTACCGGCCGCTCTTGCAAGCCGGGCACCGGCCGCAGGTGACGCCCGGCTCAATGGCGACCCGGTCCCCCGGCTTGACCCGCGTGACCGCCGCGCCCGTCGCCACCACCACCCCGGCGCACTCGTGGCCGAGGATCAAGGGTTGCCGTACGACGAAATCGCCAATCCGGCCGTGTTCGTAGTAGTGCACGTCGGAACCGCACACCCCGACCGCCATCACTTGCACCAGCGCCTCGTCCGGCGCCAGGTCGCGCACCGGCCGTTCCTCCAGCCGCACGTCCCCCGGCGCATGGAGGACCGCCGCTTGGCATGCACGCACTTCCTTTCCGGTCATCCCACACCGCCTCCTGCCACGGGCGCCGTGCACATGACGGCACCCGGCTGGGTTGTCTCCACACCGTCACGTCCCGGACGGCGGATCCGCCGTCCCCAAATACCGCACGGCTGCAGCCACGAACGCCTTAACCCCCATCGGCAGCGCGGCTTCCGCGATGTTGAACCGCGGATGGTGATGGGGATACACGCTCGCCGCCGCCTCGTCCCGCACCCCGATGAAAAAGAACACACCCGGCACCTGCTGCTGGTACGCCGAAAAGTCCTCGCCGCCCATCGTCGGCACCGCGTCGACGACGACGCCCGGGCCGAACACCTCTTCCAGCACCTCGCGCAGCCAGCGGGCGGACGCTTCGTCGTTGATCACCGGATGGTATCCCCGCCGGTACTCTACGTCGCAGCTCGCCCCGTACGCAGCCGCCACCCCCTGCGCCACCTGCTCCATCCAGCGCGGTGCCTCGTCGCGCAAGGCGGGATCGAACGTACGCACGGTACCCGTCAACTCCGCGGTCTCAGGTACCACGTTGTCGGCCGTTCCCGCCGCAAACCGCGTGACCGAGACGACGAAGGGCGCCAGCGGATCCACGCGGCGGCTGACGATGTGATGGAGTGCCGTCACCACCTGCGCGCCGACGAGGATGGGGTCGATGGTTTCGTGCGGCAGGGCCGCGTGCCCGCCTTTGCCGTGGATGGTGATGCGGAACGTGTCGGGCGCCGCCATGAGCGCCCCCGGTTTAACCCCGATGCGCCCCAACGCCAGCGGGCTCCACAGGTGCGCGCCGAGGATGAGGTCCACGCCCGCCAACACGCCCTTTTCCACCAGTTCCTGCGCGCCGCCGGGCAGCACCTCTTCCGCGTGCTGGAAGATGAAGCGCACCTCGCCGCGCAGGTGGTGGCGCAGCGCGCACAGCACCTTTGCCGCCCCGAGCAGCATCGCCGTGTGGCCGTCGTGGCCGCAGGCGTGCATCACACCCGCGCGGCGGGATCGGTACGGCACCGGATTCTCCTCGGCGATGGGCAGGGCGTCGATGTCGGCACGCAGCGCGAGCACTCGGCCCGGCTCTGCGCCATGGAGGCGAGCCACGACGCTGGTCGGCGTGGGCCGCTCGATGGCGAGGCCCTCGAACGACGCCAGGGTGTCTGCCACAAACCGCGCCGTCTCCACCTCGTGAAACGACAGTTCCGGGTGCTGGTGCAGATGGCGGCGCCATGCGACCACATCCGCAGCCACCGCGGCGATGAGCGGTTCTGCTTGCGACCACACCCTGTCCACGCACATCCCCTCCTTCTCAGACCCGAATCTCCACCTTGCGGCCGGTCCGCGCGCTCTCGAGGGCGGCGTAGACCATCGCCACCGTGTGGATGTTGTCGTGCGCATCCGTCTCCGGCCGGCGTCCGGCGGCGAGCGCCGAGAACATTTCGTCCAGACACCCGGCGTGGCCTTCCTGGCCAGGCCAGGCGAGCGGCACGTCCACCCGCATCACGTCGCGGAAGAACTTCGGTTCAGCCCCATCCGCCACCACCTCGGCAAACGGCGGTGTCCGGCCGTCCCAGATGGCCGTGCCGCGGCTGCCGATGACACGCCACGACGCCTCCCACGACGTGGGTGCCCCTTCCGCGCACCAAGACCCGCGGTAGCAGAACACCGACCCGTCCGACAACTCGAAGATGCATACGGCTGCCGCGTTGCCCTGATACCAGGAACCCGGCGGATTGAACTCGTGGCAGTAGACCGAGACCGGGTTGGCGCCGGTGATGAAGCGGGCTTGGTCAAACGTGTGGATGGCCATGTCCACGATGAGCGGACTTTCCATTTGGTCCCGGAAGCCGCCAAAATGCGGGCCGAGAAAGAAGTCGGCGTTCACAAACCCGACCTGCCCGATGGTCCCGTCGGCCACCAGTCGGCGCAAGGCGCGGATCTGCTTGTTGTACCGCCGGTTCTGCATCACGGCGTACGTGCGACCGCTCTTCGCCACCGTTTCCATGATGGCCTTGGCATCTTCCCACGTCGTCGCCATCGGCTTCTCGCCGAACACGTGGCACCCCATGCCGAGGGCGGTGGTGACCACCTCGCGGTGGCTGGACGGGATGGTCACGTCGAACACCAAGTTGGCTCCCGTCGCCGCAATGGCCTCGGCCAAGTCTGTGTACACCGGCACCGCGAGCCCGTATCGCTCCGCCATCGCCTGCGCGTTGGCCGCGACGATGTCCACCAACCCGACGATCTCGACGTCGGGACGCCCGAGTGCGTACTCCACCCATACCCGCGCCATGCCTCCGCAACCGGCCACCACCACACGAAACGGTTTCATGCCGGACCCACGCCCCCCTCATCGGTCATGGCGATGCCAACGGCTGGCTGTGTCCGTAGCGAGGCACCGGGCCGCTTCCCGGAGCCGCCCAGCGGACCGCGTTGGCGATGACGCGCTGGATCTGCGGATGATGATAGGTCGGATACGTCTCGTGGCCGGGCCGGAAATAGAACACCTTCCCCCGGCCGCGCCGGTACGCGCAACCGCTGCGGAACACCTCGCCGCCGGTGAACCAGCTGACGAACACCAATTCATCCGGCGCCGGAACATCGAAGTGCTCGCCGTACATCTCCTCCCGTTCGAGTTCGATGTACTCGCCGAGCCCTTCCGCCACCGGATGCGACGGGTTGACGACCCAAATCCGCTCCGTGTCGTTCGCCTCGCGCCACTTGAGGTCGCACGAGGTGCCCATCAACCGCTTGAACACCTTCGAGAAGTGACCGGAGTGCAGCACCACCAGGCCCATGCCGGACCAAACGCGCCGGACGACGTCCTCCACCACCTCATCCGCCACCTCGTGATGCGCCATGTGCCCCCACCAGATGAGCACATCCGTCTCCGCCAACACTTCGGGTGTCAACCCGTGGCGCGGCTCGTCCAGGGTCGCCGTGCGTACGGCAAACCCCTGTGCCGAGAGCGGCCGCGCGATGGCCTCGTGAATGCCGTCCGGATACACTTGCCGGACCGCCTCGTGCATCTTCTCGTGCCGAAACTCGTTCCACACCGTCACCCGAATCGGTTGCGCCATCATCCGTACCCCTTTCCCTGTTATTGCGCAGCATGCTGAGAACGGGAGCCGCCTGTCCTGCCTGCGGCCACCCCGACTGCGACCACCCGACGGTGCCTCAACCCCGCCCGGCCCGCGCCTGCTTGACGCGCGCCATCACGTCTTCCGCCCGCCGCCGGATGGCCGCCCAGTCTTGCGCCGCCACCTCGTGCTTGGGCACCAGTGAACTGCCCAATCCCACGCCGACGGCCCCCGCTTCCAGGAACGCCGCCAGGTTGTCGGCCGTGAGCCCTCCGGTCGGCAGGAACGCCGTCCCGGCGAACGGCCCCAGCAGATCCTTCAAGTACCCGACGCCGAGCGGACCCGCCGGGAACAGCTTGAGCACCGGCGCGCCCGCCGCAATGGCCTGCGCGATCTCGGTCGGCGTGAGCACCCCCGGCACCATCGGCCGCCCGTGCGCCCGCGCGACCTGCACCAGGCGGACGTCCAGGTGCGGGCTGAGCAGGTACTCCGCCCCGGCCGCCACCGCAGCGCGGATCTGGTCCTCGTGCATCACGGTGCCCGCGCCGAGGAACACCGCATCCCCGTGCCGCGCCCGCAACGTCCGGATGGCCTCCGCCCCGGCCGCGGAATCCATCGTGATCTCAAGCGCCGTGATCCCGGCCTCCACCAAGGCGTCGGTGACCGGGAGCAGCGCCTCCTCCGGCAACTTCCGCAAAATCGCGATCACGCCCGCTTCGCGCAACCGCTCGACACGCGCGTCGAAACTGCTCATCGTCTCCCCTCCCGCCCAAGCCGCCTGGATGCGCCCAGGCAGCCGAGAGCTGACTTCAGAGACTTCAACGCAAAACGCCTTCCTCCTGCTGCAGATGGCGCTTTGCCTCACGCCAGAGGGGATAGCCTTCGTAATCCCCTTCCGCGGTGACGGCGAACGCGCCGACCAGGGTCCCCAGGCGCATCGCCTCGGCCACTGGCCAACCGCGCGCCATACCGGCGATGAACCCCGCATTGAACCCATCGCCCGCGCCCACCGTGTCGACCACCGCCGCCACCGGCCAGGCGGGCACCGTCAACACCTCGTCTCCCATGCACGCCGCCGCGCCCGCCGCGCCGCGCTTGACAATCACGCCGCGCCCCGCAAACCCGCACGCGCGCAGGGAAGCGGCGACGGCGGCCGGATCCGAGGTACCGAGCAGCGCCTCCGCCTCTTCGTCTCCCAAGAAGTACCAATCCACCCACGGCGCCACTTGGGCGGCCAACGCCCGCCAGGCAGCGAGATCGGCCAGCTTGCGGCGCACATTGATGTCAAACGACACCGTACAACCGCCTTGCCGCGCGGCGGTGAGGAGGGACGTCAAACCCGCCGCGGCCTCCGGCCCGAGCATCCCCGTGATGCCGGTGGTGTGAAGCCATGTCCACGTCCCTTGCTTCAACGCTTGCAGGATGGGCGCAAGTTCCCACCGCCCTTGCGCCATCGGCGAAGTCGAACGGTAGTAATAGACCGACGTCGCCCCGTCCAGGCCCGCCCACTGCTTGAAGAAGACCGCGGTGGGATAACCCTCCACGCGCGCCACGCACGAGGTGTCCACCCCTTCCGCCCGGGCCGCGCGAACGATGCGCTCGCCGAACGGATCGTCCCCGACGGCGCACGCCAGCGCGGACGGCACCCCGAGCCGCGCCAGGCCGATGGCGGTGTTGAGTTCCGCCCCGGCTGCGTAGGGCGTAAATCCGCCGACGGCCGCCAAGCTGCCGCGCCGGTCGGGCACAAGCACCACGAGCGGTTCACCGGCGCACAGCACCTTCATCGCCGCATCCAACGCTCCATCACCTCGCGACCATTGTACATGATCCACCCGAAGCGTGCGGGAATTACGATATAATCAACATAGTCACCCGCGGGGTTTCCCGGCCATGCATGGTCACACAGCGCGGGAGAATGGAGGGCATCCCGAATTGAACCTGGCCGGCGTGCAACTCACCGGTTACCGGCGGGCGGACGGCCGCGCCGGCGTCCGCAACCATGTGCTCGTGATGCCGTTGTCCTACGAGGTCAACCAGGTGGCAGAACGAATCTGCGCCGAAGCGGCGGGGGCGGTGACCTTCCGCCACCAGCACGGCATTGCCCAGACAGGGGACGATCTCGCTCAGACCGTGCGCGTGTTTCGCGGTTTCGCCACCCACCCCAACGTCTTCGGGGTGGTGCTCGTCGCCTGGGGCGGCGAACCGTTCGACGTGCAAGCGCTTGCGGCGGAGGCGGAACAGGCCGGCAAACGAGTGGCGCTCGTCAGCCTGCGCCAAGCGGGCGGCATCCGGCAGGCCATCGCCCAAGGCGCCGCTGCCGCCCGGGCCTTCCTGGAAGCGCGGGATCGCGTCCGGCGGGAACCCATCTCGCTCGCCGACATCATCCTCGGGACGGAGTGCGGCGGATCGGACGCGTGTTCCGGCATCTCCGCCAATCCGGCGCTCGGCGTAGTCAGCGACATGCTCGTCGCGGCCGGCGGCACGTCCATCCTCGCCGAGACGACCGAGCTCATCGGCGCGGAACACCTGTTGGCCGCGCGGGCGGCTTCGCCCGACGTCGCGGAGCGGATCCTGTACATCGTGCGCCGGATGGAAGAGAACGCGATGCACATGGGAGTCGACATCCGCGGCGCCCAGCCTTCCCCCGGCAACATCGAGGGCGGCATCACCACCATCGAGGAGAAAAGCCTCGGTTGTATCCACAAAGGAGGCACCAGCCCCGTCCGCGAGGTCGTTGAGTACGCGGAACGGCCGCGCGAAAAAGGCCTCGTCATCATGGACACCCCGGGCCACGACATCGAGCAGGCGACCGGGATGGTGGCGGGAGGCGCCCAGATCATCATCTTCACCACCGGGCGGGGAACGCCGACCGGATCGCCCATCGCGCCGGTCATCAAGGTGGCGACCAACGACTTCACGTATGAGCGGATGCGCGCCAACATCGACTTCAACTGCGGCGGCGTCATCCGCGGCGTCGAGACGGTCGAAGAGGCCGGAAGGCGCCTTTTCCAGACGATGATCGACGTCATCAACGGTGCACTGACGCAATCCGAACGGCTCGGTCACCGCGAGTTCGGCATCTACCGCATCGGTCAAAGTTTGTGAGCCGCACGCTGTGCCGGCGACCGCCGCGGAACGTGACCGGCCGTACACCGAACCTGGAAATCCGTCTGCACACGGTGGCAAGTCGTGAATCTTGGCGGCAAGGAGTGAAGCATTCCATGGCAGCGCCGCATGCGCCCTCCGGGCGCGCCTTTCTCCAGATGCACCCTGACGACGACGTGGCCATCGCCCTCACCGAGCTTGCCCGCGGAACCGAGATTGCCGACCCGGACGGCCGGTTTCGCGTCGTCCTCCAGGACGACATCCCGTTTGGCCACAAGTTCGCCATCCGCCCCATTGCCAAAGGCCAGCCGGTGCGCAAGTACGGCCAGGTCATCGGCGCGGCGAGCCGGGACATCGCGCCGGGGGAACACGCCCACGTGCACAACATCGAGAGCCTGCGCGGCCGCGGGGACCTGGCGCGCCACGCAGGCCGAATCCAGGTGAAAGGAGGCGCCGGGGCATGACGCGCATCCTCGCCTACCCGCGCCCGGACGGTCAAATGGCCGTCCGCAACCACCTGTTCGTGCTGCCCGCCGTCGTCTGCGCGAACCAGGTGGCCATCGACGTCGCCCGCGACATCCCTGGCGTCAAGTATGTCGAACACCAGCACGGCTGCGCGCAGATTGGCGCCGATCTCGCCCAGACGCAGCGGGTGTTCAGCCACCTGGCGGCACACCCGAACGCGTTTGCCACCATGCTGGTGGGCCTCGGTTGCGAGGGCGTCGTCACAAAAGACCTGTACGAACAGACACGGTTGCGCACAACGAAGCCGCTCGCGGTGATCCTGATCCAGGAGGCGGGCGGCACGCCCGGCGCGCGGGCGGAGGTGGCCGCCTGGGCGGCGCGCGAGCAGGCACGTGCTGCGCAGGCTGTGCGCACCGCCGCCGACTGGCCGGCGT
>NZ_BMOY01000027.1 GCF_014647315.1 Paenalicyclobacillus cellulosilyticus
AGCGTTCGCGCATGCTGGTCAGATACTCACGGCGGCTCTTCAATGACATTCGCACAACGATCCCTTCGGTTTGATTTCGATTTGAGTGATCTGGACCCCTTTCAGTTAGATTTTAAGTGAGTGATCGCGGCCCATTGACACCGGTGATCATGCGTTGTTATAATAACATCTTTTCCTTGACACCGCCTTGCCGCCGTGCTAAAATGCGGAAGGAAAGAGGTGGTGTGTGTTGGCGAAAAATGCGCTCCACGAAATTAAAAAGAGTCTCGACGGACTTATCGGCGAGCGCGTGCTCCTGCGAGCCAACGGCGGGCGGCGCAAGACCATCGAGCGCACCGGCGTCCTCGAGGAGACGTATCCGTCCGTGTTCGTCGTGAAGCTCGACCCGGCGGACGGGTCGTTCAAGCGCGTTTCGTACAGCTATGCCGACGTCCTCACCGAAACCGTGGAACTCGTCGTGTGCCGGGACGGCGGACAGGTGCGCGTCCCTCCCACACAAGCGTGAACGCGACACAGAGACGAGGTTTTCGATGGACTCCTCTCTTTCCCTTTGCGGATGATGTGATCCAGCAGCCTGCGGGCTGCTTTTTATTTTCCTCCCCTTCCCTGATTCTACGCGGACACAGGTGCACATGCTACAGGTGGCCGTCGGGGAAGGAGGCGTTGTGCAATGGGGAGACGCAGAAGCGCCATGTCGGAGTCGTTTAAGCTCGAGTTGGCGAAAGAACTCGGCTTCTACGATGTCGTACAGCGTGAAGGCTGGGGCGGCATCACCACGCGCGACGCCGGAAACATGGTGAGACGCGCCATCGAAATTGCAGAACAGGCCTTGAGCCATCCGTCGCGCACCGGCCGCGCCTGAACAAGCGGCCAGGCCGGGGTACGGGCGGATGGCGGGTGCGGACGCGGACGCATGCGGAGCGCTGCGGCCGCAAGCGAACACCTGACGGCCGAGCCGGGAATCCCCCGGCTCTCTTTTTTGCATACGGGACGCCGGACGCGGCAACGATATGCTCGGCGTGTTGCACGCGTGGGAGGGAAGAATTTGGCTGACCAACCTGGGCCTTTGGTCATCATCGGCGGGGCGGAGGACAAACAGGGCGAGTGCCGGATCTTGCGGGAGCTCGTCCGCCTCGGCGGCGGCCGGCATGCCCGCGTGCTGGTGATGACGGTGGCGACGGCGTTGCCTGCCGAGGTCGGGATGGAATACATCCAGGCGTTTCAAAAGATTGGGGTGGCGGATGTGCGCACGTTCGACATCTCCAGCCGGGAGGCGGCGAACACCGACAGCGCCGTGGCGTACGTCCGGGAGGCGACCTGCATCTTCTTCACCGGCGGGGACCAGCTGCGCATCACCAAACTGCTCGGCGGCACGCGGGTGGACGCCGCGTTGCACGAAGCGTTGGCCCGCGGGGTGGCCCTGGGGGGCACCAGCGCGGGCGCGTCGATGATGTCGAGCACCATGATTGTCGACGGCCGGGCGGAGACCAACCCGCGCATCTGCACCGTGACCATGGCGCCCGGGATGGAGTTCATCGACGGCGTCGTGATTGACCAGCACTTTGCGCAGCGAGGACGCCTCGGCCGGCTGCTCGCCGCTGTGGCGCAACACCCGCACCACCTGGGGCTCGGCATCGACGAGGACACGGCGGCCGTCGTCCAGCGCGGGGTGCTCCGGGTGGTCGGCCGCGGCGCGGTCAGCGTCGTCGACGCCGGCATGCTCAGCCACTCCAACCTGGACGTGGTGCAGCCCGACGAGTCGCTCGCCCTCTGCGGCATAACGCTGCACGTGCTGCCGGAAGGTTACGGCTTCCATCTCTCCTCCCGCCAACCCATCACCGACTGGGATGCGTGGGAGCGCACGACGGGCAAGGAGTTGAACGCATGAAGATCCTCTCGGTTCGCCACATCGAGGGCCCAAACGTGTATCTCTACCGGCCCATCCTCATCGCGCGCCTCGATCTGATGGACAAGGCGGAGCGCGAAACCACCTCGTTCCCGCAGTTGGCAGATCACCTCCTTTCCCTCCTGCCGGGCCTGCGCGAGCACCACTGCGCCAAGGGCCGGCCAGGCGGGTTTGTGGAGCGGCTGTACGGAGGGACCTACCTCGGCCACGTGATAGAGCACGTGGCCATCGAGTTGGCGTGCCTCGCCGGGCTCGACGTCCACTTCGGCAAGACGGTGTACGCCGGGCGCGTCGGACTGTACGACGTCGTGATGGAGTGCAAAGACTTCCCGACTCAGAAGCTGCTGTTGCAGGAAGCCCTGGCTTTGGTGGACGATCTCGCCGCCCGCCGCGCGGTGTTGCCAAGGCGGCTTGCGGACGCCGTCGCCCGCGCCCGGGATGTCCTCGCGCGCTCGCAGCTCGGGCCGAGCACCCAGGCCATCGTCGCCGCGGCGTTGGCGCGGGGTATTCCCGTGCGGCGCCTCGACGACCGGAGCCTGCTGCAACTTGGCTACGGGTGTCACCGCAAGTGGGTGGCTGCGACGATGACCGAGCATACCTCGGCGGTGGCGGTGGACGTCGTCGCCGATAAGGCGCTGACGAAACAGCTCTTGGCCACCCACGGCATCCCGGTGCCGGACGGCGAGGTGGCCGGCAGCCTGGAGGAGGCCCTTGCCGCATTCCGCCGCCTTGGCCCGCCGGTCGTCGTCAAACCGCAAAGCGCCAGTCAAGGCCGCGGCGTGAGCCTCGCGCTCATGACCGCCGAGGAGGTGGCGGACGCCTATCGCTGGGCGGCGCAGGTCGCCTTACCCGTGTTGGTGGAGCGGTATCTGCCGGGACGCAACGTGCGCGTACTCGTGGTGGCCGGTCGTTACACGGCGGCCAGCGAGCGCGTGCCGGCCCACGTCGTCGGCGACGGGCGGCGCACGGTCACGGAACTGGTCGCCGCGGCCAATTGTGACCCGCGGCGGGGGCAGGACCACGAAAAACCCCTGACGCGCATCGAGATCGACCAGATGGCGGTGCGCATCCTCGCCAAGCAGGGGTGGACGCCGGCCAGCGTACCGGCGGCGGGGCAGGTGGTGTGGTTGCGCGATACCGCCAATCTGTCGACAGGCGGCGAGGCGCGCGACGTGACGGACATCCTGCATCCCGCGTTCCGGCACTTGGCGGAGCGGGCGGCTCGGTTGCTGGGGCTTGACGTCTGCGGGGTCGATCTCGTCATCCCGGAGGACGCGTGGGCCAGCGGCGACGGCGGCGTGGTCTTGGAACTCAACGCCGCCCCGGGCATCCGCATGCATCTGTATCCGTCGCAGGGGGCGGCGCGGGACGTCGGGGAGGCCATCGTGCGCAGCCTCTTTCCGGGCAACACCACCGGCCGTATCCCCATCGTCGCGGTCACCGGCACCAACGGCAAAACCACCACGACGCGGCTCATCGGCCACGGGCTCGCGCGGGCGGGCCGCGCCGTCGGCATGACCACCACCGGCGGCATCTACATTCGCGGCGAACGGGTGGTGAGCGGCGACACCACCGGACCGGACAGTGCCCGCATCGTCCTGGCGGACCCCGCGGTCGAAGTGGCGGTCCTGGAGACGGCACGCGGCGGCATCGTGCGCGGCGGGCTCGGCTACGACCAAGCGAACGTGGCGGTCCTCACCAACATCACCCTGGATCACATCGGCCAGGACGGTGCGGAGACGCTGGAGGACATTTTGCACATCAAGTCGCTGGTGGCGGAGTGCGTATTGCCAGGCGGCACCGTCGTGCTCAACGCCGACGATCCGATGCTGGTGCGCCTCAGCCAGCGCCTGACGAGCCGGGTGGTGTTTTTCAGCGGGGCGGAGGACAACCGCGTCCTGGCGCGCCACCTTGCCCGCGTCGGGACCGGGTATTATGTGGCGCGCGGCCATTTGGTCGAGGCCCGCGGCAGCTTGGCCTGGGACTTGGTGGACGTGCGGGATGTCCCGCTCACCATGGGCGGCACCGCCCGCTTCCACGTCGAGAACTGCCTCGCCGCGGCAGCCGCGTTGCGCGCTCTGGGCATGACGCGGCAACAGGTGATCGACGCGCTCGTAAGCTTCTCGCCCGCCGAGCACAACCCTGGACGCGCCATGGTGTTTGAGCTCCCGGCACGAGGCAGGGTCGTCCTCGACTACGGCCACAACCCGGACGGCTTCGCCAAGGTGGGCGCGTGGTTGCGCCAATGGCCGCACCAGCGCCTCCTTTGTGTCGTGGGGGTGCCGGGGGACAGGGCGGATCACGTGATCCGCGCGGCCGGCCGCGCCGCGGCGGAGGTGTTCGATGTGCTGGTCGTCAAGGAAGACCAGGACAAGCGGGGGCGCGTCCCCGGCGAGGTGGCGCAGATCCTCGCGCGGGAGATTGGGGCGGCAGCCCCGGACAAGCCGTGCTGGATTGAACTCGACGAATGTGCCGCCCTCATGCGGGCGTTGCGGGAAATGCGCCCGGGTGACATCGTGATCGCGTTCTACGAACACCTGGATCCGCTTGTCCACATGTTGACGCGCCTGGGAGCCCGGCAGGTGACGGGTGCGCACGGATGGTTGCAGCCGGCAGCCCCGGGCGCTTGACTTCCCCGGGCGCCCGCCGCATGCTATCCTCGATTGGGGTGGACGCATGCTGGCGGAACGAGCGTACGCGAAAATCAACCTCACCCTCGACGTGTTGGGGCGGCGGCCGGACGGGTACCACGAGGTGGACATGGTCCTCCAGACCATCGACCTGTCTGACCTCATCTGGTTGGAAGACGCCCCCTCGGGCGTCATCGAAGTGTCGTCCAACGCCGCCAACATTCCCACCGACGCGCGCAACCTGGCCGTGGCGGCTGCACGCGCCCTCTCTGCCGCCTGCGGGTTGGCGCGGGGCGTGCGCATCCGGATCGACAAACAGATCCCCGTCGCGGCCGGGCTCGCCGGCGGATCGGCGGACGCGGCGGCGGTGTTGCGCGGGCTGAACCGGATGTGGCAGCTCGGCCTCTCGGCGGATGAACTGGCCGCCATCGGCGCGCAGGTAGGGTCGGACGTGCCGTTCTGCGTGCTCGGGGGGTGTGCCCTGGCCACGGGCCGCGGGGAGCAACTCCGCAAGGTGGATCACGATCTGCGCGCCTGGGTTGTCCTGGTGCGTCCGCCGGTGTTCGTCTCCACCGCCGAGGTGTACGGCACGCTGACGCCGGACCGGTATGCGCCGGCCCCCGCCAGCCGCGCCATGATCCCGGCGCTGTTGCGCCGGGACTTCGACGCCGTGCGGCGGTTGTCGGTCAACGGACTGGCTGCCGCCACCCTGGCGCGCTATCCGGAGGTGCGCCAGATGTGGCAGCGCGTGGAGCAGGCGGCGCACGTCCCGGTGCAGATGTCCGGCAGCGGCCCTACCCTGTACTGTCTGCTGCCCGCCCGGTCGATGGCCCAGCGGCTGTACAACGCGTTGCGCGGGTTCGCCCGCGAAGTGTACCTGTGCCGGTTTGTGTCGTGAGGCGGAGGTGGGCGCAGTGCGGCGGCCGGAGCGGCTGATCCGTTTGACGAAGCGCCTGGTGGAACAGCCCAACCAGGCGTTCTCCTTGTCCGACATCGCGGCCGAGTGCCAGGCTGCCAAGTCGTCGCTGAGCGAGGACGTGGCGCTCGTGCGCAGCGTCGTTGCCGCGGAGGGTGCAGGGGATGTGGAGACCATCGCGGGTGCGGGAGGCGGCGTGCGCTACCGGGCAGGCATGAAGCCTTCCGCCCGGGCGGCGTTCACCGCGCGGCTCATCGACATCCTCTCCGACCCGTCCCGGATCCTGCCCGGCGGCTTCCTGTACATGCTCGATGTCCTGGGCGATCCGGAAGTGCTCGACGGCGCGGGCCGCATCTTCGCATCGGCGTTTTATGCAGCGGGCGTCAACGCGGTCGTCACGGTGGAGACCAAGGGCATCCCGCTGGCGGTCGCGACGGCGCGTTACCTGCATGCGCCGGTGGTGATTGTCCGCCGCGAGCACCGGGTCACCGACGGTCCGGCGCTGAGCCTGCACTACGTCTCGGGCTCGGAGCGGCGTATTCAGACGATGTCGGTTTCGACGCGGGCGATGCCGCCCAAGGCGCGGGTGCTCATCGTGGACGATTTCATGCGCGCGGGGGCGACGGTGCGGGCGGTGCGGCACCTGCTGGCCGAGTTTCACGCAGAGGTGGCGGGCACCGCGGTGTTCATGGCGACGAGGGAACCCGTGCAGAAATTGGTGGACGACGTGTTTGCGCTGTTCGTGGTGGAGCGGCTGGAGGAGGGACGGCCGGTCGTCATCACGGCGGCGATGCCATGGGAAGGGGGATGAGCGATGGACATCATCGCGACAGCCAAGGCGCCGGCCGCCATTGGTCCGTACGCGCAGGCGGTGGCGGCCGGGCCGTTCGTGTTTACGTCGGGGCAGATCCCGCTGCGCCCCGACGGGACGATGGTGGAAGGAGACATCCGGGCGCAGGCAGAGCAGGTGTTGCATAACCTGGACGCGGTGCTGGCGGCGGCCGGTTGCCGCCGCGAAGACGTGGTGAAGGCGACCATTTTCTTGACCGATCTCGCCGCCTTTGCCACGGTCAATGAAGTCTATGCAGCCTACTTCGGAGACCACCGGCCAGCCCGGTCGACCGTGCAGGTGGCGGCGTTGCCGCGCGGCGCGCAGGTCGAGATCGAGTTTGTGGCGGTGCGTCCGGTGCGGTAAAGGCGGAGCGTGTCCGTGTTCCGTGCGCCAAAGCGGCCGGCGCAACGGGGCGGCACGCCGATCATGCGCACGAACGGTACGGAGGGGGGCGAATGCCCCTCTGTTTTTCTCAACGGATTTTCGGCGGAAAATTGTGACGGCCAGCAGGAGTTTTGACTTGGATGTGGAATGAATCACATACATCCTCCGCAGGTGGACAAAGGTGGTGTTCAGCATGCAGATCACAGACGTTCGCCTTCGTAAGGTCAGCAGTGAGGGTCGTATGAAAGCCATCGCGTCCGTCACGTTCGACAGCGAGTTTGTCGTCCATGACATCCGCGTCATCGACGGCAACAACGGCATGTTCGTGGCCATGCCGAGCAAGAAGACGCCGGATGGGGAGTTCCGCGACATCGCGCACCCCATTTCGTCGGCGACGCGGCAGAAGATCCAGGAGGCCGTGTTGCAGGAGTACTACAAGGCCACCCTGGTCGAAGAGCCAAGCGCTTGAACGCGATGGCTTAAGCGAAGGCGCATGCGGCGAAACGGGGGAGAAAACGCTTTCTGCGCACACGGCGCGCATACGAGAAGAAGGCTCATTCGAATGAACATCGCCTGATATGCCGACGGGCCCTGTGTCTGCAGGGCTCTTTTTTGATGGGAGATGGACAAGATTCATAAATTGAATCGCCCGCAGGCTTCGGGTACACTGGTGCCTGGATCAAGAAAGCGGGGGCGAACCGGTGGGAAAAGGAGCGATTGTGCTGGCGGCTGGACTGGGGACGCGCATGAAGTCCAAGCGCCACAAGGTGCTGCATGAAGTGTGCGGCAAACCGATGATCCACCACATCCTGGACCAGCTCGAACGGCTCGCGTTGGATCAGGTCATCGTCGTCGTCGGGCAACAGCGGGAAGCGGTTGCGGCGGCCGTGGCCGGGCGGGCGGAGGTGGCGGTGCAGGAGGAGCAGCTCGGCACCGGCCACGCTGTCCGGTGCGCCCTGCCGCGTCTGCGCGCGGACGTCGACTCAGTGGTGGTGTTGTACGGCGACGCGCCGCTCATCCAGGCGGAGACCGTCGGCCGCCTGCTCGACGAACGGGAGAAGCGTGGCGCCGCCGCCGTTGCGCTGGTGGCGACCCTCGACGACCCAACCGGGCTGGGCCGCGTCCTGCTCGCTCCGGACGGACAGGTGGAACGGGTGGTCGAGGAGAAGGACGCTTCGCCCGCCGAGCGGCAGATCCGGCTCATCAACACCGGGATTTACGCGTTCGCGAGCGACTTGCTTCGCGGCGCTGTGGCGCGGCTGCGCCCGGACAACGCGCAGCACGAATACTACCTGACGGACACGTTGGCCATCCTGCGCCAGGACGGCCATGCGGTGTGGCCGCTCGAGGTCGAAGATCCGGAAGAGATTGCGAGCGTCAACGACCGCGTGCAATTGGCGGCGGTGGAGCGCATCCTGCGCCGGCGCATCTGCCGCCGCTGGATGCAGGCGGGTGTCACCATTGTCGATCCAGACGCCACGTACATCGGCCCGGACGTCGTCATCGGCCGCGACACGGTCATCTGGCCGGGCACCCTGCTCGAGGGGCGCACCGTGATTGGCGAGGATTGCGTCATCGGGCCGTACGCGCGCTTGCGCGATGCGGTGATTCACGAGGGGGTGACCGTCGAGCACTCCGTGGTGCTTGCCAGCGAGATTGGCCGCGGGACGAGCGTCGGGCCGTTCGCTTACATCCGGCCGGGCTGCCGGATTGGCGAGCGGGTGCGCCTCGGTGACTTTGTGGAGGTCAAGCAGTCGTCCATCGGAGACGACAGCAAGGTCAGCCATCTGGCGTACGTGGGGGATGCGGTCATCGGGCAGCGCGTCAACATCGGCTGCGGGGTCATCACCGTCAACTACGACGGCGAGCGCAAGCACCAGACCGTCGTCGGGGACGACAGCTTCGTCGGTTCCAACGTCAACCTCATCGCACCGGTGACGGTGGGCGCGGGCGCTTACGTGTGCGCCGGATCGACCATCACCGACGAGGTGCCGCCGGACGGTTTCGCCATCGCCCGCGCGCGGCAGGTCACGAAACCGGACTACGTGAAGCGGTGGAAGTCGCGCCGTGCGGCGCAGGCCACCAGCGACATGCCTTCATCCCCGGCAGACCGGCGAGAGAACGAGAGGTGAACCATTCGTGTCCAGAGACGCAGAACTCAAGCTGTTTACCGGCAACGCGAACCCGGAGCTCGCCAAGGAGATTGCGGACCAGATTGGGGTGCCGCTCGGGGACTGCTACGTCGGCCGTTTCATGGACGGCGAGGTCCAGATCCGCCTCGGCGAGAGCGTGCGCGGCGCCAATGTGTTCGTGATCCAGCCCACCTCGACGCCGGTCAACGAGCATCTGATGGAGCTGCTCATTATGATTGACGCCCTCAAGCGCGCGTCGGCCAAGTCCATCAACGTGGTCATCCCGTACTACGGGTATGCCCGCCAAGACCGCAAGGCGCGCGCCCGCGATCCCATCACGGCGAAGCTGGTCGCGAACCTGCTCGACAAGGCGGGCGCGAACCGCATCATCTGCATGGACCTGCACGTCGGCCAGATCCAAGGTTTCTTCGATATCCCGCTGGATCACCTGGTCGCCATGCCCATCCTCGCCAACTATTTTCTCGCCAAGAACCTGCCCGATCCGGTCGTCGTCTCACCGGATCCCGGCTCGGTGACGCGGGCGCGGGCGTTCGCCGAGCGGTTGGGGGCGCCGCTCGCCATCATCGACAAGCGGCGGCCGGACGTCAACGTGGCGGAAGTGATGAACATCATCGGCGACATCAAGGGGCGGACCGCCATTCTCATCGACGACATGATCGACACGGCGGGGACCATCACCCTGGGCGCCAAGGCTTTGCTCGAGCGCGGGGCCAAAGCGGTGTACGCCTGCTGCACGCATCCGGTCCTGTCGGGCGACGGTGTCAAGCGCCTCGCGGAGTCGCCGATTGAGGAGGTCGTGGTCACCAACACCATCACCCTGCCGCCCGAAAAGCGGATCCCGAAGATCACCGTCCTCTCCGTCGCGGAACTCATCGCCGAAGCCATCCTGCGCGTCCACACCCATCGTTCCATCAGCCAGCTGTTCGATTGAGGCGGGCCGGATGAAGGTCATCGTCGGCTTGGGCAATCCGGGGCCAGAGTACGCGCAAACAAGGCACAACGTGGGGTTTTGGGTGGTGGACCGCCTGGCGGACCGCTGGCAGGCGGGCGCGGGCAAGGAGAAGTGGCGGGCCTGGGTGGCCGAGGTCCGCTGTGGCGCGGAAAAAGTCTTGCTCGTCAAACCGTTGACGTACATGAACCAAAGCGGCGAGAGTGTCCGCGCGGTGATCAACTTTTACCGGGATCTCGACATCACCCGCGACCTCATCGTCGTCTACGACGACATGGACTTTGCGCCGGGGGAGATCCGCTTGCGCCAAAAAGGCAGTGCGGGCGGGCACAACGGTATGAAATCGGTCATCGCCCACCTCGGCAGCGAGGTGTTTCCGCGTGTGCGCGTCGGCATCGGCCGACCGGGGCCAGGGGCGGACGTGGTGTCGTACGTCCTCAGCCCGTTCCCGCCGCAGGAACGTCTGCGGGTGGAGGCGGCGGCGGAGCGGGCGGCGAACGCCATCGAGTTCGCCGTTCAGCATACGTTCGAGCTGGCGATGAACCGGTTCAACCGGCCGCCCGAGGCATGCGGGGGGTGAACGTCCGGGCGTCCGGGTATCCCCTCGGTGCGGGTGCACCTGGATTACCGCCCGCATCCCATGGCGGTATGAGGCGCGCCGCCGTCACCCATACTAGTACGGACACGAAGGCGGAAGCAGGGGGAACGGCGGTGCGCATCGAGTATCTGTGCAGGCATTGCCACCATATGGTGGGCGAGATCGACCGCCCGGACTGGTCGTACGAGGATGCGGTCCAGATCCTCGGCCTCGGCCACCTGGATGAGGTGGAGCGGGCGCGGACCATCGCGTATAATGACCATGGGCGATGGATGTACATCCTCACCGTCTGCGACTACTGCCAGCAGGCGGTCGAGGCGCATCCGGAGTTGTTGGTGGAAGGCAAACTCCTGCAGTAGCGCGCCGCACAGAGGCGCGGCAGGGGTTATTATGCCTTTTGCCGCGCCTTTTGCCGCGCGCGTTCATCGCGAGGAGGAATAACGTGATTGAGTTGGCTCGATTCGTTGCGGCGGATCAAGAGCTTCGCGAATTTTACGATAAGACCGACACATCCAACCACGACGGCATGGTGACCGGGCTGTCGGGCAGCGCCCGCCACCTCTATTACGCGGCGCTGTACTTGTTGCACAAGGAACGCCATCCGTCGGGGGCGCTCGTCGTCGTCACGCACTCTGTCAGCCAAGCGACGGCGATTTGGGAAGACTTGCGAGAGTTGTTGCCTG
Source organism: Paenalicyclobacillus cellulosilyticus (assembly GCF_014647315.1). Taxonomy (GTDB): domain Bacteria; phylum Bacillota; class Bacilli; order Alicyclobacillales; family Alicyclobacillaceae; genus Alicyclobacillus_J; species Alicyclobacillus_J cellulosilyticus. Next base: position 11,052 of record NZ_BMOY01000027.1, read on the forward strand.
AAGAACCGGTGCTGTTGTTCCCGGAGCGGGAACTCGCCATCGTCGACGTCGTGGCGTACAGCCGCGATGTCGTGAGCGATCGCGTCCGCGTCTTGCAGCACCTGTGCGAGGGGCGGCCGGCGCTGGTGGTGGCGACCATCGCCTCCGCGGTGCAGCCGGTGACCGCCAAGGCGCATTTTCGCCAGCGTCTGCTCACGTTCCGAGTCGGCGAGGACCCGGGCATCGGCAACCCGGCGGAGGCGTTGGTGCACGCTGGATACGAGCGGGTGGACGTGGTCGAAAACCCGGGGCAGTTCTCCGTCCGCGGCGGCATCTTGGACGTGTTTCCGCTCGGGGCGGAGCATCCGTACCGCATCGAGTTTTTCGATACGGAGGTCGATTCCATCCGCGCGTTCGACGTCGCCAGCCAGCGCTCCGTCGAGAAGTATGACGAAGTGACGGTCGGCCCTGCCCTCGACTTGCTCGTGCCGCAGGCGGTGATGGCCCAGGCGGCGGACCACCTGCAGCAACACCTCGACCAGCGGCTGCGCACGGTGACTGACCTGGAGGTGCGCGACCGGCTGCAGACGACGGTGGGGGCCGACATCCGCAAACTCAAAGACGGTTTGCCTTTTTACGGCTTGTCGCGGTATGTCGAGGCATTCCCCAAACACGTGCACACCCTGCTCGACTACTGCATCGGCCGGACGATGGTGTGCTTCGACGAGCCGTCGCGCTTGACGGAGCGCCAGCGCGGCTTGGAGAAGGAGTTCGAGGAGTGGTTGTCGGCGGCGCTGTTGCGCGGGGAATTGTTGTCCGGCACGGTCAAACCCCCGGTCTTCGACCGGGTCTGGGAGCACCGCGGCATGAGCGGAATCCAGTTTTCCACGTTCGCCCGCGCCGGCGGGGCCGGCGGTCACCGCCTCGCGGCGGTGCTCAACGTGTCCGCCAAGGCGATGCAGAGCTTCCACGGCCAGATGAACCTCCTCAAAACGGAGGTCCAGCGCTGGCAGCGCAGCGGCATGCGGGTGGTGTTCCTGGCGGCCACCCCGGAGCGCGCGGAACGCTTGGAGCGGGTGCTCGCCGACTACCGCATCCCGGCGGAACGGCGCGAGCGGTTTGCCGACGCGCGGGAACCCCAGATCCTCATCGGCAACCTGTCGGGCGGGTTCGAGCTGCCGCTGCTGCGCCTGGCGGCCGTCGTCGAGACGGAAGTGTTCACGTCGAAGAAGAAGGGCCGCCGGCTGCGGGCCGAGATGTCGAACGCCGAGCGGATCAAGAGCTACCAGGAGCTGAAGGTCGGCGATTACGTGGTCCACGTCAACCACGGCATCGGCAAGTATCTCGGCATCCGCACCCTCGAGATCGACGGACGGCACAAGGACTACCTGCATCTGCAGTACGCGGGCAACGACAGCCTGTACGTGCCGGTGGAACAGATTGACCAGGTGCAGCGCTATATCGGCGCGGAGGACAAGGAGCCCAAGCTCTATCACCTGGGCGGCGGCGAGTGGAACCGGGTCAAGCGGCGGGTGTCGAAGTCGGTGCGCGACATCGCGGAGGACCTGCTCAAGCTGTACGCGGCGCGGGAGGCGACGCCGGGGTATGCGTTTTCACCCGACACGCCGTGGCAGAAGGACTTCGAGGCGATGTTCCCGTACGAGGAGACGCCGGATCAATTGCGGGCCATCGAGGAGATCAAGCGGGATATGGAGCGGCCGCGGCCGATGGACCGGCTGCTCTGCGGCGACGTCGGCTACGGGAAGACGGAGGTGGCCCTGCGCGCGGCGTTCAAGGCGGTGATGGACGGCAAGCAGGTGTGCGTTCTCGTGCCGACGACGGTGCTGGCGCACCAGCACTACGAGACGTTCAAGGAGCGGTTCTCCGGCTTCCCGGTGACGGTGGACGTCTTAAGCCGCTTCCGCAGCCGCAGCGAGACCCAGGCCATCCTCAAGGGGCTGCGGGAAGGGACCATCGACGTCATCATCGGCACGCACCGCCTGTTGCAGAAGTCGGTGCAGTTCAAAGACCTGGGCCTGCTCATCATCGACGAGGAGCAGCGGTTCGGCGTCACGCACAAGGAACGGATCAAGCAACTGCGCACCAACGTCGACTGCCTGACGCTCACGGCGACGCCCATCCCGCGCACCCTGCACATGTCGATGATCGGCGTGCGCGACCTCTCGGTCATCGAGACGCCGCCGGAAAACCGGTTCCCGGTCCAGACGTACGTGGTGGAGTTCAACGAGAGCCTGGTGCGGGAGGCGATTGAGCGGGAGCTCGGCCGCGGCGGTCAGGTCTACTTCCTCTACAACAACGTGCAAGGCATCCAGTCGATGGCGGAACGCGTGCGCCGGCTGGTCCCGGAGGCGCGCGTGGCGGTGGCGCACGGGCAGCTCCCGGAAGACGAGTTGGAGCGGGTGATGCTCGACTTCCTGGAGGGCGAGATCGACGTCCTGGTCACGACGACCATCATCGAGACCGGACTCGACATCCCGAACGTCAACACCTTGATTGTGTACGACGCGGACCGCCTCGGACTGGCGCAACTCTACCAACTGCGCGGCCGGGTCGGGCGTTCCAACCGGATTGCGTACGCCTACTTCACGTATCAGAAGGACAAGGTGCTGACCGAGGTGGCGGAGAAGCGGCTGCAGGCCATCAAGGAGTTCACGGAGCTGGGCAGCGGCTTTAAGATCGCGATGCGCGATCTCGCCATCCGCGGCGCGGGCAACCTGCTCGGCGCGGAGCAACACGGGTTCATCAATTCGGTGGGGTTCGAGATGTACAACGAGATGCTGGCGCAAGCCATCAAGGAGCTGCGCGGCGTGCAGGAGAAGGAGCAGCCGGAGCCCGCCATCGAGCTGGCGGTGGAGGCGTACATCCCGGATACGTACATCCCGGATGCGACCCAGAAGATTGCGATGTACAAGAAGTTCAAGTACGTCCGGAGCCTGGAGGCGGCGGACGACCTCGAGGACGAGCTGGTGGACCGCTACGGCGACCTGCCGGAGCCGGTGCACAACCTGCTCGACATCACGCGCATCAAGAGCCTGGCCATGGCGCACGGGATTGACCACATCGCCGATCACGGCCAGGATACCATCCTCCGCTTCCGGGACGAGGCCGCGGCGCAAATGGATTTCGCGAAACTCAACGCCCTTTCCCACCGGCACAAGGGCCAGTTGTCGCGCCCTGCCGGCGGCCTGCAGGTGGCGTTCCGGCTGCGGGGGCTGTCCGACCGGGAGCGGTGCCAGGCGCTGTTGCGCTTCCTCAGGGAATTGCCGGAAGCGATGAAGAAGACCGAGCAGGAGGTCGAAGAGCTTGCACGATAGGGCACAGAGCAGTCTCGGCAGCATCCTTGGCCGAACCTTCGGCCGCACCGTTCGTCTGCGTCAAGGCGCACGCACCGCGTGGACGGTGGCTGCCGCCTTGGGTACGGCGGTCTGGCTGACCGGTTGCGGCGCACTGGTGAAGACGGCGCACGCGCCGACGGTGGACGAGCAGACCTTGCAACAACAGGCTGGGCAGACCGCCCAAGGCGGACCGGCAGGCCAGCACACGGGCCTCATGGCGGATCCGAAGTACGGCGGCCCGGTGGTGGCGACGTACCGCGGCGGCACCCTGACCAAGCAAGAACTGGACCAGCAGTACAACCTGCTCGTGGTGTTCCCGCACGTCCAGCCGCGGCCGTCGAAGGCCGAATTCCTCAAGCAGTACGTGGTCCTCTACAAGTATGTGTACGCCCAAGCGGTGAAGTCGGGTGCGGCGAAGCCGGACCCGGCGCAGGCGGCCTCTTCGGCCGACAGCTTCCTGCAGCAAGTGGCGCAACAGGATGGGAAGAGCGAAGCCCAGGAACAACAGCGCCTCGCCGACCTCGGACTGCACCGGGACGACCTGGTGCGCTTGTTCGAGAAGCAACAGGTGGTCACCGCGTATCTGAACCAGCTTGTGGCGAAGTCGCCGCTTCCGGACGAGATCGCCAAACAATACTACGATGCCCACAAAGCGGAGTGCGTACGGGTGACGGTGCAGCACATCCTGGTCAAGGACCTTGCGCTGGCGAAGAAAATTGTGGCGCAGTTGCGCGCAGGTGCCAGCTTCGACCAGCTGGCGGACAAGTACTCCGTCGACACGGGGGCGAAGGATACGCACGGCAAGTACGTGGACGCGTTTGTTCCTACGTTTGTCCCCAACTTCGCCAAGGCGTGCCTCACCTTGCCCATCGGCCAGGTGAGCGATCCGGTGCATACCCAGTACGGATACCACGTGATGCGTGTTTTGGCGCGCAAGCCGCTCGACTTCGCGGAGGCGAAGCAGGACATCCTGAACCTGCCCGACGTCCAGGCGGAGGTGCAGCAGAAGGTCGGCCAGTCGGTGTACAACCAGGTCGTGCACGCGGCAGACGTCAAGGTGGTCCCGGGCGCCAAACTGTGAGACGGACCGCCGCCCTGATGTCCGCGGGTGTGGCGGCAGTCCTGCATAGAGGGATGGGGGGCGCTGCATAATAAGCCCACGTCAGGTACCCGCTGCAGCCACGGCAAGTCGAGGTGACGCAATCCACATACAGGGCGGTTGGTGAATTCTCCAGAGAGCGAGGGATCTCAGGTTGAAGGCGACAGGCATCGTGCGCAGGATTGATGACCTCGGCCGTGTGGTGATTCCCAAGGAGATTCGGCGTACGCTCAGGATCCGCGAAGGTGACCCCTTGGAGATCTTCGTCGACCGCGACGGGGAGGTCATCCTCAAGAAGTACTCTCCCATCGGCGAACTGGGCGATTTTGCGAAGGAGTACGCGGAATCGCTGGCGGATGCCACCGGCCATGTGGCCATCATCACCGACCGGGACATCATCATCGCGGTGGCAGGCGCGTCCAAGAAGGAGTACCTGGAGAAGCCCATCAGCGAAGACGTGGAGCAGGCGATGGAGGAGCGCAAGGTCGTCGTCAACGGGACGCCGGGGGAGTATTCCGTCGTGCGGGACCGGCCGGAGCGCATGGCGCGGGTCATCGCGCCCATCATCGCCGCGGGGGACCCCATCGGCGCCGTGATTCTGCTCTCCCGCGAGGCGGAGGCGAAGATGGGGGATTTGGAGCGGAAGTTGGCAGAGACGGCAGCGGGGTTCCTGGGCAAACAGATGGAGCAGTGAGACAGGTTTCATGACGGACTGATTCGGTGCAGCACGCCCCTGTGGCGCCGCGAAGGTGCCGCAGGGTTTTTTGCTGCCGCGCAGTGCCTGCGGGTTTGCGTCTTGTCGCGGCGGTGGACTATCCCCTCTTTGGCCCACATACCGTAGGGTGGGAAGGATCTCGCGCCCGTCCGTGCGAATCCATTTCAGGAAAATGGGGGTTGTCCATGTGGCGGATGCACGCGGGTTTGTACGGGGGGCGGTGTTGCTTGCGTCGGCTGCCGCCGTGTCCAAGCTGCTCGGATCGGTGTACACCATCGTGTTGCAAAACGTGATCGGCGACCGCGGCATGGGCTTATTCCAGATGGCGTACCCGGTTTACGCCACCCTGGTCGCGGTGGCGACCGCCGGTTTACCGGTTGCCCTCTCCAAAATGGTGTCGGAACGGCTGGCGCTGGGCGATGTGTACGGAGGCGAGCGGGTGTTCCGGGTGGCGCTGGTGATGCTGCTTGCATGCGGCGTCGCCGCGTTCGCGCTCCTGTTCTTCGGCGCCGGGATGTGGGCGCGGCTCGCGGGAGATCCCGCCGCGGCGCTGGCGGTGCGCGCGGTGGCGCCGGCTTTGCTTTTGGTGCCGGCGATGAGCGCGCTGCGCGGATACTATCAGGGCTATCAATGGATGGAACCGACCGCGGCCTCGCAGGTGGTGGAGCAGTTCGTCCGGGTGGCGACCATCCTGCTTTTGGCCATGGGGCTGCTGTCGCTCGGTTACAGTACGCCGGTGGCGGCGGCGGGGGCGGCGTTCGGCGCGGTCACCGGCGCGGCGGCGGGGCTCTTGTGGCTGTTGCGCTGTTGGGGCAGCCGGCCGCGGCCCGCTGCGGCCAAGCGAGCGGATGCGCCCGGTTGGCTTGCCATGAGCCGGCAATTGGTTTATTATGCTTTTCCAATCAGCCTCGGCGCGCTCGTGGTGCCGCTCATGAACAACATCGACGTCATCACCGTGGTCAATCTGCTCAAGGCCGCCGGACACGCGCAGGCGGAGGCGACGACCACGTTCGGCCTGTTGAGCGGCCGCGCCGCCAAGTTGATGATGCTGCCGACCACGCTGGCGTCGAGCATCGGGATGGCGGTGATGCCCGCGGTGTCCGAGGCGTTCACGCTCGGCTACCGGTCGCAGCTTTCCGGGCGGATCGACACGGCGCTGCGGTTGACGGTCATGCTGGCGCTGCCGGCGAGCGCAGGGCTGGCGATCTTGGCGCGGCCCATCGACATCACCCTGTTCCGGGATGACGCCGGGTGGGACCTCATCGCGGTGACGGCCGTCGCCACGGTGTTCGCCGGCGTGCAGCTGACGACGGCGGCGGTGCTGCAAGGGGCAGGTTGGGTGTACGTCCCGGTGGCCAATCTGTTCTTCGCCTGCGCGGTCAAACTGGCGGCCAATCTGGCGTGGGTGAAGATGTACGGCGCCGTGGGCGCGGCGTGGGCGACCGTGGTCTGCTACGCCGTGGCGGCGGCGCTCAACCTGTGGTGCTTGCGGCGCGGCCTCGGGGAGCGGATCCGCTGGCAGGCGTGGTTCGGCAAACCGCTCCTCGCGACGTTCATCATGTCGGCCGTGGCGTATGCGATGCTGCGCCAGTGGATGTGGTGGGGCGGCGCCGGCGCCCCACGGTGGGCGGTGGCGGGCAGCACGGCGGCGATGGTGGTCATCGCGGCGGGAGTCTATGGATTGGCACTACTCGCCACGGGTACAATGACAGAGAAGGAATTGGCTGCGCTGCCGCGGATTGGGCCGCGGTTGGCTGCCTGGTGCGCCCGTTTGGGGCTGGTGCGTTGACGGGAGGGGAGAGACGCATTGTCCGATACGCAGCCCATCGTCCACGTCGTGGGATTGGGGCCGGGCCACTTCGACGGCCTGCCGGTCGGTTCACTGCGTTGGTTGCAATCCGGCCTGCCGGTCATCCTGCGTACGGTCCGTCACCCGGTGGTGGAGCGCCTCGCCGCGCTCGGCGTCCGCTTCACCTCGTTCGATGCATTGTACGAGACGCGGGCGTCGTTTGAACAACTCTACGCGGATATGGCGGCGGCGCTGGTGGCGGCCGCCAAGGCGCACGGGGAGGTGGTGTACGCCGTACCCGGCCATCCGTTGATGGCGGAACGCAGCGTGCAGATCCTCCTGGCGCACCAGCCGGAGGTCGCGGTCGACATCGGCCCGGGGCAAAGTTTCCTGGATGCGGTGTGTGCGGCGCTCAAGCTCGACCCCATCACAGGCCTGGTCATCCTCGACGGGACGGCGCTGGCGCCGGAGCAACTGCAGGTGCGGCAACACCTGCTCATTGCCCAGGTGTTCGACCGTTCCGTGGCTTCCGAGGTCAAGCTGACGCTGATGGAGGTCTATCCGGACGAGGCGGAGGTGGACGTGGTGCGCGCCGCCGGGGTGCCGGGGTTGGAGCGGATTGCCCGCGTGCCGCTGTACGAGCTGGACCGGCTGGACTGGGTGGATCACCTGACGACCGTGCACGTGCCACCCGCAGAAGACGAGCGCACCCTGCGGCGGGATCCATGGACCGTGGTCGACGTGGTGCGGCGGCTGCGCGCGCCCGACGGGTGTCCGTGGGACCGGAAACAGACACACCAATCGCTGCGGCCGTTCGTGATTGAGGAAGCGTACGAAGTGGCGGACGCCATCGACCGGGACAATCCGGACGCCCTCGCGGGCGAGCTCGGCGACCTGTTGTTGCAGGTGTTGTTGCACGCCCAGATTGCCGCGGAGACGGGGGATTTCACCATCCGCGATGTGTGGGAGAGGCTGGCGGACAAGCTGATCCGCCGCCATCCGCACGTATTCGGGGACAAGCGCGCACATACGCCGGAAGAGGTCGAGGGTATCTGGCAGTCGGTCAAGGCGGCAGAGCGCGCGGGCAGCGCAGATGACGGTCCGGACGCCCGGACGGACGATCTGTTCGCCGACGTGCGCTGGGGACGGCCGGCGTTCCAGGTGGCGCTCGCCTTGCAGCGGCGCGCAGCGGAACTCGGCCTCGACTGGCCGGACATCGCTGGGGTGTTCGCCAAAGTCGGCGAGGAACTCGCGGAGTTGCGCGCGGTCTGGGACGAGGCGGGTACCGCGGACGCACGGGTGGCGGAGGAGTTGGCCGATCTCCTGTTCTCTGCCGTCAACCTGGCACGTTGGCTGCAACTCGATCCGGAGGCGGCGCTCGCCGCGGGGAACCGGAAGTTTGCGCAGCGTGTGCAAGCCATGGCGGCCCGGGCTGCGGCGCAGGGGCGGCGCCTCGGTGACCTGTCGGCGCAAGAGCTGGACGAGCTGTGGTCCGCGACAAAACGTCACAAAAAGTCGGCTTCCGGTCGGCCGTGAGAAGGAATTTTTGGCCAGAGCACGAATTAGAGCTTGTCGAAATCGCCACGAAAGGGGCTCTTCATGGTGAACAAGAACGAGTTGATCAACAAGGTTGCGGAACGCACCGGGCTGAAGAAGAAAGACGCCGAGCTGGCGGTCAACACCGTGTTCAACGTGATTGAGGAGGCACTCGCCGCAGGCGAGAAGGTGCAAGTCATCGGGTTTGGCACGTTTGAAACCCGGGAGCGGAAGGCGCGCACAGGACGCAATCCCCAGACGGGCGAACCCATCACCATTCCGGCTTCGAAGGTCCCTGCGTTCAAGCCGGGCAATAAGCTGAAGGATACCACGCGCTGAGTGCGGCTCGACAAATACCTGAAGAACGCCCGGCTCATCAAGCGGCGGACGGTGGCGAAGGAGGTCTGCGACGCAGGGCGCGTGACCGTGAACGGGCGCGTGGCCAAGGCGGGGACTGAGTTGGCGGTGGGCGACGTGGTGTCCATCCGCTACGGCCACCGCTTGTTGACCGTCCGGGTGACCGGGTTGCAGGAATCCGCACGCAAAGACCAGGCGCCGTCCATGTACGAAGTCTTGGCGGACGTCCCGCTGTCACCGCAGGGAGCGCTGGCGGCAGCGGATGATCCGGGCGCTGGCGGCGACGCGGAGCATGAAGAGGATGGCGACACCGCCCGTCCGGCCATACCCGGTTCTGAATGAGCCGGGCAGGGCCGGACAGGGTCATCGCATCGGATATTCCGGCAGGGCGGCCTCTGGCCGCCCTGTCTGCCGATGGTACCGGTTCTAATCCTCCCGGCTTCGCCATACAGTCAGTGGTGACAGGAACCGGACAGGTCGGGGGGATTGGAATGTCGGGGGCCGAACAGCACGCCATCACCCTGAGAGGGCGCAAGACGCTGGAGGTCACGGGGGTCTCCAGCGTCGAGAGCTTCGATGTCAGCGAATTTGCGTTGGTGACCCAGGGCGGGCCGCTGCAGGTCAGGGGCAACAACCTGCACATGAAGCACCTGGATCTGGATGCGGGGATCGTCGTCATCGAGGGCAACGTCGCCAGCCTCGAGTACGTGCCGGAGCGCGGGAAAAAAAAGCGGATCGCCCATCGGTTGTTCAGGTAGCAGGTGCGTATGGCAGCCCAATTTCAATATGTGCTGGCGATGTTCTTCTCCGCCTGGCTGTTGGGGGCGGTGTTCGACGTCTACAACACCGTGATGGGTGCTTCCGCATGGTTGCGCTGGCTGCGGCCGGCGGCAGATCTGGCCTTCTGGCTGGGCGGAGCGGGTTTCGTCTATGTTTGGATGTACATCACGGACGACGGACGGTTTCGCGTGTATGCGTTGCTCCTGTTGGCGGCAGGTTACTTGGTGTACCGGATGACGCTCCATCGGCCGGTGGTGGCTTCGGCGTGGGCGGTGGTACGAGCGGTCGCGTTCCTGTTGCGATGGGTGTGGCGGCTGCTCGAGGGGGTCGTCATCCGGCCGTTGCGCGGGTTGGCTTGGGTGGTGGCTTGGGTGTTGCGATGGATGTACCGCTGGCTGGTGGCTTGGGAGGACATGGTGTTTTTCCTCCTTGGTTTCATGCTGCGGCCCGTGGTGTGGGTCTTCGCGACACCGTGGCGGCGGACAGCCAACCTTCGGGCACCGGTCGCGCGCGGTTGGGAAGGATTTTGGGCGCGGGTGGCGAATTGGCTAAGGAAAAACCCGGGGTCCTGAAGGAGGTCCTGCAGGACAGAGCGACGGGGGGATTCATACGTGAAGAGCCAAGCGCACGCCCGGCAGCATGCCCTTCCGGCTGCCGCTCGGCAGACCGTCGCGGCCCGGCGGCACAGGCCCGTCGTGCGGCTGCGTTACCTGCTGTTGCTGGCCAGCTTGGCGTTTGCTGCATACGACTATCTTCATATCCAGTTGCCGCAGTTGACGCAACTTTCGAGCCAGTCCCGGCAGTTGGAGCGGCAGGTGGCGGCGCTGAAGCAGCAACAGGCCGAGTTGCAGGCCCGCATTCGCCAATTGCAAGACGACGCGTTCATCGCCCGCTACGCCAGCGAACACTTCAATTTGGTGCTGCCTGGGCAAGTGGCGTTCACCGTCAGCCAGCAGCCGGTCTCCGGGTCGGCCCGTTGACACCTGTTTTTGGTTCTCGTATCATGTATCAAACGGCCGTTGCGCCGTACATTCTTGAGGAGGACGTTTTTCTTTATGACCATTGAGGTCGGCAGCAAGCTGGAAGGAAAGGTCACAGGGATCACCCATTTTGGAGCGTTTGTGCTGCTGCCGGGAGGTGTCACAGGGCTTGTGCACATCTCGGAGATCGCCGACGAATACGTGCGTGACATCCATGACCATTTGAAGATCAACGACCAGGTCACCGTCAAGGTCATCCACGTGGACAAAGACGGGAAGATCGGTCTATCGATAAGGCAGGCGAACGATACGGGCGGAGGCGGGCGCCGCCGTTTTCGCAACAACCAACGCCAGAGTTTGGAGGATAAGATCAGCCGTTTCATGCGCGATAGTGAGGAGCGTCTGCAGGCCCTGCGGCGCAGTGAGTCGAAGCGCGGCGGCCGCGGCGGGCGGCGTGGTTGAGGCAAGCCTGAAAGGAGAACCCCCGTGGTGAAGGACGACGATACGGCGTACTTGGAATATGAGCTGTCCGACGGGCGGCGGGCCATCCTCCGCTTTGCCCATATCGACCATCGCGACGGTTGCCACATCTCCCTCGACCTGTACAAGGCGTACTTGGGACCGGTGGATGAGGTGGTTTTGCAGCGGGTGCTCGCAAAGTTCCGCGGGGAACTTGTCCAATTTTCCTCGTGATGCGCTATAATTTTGAATGGTTTATGCGTGGTGGATGCGGCGGCGCCCGGTACGAGCGGGTGTCGCCGCGGTGATGAGCGGGGCGGTGTCTGCCGCCCGCGTGCGCACGGAGGGGGAGCCGTGGGAGACCACTACTTGCACCATGGATTGGTGGCCCTGTTCTTGCTCGCATTCACGGTCCTGTCGTTGATTGGCATGGTGCGTTTGTACCGGGAGCGGCGGTACTTCGGTGTCGCCCTCTTGCTGTTGGCCACCGTCATCTTCGGCTACAGCACATGGATTGCGGCCACGTTGTGAGCGGAGCGCGCACCCAGCCGTGCTGGGTTCGGCGCGCTCTCGTTTTTTGTGCTTGCGCGCGCCAGACGCATCAACGCGCCTGGCGCGGTTCGGCTACCTTGTCTCGATAGCGGAAAAACGCCTCGTTGAGCATCTGGATTGATTTGGTGTCGTGGTTGAAAAACGCCCTGCGCAATTGAGACTGCAGCCATTCCGGCACCATGCTCCACCTCGCTTGCGGCGGCGCCGAGGGTCCGCGATTCGGCGCACGTCCGCCGCTTGCCGATACCGCGCCTGCTTTATCTTACGCAGCCGTCGGTTGTCCCGGTGACACCTTCCCTGGTCTTTTTGCGTGCGCGGGCACCCATGGCGGAGCATCGCGCCATCGCACCGTTTCCTTGGGATTCACGCCTGCGGGCGTTTGATCAGCAGTTCGACGTTGCTGTGCACCTGCTGCACCGGGATCCCGGCGATGGCAAACAGTTCGGCTGCGTACGGATCGGGCCGGTACACCTCTTCATAAAACACACGCCGGATACCCGCTTGGATGATGCTCTTGGTGCACTGCAGACACGGGAGGTGTGTGACGTACAGGTCGGCCCCTTCCGTGGAGATGCCGAACCGCGCACACTGCAACAGCGCGTTCTGTTCCGCGTGAATGGCGCGCACGCAATGCCCGTCCACCATTTTGCACCCGACGTCGGTACAGTGCACGTCGCCGGTGATGGAGCCGTTGTATCCGCTTGCGATGATCCGCTTGTCGCGGACGATGACGCAACCGACCGCCAAGCGGGGGCATGTCGAACGCAGGGCCATCACGCGGCTTTGTGACGCGAAAAACTCATCCCACGACAAGCGTGTCGATCCTTGCCCCGATGGATGCAAGTTGTATGCGCCTCGCTTCCCCTGCAACATTCACCCTGCAACATTCACGATGAGCGGCGACACGATGATGCACGAAGAGCGGCCCGGTTGACTCGAATTATAGTCGACGTGCCGGGCGGACGTCGATGCGCCACGCTGGTCGGAGGTCGGGTCGTGCATGGCCTCGCGTCGAACCAGCGCGACACGGCCTGGGGGCGATGTCGAAGCGGGAGCGTCGTGTCGGAATCTTTTATCGGATGGCTGTGACGGTTTGACAAACTTCTCGGACAGGCCCCCGTATAATGGGCCTACCAGTTCGGGAAGGAGTGTGGATCATGATGACAGTGCAAGCATGGGAAGATCCGGGCGTGACGTCCGCGTCTCAGGTACGGCGATGGTTGCGCCGGCACGCGGTGTGGCGCCGTGGCCTGCGCCCGGCGGTGTTCGCCGGCTTCGCGGTGTTGCTCGGCCATGCATCCATTGCGCACACCGTCTCTCCGTTTGCGCTCGCGTACTTCGTCGTGTTGCAGGAGGCGGCGGGAGACCGGCGCGGCTGGCCCGGGTATTTCGCCATCCTGGGCGCTTACTGGCAAGGCGGATGGGGCGCGGCGGCGCTCTTGGCTGTCGAGTTCTTCCTTTTCCAAATGGTTCGCTTGAGCGTGTTTCGCCGGCGGTCTCCCGACTTGCACTGGTTGCCGTTCTTGGCTGCCGGTGTGGATCTCGTCTGCCGCCTGGCGGCGGTCGGCAGCGTGTGGACACACTACGACCTGATCATGGCGGGCGTGAACGCGGCATTCGTCGTCATCGTGGCGTTCATCTTCATGCAGTGCACACCGCTGTGGGCAGGCAGGGCTGTACCGCCTTCGCTCCGCCAGGAACAGTTGATCAGCCTCACCATCTTCGCAGGGTCCGCCATCGCCGGGCTGGCCGGGGTGCGCATCCACGGCGTGTCGGTCACCGCAGTGTGCGTTGACGGACTCATCCTCCTGCTTGCAGCCGCAGGCGGCGTCGGGGTAGCAGCCGCCGCAGGCGTCGTCATCGGCGTGCTCGCGATGCTCAATCACGAGATCACGATGGCCGGGGTGGCGGTGCTGTGTTTCGCCGGCCTGCTTGCGGGGGTGTTGAAAGACGCCGGCCGCTTGTGGATGGGGTTGGCGTTCTGGCTCAGTTTCTGTCTCCTCACCGCAGGTAGCGGCGTCAGTGTGCCGGATTTGCAAACATCGGCGCTGGCGGCGGCCGCGGCGACCGTGTTGTTCTGGCTGTGCCCGCGCCGGTTGCGCACCGCCGTGGCCGGGTATGTGCCGGGAACCGCGGAGCACCGGCGTTCCGAACAGGAGCGCGTGCGCAGGGTGCGGTCGCTGTTGGCGGCGAAGGTGCATGACGTCAGCCGTGTGTTCGACGAACTCGCCGCCGCATTCGCGGACACCGGGGAGACGCCGCTGACGTCGACCCAGCAGTTGTTGCAGAACATCGTGACCGGAGCTGCGCAGTCGGTGTGCAGCCGCTGTCCCCGCCGTCACCGTTGTTGGGACCAGGAGGCGTTGGCCACCTACCAAGCGCTTGTCCACACCGTGGAAAAGATTGAGGCCGCCCCGGACAGGCGCGCCAACCCAAGCCACGACCTGCGTGAACGCTGCATCCGCCTCGATCCCATGATGTCGGTGCTTCGCTACAATGTGGACGTGACCGCACGCGACGCGCGCTGGCTGGCCAAGCTGAAGGAACAGCGGTCGCTCATCAGCGCCCAGCTCACCGGCGTCGCCGGCGTGATCCGGGAGTTGGCGGCCGAGATTGAGAAGGACAACGCCTCGGCCTCGGCCGGAGAAGAGCAGGTGCTCGCCGCGTTGGAGCAGTTGGGGCTGTTCGTCGATCACGTCCACATCGTCAGCCTCGATCCGGGTAAAGTGGAGGTGGAAGTCAGCCAACCGTCCCCCGGCGCGTTTGAACATTCAGTGAAAGTGATTGCGCCGTTGCTCTCCGGCATCGTGGGTGAGCACATCACGGTCGCCAAGGTTTCGGGCGGGGATGCCGGACCGTGCACCAGCGTGTTCACTTCGGCGCGGGTGTTCGATGTGGAAACCGCGGTGGCGACCGTCGCCCGCGACGGGCGCTTGGTGTCGGGGGATTCTCATACGGCGGTGGACTTAGAGAACGGCCGCTTTGCGGTTGCCCTCAGCGACGGTATGGGCAACGGCGAGCGAGCGCGGCGGGAATCGAAGGCGGCCATCGACTTGCTCCGGCGGCTGCTGCAAGCTGGGTTTGATGAAAAGCTCGCCGTGCGTACCGTCAACTCCACACTGCTGTTGCGATCGAAGGAAGAGATGTTCACCACCCTCGACATGGTGCTCATCGACCTGTTTTCCGCCAAAGCCGAGTTTTTGAAGGTGGGGTCCGCGCCCAGCTTCGTCAAACGCGGGGATGCGGTGCACACCATCACCGGCAGCAGCATCCCCATCGGGATCCTGCAAGACATCGACGTGCAAGCCATCGAAGAGCAACTGCAGGATGGCGACCTGCTCATCCTGATGTCCGACGGGGTGTTTGATGCGCCCCAACAGCTCTACGACAAGGAGGAGTGGTTCACGCGCCAAATCCAGAAATTAGAGACGGACGATCCGCAGGCCGTCGCCGACACCTTGCTCGAATGTGCGGTCGAGATGGCGAACGGCCAGATCCAGGACGACATGACCATTGTGGTGGCGCGCGTCAAGCGGCACCAGCCTGAATGGGCGGCCATCAAGCTGCCCGGCATCACCGGGCTGCGCCAACAGGAACGCCGGCGGGGTGCGTAGGCTCCTGTCAAAGCGCCGTTTGCCTGCGCCGGCGACGCGGCAGCAGGGCGAAGGTTGCCGCAGCCGAGCCGCATGCAGTCGTCCGGAGGGTGCGCCGGGCGGAATGTTTGGCGGGAAACTCGTCCATACTGTCTAGCAAGAGACAAGCTGGAGGTGGAAGAGTTGACAGCCAAGCAAGGTGTGATCCGCCAGGTGCTGGTCATCACGGACGGGTGTTCCAACGTCGGTGAAGACCCGGTGGCGTGCGCGGAGCGCGCCCGGCGCGCCGGCGTGATCGTAAACGTCATCGGGGTTGTGGATCAAGGAGAGATTGGGCGCCAAGGGCAGATGGAGGCGATGTCCATCGCCGACGCGGGCGGCGGCATGTGCCGCATTGTCCGGCCGAGCGAGTTGTCGGCGACGGCGCAGATGGTGACGCACCAAACGATGCAGATGACGTTGCAGCAGGTGGTCCATCAGCAGTTGCTGCAGGTGGTGGGCAAACCGGCGGAAGACCTCACCCCCGCGGAGCGGGCGCGCGTCATGCAGGTGGTCGATCGGCTCGAGGAAGAGGTGGGCTTGGAAATGGTCGTCGCCATCGACGTCAGCGCCAGCATGAAGGACAAGATGCCGACCGTGCGGGAGGCCATTCGCGATCTCGCCTTATCCTTGCAGGTTCGGCAAGGCCCGTTCGAAGTGGCCGTGATCGCATTTCCCGGAGATTTCCCGGGGAATGAAGAATCACCCGCAGCCGTACGTGTGGTGCAGCCGTTCCAACCGCAGTTGGACGCGGACGCGTTGGCGCGGGTGCTGGTCGCCCGCGGCGGGACGCCCACCGGCCCAGCTATCCTGCGCGCGCTGGAGTTGTTTTCCACCAAACAAGCCGAGCCGGGCTTCGCTGACCTGCCCGAACGACGGTGGACTGGGGAGACGGGGACGTAAATGCCTGCAGCAGGCAGGTTCCAACCCGGTGTATGGGTGACGGGCCGTTGGACGGGCGAGCGCTTTTGGGTCGAGCGGCTGCTCGGCGCGGGTGCCAACGGCGAGGTATACTTGGTCCGCACGCGCCGGGGCAGGGCGGCGATGAAGGTATCCAGTCTGGCGGGGGACATCGCCCTCGAGTGGAGTGTGATGGAGGCGCTGCGCGGCGGTTCATACTTCCCGGAACCGATGCTGATTGACGACGTAGAGGGCGCAGCCCTCTACTTTTATGTCATGGAGTGGATCCCGGGACGTCCCTTGCCCGCGCGCCTTACGCCGGCGGATGCCGGTCGGATGGTGAAACTGGTCGCGCATGTTGCGGCGGGGCTCGGCCTTCTGCATCAGCGGGGGTACGCCTTCTGTGATCTCAAGCCGGAGAACGTGCTGTGGTGCGATGGGTTCACGCCGCCCTTGCGCTTTGTCGACGTCGGCGGCGTCACGCCGTTCGGGAGATCTGTGCGCCAGTTCACGCCCGCGGTCGATCGCGCGTTTTGGGATCTGGGCACGCGCGAGAGCGATCCGGCGTACGACCTGTGCGCCCTCGCACTGTGGTGCGTCACCGCGTGGGTGCCGCCCAATCTGGCCGCGCTCGCCAGCCAGCCGCCCGCTGTCCGCCGGGCGTGGCTGGATCGCGCGTTGAGGAACTTTCCCATGCCGGAGCGGGCGGCGGTGCTGCGCGACGTCTTCGCCGGCCGGCTGCAGACGAGCGCCGCGTTTCTGCAGGCGTGGCAACACCCGCCGCTGCGTCCGTCCCGGATGCTCGGCCACGCGGGTCATCCGCGCCACGCCGGCGTGTCGGGCGGGACCTCTGCCTCTGCCGGCCTGAGGTTGCCGCCGGCCGGCAAGCGCCGGCACGATTGGACGGACCGCGTGATGTGGGGTGCGGTGGCCAGCCTCGCGGGCGTGGCCGCGTGGGCATGGGGGACATGGCTGCACTGGTTTTAGGTGCGGAGACGCTCGGATGAACGGGCCGTGCAAGCGGGGGCTGGTGCGAAGCTTCCGCCGGGCGAAGAACGAGATTCCGCGTTACAATGATGGGTGGGCAAACGGCGCTTGGCTTGGGGGTGGGACGATGGGTGCGGGCAACCGCGATGCGGACGCCGTCCATCGTGTCCGCACGGCAGTCGCCTCGGCGCTCGCCGCTCACCTTGCGCCGGACGATCCGGTCGTGGTTGCGGTGTCGGGCGGGCTTGACTCGATGGTGTTGCTGCACGCGGTCGCCGCATGGGCCCGCGCAGACGGCGGAACGGGACGGCGTGTACACGCTGTGCACGTCCACCATGGTTTGCGCCCGAACGCCGACGCGGACCGGGATCACGTCCTCGCCACCTGTCAAGCGTGGGAGATTGACGCCAAATGGTACGCGGTTTCGCTCGCCGCGGTGCCGCCGGGCGAGCGGCGAGGGGTGGAGGCGGACGCCCGTCGCTTGCGTTACCGGGTGCTCGCTTCTGCCGCCCATGCGTTGGGCGCCCGGTGCGTCCTGCTCGCCCACCACGGGGATGACCAAGTGGAAACCGTCATCTGGCGTTTGCTGCGCGGCACGTCCTTGACGGGGTTGGCGGGCATGCGTCCTGCGGCCGAACGTGACGGATTGACGTGGCTGAGGCCGCTGTTGGCGCTGCCCAAGGCGGACCTGTCCGCCTATGCCCGTGTATGCGGGGTACCGTACCGCGAAGATGAAACCAACCGCGACACCCGGTTCACGCGCAACTACATCCGGCGGGAGGTGGTGCCGCGGCTCACCCGCATTCAGCCCCAGCTCGTCCATGCGGTGGGCCGGCTCGCCGCCATCCTGCAGGAGGAAGACGCATGGCTGGACGAGCAAGCTGCGGCATGGGTGGATCAGCACGCCGAGTGGCACGGCGGCGGGTGCCGGGTGTCCGCCCGGTCCCTCGCGCATCTTCCTCGTCCTTTACAACGGCGCGTGATTAAAATAATATTGACTTGTTTAGCTTCCGAGGAATTCACCTTCTCCCATATTGAATCCGTCCTCCATCTGGCATCGTCTTCCCAACCGTCTGGGCAATCGCACCTCGTAGGCGGGCTGCGCGCCTGGCGGGAATATGACAGCCTGTGTCTCGGCCAGGCTTCCGCCATGGAAGAATTACGCTTCCGTTCCGGCGGGGTTGCGCCGGTCGCCTGGACTTTGGTTGAGGACGCCCAGCTCGCCTGGCCTCCCGGCGCGCCCGCTTGGCAGTTTGTCTGCCGGGCTTGGCAACCGGAGGAGGGCGTCAAGGCGGACAGTGTCTGGCAGTTGCGGCTGCCGCCGGTCGAACGGGTGGACATCCGTACCTTCCGGCCGGGGGATCGCTTGGTTCTGCCAACCGGGCGCGGCCGCAAGAAGCTGCAGGACGTGTTCACCGACGCCAAGGTACCGCGCTGGCTGCGGGGGGCGTGGCCGCTGGTCTGCGTGGGTGAGGATGTCGTCTGGGTTCCCGGCGTGATCCGCGCCGGCGTGTGGTTGCTCGACCCGGGACACAGGCACGGATGGGTCATTGGCGCAGCCAGGGTGTAAACCCGGGCGGGTGTTGTTTTGGATGGCTTCGGCGGAAGCCGGGCAGTTTCGACGGGGAGGATAACATGCATCCAGACCTCGAGCGCGTATTGTTTACGGAAGAGCAGATCCTCGCGCGGGTGCGCGAGTTGGGCGCGCAGCTGTCGCGCGATTTTGCCGGGCGCAACCCCTTGTTCGTCTGCATCCTCAAGGGCGCTGTCCTGTTCATGGCCGATTTGGTCAAGCGGATCGACATCCCGATGGAGATGGACTTCATGGCCACCTCCAGTTACGGTGAATCTTCCAAATCATCCGGGGTGGTGCGCATCCTCAAGGATCTTGACCGGGGTGTCGAGGGGCGGGACGTCATCCTGGTCGAAGACATCGTGGACTCAGGGTTGACGTTGGCGCACCTGCGGGACCTCCTCTACCATCGGCGGGCGCAATCGGTCACCATCGTCGCGTTGTTCGACAAGCCGGAGGGCAGGGCCGTCGACATTCAGCCGGATTACGTGGGGTTTCAAGTGCCCAACGAGTTCATCGTGGGCTATGGTTTGGATTTTGCAGAACGGTATCGGAATCTGCCTTACGTGGGTGTGCTCAAGCGGGAGGTCTACGCGCGGTCGTGACGGGCTGTATGGTACAATATTTCCGCCACGACCGAGAGGAGGTAAGGCATGAACCGGTTTTACCGCAGCGTCCTCTTCTATGTGATGATCTTGCTTGCCATTGTCGGCGTCGTCAACTACATCACCGGACAGGATCACACCCGCAGGGTGATTTCATACAGTCAATTTGTGAATGCGGTCGAGCATAAACAGGTTGCCGACGGCGTCTTGATCACGCCCGAGGGACTGACGGCGACCATCGACGGTACGCTGACCAACGGGGACCGCTTCACCACCCGCGTGCTGTTGGACCATGACGTGAGCGACTGGTTGGTCAAACACGGCGTGGACATCGGCGTCGCGCCGCAGCCGCGGGCTTCGGTGTGGCTCCAGGTGTTGGAGTCGTTCATCCCGTTCGTCTTCCTGTTCATCCTGATGTTCATTCTCTTCAACCAAGCGCAGGGCGGCGGCAGCCGGGTCATGAACTTCGGAAAGAGCCGCGCCCGGTTGTACACGGAGGAGAAGCGGCGGGTGACGTTCCGCGACGTCGCCGGAGCGGATGAAGAAAAGGCGGAACTGGAGGAGATTGTCCAGTTCCTGAAGGACCCGAAGAAGTTCGCCAGCCTCGGGGCCCGCATCCCGAAAGGCGTCCTGCTCGTCGGTCCGCCGGGTACGGGGAAGACCTTGTTGGCGCGTGCCGTGGCCGGTGAGGCCGGCGTGCCCTTTTTCAGCATCAGCGGCTCCGACTTCGTCGAGATGTTCGTCGGTGTCGGTGCCTCCCGCGTGCGCGACCTGTTCGAGACCGCGAAAAAGAATGCGCCGTGCATCATCTTCATCGACGAGATCGACGCGGTGGGACGCCACCGCGGGGCCGGCTTGGGCGGCGGGCACGACGAGCGGGAGCAGACGCTCAATCAGTTGCTGGTCGAGATGGACGGTTTCACCGGGAATGAAGGCATCATCATCATCGCGGCGACCAACCGTCCGGACATTCTCGATCCAGCCCTCCTGCGCCCGGGCCGCATCGACCGGCAGATTGTCGTCAACCGGCCGGATGTCAAAGGCCGCGAAGAGATCTTGAAGGTGCACGCGCGCAACAAGCCGTTCGCACCCGATGTGCGCCTCGACAACATCGCCAAGCGGACGCCGGGCTTCACGGGTGCAGACCTGGAGAATGTCTTGAACGAGGCCGCATTGTTGGCGGCGCGCCGCAACGCGACCCAGATCACGCAAAAAGACATCGATGAAGCCATCGACCGCGTCCTCGCCGGCCCGGAGAAGCGAAGCCGCGTCATGACGGAGCGGGAACGCAAGCTGGTGGCGTACCATGAGGCGGGACACGCGGTCATCGGCTACTTTCTGCAACATGCGGACACGGTCCACAAGGCGACCATTGTGCCGCGCGGCATGGCGGGCGGCTACACCGTCATTCTCCCGAAAGAAGACCGCTACTTCATGACGAAAGAGGAGATGCTCGAACGCATTTGCGGGCTGCTCGGCGGCCGGGTGGCGGAGGAGATTGTCTTCGGCGAGATCAGCACCGGCGCGGCCAACGACCTGGAACGCGTGACCCAGATTGCCCGCCAGATGGTGACGGAATACGGCATGAGCGAGAAGCTCGGGCCGATGCAGTTCGGGAACCGGCAGGGCCAGGTCTTCCTGGGCAAAGACCTGTCGATGGAGCAGAACTACAGCGACCGGATTGCGTACGAGATCGACGCGGAGATGAAGGCCATCATCGAGTCGTGCCATGAGCGGACGCGCCAGATCCTTTTGGAGAAGCGCGATAAACTGGAGGCGCTGGCGCAGTTGCTGCTCGAGAAAGAGACGGTGGACGAGGAAGAGATCCGCGCCATCATGGAGGGGAAGCATCCCCTGCAGCGCAAGTTGGCAGGAGAGCCGGCGGGGGAGACCGGTGAGCATGGCAGCGCGGGCGGTGCAAGCGCCGACGGCGGACAGGACGGTCAGGGGCATGCCGGCGATGCTTCGCGCGCAGGCGAAGAAAGCCGCGACGAGGGTCGCGACAGCGCGGATGGCCGCAAAACATAACGGCTTCCGCGGCGAGACGGCCGCGGCCAGAGGTGTGATGAAGCGGATGGCGCGGCACCGCGAGGTGGCCGCGCCACGTGCAAGGTCGATTCGGCCACGGCGGGGGTGGATGGCGTGGCGCATACGGGCGATCACGCGGTGCGCGCGATGGCTTGGGATGGTTGTGCGCGCGCGTTTGCGTGCGTGACGACCGGTCTGGTGGGCGAGTTGCAGCGCCGGCACGACACGTGGCCGGTCGCCACCGCTGCGCTCGGCCGGACAGCGTCGGTGGCGGCCATGATGGGCATGATGCTGAAGGGCGACGAGCGCCTGACCGTTCAAATCAAAGGCGACGGGCCGCTGCGCGGCATTCTCGTCGATGCCGACGCCCAGGGGCATGTGCGGGGCTATGTTGAAGAGCCGCACGTCCACCTGCCCAACAACCACTTGGGTAAGCTCGATGTCGGCGGCGCCGTGGGGCGCGGTTGGCTGAGCGTGACGCGCGACATGGGGCTCAAAGACGTCTACCGCGGTACGGTGGCGCTGCAGACGGGCGAGATCGGCGATGATTTTACCTATTACTTTGCCAAGTCGGAGCAAACGCCGTCGGTGGTCGCGGCGGGTGTCCTCGTCGATGTGGATCACACGGTGCTCGCGGCAGGCGGGTTGATTTTACAGTTGCTCCCCGGTCATGACGAATCGCACGTGTCGGCGGTGGAGGAGCGCCTTGCCCAGTTGCAAAGCGTCACGGACCTGTTGCGCGCTGGCGCGGATGCGTACGACTTGGTGCGAACGCTCTTGCCCGACGCGCAGTTCTTGGAAGAGCGGCCGCTCTCCTTTCGTTGCCGCTGCAGCAGAGAACGCTTGGCCAAGGTGTTGCGCGGGCTGGGCCCGGATGAGCTGCAGGATATGATCCGCCGCGATGGCGGAGCGGAAGTGGTTTGTCACTTCTGCGGCACGTCGTATCACTTCAACGCGGATGAGCTGGCGGAGCTGTCTCGATCCGAGGAGGGACAAGCATGACGGGGACGGCAGCCACAGGCGCAGCAAGGGCGGCAGGACAAGATGCGTTCCGTAGCGATACACCACGTTCCGATACGGCGACCAGCGCCCGGTGCGACATCTTGACGGCGCGCCCAAGGCGCACTTTGGTGATGGGCATCGTCAACGTGACCCCTGATTCCTTTTCGGACGGCGGGAAGTACGAGCGTCCGGAGGACGCCATTCGTCACGCGTACGAGCTCATCGAACAGGGAGCCGATATCCTGGATATCGGTGCGGAGAGCACGCGTCCCGGCCACACCCCGGTCCCGGCGGAAGAAGAGTGGGCGCGGCTGGCTCCGGTGTTGCGGGAGTTGTGCCGCAACAGTCCGGTGCCCATTTCCGTCGACACCTATAAAGCGGTCACGGCGGCCCGGGCGCTTGAGCTCGGTGTGGCGATGATCAACGACGTCTGGGGCGGCTTGGCCGATCCCATGATGCTCTCCATCGTCGCCGAAGCGGGCTGTCACTACCTGTGGATGCACAATCGGCGAGAGGTCATTGCGCGCGAAACGTTTACGACGGTGATGGCGGAGACGCAAGCAGGCATTGCCCGCTGCTTGCAAGCCGGGATCGCACCGGAACGGCTGTGGATTGATCCGGGTATCGGCTTTGGCAAGACGATGCCGGGGAACTTGGTGTTGTTGCGCCGGCTGCGCGAGTATTGTGCGCTGGGTTACCCGGTGGTGCTCGGTGTCAGCCGCAAACGCGTCATCGGCTATGTGCTCAACCTCCCGGTCCACGAGCGGGAGGAAGGATCGCTGGCGGCGGCCGCGTGGGGTGTCGAAGCAGGGGTGGCCGCCGTTCGCGTCCACGACGTCCGGGCGACGGTAAGGGTGTGCCGAATGGTGGAGGCTATCCGCGACGCGCATGAGTGACCGGGTGACTGCCTACATCGGGCTGGGTTCGAACCTTGGCGATCGCTTGCATCACCTGGCGTTCGCCGTGCGTTCGCTGCGGGCGCTCGCGGCCGGAGACCTTGTTTGTTCGGCGGTGTACGAGACGAAGCCGGTCGGGTGGATCGATCAGCCGGATTTTTTGAATATGGTGGTGCGGTTGGAGACGGATCGGTCTCCGCGCAGTCTGTTGTCCGCGTTGATGGCCATCGAGCATCAGGCCGGCCGGGTCCGCACGGTTCGTTTCGGTCCGCGAACGCTCGATCTCGACATCCTGCTTTATGCGGACACCTACGTCTGTTTTGCCGATTTGCAGATTCCGCATCCGCGGATGTGGGAACGGGCGTTTGTGGTCGTGCCGTTGGCGGAATTGCATCCGGATGGATTGGCGCGTGGCGGATGGCGAATATCCGAGTTGGCGCGCGTGTTGGCAGCGAAGGGGGAGGTTCGGCGTGTGGGACGCTTTTGGTAGACGCCTGCGGGCGTTCCGCAAGATGAGGTGCTGGACACAGCAGGAGCTGGCGCATGCGGCCGGGATCAGCCTTGCGGTCATCGGATCGCTCGAACGCGGAACGCGCCGGCCGACACCCGACCTGGTCAAGCGCTTGGCGGCGGTGCTCCGTGTGAGCGAATCCGAACTGTGCCCGCCTTCCCTCGTGAGCGAAGCGGAAGCGCGGTCGAGCGACTGACGGCAGGCCGTTGGCTTCGATGCAGCCGCGATACGGCGCGGTTCTCCGGGAACGGCGGGCGAAACGGCACGGTGTCTGCCATGCGTTGACAACCCATGGGGCCGTCTCTATAATTGCGCATATAACTGCTCCCTTTCCTGGGAGCTTGCGGCGATCCCGCTTGCCTCCGTGAGGTGGCGGCATGTCCGAACGCTGGCAGGGTATACCGACTCGGGTGTGCCGCATAAGTATGTGGCACCAAACGGTGACACCAAGGTGGGCGACAGCCGGCAGGCTTGGCGTCTGCTGGTTGGGCCTGCGCGTTTATCAAAAGGAGAGACAGGGATGGCTGAGAAGGAAGTGCTGTTGACGCCCGAAGGGCTTCAAAAATTGGAGGAAGAACTCGAACATTTGAAAAGCGTGAAGCGGCGTGAGGTGGCGGAGCGGATCAAGCTCGCCATCAGCTACGGTGACTTGAGCGAGAACTCCGAATACGAGGACGCCAAGAACGAACAGGCGTTCATCGAAGGCCGCATCATGACGCTGGAAAAGATGCTGCGCAACGCGCGCATCATCCAGGATGATGACGTCAACACCGACGTCGTCAGCATCGGATCGACCGTGCGCGTGAAGGACTTGGAGTTCGATGAGGAGATTGAATACACCATCGTGGGTTCGGCGGAAGCGGACCCGGCGAGCAACAAGATCTCGAACGAGTCGCCGGTCGGCCGCGCGCTGTTGGGCAAGAAGGTCGGCCAGACGGTCGATGTGGTGGTTCCGGCAGGCACCATTCAATTCCAGATTCTGAGCATCAAGCGTTGAAACCGGAATCATGAGCGCTCGTCCTTGGCGCACGTGGGCATTGCGCTATGATATTGGACAGGGCGGCAGTGACAGGGCTGCGCGGAAGGGTCCCCGCGCAGCCCTGTCGTCGGACATCAGGGTGTCATGAGGACGAGCGGCAGGTGGAGCAGGCTGTCTTGTCCGTCTGGATTGGGGGAATCACGACATGGATGAACGTGCGCTGTGGGAGACGCGCGTGGAAAAGATGGAAGCCCTGCGCGCCCGCGGGATCGATCCGTTCGGCCACCGTTATGAGGTGACGCACCACGCCGCGGACATCCTGCGTTTCGGTGAGGGCAAGAGCAAAGAGGAGTTGGACGAGGCAGCGCTGCGCGTGCGGATCGCCGGACGCCTCATGGTGAAACGGGGTCACGGCAAAGCCACGTTTGCCAACGTGCAGGACCGGAGCGGATCGATTCAGATCTACGCCAAGATCGACGTGTTGGGCGAGGACGCGTACAAGGTGTTTCAAATGCTCGACCTCGGGGATATCATTGGCGTGGAAGGTACCGTCTTTCGCACCAACCGCGGAGAGGTCACCGTGCTCGCCGAACAGGTCGAGTTGCTGGCGAAGTCACTCCGGCCGCTCCCGGAAAAATGGCACGGGCTCCGGGACGTGGAAACGCGCTACCGGCAACGGTATCTGGATCTGATCGTCAATCCGGACATTCGGGAGACTTTTATCCTCAGGTCACGCATCATCCAGGCGGTTCGCCAGTTCCTGGATGAACGAGGTTTTTTGGAGGTCGAGACGCCGACCCTGCACACGGTCGCCAGCGGCGCACACGCCCGGCCGTTTCAAACGTATCACAATGCGCTGGACATGCCGTTGCACCTGCGGATTGCGCTGGAGTTGCATCTAAAGCGCCTCATCGTCGGCGGCCTGGAGCGGGTATACGAAATTGGCCGGGTCTACCGCAACGAAGGCGTTTCGACGAAGCACAACCCGGAGTTCACGATGCTCGAACTGTATCAGGCGTACGCCGATTACACCGACATCATGGAGCTGACGGAAACCATGATCCGCGAGGTGGCGCGGCGGGTGCTTGGCACGTTGCACATCCCGTATGGCGACCACGTGATTGACTTGGAACAACCGTTCGCGCGTCGTCATATCGCGGACTTGGTGGCTGAGTACACCGGAGTCGACTTCCGTCAAGTGGCCGATCCGGCGGATGCTCATGCTCTGGCAGCAGAGCACGGCGTGCAGGTGAAGCCGGGGATGACGGTGGGTCATGTGTTGAACGAGTTTTTTGAGCAGAAAGTGGAATCCCACCTCATCCAACCCACGTTTGTATACGGACATCCGATTGAGATCTCGCCGCTCGCCAAGCGGAACGCAGACGATCCGCGGTTTGCTGACCGCTTCGAGTTGTTCATCGTTGGCCGCGAACACGCGAACGCCTTCTCCGAGCTCAACGACCCCATCGACCAGCGGGAGCGTTTCATGGCGCAGCTCGCCGAGCGCGCCGCAGGCAATGAAGAGGCGTTGGCGCTCGACGAGGACTTCCTGCTCGCACTGGAGCACGGGATGCCGCCGACAGGTGGCTTAGGTGTAGGCATCGACCGGCTGGTGATGTTGCTGACCAATCAGCCGTCCATTCGGGACGTGCTGTTGTTCCCGTTGATGCGGCCGCGTGAAGAATCTTCGCCTGCGCCGTATTCGCCGTAACGCCTTCTTTCGTCTGCCGCCATCTCCCGGTGGGATGGGCAGCCCGCGCCCCCTTGACGCCCCGGGCGGCGGGGTGATATATTGTTCAACGCCGCCGCCACCCGCGCGGGGGTGTGGCAGGTCAGCCGCCGGTTGTGGCGGTGTGCCAGCAACTTCCGCTTGCACATGGCGGGTCGGCTGTGGTAAGGTAGTCGGTGCCGCCGTCGCGCGGGGACGCGCCGGGACGGCGGGAGACGGCTGATACCGGGCATCACCGGGACCGAGGCGGGCAGCCGCGGGCAGCGGTGGTGCACGGGCGCGGTTCCTTGAAAACT
>NZ_BMOY01000028.1 GCF_014647315.1 Paenalicyclobacillus cellulosilyticus
GTTGTTCCTGACCACCGAGGCGGTGGTGGCCGACAAGCCGGAGAAGGAGAAGGCTCCGGCCGGCGGCGGCAATATGGATATGTGATGCGGGCGAGTTCAGCCTGCTTGCGGACAGGGTCCGGCGTGGTCCCGGGCCCTGTACCTGTTTTTCCCTGTACCCATCTGTCACGGTGAACGGACCCGAAACCACACGACACGAAAGGAGTCAGGGAAATTGGCCGAGGTCATCATCAAGGTGAACGACCATGGTTCGTATCGCATTGAAGGCCCTGTGAAACTCCTCGACGGGGCAGGCAACGAAATCGAACACAAGGAAAAATTTTCCCTATGCCGCTGTGGACAATCCCAGAACAAGCCGTTCTGTGACGGATCGCATAAGCAAGCTGGCTTTACCTCCGAAGTGCGTGCGAAGTAGCCACACGCAAGGGCCATCGCCTCGGCGCGCCAGCGCGGTGCGTCATATCTTGATGGCAAGCAAATGTGTCGCAGGCGCAGCGTTTGAGGTGATGCCGCATGAAATTCGATACGGTGCTCAAACTCGGTTCGCTCGCCATTTCCGTGGCCCAAGACGAAAAGGTGCGCGCATTGGTCAAGATGGCCCATCAGGGTGCAAAACGGCGCGGCCTGCTCCATCCAGGGCCGCCCATCATCCCTCAGGTCTTTCCGGCCCATCCGGCTCCCTACTCGTCGCATGCTGCGGCGCCTTGGGCTTTGGGGCAGCGCCCGCACAAGCCGTGAGCGAAACGCCGAGACGGGCCCGCGCCCGCTCCATCCGTTCAAGTACCGTCACGTAATATGACCACGGGCGCGGGACGAAATCGTCCCGCCGCGCCGTCTCCCGCAGGTTCCTCTCCGTGGCACACGGCATGCCGGCGTGAGCTTGCGCACCGCCGCAAACCGGTGTGCCGTGATGCGGCAAACGCGTCATTTCCACCATCTCCCGATCGCCGCAAAACAGCGCGATCAGGTCCGGGAGCCTGGCCTCGTACAGCGCGGCGACCTCGCGCGGATGGAAACGCCAAACGATGGGGTCGGCAGCGGGGAGCACGTAGAGGAAAACCGTCCATATCTCACGGTCGCACCAGTTTGCGCCGTCCGCATCGACGTGGCGGAATTCACCGAGATACGTCAAGTCATCCGGACGGACGACCAACCCAAGCTCCTCAGCGAACTCCCGCACCCCGTCTCGCCATGTCTCTCCAGCGCGCAGGTGTCCGGCCACACTCACATCCAGCCGCCCTGGATGGCGCTCCTTGGCGGCATGGCGGCGTTGCACGACCACTCGCCATCCATCGTCGGCACAACGTACCACCCAGCCATGAAAAGTCCGGTGCCACAAGCCCAGCCGATGGGCGTCATGCCGCCGCACCTCGCCCAGCATCCGGCCGTCTTCGTCGTACACATCCACCCATTCCTCGTCGTCCGGTTCGCACCTTTGGCCGTGTGCTTCTCTCTCATTTGACATACACGAACCGCTCCCCGACCGCCATCATGTGAAATTTCAGGCTGCGGTGAGCCTGAAAGACGTAATCCACGAAGTAGGCCGGATTCTCCCGGTTGCTGGGAAACATGTCGTAATGGATGGGAACGACCAAATCGGCGCCCACGGCCGCGGCGAAATCGGCCGCGTCCCGGGCCGTCATGTTGCCGACAATCCCCCTCGCCGCCCGGGCATAGTCGGTGCCGTTGATGGGCAAGAGAACCACATCGGGCCGGAACGCGCTGACTTCCGTGATGAGCTCCGGGGTGACCAAGGTATCTCCGGCGTGATAGACTTTGACATCGTTGGCGCGCATGAGGTAGCCGACGTAGACCGGGTGGCCGTGATCGTCCCACTCGTACGCCGTATGCGCCGCCGGAATCGCCTGCACGACAAAATCTCCCCACCGCATGTCTCGTCCAGGCACGGCCGCCGCGATGCGATCCTCGCGAATCCCGAGCTCGCGCAGCGTCCGCACCTGCGCCGCAGGGACGACAAATTGGGTCTTTTGCGACGCGGCAGCCAAGGCGCGCAGGGTCAACGGATCGAAATGGTCATCGTGGTGGTGCGTGACGAGCACCGCGTCCACCCCTGCCAACTCCTCCGGGGTGAGCGGTGGCGGGAATTCCCGCTTAAACTCTGTTTTCGGATTCCGTTCCTCGATGGCATAGCTCAAATACGGGTCGACACACACGCTGCCTCCGGCCCGGCGACCCTGAAACAAATACCCGGCTTGGCCGAGGTTCCAGATGGCCAAGCAGCCAGGAGGCAGATCTGTGTTCTGCCACTCATCCCGCAACAGGCGGCCGGACTTGTACACGGGCACCATGGCGCACCCTCCTTGCGCAGGCTCCGTCAGCGAACGGAGACAGCCACCGAATGGTCGACGACCTCAATCCAGGTATTTCCTGGCCGCAACACCATCAAACGGCCGTGCGCATCCAGGTACTCGATCACGCCGCGTTCTGTCCGCTTCCAGGTTCCGCGCACCGTCTTGCCTGCGCTGCAATACACCGCCGTCCCGCCGTGCAGAAGGTCAATCTGGATGCGCTCCTTCGGGTCGTTCGGAATGGGTGCCATCCGCGCATACTGTACGATGACGTTGGTCACCGCAATCTGATGCCCGGTGGCGCGATCGACGTGCGGTGCACCGTCCTGCCAGCGCAGATACTGGCCGCGCGACGGGTCGTACGCGTAATGAACCCGCGTGAACGCATTGTACGTGATGTCGATGGTCCGCGCCGGCATCCCCCCTGTCAGGTCAGGGCGGCCGAAGCGGAAATGACCGTTTTTGACCTGTTCCCGAAACGCCGGCAAGCGGTCGGTGTGCAGGTACGCATTGTGCGGTGCGACCCGGGACGGATCGCGCGAGAAGTACTGGCCGTCGTAGATGCCGTCCAGATGCGGATACGGGTACGAGCGCAACATCCGATATGCCTGCGGGCTGCCGCCAAAGTGGATGAACGGCGCGCCCCAGTCTGCCGCAGTCTCGACAAAATACGGCCGCGCGCTGCGCATGGGCCCCACGAGCGGGGGGATGTGATCATGGAAAAGGGCGAGATAGCGCGTGATGGTCCCTTCCGCTTCCATCTCATACACGATGTCGGCATCCACAAGACCTGTCTGTGGCCGCGCCTCCGGCGCGTTCTCCACCGTGGCCGCAAAAAACTCCGTTTGTGCATGGTGCAACGGCAAGCCGGTGGTCGGCGAGACGCGCGCCGGAGATGGTTGCTGCCCGGCATGCTTGGCCGGTGCAGGCGAAGGGGCGGGCGTCCCCCCTTGCGGAGTGCGTCCGCACCCGGACACCCATGCGGCAAGCGTCACCGCCAGCCCCAGCATGCGCCACCCGCTCGCAGGCCTCATCATCCTGCCTCCCTGCCTCCGCATCCTCACCCGTCTGCTTTCCATTTTGCCTGCTCGCTCGGCCATGCGCAACGGGCTTGCCTGGCGAGTGCCATGGCTCGTTGCACCGCCTCTTCCGCCGTCTGGACGAAATCGAGGGCCACCGTGCGCCGCGTATCCAGGTAGCGCCCGTCGTACACCACCTGTTTGATGCGGGCCGCCCAACCGCCCGACGGTTCCAGCACGATGACCGGCCGGCGATTGAGATACGCGGCCGACAGTTCGCCCAACGTGCCGTTGCCGCCCGCCACCATGATCACGACGTCCGACGAGTGCACCAGGACCAAGCTCCGATAGTCAAAGCCAAAGCCCGTCGTAATCGGGATGTCGATGTAGGGATTGGCCATGCCCGGGTCATCTCCGGGCAAAATCCCGACCACCAGGCCCCCGGCTGCCTTGGCGCCTCGCGACACCGCTTCCATCACCCCGTTGGTGCCGCCGGTGAGCAGCACGCACCCCTGACGGGCGATCTCCTGCCCCAACGCCTCAGCCATCGCCCAGACCGCAGCGGACACCTCACCCGATTGCCCGATCACGCCAATGCGGATCATGGTTTCATCCTTTCTCAAGGTCGCTTTGCGTCCCCCTCCCTGTCCACCACCATGTTCTCATGATACCATGGGCCGCCCGCTTTCACCTGGCGGCCTCATGCGGATGGTTCAAACCGGGCCTGCCGAAAAGACAAAACGCCCCCGGGTCAGCGCCAGGGCGTGACCCGGAGGCGTGGGAGGTGCAATCATGGCGTGTGACGCGCATCCTGGGCAGAAGCGGCAAATTGGATGAACCGTTCCATCACGTCGTCGAGGAAGGACAAGGTGGCTGGATCGACAAGGGGGCCGGAGGGCGCGAACTTGTCCGCCGCGAAGTTCACGAGCACCTCGTTGCCGCCGGGAGGCATGACGCGCGCCGACACACCGGGGCTGGCCAGTATCTCCCGCAGATGCAAGTGGGCCCGGATGGTCCCCAACATCCCGGTGGACGCCCCGGCGATGAACACCGGCTTGCCGACCATCACCCGTTCACCGCGGGACAACCAGTCGATGGCGTTTTTCAAGACGCCCGGCACCGACCAGTTGTATTCCGGCGTGAAGATGAACACTGCATCCGCCGCAGCCACCTGGGCTTTGAACGCTTGGACGACAGGGGGCGGATTCAGCTCTTCGTCCTGGTTGAACGGCGGCAAGACGGACAAATCCGCAAACTCCATCTGCAAGCGATCCCGGTACCTGTCTCGTACGGTCTCCGCAAGGCGGCGGTTGAACGAATCACGCCGCAGGCTGCCGACCATGGCGACGACTTTCATCCTCTGCCTCCCGTTCGTGAGCAAATCGCGTGGTGCAACGCACGCACACGCTGCCTGCTTATGCCTGCTTGATGGCCTGGATGACGACTGAGATCTGCACGTCGTCGCCGACCAGCACACCGCCGGTCTCCAACACCGCATTCCACTTCAGACCGTACTCGCTGCGGCTGATGGTGCCGCGCGCGCTGAATCCGGCCCGTTCATTCCCCCACGGGTCCTTTCCGGATCCCTCGTACGTCACGATGAACGTCTCCTGGCGGGTGACATCGCGGATGGTCAGGTCGCCCGTCACTTCATACTCCCCTGGGCTCTTGCGGGTGATCTTGGTCGCCTTGAACGTGATGGCGGGGTACTTTTCGACGTCGAAAAAGTCGGCGCTGCGCAAGTGGTTGTCGCGGTCCTCGTTCCGCGTATCGATGCTGGACGCATCGACCGTGAACTCGATGGTCGCCGTCGTCAAGTCTTCCGGATCCGCTTCAATGTTCGCGTCGAACTTCTTGAACGATCCGTTCACCCGCGCGAACATCATGTGTTTGATGGAAAAGTCGATGTTGCTGTGTGCCAAGTCCAAAGCCCATTTCGTCTTCGCCATCGGGTCCCCTCCTATACCATCCTATACTTATCAAATACAAGAAACTAACAATTTGTAACTCAACAAGTTCATCATATCCACCGGCGTCGCCGTTGTCAAGGCTTACCGCTCTCCAGTATGGTATGAAAACCGCGCAAAAAACCGCGCCGCCGCCGAGAACCCCTCTCAGCGACGACGCGGTGCATGAAAAGAGTATGTAACCGGAGAGAAAGCAAGTCTGTAAGCCGAGTTCTGTCCTCCGCGTGCTGCAAACGGCCTGTTCCAACAAGCGGAACCACGGCCTCGCACGATATGGAGTGGCAACCATCTATCTAGGCCGACTGTTGCCAGCCGGCTCAAGCGACCTACCCGAGTGCGTGGCGGGCCACCACATATGCACTCCTACCTGGTCTTGCTCCGGGTGGGGTTTACCTAGCCAGCCTGTCTCCAGGCTGCTGGTGCGCTCTTACCGCACCGTTGCACCCTTGCCTGTGCGGCCGGCGGATGCCGGCCGCCATCGGCGGTCTGCATTTCTGTGGCACTTTCCCTAGGATCGCTCCCGCCGGACGTTATCCGGCACCCTGCCCTGTGGAGCTCGGACTTTCCTCCCGTGCAGCGTCCCCACGCCGCACCGGCGGTTGCCCGACTTACTTTCTCTCCCGGTATCGACTTGTATAGTATACGCGATGCTTCTCTTCACGGCAAGAGAAGATTCGCCCACATTCGCCAAAATCCGCCACCCGCCACCCGCCACCCGCCGCCACCCGCCATCCGGCACCCGGCGCCCGGGTGCACGCCACGCCTTGGCGCGAACCGGCGCGCATCACAGCCATCGCACCGGATCCTCCGGAACGGCGAGGACATCCACCTCGACCGCACCGCCAAGCTTTCGGTGCAGGGCGGCGGCGACCGACCGCAACACAGGCCGTTCCAACGCCGCGTGGGTCGCGTCGACCATCGCGAGCCCGTCATGCCAGGCATCCGCGAGCGCGTGGTGATCACAATCCGCTGTCACCAACACGTCCGCCCCTTTGCGCAAGGCCGTTGCCGCCCACTTGCTCCCGGAACCGCCGATGACCGCGACCCGCCGGACGCTGCGGTCGGGATCGCCCGCATAGCGAATATGGGGCAGCCCGAGAACCTGCCGGACGTGTTCCGCAAACGCTGAGAGCGACATGGGCCGGGACAATGCGCCGACCCTGCCCAATCCGTACGTACGTCCGGGCAGGCGGAGCGGATAGACGTCATACGCCACCTCTTCGTACGGGTGCGCGGACAACATCGCCTCGGTCACCGCGGCCAAACGCCCCGCGGGGACAATGGTCTCAAGCCGTACCTCTTCCACGCGCTCCAGGCGGCCCGCCTCACCGATGTACGGCCGCGCCCCTTCCTCCGGCAGGAATGTGCCGGTTCCCGCCACATTGAACGTACAATGGCTGTAGCGGCCGATGTGGCCTGCGCCGGCTGCACACACGGCAGCCAGCACCGTCTCGTGGTGGCTTGTGGGAACGTAGACCACGAGCTTGTACAAGTGTTCCTCATGGATGGGTTCCAACACCTCGCACGCCTGCAATCCGAGCAGTTCTGCCAACACGTCGTTCACACCGCCGTCCGCGATGTCGAGGTTCGTATGGGCGACAAACACCGCCAAATCGTGTGCCAATGCCGCAGCCAACGCCTGGCCGCGGGATGTGCCCGTGTCAATCTGCCCCAACGGATGGTAAAACAAGGCGTGATGGGTGATGAGCAGGTCCACACCCGCACGGATGGCATGGTGGATGACCGGCGGCGACGGATCGAGCGCGAGTCCCACCTTCCGCACCGGCTTGTCCCGCCGCCCTATCTGCAAGCCAATCCGGTCCCCGGGCATCGCCAACGCGGCCGGAGCCAACTGTTCCATCGCAGCCATCACGTCCTCCACGCGCACCACTTCTCATCCCTCCTCATGCCGGGTATCGCCATCATGCCTGCCGCACCCCGCGCCGGCGTGCGCTTGCCACGCCGCCACACGCCGCAACCGGTCCGCAAGCACCTGCTGCTTCGCGGCTGCACCGGAAGTTTCCGCCTTGTCCAACTGCCGGCATATCCGCCGCCACTTCTCCGCAGTCTGCGCCACGAGCGAGCGGACCTGCGCATCGGGCCTGGACAAAAGATACGGCCCGAAGATGAACGCCAAATCCATCCACACCTCATCTGCAGCATACGGGTCGTACGCGCGGTCCGCACCCTGGCCGGACGGCGGATCGAACACGACCATTTCATACAACCGGCCCTCCGCCGCCACCACTTCCTCATGGACGATGCGCCAACAGGCGCCGTACATAAACCGCCGTACCTGTTCCGCCGCGTTCATCGGTTGGATGATGAACCGGCTCGTCCCGGCGACGACCGCGGGTTCCGCGGCGAGGATGTCGCGCACCGTGCGGCCGCCCATCCCGGCGATGACCACCGTGGCGGCCTCTCCCGGGTAGAGGGGAGTGAGCCCCGGCCCGAGCCGGACGGAGATGGCGTCGAGCAGCCGCCACTTGCGGACGTTGGCCAATGCCGCCCGGTAAGGGCCAGGCGCAATGTCGGTGGCGATGGCCAGCGGTACCCTGCCTGACTGAACAAGGTAAATCGGCAGAAAGGCGTGGTCCGTCCCCACATCCGCCACGGGACGGCCGGTGAGCACGAATTCCGCCACGCGCTGCAAACGCGGCGACAGTTTGATCCCGCCTTCCGTCACGCCCGCTTCCGCCGGCAATCCCGCCAATCCACCTTTCCCTGAAGGAAGTACCATCCCCACGCCAGCACCTCGCGCAAGCGGTAACGGGCGTCCCGTCGCCGCGACGGCGCCGCGTATCCCGTCACCGCCATCCCAATCCGGCGCGCGACGCACAGCGCGCGCGGCAAATGGTAGTCGCTCGTCACCACCACCCCGCTCTTCAGCCCGCACGCCGCCATCAACCGTCGCGCGTTGACCAAGTTCTCCCAAGTATCGCGCGACGTTTGTTCTTCCACGATGTGCTCCGGCGACACGCCGTGAAAAACCAGGAACCGCTTCATGGCGCTCGACTCCGTCACCGTCTCATCATGGCCTCGTCCGCCGCAGACGATGATCCAACGCACCACGCCGAGGCGGTAGAGGGAGATGGTGGCGCGCAAGCGGTCGGCCAGCGTCCGGCTGGGACGGTACCCTTCCGTATGAGCGCCCAGCACAATCCCTGCTTCAGCCGGACGGGGGCGTTCCCGCCGGCCGCGCCGGACCAGCCAACCCGCTGCGGCCATCCAGGCCGTCAACCCTGCGCACAACAACACGGAGCCCACCGCGCCTGCGAAGACCAGCCCGCGCATGCCCCACGGCCCCCCGATTTACAAACGGCCGTGCAGCTTGCACGGCCTTTTCCCCATACGTATGCGCCCAGCCGCCGGCTTGATGCCGGCGTGCCTCCCGCAGCCCGAGCGACAGCCTCCGTCCGGAAGCACACGCGGCGTCTTACTCCAGAAAGTCTTTCAAACGCTTGCTGCGGCTGGGATGGCGCAGCTTGCGCAACGCCTTTGCCTCAATCTGGCGGATGCGTTCGCGGGTGACGCCGAACACCTTGCCCACCTCTTCCAGGGTGCGGGTGCGGCCGTCGTCGAGGCCGAAGCGCAGGCGCAGGACGTTCTCCTCTCGTTCGGTCAACGTGTCCAAGACGTCCTCCAACTGTTCCTTGAGCAACTCGTACGCCGCCGCATCCGCAGGTGCAGGTGCTTCATCATCCGGGATGAAGTCTCCCAGGTGCGAGTCGTCTTCTTCCCCGATGGGTGTCTCCAGCGACACCGGCTCCTGGGCAATCTTCTGGATCTCCCGCACCTTTTCCGGCGTCATGTCCATCTCGGCGGCGATTTCCTCCGCCGTCGGCTCCCTTCCCAACTCCTGGAGCAACTGGCGCGAGACGCGGATGAGCTTGTTGATGGTCTCCACCATGTGCACCGGGATACGGATGGTGCGCGCCTGGTCGGCGATGGCCCGCGTGATGGCTTGGCGGATCCACCACGTCGCATACGTGCTGAACTTGTAGCCCTTGCGGTAATCGAACTTTTCAACGGCCTTGATCAGGCCGAGATTCCCCTCCTGAATGAGGTCGAGGAACAACATGCCACGGCCGACGTAACGTTTGGCGATGCTCACCACGAGGCGCAGATTCGCCTCCGCCAACCGCCGCTTCGCCTCCTCATCCCCTTGCTCAATCCGCTTCGCCAGCTCAATCTCCTCTTCCGCGGTCAAGAGCGGCACACGCCCAATCTCCTTCAGGTACATGCGCACCGGATCGCTGATCTTGACACCCGGGGGCATCGACAGGTCGTCGAGATCGAACCGTTCATCGACCTCGTCCAGCTCATCGGCACCCGGTTCACCCGCATCCAGGTCGTCGCGGCTGTTGATGATCTCGATCCCTTTTTCCGACAGCAGGTCGAAAAACTCGTCCAGCTGATCCGGGTCGAGGTCAAACGGCGCCAACCGGTTGACGATCTCGTTGTATGTCAACGTGCCACGCTTTTTCCCCAGTTCAATCAGCTCTGCCTTCACATCCTGAAGGGTGCGGCCCTGATCGTCTTCGCGGGCGTCTCTGTTTATGTTCTTCATGTTCTCCCCGCCTCCTTGGCATCCGCCGCCTGGGCAGACGGCGGCAGTCTCCACTGCAAGAGCTGGCGCCGCAGTTCCGCCAACTCGGATTGATAGGTGGAAATCGCGTCGGCATCCCGGCGAAGCTGCGCGGCTTTCCACTTGGCGAGTGTGTCTTTGTAACGCCGGTGCAGCAGGTGCCTGCGGATGGTCTGCAAATACGCAGCCAACAACGCGGTGTCGAACGGTTTCGCCTCGCGGACCATGAGGGAAGAAGCCAGCGAACGGAGCGCAGCGTCCTCCAAGCGGTCCAGAAAATCGGCTGCCGATCCGTCCGGCCGTTGCGACCAGTACCAATACAGCCTTGCCAACAGCGCCGTCTGCTCCGGCGTCGCCAGCTCATCGACCCCCTCGGCTTCCAGCGTCCGGCACACGTCCGGGTCCGTCAGCATCCACTGCAGAATCTGGTCGCCAGCCTCGATGTAACCTTTTTTCAGCTTCGCAACCAACGGCCGTCTTCCCTGCACCGCAGGCCCGGACGGTCCCTGTGCCCGCCGCGCCGTCCGGTGTGCCAGTGCCCGCCATTCCTCCCGCAGCACATCCACGGGCACCTGCACCTCGGCAGCCAGCTCCTTGATTTGCGCTTCCGCCTCGACCGGCGACGCCCGCGCGGCCAACAACGCAAGCACCTTGCGCACATACTCCATCCGTTCGGCGGTCTGCCCGAGGTCGAAGCGCTCCCGCAAGCGCCGGACGAAAAACTGGACGGGCGTCAACGCCCCCGACTGCACCAAGTGGCGAAACGCCGTTTGGCCACCGCCGCGCAGCCAATCGTCCGGGTCCATGCCGGACGGGATCCACAACACCCTGGGCGTCAAACCGGCTTTTTCCGCCGTCTCGATGCAACGCTCGGCCGCACCGAGGCCAGCCTCATCCCCGTCATACGCAATGATGAGACGGTTTGCCATACGCGCCACGGTCAACGCCTGTTCTTCCGTAAACCCGGTACCCATGGCGGCGATGACGTTGCGGACGCCGGCCTGCCATGCCGCCAACACGTCCATGTACCCTTCGAGGAGCACCGCAGTCCCCGTCTCCCGCATCGCCTTGCGCGCCCGGTTCAGATTGAACAGCACGCGTCCCTTGTGGAACAAGGGTGTCTCGGGTGAATTCAGGTATTTCGGCTTCCCGTCGGGCGCCAGGGCCCGGCCGGCAAAGCCGATGACGCGGCCGCGCGCGTCCTCGATGGGGATGACGATCCGCCCCCGGAAGCGATCCACGACCCGGTTGCCGACCGCGACGGCGATGCCGGATTCAACCAGCAGCGCCGGATCGAACCCGCGCCGTTCCAGCCATCCGACCACGGCCCGTTCTGCATCCGGCGCGTACCCGAGGCGGAACTCCGCCATGGTCTGACGCGTCAAGCCTCTGCCTTCCAGATACGTGAGGGCTTGCACACCGGCCGTCGTATTCATTAGAATATAGCTGTACAGCTTCGTTGCGAGTTCGTGCGCTTCCCGCATCTTTTCGATGCGTGACGAAGTGCCAGAACTGTGCGTTCTTTGGAGCGCACCGGGCAGTTCGATGCCCGCCCGTTCGGCAAGGCGCGCCACCGCTTCCGGGAACCCGATGCCCTCGATGTCCATCAGGAACCGGATGACGGTGCCGCTGGCGCCACAACCGAAACAGTGATACACTTGACGCTCAGGCGAGACGGAAAACGAGGGCGTCCGTTCATTGTGGAACGGACACAATCCCACGTACGACCGGCCGCTCCGGCGCAAAGGGACGTATTCCGAGATGACGTCGACGATGTCCACTCGGCTTCTGATCTCGTCCACCAGCGTATCCGGAATTGATCTCACGCCACCACCCTCTTCGCCGTCCCGGGGGAGAGACCTTGCATGTGCGCCGGGGCACACCGCGCGTCGAGTTGTGCCTGTGCACCTGTCTGTG
Organism: Paenalicyclobacillus cellulosilyticus; assembly: GCF_014647315.1. GTDB lineage: Bacteria > Bacillota > Bacilli > Alicyclobacillales > Alicyclobacillaceae > Alicyclobacillus_J > Alicyclobacillus_J cellulosilyticus. Next base: position 11,801 of record NZ_BMOY01000028.1, read on the forward strand.
AGGGATCAATTCTACAGGGATGCGTGTTTTCCTCCTCGCCGCGAAAAAACTCGCCCTGCTCCAACAGCGTTCGACACCGTGCTGTCGCACCGCGCCGTCACGCCGCTTCCCCGCCGCGTTTGCCCCGGGACACACAGAGACCCAGGCCGATGCAGATGAGCGGTCAGCGTCAGATCAAACCATATTATCGACCGGCCCAGTCAGATTTATCCTCATCGGCGTTCTGCATTCAGTCTATTGTGTATTCACAGTCCTTATGTACTCCGCCCGGTGCCTGACCTACAGGGCGGTATCCGCCATTCCGTTCGTGCGCCGGGAACGGGAAATCAGGTCGAGGATCAAGGCGGCCGTCTCCTCGACCGCCTTGTTGGTCACGTCAATCACTGGACAATGCAGGCGTTGCATCACCTCCGCCGCGAACGCAAGTTCTTCGCGAATGCGCGCACAGCTCGCATACTCCGCCTCCGCGGGCAATCCGAGGCTGCGGAGGCGCTCGCGGCGGATCAGATTCAACGCGGCGGGTTGGATGGTCAGACCGATGACTTTGCCGCTGCCCTTCAACGCAAACAACTCTGCCGGCGGAGCGACCTCGGGCAGCAACGGAAGATTGGCGACGCGCAACCGACGATGCGCCAGATACATGCTGAGCGGCGTCTTCGATGTCCGCGACACCCCGATGAGGACGACATCGGCCCGCATCAGCCCGCGCGGATCGCGGCCGTCGTCGTGCTGCACCGCGAACTCAATCGCCTCCACCCGCCGGAAGTACTCCTCATCCAACTGGCGGACCAATCCTGGCTGGTGCCGCGGCGGAACGCCCGTCACAGCCGCGAACGCTTCCAGCATCGGGCCCATGATGTCGACGGCCCGCACGGCAAACCTGCGGGCTGCGCTCAGCATATGCTCCCGCAACTCGGGCAACACCAACGTAAACGCCACCACACCAGCCTCCGCGCGTGCGGCCGCCAACACTTCGTCAATCTGCCGCCGGCTCTGCACGTGCGAGGTGCGCCGGATGTCGCACAGGCCGCCATCAAACTGACTTGCGGCCGCGCGCACCACAAACTCTGCGGTCTCCCCCACCGAGTCGGAAACAATGTAGACCACGGGCAGGCGCGGCATGTCATTCCCCCTCCTCGTCCACCGACGGCATCCCGCCGTTCACATCGAGCAGGCTGTCGAGAACACTCCGCGACCGCAGGGACAGCCCTGCGTACTCGGACATCTGCAGGCGCAACAGGCGATCCAGCACCCGGCACGTTTCGTCACCGATCGCGATGCGGCCCATGCGCTGCACCGGGACCCGGCTGAACTGTTCCAAAACGCGCGCCGCAGCAGCAGACACGGGCCATCCCGGCCCTCGATAGCGCGTCTGACATGCTGCACATAAAAGGCCGCCGGCCTGGACATGGTACCATCCAGTGTCCGTCCATGGCGCACCGCATTCGACGCATCGCGTCCAAACGGGAGCCGCGCCGAGCATACGCAGCACCTTGGCCTCCCAGACGCGGGCCAGGACGGCCGGCGGATCGCTGGCGTTGGCCAGCCGGTCGAGCAAGCCCACAAAATCTTGAAACGCACTGGCCGGCGCCGACGGCGCGTCTTCGATGCCGATGCACGCCAATTCACAGACGTATGCAGCGTATGCCGCCAAATCGAGGCGTTCTCGCAAGGCGCGCCGCGTCGTGATGACCTCCACCTGACGCACGTCCGCCATCCCGCGCCCCTGGTAGAGCGCGTACATGCCTTGGGCGCACAGTTGAGAACCTGCCGCCAGTCTGCTCTGAGGTTTTTTCGCACCGCGCGCCATCGCAGCCAGCTTTCCGCTCGGGGTCAGCAGCGTGAGCACAGCATGCGTCTCTCCGTACGCGACGGTCCGGATGACCACGGCTTCGGTGTTGAACACCAATCCTCCCCGTCACTCCTCCCGGACGCTGTGACCGAACGCGTGCCGGCCGTAAGCAAAGGCGCGCCGCCCTGGTTACCAGATCCCTGCATGCCGGGATGATTCATGGACCACTTCCTGTTCGTCGGACTCTTCTTCCGCGTCCGCCTGTTTCATGGTCAATCGTTCATGCGCCTTGTACAGCAGGTACGCGTCGATGTCCCCCGTCAACGTGAAGTATCGCCATGAAAAATCCCGCATGGAATCCTCTCCTTCGGAAGGTGGTCGGCTGTGCTTCACGCGCGGAGAGCCGCACAAAATGTAGCGTGCCGTCGTCCGCCTGTCTTATGCCATGAAGCGGTTGCCAACCCGAAACGGCGAGGAGCGAAGCTGCGGGCCGTCACCCTCGGTCCTCGAATCCCCATTGGCGCAATAGCCCCGGGTGATTGCGCCAGTCGCGTTTCACCTTCACCCACAGTTCCAAAAACAACCTCGTCCCTAAAAGAATTTCCAACTCTTGTCTGGCCAGTTGACCGACCTGTTTGAGCATCTGCCCGCCTTTCCCGATGAGAATCGCCTTTTGGCTCTCCCGTTCCGTGTAGATCACCGCATGGACATACACCAGGTTCTTTTCTTGTCGCGGCACAAGCTGCTCGACTTCCACCATCACCGAGTGCGGGACCTCTTCCCGGGTCAACAACAGGACCTTTTCCCGTATGATCTCCGCGATGAGGAACGATTCCGGATGATCGGTGATCATCCCTTCCGGATAGTACCGCGGTCCTTCTGGCAATACCTGGACCAACTCCGCCTTCAACGCATCCAGATTGGTGCCGTCGAGCGCGGAAACCGGCAGGATGGCGTGAAACGGCAGCCGATCCTTGTAAGCTGCGATGATCTCGAGCACGGATGGCTTCGGCACCGCATCCACCTTGTTGATGAGCAGCATCACCGGTGTATCGACCGCCTTCAGCCGCTCGAGCACATGCGCGTCCCCGGGGTGATCCGGCTCGGTCGCGTCCATCACGGCGAGCACCGCGTCCACCTCGCGCAGCGTGGACTCCGCCGCCTTCACCATCATCTCGCCCAGAGCGTGCTTCGGCTTGTGCAGCCCCGGGGTATCGATAAAGACGACCTGGGCGTTTTCCAGGTTGAGCACCCCGCGGATGCGATTGCGCGTGGTCTGAGGGCGATGCGACGTGATGGCCACCTTATGACCCACCAACGCGTTCAACAACGTGGACTTGCCGACGTTCGGCCGCCCAATCAAGGCTGCGAACCCGGATCGAAATCCTGTTTCTTCCATGAGGTGGCCTCCTTTTCCTTCCGCCTCCATACGTACACCCATACGATGCCCAGTCCCGCCAGACACACGGCGCTCGCGGCCGCGCCAAACACATGCACGGCAGAGAACAGGCGCCAGTGCCACGGCCACGCGTGCGCGAGGATGTACAACCCGACGGCGGCCGCACCGCCGCTCGTGAGCAGCACGGCCCCCGCCGCGGCGTCTTTCACGCGGCGTGCCCAGTCCGTCACCTCTCCCGCACACACCTCGTCCGTCAACAACTCCACCGCCGTGTTCAACTGCTCCGCCCCCATCACGACCGCACTGGTGGCGATGACGAGCACCACATCCGGCAACGGCGGCCGCACCACCAACATGAACAGAAACATCGCCGCGGCCGCGGCAGAATGGATGCGCATGTTGCGTTCCGATGCCAGGGTCTCGCAGACCCCTGTCCACGCGTGGCGAAAGGCGGCGCGCAACGTATGCGCGGTACCTGCCCGCGGCCGCGCTCCCCGCCGGCTCATGGCGTACCCTTGCGCCCCGGATCGGCGGACGCCCGCTTGTCCTGCGCAGCGCGCGTCAGGCCGACGTCGTTCAAGATGGCTTCCTGCAGCCCGAACATCTCCTGCTCCGCCGCCTCGTCGCCGTGATCGTACCCCAACAGGTGCAAAAACCCATGCACCAGCAAAAAACCGATTTCGCGCGCAGCGGAGTGGCCGTACGCCTGCGCTTGCGCCAACGCGGTGGGCACGCTGACGACGATGTCACCCAACAGCGGCCGTTCATCTTCCGGCCCAGGCACGGCCTCTCCCTCCAGCATGGAGAAGGAGAGGACATCGGTCGGCCTGTCCACCCGCCGGTACCGCCGGTTCAATTCGTGGATTTCCTCATCGCTGACAAACGAAACCGACACTTCGCCGCGCACATCGAGCCGCCGCGCCGCCGCTTCAAGCACCCTGCGGACAAACGCCTCGTCGACCGGCGCTTCCGCCGGGACCGCGGTGCGTACGTCGACATCCACCCACAGCCTTGCCTCTCGCTCCTGTGCACCGAGGGTCATCTGCCGACTTCCTTTCGAATCTTGTCCAGGTCGGGGTACTCAATCCGCGCATGGTAAATCCCTTTCAGCGTCTTCATGAACGCCCCGACCATCGCGTCGAGGTCTTGCAGGGTCAAATCACACTCGTCCAACTGCCCGTCTTCCAGCCGATCGCGAATGATCTTCCGGATCACACCTTCCACCCGGTTCGGGGTGGGACGCGACATGCTCCGCACCGCCGCCTCCACCGCGTCGCAGATCATCACAATGGCGCACTCGCGCGTCTTCGGCTTGGGACCCGGGTACCGAAAGTCGTCCACCTTCACCGTCCCGGTCTTGTCCATCTCGCGCGCCTTGTTGTAGAAGTACCACAGGATGGTCGTCCCGTGATGGGTGGCGCAGATCTCGCGAATGGGCTTGGGTAATCCCGCTTCTTCCAGCATGCGCAAGCCATCGCTGACATGCGAGGTGATGATCAGATGACTTAAGCTCGGTGCAATCTTGTCGTGCGGGTTTTCCTTCGTCATCTGATTTTCCACGAAGAACATCGGCCGCTTCGTCTTGCCCACGTCATGGTAGTACGCACCGACCCTGCACAACAGCGGGTCCGCGCCCACCAACTCTGCCGCCGCCTCCGCCAGGTTGCCGACGATGAGGCTGTGGTGGTACGTTCCCGGCGCCTCCAACAGCAGCTTGCGCAGCAACGGATGGTTCGGATTGGACAGCTCGAGCAAGTGGATGGCGGTCAAAAGCCCGAACGCGCTCTCCAAGAACGGCAAGATGCCCATCGTCAAGACGGCGCTGGCGATGCCGTTCAACAACCCGAGTCCGAACTCAAGCGACACCGCGTGGACGTCGATCTCGCTGTTGTGCTGCAGCAGGTTCATCGCCAGGATCACCAGCGCGTTCATCCCGGACACGAAAAAGCCGGCGCGCATGAACGTGCCGCGGTGGGTGACCTTGGCCACGCTGTAGGCACCGACGAGGGAACCGACGAACCCGAGCACCGTGAACCAGTAACCGAAATCGAGCGCAGCCCCGTACAGGAGCGACAAGTAAAACGCGACCACCACCGCCACCGAGGCGTCCATCAACACCGTGATGAGCATCGGCCCGAGCGAGACAGGCACCAGGTACGCGATGGAGCTCGGCCCGCCGTCATTGATGATGGTCTTGGTGACGCTGATGAGCACCGACATCATGACCAAGACCAAGCCGAGGACCACCAGCATGAGGTTGTCCAAGCGGCGCCTTGCGGACCGTTGCTCGACGTACGCGGCCAACAACCCGACCGACAAGAGGATGTACAGGGCAAACCCTGCCGACATCGCGTAATTCGGGCGGTTGGACGACAACAGACCGACGTCCTGGAGCTGTTGCAACACCCGCGGCGTGATGACGCCGTTGCGTTCGACAATCACCTGGCCCTCATGGATGAGGATAGGCGGAACCGACCGCGCCGCTTGTTCCTGCGCCGCGCGCGTCGCCTCAGCCTGATAGATCATGTTGGGCCGAAGCACGCTCAGGACGACGTTCTGGACGATGTTTTGCGAGACCCGGTCGAGCGAGTAATTGAGCAACTGGCGGTCGACCAAGAGGCTCGCTTCTTCCATCAACGACTCGTTGAACGGCACGTCGAGCAGCGTGTGCACGATGCGGTCGCACACATTCTGCAGCATCGCCAGTTGCGACGGCTTCACGGTCAACAGCAGCTTCAGCGTCGCCACATCCAGCTTGCGCGGCGCGACCGCGAGCAGGCTGTCCAAACGCTGTGTGCGCGACATCGTCTTGTCGGTCACCACCTGTTCCGCGGTGGTGAACAGTTGGTCGACCTGATTGAGCGCTTCGATCTCGACGGCCTGGGACTGGACGTATTGTTTCGGGACGCGTTTGACGGCAGCCGCCCGCGCCTGCTCGGTGGCCGCAGTGTCGACCGCGGTGGTCGGTGCGACGATGGTGACGGGGCTGGTTTGCCCGACTTTAAAGTGGTAGCGGGGTGGCAACACACTGCCCAAGAGCAGCCAATACATCGCCAAGGCGAGCGACACCCAGATGGCGACCCGGACCCGCTTGCTCTCTCGAAACCGTTCGTCTTCCCGCCAGCGGCGCACCGCCTGCCGCCACGTCTCCCAGAAGGTCCACACGGCGTGCCTCACCTGCTCCCTGTCGGTGCGCGATGGCCGCCCCGCCCGTCCGTATGGCGACAGGCGCGCCACCTGCCCTCACGACGCTTCCGGGGCACCCGCGCGTTCATATGCGGCGATGATCTTTTGCACCAAATGGTGGCGGACCACGTCGTGGCCCGTGAAAAAGTGAAACGCAATCTCCTCCACGCCGCGCAAGACGCGCGTCGCCTCGACCAATCCAGAGAGCCTTCCTGCCGGCAGGTCGATCTGTGTCACATCCCCTGTGATCACCATCTTTGAACCTAAGCCGAGCCTTGTCAAGAACATCTTCATCTGCTCGGGCGTGGTGTTCTGCGCCTCATCCAGGATGACGAACGAATCGTCGAGGGTGCGGCCGCGCATGTACGCCAACGGCGCGATCTCGATGTTTCCCCGCTCGAGCGCCCGCTGTACCTGCTCCGCGCCATACACGTCGTACAGGGCATCGTAGAGCGGCCGCAGATACGGGTCGACCTTTTCCTGGAGGTCGCCGGGGAGAAAACCGAGCTTCTCTCCCGCCTCGACAGCGGGCCGCGTCAACACAATCCGCTTCACTTCCCCGCGCCGCAGCGCCATCACCGCCATCGCCACCGCCAAGTACGTCTTTCCCGTCCCGGCCGGACCGATGCCGAAGACGATGTCATAGCGCCGAATGGCCTCCACGTAACGGCGCTGGCCGAGCGTCTTCACCCGCACCGCCTTTCCCTTGTAGGTGGTGGCCACCTCGCTGGTGTACAGGGACACCAGTTCACCGAGATCGCCGGAGCGGGCCAAGTCGATGGCGTACCGATAGTCACGCTCAGACAAATGTACGCCAAGTTGCACGAGTTGCGCGCATACTCGCACAATGGCGTACATTTGTTCGACCTCATCCGCGGGACCTGCGAACGACACCTCGTTGCCCCGCACGGTCACCTTGGCGCGGTAGTGCGCATCCAGCAAGCTCAGCAACGCGTCATTCGGACCCAGCACGGACATCGCTTCTTCATTGTTCGCGAATGTCCATTTTCGGACGATGACATCCTGCGCCAACCAGTCGCCAACCCCTTCGCCAAGCCGATGTGCCGCCGCGCCGCACGCCCATCGTCATCCTGCTGTCCGACCCGGACCTCCCGCCGCGGCAGGCAGCGGCGCGGCCGTGCCGATGTCTTCCTCGACGCGCGTCAGTACCGTCTCGTATAGCTTACCATGCTCCACTTGGGTCTGTAAAACGGTCTGGCCGAGCACCCGCGCGTCCGCACCAGCCCGCGCGCGCACATCGAGCGCAGCCAGACGGAGCGCCTCCTTGCGCGCGGCTGACTCCGTCAACGCAAAGCGCCGCGGCTCGACCTCCCGTATCTCGTCCGACTGCCACCCCACCGGCAACCGCAAGCCGAACACACGCAGGTCACGCTCGTCCGACACGGTGACTTGCCTGGGATAATCCGCTTGCTTCCACCCCCAGACATGCAACGCCCACGCGCCGAAGCGGAGGTAAACGCGCCGGACCGACGCCCCGGTCCACGCCTGCTGCACAACCGAGAGCGGCAGGGCGACCTGCGATCGGTACCACACCTCGGCGTACACCTTGCCGTCCGCCGCGACGGCCACCCCGCTGTCGCCGAGGCGTCCGGAGATGAGCACCTGGCCGGGCTGCACCGTCTGCCCTGGCCGCACCACCACGTCTCCCCGCGTCGCAAACACCTTCAACACCGTGCCCGGCTTTGCCGCCACAATGTCCTGGGGAGCCGCGGGCGCGGGAGGTTGTGCCGGGATCTTGGGAAGAACCTCAAGTTGCGCTTTGGCGCCGTGCAATTGGACGCCAATCCAAACCAGCGACGGCAGGTGGTCGAGCATGCGCGCCTGCAACACTTCCACCTCCGGCAGGTTCCAGCGCCATGCCCCGACATACAAACCGTTTTCCCGCGCGGCCGCCACCACCTCCCGCACCAGGTCCTCGTCATCCGTGCCGCTGACGTCAACCTGCCAGATGATTGAGCTCAGGCACGCCAACACGCAAAGGAACAACACAGGGCCGACCCACATCACCTTGCGTTGACGGAGGCGGCGCGCGGCAAACGGCAAGCCAATCCTCTCCACCGCCCGCAACCGCACCTTGTGGCGGCGGCATGCCGCGACGAGTGCGCGGAAGTCGCCGAGGGCAATCCGCAACGAACAGCGGTCATCGCCCACGCGGACATCGTACAACGGCACACCCTCCGCATGCAGGTCTCGCAACACCCTCGCCACGAATGCGCCCCGCAGTTCCAGCCGCACGGCCCCCCGCCACCGGTGTTCCCACGGGACGCGGCTCATCCAGGTTCCTCCTCCGAACGGCGGTACTCGATGGTCGTCAACTCGCCGTGCACATGCACCTCGCGCGCGGCGATGAACGTGACGGTGAAGTGCGCGCCGCACAATCGGACCGCAGCGTGATCGAGCGCCATTTCGACCTCGTCGGTGCTGACACGGCGGAGTTCCCGGACGTTCTCCACCACGACGTCCCGGCCGCCGATGACCGTCAAGCGTGAGACGCCGAGCAGCGCATCGGGCGGCAAGTTGAGCCACTGCGCCGCCCTGCGCCGTATCCGTCGTTTCCAGCCGGATGTCATGCGCGGCCCCTCCTTCTGCGCGGCCCCCGTTCAGTGCATGGATATGCCCGCCCGGCTGCGGATATGAACAAGCCAAGTCGTAGCAAAAAGCAAAGCCCGCCTCATGGCGGGCATGACAAACCTGTCTATGCAAGAGGGGGGTAGGGGAAGTCCGTCCGACGCGTGACAGCGCCTCAACCGCCCAGTTCCGACTGTACCCGTTGTTGGACCAGCTTGCCGTCGGCCCGGCCGCGGACCTTCGGCATCAGGACGCGCATCACCTTGCCCACGTCTTGGCGGGTGGTTGCGCCCACTTCCGCGATGGCCGCGCGGACGAGCGCCGTGAGCTCCTCCTCCGACAAAGGCTCCGGAAGATAGCCCTGCAAGACGGCAATCTCCGCCTCGGCCGCCGCGACCAAATCCGCGCGGCCTCCGGCCGCGAACTGGGCCATCGCGTCCCGCCGTTGCTTGACTTCCTTCTGAAGGACGGCGATGATGCCCGCATCGTCCAGCGGGCGGCCTTCTTCAATCTCCTTGTTCTTGATGGCCGCCTTCACCATGCGGACCACCGACAGGCGGACCTTGTCCTTTGTTTTCATCGCTTCTTTCAGGTCTTCATTCAAACGATCCAGCAGACTCAACAGAGACCCCTCGCTTCAGCCACCGTCCATGCCGGGTTCCGAAGCCGTACGCGTCACCGCCGTCAGTAAGAGCGCCGGCGATGCTTGCGCGCCGCCTCCGCCTTCTTTTTGCGCGCGACGCTCGGCTTTTCGTAGTGCTTCCGTTTCCGGATCTCGGCCAGGACGCCGTCGCGGGCAGTGGCCTTTTTAAACCGGCGCAGCGCGCTGTCCAGAGACTCGTTCTTGCGGACCTTGATCTCGGACATCCCTCTCCCTCCCCTCAACCTTGCAACGTAAATCAGACCCATTGTAGTACAGCCCCAACACGGGTGTCAAACGACCGATGGCCAAGACATGCTGCGCCCGCTGTGGACATAGGGTAGAGCGGAGGGAGAGAGATGTTCTGGAATCTGACGGCGGCCGCCGCGGCACTGCTCGGTTTCCTCGGCGGCCTGCACCTGCTGCGCACCGGACTCGCCCACACGGCGGGTCAGCGCTTGGAACGGCTGATCCACCACCTCGTCCGCACGCCCACGCGCGGTATCTTGACCGGCACGGCGTTCAGCGCCCTGTTGCAAAGTTCGGCCGCGGTCACCGCCATCGCGGTCGGTTTGGTTGCCAGCGGGCGCATGACGTTCGCCGACGCGATTGGGATCGTACTCGGTGCGAACGTTGGATCCACCGTCACACCCCAACTGTTGACGCTCAACCTGCTGGCCGTCGCAGTCCCCTGCCTGGTCTTGGGTGCCCTCGGCCTCACGTTCGCTTCTTCCCGCTGGCGAAACCCGTGCATCGCGTTGTTCGGTTTCGCCGCCATGGTCATCTCCCTGGAAACACTCGATACCGCGCTCACGCCGGTGGCACAAACCGGGGCGCTCCAGGCGTGGCTGCGCGACGCGGCGGAGAGCGAGCTGTGGGCAGCGTGGGCCGGTTGCCTGGCCAGCGCCATCCTGCAATCCAGCACCGCCACCACCATCATCACCATGACCCTGGCCGCCCAACACGCGATCCCGCTCACCGGTGCCATCGCCACGGTGCTCGGGGCCAATGTGGGCAGTTGCGTCACCTCGGTTCTCGCCGCCATCGGCCAAAGCCGCCCCGCACAGCGCGTCGCCCTCAGCCACGTGCTGCTCAACGCCGTCGGCGTGTGCGCGGTGCTGCCGCTCGTCCATCCGTTCGCCGCCTGGATGGCGGCGTGGGCGGACGAACCCGCCCAACAGGTTGCCAACGCCCACACCGTCTTCAATGTGGTCTGCACGCTCGCGGCGTGGCCGCTCGCGCGGCCATACGCCCGCTTCGTGGAACATCTCCTTCCCGACCGCGCCAACGCCGGAACCTAACGAAGCTGCCCCAGTTCAGCCAAACCTGCCGACGGCCGGGCCGAAGCGACATGGTCCGCCAGCCACACCCCGGTCGGCAACACCCTGCCCGGCAACGCGAGCAGCGCTTCGGCCGCCTGCAGTTCGTCGCGAGTGTCGACCCACAGAATGAATCGGTCCGCCCCCGCCGCCGCGGCGATCCGCTCCGCCATCGCGGCCTGGTGCGGCGACAGGCCGGCCAAGCGTACCACTGCACACAGCGCAGGCGATGCCCCGCCCGCGGCCGCCTCCCGTGCCGCCGCCGTCACGCCCGTCAGCGCGGCGAACACCGCCGGAAGATCGTCCGCGGCCAAGTCCGCCTGCGGCACGACCACCGCAATCCGGTCGGCGCCGGCCGCCACCGCGTGCCGGGCCGCGGCGGCGAGAACCGGAGGCGACCATGCACCGTGCGGCAGTCCGATGAGCGCCCCGACCCAGGTCCCGGCCGTTTTGAGCGCCACCGCAACCGGCAGCAGATGCGGTTCCACATACCATCCCTGCACAGCCTGCTCCTGCGCCGTCGCTCCCGTAGCCGCGGCTGTCCGCTGCCAGGCTGCGGCGAGCGCCACCGGATCGAGCGGACGCGCGCACACCGCCACCGGCACGGGGCCCTGTCGCGGCGGCATTTCCGCCTCCGTCCGCACGTCACGCGGTACAGCCAGCCACGCTGCCGCGGCCGGGAGAACCTCCCTGAGTTCTGCCGCCAGGGCGTCGGCCAGCCGCTCCCCCGCACGGCCGCCGCAGTACAGGCTGAGCAGCGCCTCCGCCTTGGCGAACACCCAGTTCCAATTGGCGTATCCCCGCCGCATCTGGAGTTCGCGCGCCGTATCCCATGGCACAAAATACGCCGCGGCCAACTCCTCCGCCTGATGCCGCGGCGATGCATCCGGCGCTGCCGCCTCCATCAGAAACAGGCGCACCTGCTTGCGGACCGGCTGCCCGGCGCGCGTCATCCGGTACTCCAGCCTGCCGAGCGGACAAACGACCCGGGCGCGGATCCCGGTCTCTTCCTCAACCTCGCGCAAAGCCGCCTCCTCCCAGCTTTCTCCGGGCTCCAGGTGGCCTTTGGGGAACGCGACGTGGCCATACGCGTCGTCGATCAACAACACCTCGTCCCCCGCCGGCGTTCGCCGCCATACCAAACCGCCCGCCGCGCGTTCCAGGCGCGCTTCATCCATGCCGCCGCACAACCGCTGTCACCCCTTCCCACGCACCGTGGTCGCCGACTGCGGCCAACGTGCGGCCGCACACCCCGCCGCTCACCCAAGCGCCGCGCGCCGTGGCCGCAGGATGGGCGCCTCCGTCTCGCCGTCCCACGCCGTCACCTGCTCGACCAGCACGCCGCGCTGCAGCTCGCTGCCCGTTCGTTCGATGCGGACACGGCAAACCTCGCCCACGAGCCGCGCCGGATCGACACCGTCCGGGACGGGAAACACCACCTTCAAATAGTTATCCGCGGTGCCGACGAGCCAGAACCTGCCGGAACCCGCGGCCGCGTCCGCGGCAGTTCCCTGGACGGGCGACCACGGTTCCTCCGGGATGACCTCGACCGTCCGGCCGAGAAACCCGCGCGCGTATTCCGCCGTCAACCGCTGCGACAACCGGATCAGGCGCTGTACCCGCTCCTCTTTCACGCGCTCCGGCACCTGATCCGGAAACTTCGCGGCCGGCGTCCCGGTGCGCGGCGAATACGGGAACACGTGCAGTTGCGCGAACCGCTGCTCCGCCACGAACGACTCGGTGGCGGCGAAGTACTCGTCCGTCTCGCCCGGAAAACCGACGATGATGTCGGACGTCACGGCGACCCCGGGCAGGGCGGCGCGGATGCGCGCCAGTTTGCCGGCGTACGCCTCCACCGTGTAATGACGGTTCATCCGCTTGAGCACCTGATTGTGCCCGGCCTGCAGCGGGATGTGCAGGTGGCGGCAGATCTTGCGCGACGCCGCCAACACTTCCAACAGATGGTCGTCGATCTCGCTGGCCTCGATGGAACTGATGCGGATGCGGTAGATCTCGTCCACCTTTTCCAAATCGGCCAACAGGTGCGCGAGGCGGTATCCGTCGAGGTCCGCTCCATATCCACCCGTGTGGATGCCGGTGAGGACGATTTCCCGGTACCCGGCCGCCGCCAGCTTCCTGGCCTGCGCGATGACCTTCTCCGGTTTGCGGCTGCGGATCAGCCCGCGCGCGTACGGGATGATGCAGAAGGTGCAGAAGTGGTTGCAACCGTCCTGGATTTTCAAGCTCGCGCGCGATCGCTCCTCGAAGTACGGGACGTCGAGCTCGTCGAACTCCCGCGCCTTGAGGATGTTGCCGACCGCCCGCACCGGCGTCGGATACGGGTGTTGCTCCTGCCAGACCTGTTCCACCAGTTCGACGATCTGCGACTTGCGGTCGTTGCCGACAATCAGGTCGACACCGTGGATGGCGGCCACTTCGTCCGGCGCCACCTGGGCGTAACACCCGGTCACGACGACCACCGCGTCCGGGTTGGTCCGTACCGCGCGCCGGATCACCTGGCGCGACTTGCGGTCGCCCGTGTTGGTGACGGAACACGTGTTGATGACATACACGTCCGCCTTTTCCTCAAACGGCACCTGCCTGTATCCTGCTGCCTTGAACTTCTGCCAGATGCCTTCGGTGTCGTAGAAGTTCACCTTGCAGCCGAGTGTATGAAACGCCACCGTCCGCATGCCCAATCCTCCTCTCGCGGGCGGGTACCGGCCTACGCGAGGTCTCCCCATTCGTACAACGCCAACGCGACCGCCACCGGTCCGGCCGTCTCCGTGCGCAGGATGCGGCGGCCGAGGCTCACCGGCTGCGCCGAGAACCGTTCCACGAACAGCGCACGATCCGCGGCGGACCATCCACCCTCGGGACCGACGGCGAGCGCAGCGACACAAGGGCCGGACTGGCGCAGCGCCCGGCCCAGATGGTTCGCCGCTTCCGCTTCGTCGAGCAACCAGACGCGCGCGACACCGCGCGCCGCCAACCAAGCGGATACTTCCGCGGCATCGTGGGCAAAGCCCACGCTCGGCACCTCGTCCCGCTGCGACTGGCTGGCCGCTTCGGCGGCGATCCGCTGCCAACGCGCCACCTTGGCCCCAGCCCGGTCCCGGGAGAGCTTGGTCACCGAGTGTGCGGCGGCGAACGCCAGCACGCCGGCAACCCCTATCTCCGTGGCCTTCTGGATGATGACATCCATTTTATCACCCTTCGGGAGCGCCTGGATCAGGAAAACCTTGTGCACCGGTCCGCTCTCCGGCAGGAGGCTCTCCGCGACCAACTCCACCTCGCCCGACCGCGGGTCAACCGCACAGACGCGGCACAACCAGGCCCCGCCGGCCGCCGCGACCGGGACGGTTTCCCCGCTTCGCACCCGCAGGACGCGGGCATAGTGATGACCCGTCTCTCCCGTCAGGCGGACCACCGCTTGGGGGGCAAGGGCATGCGGCAAGAAGACGCGGGGCATCACCAGCGCTTCCGGGCGGTCAAGGCCACCCAGTCGTCCCGGAACGCTGCGTGCGTCACCACCAGGCCGGCGCGTTCAAGCGCGTCGCGGACCGCCGCCTCTTGACTTGTGACGAAACCGGAAGCGATGAACCACCCGTTCGGCCGCAGGCGGGCACTGGCTGCCGGAGCAAGTCCGATGACGGCATCGCGCAAGATGTTGGCCACCAAGCCGTCGAAGGATGCATCCGCCGGCAGCGCGGCGAGCAGATCCCCTTGCACCACCGCGACCACCGTCGCGACGCCGTTGTCGGCGACGTTGTCCTTGGCTACCTTCACGGCGACCGGATCGATGTCGATGGCGACCACCCGCCGGGCGCCGAGTTTGGCGGCCGCGATGGACAGGATGCCGGTGCCGCACCCGACATCCGCCACCTCATCCCCCGGCTGCACGGCTTCCTCGAGCGCCTCCAGGCACAGTTTGGTGGTCGCGTGCGTGCCGGTCCCGAACGCCATGCCGGGTTCCATGAAGATGGGCATCCGGTCCGGGTAGGGACGGGACGACGCTTCCCACCGCGGCACCACCGCCAGCCGGCGGCCGACCGCCATGGCGCGGTAGTGCTCCTTCCATGCGTTCTCCCACGACGACTCGTCCACCAAGGACAGCTGCGCCGCCGCTGCCTCGCCGGCCGGCAACCCGGCCGCCCGAATCCGCTCGGCCGCGTCGGCAAGGCGCCGCCTCACCTCGGCCGCCGCCACGCCCTCCGGGAGATACACCGCCACCTCCACCGCCTCCGGGTGAAGCAGGCGATCCGGAAACCACTCCCCCGTGTTGAGTTCGAGCGCGCCCGCGGGGTAAACCCCTTCCATCGCGACACCCTGCACCTCAGGCCATTCCTGGAGCAGGGCGCCCCAGGCCTCCGCCGCTTCGTGGGGGACCTTGAGTTTCACTTCCCACCAACGCACACCGTTCACCTCACGCTTCAACGGTCACCCAAAAACGCGCTCTTCATCCGCTCGATGAACGTGCGCGCCTGCTCATGCGGCGTCTCGCCCAACTCGTTGCCGAACTCCCGCAGCAATTGCTTTTGGCGCTCGGTGAGGCGCGTCGGCGTGATGACGTGCACCCGGACATGCTCGTCCCCGCGCTGATTCGGGTTCCCGAGCTTCGGAATGCCTTTTCCGCGCAACCGGAACGACGTCCCGGTCTGCGTCCCTTCCGGAATGCGCAGCTTCACCTTGCCGTCGAGCGTCGGTACCTCAATCTCGTCTCCGAGCGCCGCCTGCACGAACGTCAACGGCACGTCGACGTAGACGTGGATCCCGTCCCGCTCGAACACCTCGTGCGGCTTCACCCGCACGACGATGTGCAGGTCGCCGGGCGGACCGCCGTTCGGACTCAGTTCCCCGCCGCCCGGAATGCGCAACCGCGTCCCCGTATCGACACCCGGCGGCACGTGGATGCGCACCGTCCGCCGTACCCGCCGCCGCCCCTTGCCGCCGCACTCCGGACATGGATGCGGAATGCGCACGCCGCGCCCCTGACAGGCCGGACACACGCGCCGGTTGATCATGCGCCCGAACGGCGTGGTGACCACCGTCTGCTGCTCCCCGGTGCCGTGACAGGTCGGGCACGTCTCCGGGCGCGTGCCGGGACGCGCGCCCGATCCGCCGCAGTGCGAACACGTCTCGGTGCGCGGCACCTGGATCTCCTTGTCCGTGCCGAACGCCGCCTCTTCAAACTCGACTTCGAGTTCATATTCCAGATCCTGCCCGCGCTGCGGCCCGCGACGGCCGCCGCCGCCGAAAAACATGTCGAAGATGTCGCTGAAGCTGCCGAAGTCGCCGAACCCGTCGAACCCTGACGCGCCGGCTCCCGCGCCCGCGCCCATCCCCTGCATCGGGTCTTCGTGGCCGAACTGGTCATAACGCCGCCGCTTTTCCGGGTCGGACAGCACCTCGTACGCTTCCGTGATCTCCTTGAATTTTTCCGCCGCCTGCGGATCGTCCTTGTTGACATCCGGATGGTACTGGCGCGCCAGCCGGCGGTACGCGCGTTTGATCTCGTCCTGGCTGGCGTCCCGCGCGACGCCGAGTACCTCGTAATAATCCCGCTTGCTCAAGGGTGACCCCCTCCCGCCGATGGGTCCGTGGACAATGACATGGCAGGGAATCACTCCCTGCCATGCCACCTTGCACGCACCGGACGACATCGGCCTTTCCGTGTTCTCCGGGCTTCAACCCGAAAAGCACGGACACTTACTTCTTGTCCTCGTCGACCACCTTGTACTCCGCGTCCACCACGTTGTCCCCGGACGCACCCGCACCGGCGGCGCTCCCGGCGCCGGTGTCCGCCCGCTGGCTCTGCACCTGCTCGTAGAGCTTCGTGGACAGCTTGTGCAAGACCTCCGTCAACGCCTGCGACGCCGACTGAATCGCCGCGGTGTCGTTGCCGTTCAACGCATCCCGCAACGCCTTCTGCTTTTCTTCGGCTTGACGCTTGAGGTCCGCATCGACCTTGTCGCCCAGTTCCTTCAACGTCTTCTCCGTCTGGTACAAGAGCTGGTCCGCCTGGTTGCGGATCTCCGCCTGCTCGCGCCGCTTGCGGTCTTCTTCCGCGTACATCTCCGCCTCCTTGACCATCCGCTCAATCTCTTCCTTACTCAGGCCGCTCGAGGCGGTGATGGTGATGGCCTGGCTCTTTCCGGTGCCCAGGTCCTTGGCGGAGACGTGCACGATGCCGTTGGCGTCGATGTCGAACGTCACCTCAATCTGCGGCACCCCGCGCGGCGCGGGCGGTATCCCCGTCAGGGTGAAGCGCCCGAGGGTCTTGTTGTCCTTGGCCATCTCGCGCTCGCCCTGCAGGACGTGGATCTCCACCGAGGTCTGGTTATCCGACGCGGTCGAGAAGATCTGGCTCTTCGAAGTCGGAATGGTGGTGTTGCGCGGGATGATCCGCGTGAACACGCCGCCCATTGTCTCGATGCCGAGCGACAGCGGCGTCACGTCGAGCAGCACCACGTCCTTCACTTCGCCCGTCAACACACCCGCCTGAATGGCGGCGCCGATGGCGACCACCTCGTCCGGGTTGACGCCCTTCGACGGCTCCTTGCCGATGAGCCGCTTGATGGCCTCCTGGACCGCCGGAATGCGCGTCGATCCGCCGACCAAGATCACCTTGTCGATCTGTTCCGGCGTCAAACCGGCGTCCGCCAGCGCCTGGCGGGTCGGGCCGAGCGTCGCCTCAACGAGATCGGCCGTCAGCTCCTCGAACTTGGCGCGCGTGAGGTTGACCTCGAGGTGCTTCGGACCGGTCGCATCCGCCGCGATGAACGGAAGCGAGATGGTGGTGGTCAGCGTCGACGACAGCTCTTTCTTCGCCTTCTCCGCCGCGTCCTTCAGCCGCTGCATCGCCATCCGGTCCTGCGACAGGTCGATGCCGGTGTCGCGCCGGAACGTGTCGATGAGGTAGCGCATGATCCGCTCGTCGAAGTCGTCGCCGCCCAGGTGGTTGTTGCCGCTGGTCGCCTTCACCTCGAATACGCCGTCGCCCATCTCCAGGATGGACACGTCGAACGTGCCGCCGCCCAGGTCGTAGACGAGGATGGTCTGCTCACCCTCTTTATCCAACCCGTACGCCAATGCGGCCGCCGTCGGCTCGTTGATGATGCGCAGGACCTCCAACCCGGCGATGCGCCCGGCATCTTTGGTCGCCTGGCGCTGGCTGTCCGTAAAATACGCCGGGACCGTGATGACCGCCTGGGTGATCTTCTCGCCCAGGAACGCCTCGGCGTCCGCCTTCAGCTTCTGCAGGATCATCGCCGAGATCTCCTGCGGCGTGTACGACTTGCCGTCGATGTTCACCTTGTAGTCGCTGCCCATGTGCCGCTTGATGGAGATGATGGTCCGCTCCGGATTGGTGATGGCCTGGCGCTTCGCCACGTCGCCGACCAACCGTTCGCCGTCTTTCGTGAACGCCACCACCGACGGCGTCGTGCGGTTGCCCTCGGCGTTCGGAATCACCACCGGTTCGCCGCCTTCCATCACAGCCACGCACGAGTTGGTCGTCCCCAAATCGATCCCGATGACTTTCGGCATAGCGCATCTCCTCCTGTCCGCCGCCCCGGCCCAAGGTCACACACTTACCTTGACCATCGCCGGGCGCAGCACCTTGTCGTGCAGCCAATACCCTTTTTGCAGTTCGAGCACGACGGTGCCGGGCGCCACGCCCTCCCCCGCCGGCTCCTGCATCACCGCCTCATGGAGCGACGGATCGAACGGTTGACCCACCACGTCCATCGGGCGCACGCCGTGCTTCTCCAAAATGCCAAGCAGCTGCCGGTGCACCATCTCGACCCCGGCGCGCAACTCCGCGCTCGCGCCCTCCGCCGTGAACGCGGCGAGCGCGCGCTCAAAGTTGTCCACGACCGGCAACAGGTCGGAGAGCAGCTTTTGCGCCGCGAACTTCTGCAAATCTTCCTTTTCTTGCCGTGTCCGCTTGCGGAAATTGTCAAAGTCCGCGTGGACGCGCAGCAGCTGTTGGCGCAGCGACGCCAATTCGGCCTGCGCCACGGCGAGCTGCTCCGCCGCGGACGGCGCGGCCGCAAGCGCCTCCCCGCCCGTGTCCTCCGCCGCACGGGCGCCGGCCTGCGCTTCGTCCGCGCCCCCTGCTTCCGGCGGCGCCGCTTCCTGGTCGCGCCGGGTTTCCTGCTGCGGTGCGCAACCGTGCGCGTCCGCTGCCTGCGATCCCGCTATAGCCTCGTCCGCTACAGCCTCGTCCGCTACAGCCTCGTCCGCTGCGGCGTCACCCGCCGCGGGCACACCCGGGTCCGCGGGCGCGACAGCGGCGTCTTCCTGCCCGGCACGCCGGCCGTCTTCGTCTTTGCCTTGCCCGTCTTGAGCTTGGATTGCGCCATCAGAACGCCGTTCTTCGGTCAAGGCCGAGTCCCCCTCATCCACTCGCCTGTTTCGTCATCCAATCGCTGAGCGCGTGCGAGACATATTCCAAGATCCGGATGACGCGCGCGTAATTCATGCGCGTCGGTCCCAGGACGCCGATGCTGCCGACCGGAACACCCTGGATGGTGTACGTCGCCGACACGACCGTGCAGTCCTGGAGCGTCGGAATGCCGTTCTCCATGCCAATCCGCACCTGCACACCCGGCGTCTGTGCCGCGGGCAGCATCTGGCTGACGCGGTCAGGGCGTTCAAGCAGGGCCAACAGCGGCCGCACCTTGTCGACGTTCCGAAACTCGGGCTGCGCCAGGATGTTCGTGGTGCCGCCGACGAACACCCGCTCCCGCGCCTCGGCCAAGCGCGCCAGTTCGTCCAAAAACGCCATGGCGTCGTCGTACCGCTCCGTGACGCGCGCCAGCTCCTCTGCGATTTCGTGGCTCAACTGGGAGCGGAAACGGTACAACGGCACCCCGGCCAGCTTGTCGTTCAACAGGTTGACCATGCGCACGACATCGTCCGACGAGACGCCCTCCGACAGCTGCACGTGGCGGGTCTCCACTTGCCCCGTGTCGGTGACGAGGATGGCCACCGCAGCTCCGGGCCGCAGCGGAATGAGCTGGATCTGACGGATCTTCTCCTGGTACACATGCGGCCCCATCACGATGGAGGTGTATTGGGTCAGCTCGGAGAGCACGAGCGCCGTCTCGTGGATCAACCGCTCCATCTCGCCGCGCTGCCGCTGGAAGTGCTCCCGCAGCACCGACAGGGTCTGGTTGTCGATCTCCACCCTCCCCATCAGGTTGTCCACATAGAACCGATAGCCCTTTTGGGAAGGGATGCGGCCTGCCGACGTATGCGGTTGGTCGAGATACCCCATCTCTTCCAAATCGGACATCTCGTTGCGGATGGTCGCCGCGCTCAGGTGGATCTCATCGTGTTTGGATAACGTTCGCGAACCGACCGGTTCAGCCGAACGGACGTAATCCTCGACGATGGCACTCAAGATCAGCCTTTGCCTCGGCGTCAGCACCGCCCTCACCCCACTTCACGATTAGCACTCTGAGCCGCCGAGTGCTAAGACCCACCTTGAACATAGCAAGTGGCCGCACACTTGTCAATGACGGTCGAGGAACGCTGCAAACACCTCATTGGCCACCGGCCATGCGCGATCCGTCAGGTGCAGGCGGTCCCCCGTCCACGCCACGAGGCCCCGCGCCGCCAGATCGGCGATGACCGGCCCGTACCGATCCAGCATGTCGATGCCGTGGCGTTCGCGAAACCGCGCCCGCGATACGCCCTCCCGCAGCCGCAGGCCGAGGATCATCGTGTCTTCCATCATTTCGTCCGGCCCGACGGGATGCGTCCAAGCCAGCGGCCGCATCCCCGCGCGCACCCGCTCCATGTACGCACGCAGGGGACGGACGTTCTCGTACCGCCAGCCCGCGACGTACCCGTGGGCCGACACACCCGCCGCCAGGTACGGCTCGTTCCGCCAGTAGACCAGGTTGTGCCGTGCCTCGCCGCCCGGCCGCGCGAAGTTGCTCACTTCGTAATGGACGTATCCGGCGCGGGTGAGCGTGTCGCGGACGAGATCGTACATGTCGGCTTCGAGGTCCTCCCCCGGGAGCTGGATGCGGCCCTCCGCCAACCACTCGTGCCACGGCGTACCAGGCTCCACCTTGAGCCAGTAGGCCGAGATGTGCTCCACCCCGAGCGCGATGGTCTCGCGCAGGGCGTCCGCCACGTCGGCAAGCGTCTGGTCCGGCAAGCCGAACATCAGATCCACGTTCACCCGGGTGAAGCCGGCCGCTTGCGCGCCGCGCACGGCCTCCCGCACCGCCCCGGCGTCGTGCGTGCGGCCCATGGCGGCGAGCAAACGCGGATTGAACGTCTGCGCCCCGAAACTGAGGCGGTTGATGCCCGCCTCGCGATACGCGGCGAGGCGGCGGTCGTCGAGGGTCCCCGGATTCGCCTCCGCCGTCACCTCGGCGTCCGGCCGCAACCCGAAGCACGACCGCACCGCCGCCATGATGCGCTGCATCTGCGCGCCGCTGAGCAGGCTCGGGGTGCCGCCGCCGAAGAACACCGTTTGCAGCGGTTCCCGGACGAGCGGCGCCAGCATGGCGAGTTCGCGCAGGAGGGCGTCCACGTACGCGTCGATGGCCTCCTGCGGTGCGACATAGGTGGTGAAGTCGCAGTAGTGGCAACGGCTTGCACAAAACGGGATGTGGATGTACAGCGCCGTCACCGGGATCTCACCCGGCCAGACCGGACCCTGCACCCCGCTCACCTCCCGGCCGCGCACGGCGGTTCAGTCGATCCGCAACACCGCCATGAACGCCTCCTGCGGCACCTCGACGCTGCCCACCTGTTTCAGCCGTTTCTTGCCTTCCTTCTGCTTCTCGAGCAGTTTGCGCTTGCGAGTGACGTCGCCGCCGTAACACTTGGCCAACACGTTCTTGCGCAGGGCGCGGATGGTCTCCCGGGCGATGACCCGGTTCCCGATGGCCGCCTGGATGGGCACCTCGAACATCTGGCGCGGGATGAGTTCCTTCAACTTCTCGCACAACACCCGCCCGCGCTGGTACGCCTTGTCGCGGTGGACGATGAACGACAAGGCGTCAATCACCTCGCCGTTGAGCAGGATGTCCATCTTCACCAGGTTGCTCGGCCGGTATCCGGCCAGCTCGTAGTCGAACGAGGCGTAACCGCGCGTCGACGACTTCAAACGGTCGAAGAAGTCGTAGACAATCTCCGCCAGCGGCAACTCGTAGGTGAGCGTGGCCCGCGCCGCATCGAGGTATTGCATGTCCTTGAAGACCCCGCGCTTCTCCTGGCACAACTCCATCACCGGCCCGATGTGGTCTTTCGGCACGATGATGGTCGCCTTGACGTACGGCTCTTCGATGCGGTCAATCCGTTCGGCCGGCGGCATTTTGCTCGGGTTGTCGATCTCGACGCGCGATCCGTCGGTCAGGTACACGTGATACACGACGCTCGGCGCCGTGGTGATGAGCGTCAGATGGTACTCCCGCTCCAGCCGCTCCTGGACGATCTCCATGTGCAACAATCCCAAAAAGCCGCAGCGAAAACCGAAGCCGAGCGCGCTGGATGTCTCCGGCTCGAACGTGAGCGCGGCGTCGTTGAGCGACAGCTTCTCCAACGCCTCCCGCAGCGCCTGGTATTCGCTCGCATCCACCGGATAGAGGCCGCAGAACACCATCGGGTTGACCTTGCGGTAGCCCGGCAAGGGTGCTGCCGCCGGGCGGTCTGCCTCCGTCACCGTGTCGCCCACGCGGGTGTCGCGGACGTTTTTGATCCCGGCCGCGATGTAGCCGACCTCACCCGCTGTGAGGCTGTCCACCGGCTGCATGCGCGGGGTGAACACGCCGACTTCCGTCACTTCGAATTCGGCGCCGGTGGCCATCATCTTGATGCGCATGCCGGGGCGCACCTCGCCGTTGAAGACGCGGATGTACACAATCACGCCCCGGTACGCGTCGTAGTGGGAATCGAAGATGAGCGCCTGCAGCGGCGCGCCGGCGTCCCCGCGGGGGGGCGGGATCTTGCGGACGATTTGTTCGAGCACATCCTCAATCCCAACCCCTGTCTTCGCCGAGGCCAGGACCGCGTCGCTGGCGTCCAGGCCGATGACCTCTTCAATCTCCCGCTTGACCCGCTCCGGATCAGCACTCGGCAGGTCAATCTTATTGATGACGGGAAGGATCTCCAGGTCGTTCTCCAAAGCCAAATACACGTTCGCCAAGGTCTGCGCCTCAATCCCTTGGGCGGCGTCGACGACGAGCAGCGCGCCTTCACACGCCGCCAGGCTGCGGGAAACTTCGTAGGTGAAGTCCACGTGGCCAGGCGTGTCGATGAGGTTGAGCTCGTACTCCTGGCCGTCTTTGGCCTTGTAGTAGAGCCGGACGGCCTGCAGCTTGATGGTGATGCCCCGCTCCCGCTCCAGGTCCATCTGGTCGAGCAGCTGGTCCTGCATCTCCCGTTCCGATACCGTCCCGGTGCGTTCGAGAATCCGGTCGGCGAGGGTCGACTTGCCGTGATCGATATGCGCGATGATGGAAAAGTTGCGGATCCGCTGCTGCCTGTCCTGCACCGCAGAAGCCCTCCACGCCGCATCTTCGTGCCCGGGCGGCGGCGAGAAATAGGCCGCGCCAACCGGGCGCGGCTGTACCTGTGCATACCGAAACCAGTTTAGCAAAGATCCCGCCGCCGGACAATTGCACGGCTGCTGCGGCACCCATGCCGGTTCACGCTGCCGTGGCTTCCTTTGCGCGCCTCCTCACCGTGGGGCGCGGGGATGGGCATGGGGGCGGACATGGGAGTGGACATGGACATGGACATGGCCTTGACCCGTCCAAGCGGCCGCCACCGAAGCCCACGCTTCCCGCAGCGCGAAGTGGACAATGCCGAGCGCCGCCAACGGATCGATCCACCACAAGCCGGGCAGCCACGCTTCGAACGCCAGGCTGGCGAGCAGCGTCCAGGCCATGTACGCGCACGTCATGCTGCACGCCGCATCGCCGATGAGCGCCGGGCTGTCCAGCAAGCGGCCGAGCCGCAGCTTCTGGCGCCCGAGCCACGGCGTCACCAGCGCGGAAGCGATGGCGACGGCCCATCCAGCCCATGTCGCGTGCACCTGGTGGTGTGCCGCCGCGCGCACGCCCGCCTCCCACGCCACATACCCGGCGAGGCCGAACAAGAGCAGGCCCACCACGCCGGACGCCGCACGCTCACCGCGCGCGTGCCAACGCCCGAGGCGCCCGCTGTACTCCATGGCGAGCCGCGCCAGCAGCACGGCGCCCGCGAGCCATTCGATGGCGCTGTCGACGCAAAACGCGGTGATGGCGAGACTCCCGGCCTGGAACGCGGCCCAGGCTCCAAACGCCGCTTCCGCCACCACCCACAGGCAAGCGATGAGCTCGACACCGACCGCCCGGCCCAGCCACGCGCGCCGCCGGGCGGCCGCGATCGCGGCCGTGACGGGGTCGCCCCTGCCTTGATCATCCGGGTACATGCGTCATCCCGGCCGCACCAGCCCGTCCGGACGCCTCCCCGCCCGGCTGCTCCAGAAAGAGGGTCTGCAGCAGGCCGGACAGCAGCGAACCGAACGCCCGTTGAATGTGATTGCCGATGACGACGCCCCCTTCGTCGATGGCGGCGCCAAGCGGGCTGTACATCGTGGTGGATGGCGCGAGGCTTGCCCCGTGCGCAGCGATGCCCGTACGCGACGGCGCGCGGGAGGATTCGTCTTGCGGCGGGAAAGCCTGCGCATCCCCCGCAGGGCTTTGCGGCGGCAAAGCCGCTTCGGCCGCCAAGTCCGCCGGGCGTGCCGCTTGGCCCGGATACGCCGCGGCGAGCGAAGAGATCCCCACCGCGATGGCCGACAGCACCATCGCGGTCCCCCCGACGAGGAGGATGATGAACACGGCGCCGGCGATGGCGTGCTTCAATCCCCGCTTCAATGTCGCGAGCCACGGATCCATCTCGTCTCGCCTCGCCCTCGTTGGCATGGTTCTGCGGCGGAAGACCGCAGCAAGCTTGGTTCAATAGCATGCTATGACCAGGCCCCGCAGGGTATGACAAACCAGACCGCTGCCAAGGCGGATCGACCCGGCGCTGACACACGCCCCGGTTCCTGGTATGCTAGAAGAGAGGAAGCGTGCAAGCGCGGCGATACGGCATGCGAGGGAGGGATGGCGTGTGGAGCCGATGGCATGGTTGCCGGCGGCATGGAACATGGGGCGCGCGTACCCAGGGGACGCCTCGGCCGCGCCGCCGCGCGGGCAAGCGGCTGCCCCCGGCACCGCGGCGACCGCGGCGGAAAGCCGGGCGGCGTTTGGCCAAGCCTTGGCGTCCGCTGACGTTGCGACGCAGTTCGAACGAGCGCTCGCGGCGTGGCTCGCCGTGGAACTGGGTGCGACGTGGCCGCAAACCGTGGCGCCGTTCGCAACCGCGACCGCCGA
>NZ_BMOY01000029.1 GCF_014647315.1 Paenalicyclobacillus cellulosilyticus
GCGCAGGTCGTTTCCATATCTGATCAAATTTACAAATGATCGCGCTTTCATAGAACCATATATAGGGAATCCGCGTCAGTCCCATCATTCCCGCAAGTCTTCATTCTGATTTCCAGTTCACCAAACTGCGACGTGGCGCGGAATCTGTGTCGTTCGATCCGTCCTTCATCCCGAGGCCGAGGATGGCCACCGTGCTCTCCCGCAGACGTTTGCCGAGGGCGGCCAGTTGGCGTTCCAGCTGCGCCGCCGCCCGGATGGGCGCTTCTTCATTGATGCGGCGCGCCAGCGTGAGCAGCGGCACGGGCCGGGTCTTCGGCAGCGACGCCGCGATGTAGGCATAAGCGTTCGGGATGCAGTAGCCGCCCACGCCGAGCCCCGGTTCCAGCAGCCGCACCCGCGGATGGGTGTTGGCCAAGCGGATGAGCTCGTACACGTCCACGCCGTGGTGTTCCGCAATCTCCTTGATCTGGTGGGCGAGCGCAATGTTCACATCGCGCTGCACGTTCTCGATCACCTTGGTCAACTGGGCGGTGCGCAGGTCGGTCAGGTGGACCTGGCCGTCCGTCAGCGTGGAAAGGAGCGCCTTCGCCCGCTCACCGCAGGCGGGGGTGAGGCCGCCCACCACGACGTCGAGCGTCCGGAATTCGTACATGGCGCGGCCCTCCGCCACGCGTTCCGCCGCATAGGCGACCGCGAAGTCGGTGCCTGGTACCATGCGGCTTGTTTCCGCGAGCAAGGGGATGATGTCCTGCTCCATCATCCCGGGGACCAAGGTGCTGCGGACGAGCACCAGATCTCCCTGGCGCAGCACCGCACCCAGGCTGCGGATGGCCGCGAGCAGGGGCAGAGGGTCGGGCACGCCGTTTTCGTGGACCGGGATGCCGACGGTGATGATGTGGGACGACGCCTCGGCCGCCATCGCCCAATCCCCTGTCGGGACAAAGCGGCCGCTGGCGAGGTGGCGTTGCAAGATGGAAGCGAGCGGCTCGCCTTCGTACGACTCCATGACCTGCGTCCGCCCTGCGGACAGGTCGCGCAGTTTCACCGGATCGACGTCGATCCCGATGACCCGGTGACCCTGTTCACACAGGCACATCGCCAAGGGCAGGCCGATGTACCCCAATCCGATGACGCTGATGGCTTCGCGCACCATAAGCCCTCCCGTCGCGTTGGCTTGCGCAAACCGCAGAGCGCGGCGCCGACACCCGCGCGCCCTGCGCACGAACCGTGGTTTTCCTTCTTCATCTCCGCCTCAAAGGTATCAAGCAAGTGTTAACTTTTCGTGAGCGGTGGGTAACGGTTCGGTGCAGGTTCGGCAAATTGGACGTAGGGGTGCGGCAACCGTCGTGGTCCTGGCGCGCGATGCGCGGGTAGAATGCATCACTTCCAGCACGGAGGGGGGTTGCGGTGATGCATGACGCGGGATGCTTCGGCGGGTACACCCGTTGGGCGGTCGTGTTCCTGATCATCTTTGTGCTGTTCATCTTGCTTGTCCCGTACGGCACGTACTGATCCCTGATGCGGCCCAATCCCTGATGCGGCCAAACGGCTGAAGATGTGCTGGCAGGGTGGCGGCGGATGGCGCCACCCTGTGCCGGCGCGTGCCCGCGCGCGCCACGCGGCGTCGGTTCCGGTTCCTTGCTCGTTTCTCCGCACGCTTTGCGCCATCGTTCCCAACCCTATACAATACTTCTAGACATCTTCTCAATAAGTTCTTAACATGTAACATGAACACGGACGGAGCGTCCCGGACGCGTCAGCGTGGATGATGTTTCGCGCCGGGCGGGTGAGGGGAGCGTGCGACATGGGATGGTGGCGTGTGTGGGGAAGCAAAATGGGCGTGTTGGCCGCCGCGGTTGTGACGTGGACGGCGCCTGTCCGCCCGGCGCAACCCCTTGGGGTGAGCCGTGCACCGGACGGTGCGGAGACGCCGGTGGCGATGCACCGTGTGCTGCGCCATGAGGCGGCGGGTCTGCCCGCAGGGGATGGCGGGGTTGGCACCGGTACGCGGACGGCGGTGGCAAAGCCATCCGTGGTGGTGTACGGCATGCGCAAGTTTCCGTATCCGTATCAGGCGATGCTCGCCATCTCGTCGGACGCGGACCACGAGACGTTGCGCAAGTTCAACCTCATCCACACGTTTCTCAATACGACGCAGATGACGCCCATGGGCCGTGGGCTCGGGCTCGACATCGCCGATTCGTTTTTCATGTACAACGGATCCAACCTGCGCGAAAACGTCGATTGGCATGAGTCAGGTCTTGCGGGCGAGTTCACATACTTTTACCGCACGAGCGACATTCCCTTCGGGGCGAAGATCATCGACCGCTACATCCATGCCGGTTGGATCGACGCCATGCACTCGTTCGGCGATTTCAGCATGCAAAACCCGCATCAGACCCTGTTCCGCCGTCAGCTTGCCGTGCAAGCCATCCGGACGCTCGAGGCGCACAAAGACTTCGTGACCGTATGGACCGATCACGGCAACCAGTCGAACGTCGACAACTTCGGCGCTTGGGGTGTAAGCCGCTTCTACCGCTACCAGCAAGGGGCACTCCCCGGTTCACCGTACCATGTGACGGATCTCCTCATTCCGTACGGCATCCGCTTCGTCTGGGCCGATATTCCGAGCGCACGCTTCGGGTACCCAAGCATCATCTATCCGCTGCGGTTGCCGGACGGCCGAAAGGTGTGGGGATTCTGGCGTTACACGAGCAGCAGCATCGACAAGCGGGGAGACTCGCACTGGGTATGGTCGGTGGATGACCTCTCGCAGGTGTTGACCATCCGGCACCTGCTCGAGATTGAATGGGGACATGAGTACGCTATCGTCGCCACCCACCTGTGTTCCGACAACGACGTCAATCCGTTGCCGGGCAACGCCGTGGCAGCGCTGCGTCTGCTGCAGCACCAGTATCTCGCGGGGCACATCCTCGTCGCGCGCACCAGCCGGCTGTTGCAGTACAACGTGACGCAGCGGTACTTGCAATACTACGTGACGCGGTCGCACCAAGAGGCGGTCATCCACATCACCGGCATCGCCGATCCGGTGTTCGGCTGGCAACCGCCGACGCTCGCCAACCTGCGCGGTGTCACGTTTTACACGTCCGACCCGGCCCGTACGCAGATTGACATTTGGAACACGCCCGTGAACCCTGCGCTCATCCAGCGCAACCCGACGGACGGTGTGCACCCGAGCATCGGCATCCGGTGGTACCCGCCCGACACGCGCAATTATGCGGTGACGCCGCCGCTGCGCCGGATCGAGGTGTCGTGAGGCGGGCTCGGCGTTTCGGCCGTCCCGTTGCCGTGCGCGGTGTGCACCGTTTGCACACGGATCCCCCCGTTCCTCCGCTTGCCTGCAGCCGCGCGTTAGATTATACTAATCTCGTCTTTTGTTCTTATGAATTTCTTTTTTTGTCGGGACAAAGTTGACTAGAAAAGTCATGATTGGGGTGGCATGGGCGTGCGGGTGTGGGAGCTCTTGCTGCTTGGCTTCATCGCGGGCGGCACCATTTACATCGGCCTGCCGCTGGGCAGGCTGCGCGGCTTGTCGGGTACGGTGCGGGCTGCGCTCAGCATGTTGTCGGCCGGCATCCTGGTCTACCTGTTGGTGGAGATCCTCGGCGAAGCGGCGGGGGAGACCTCGAGTCAGGTGATCTCGGCGCTCCATCAGACGCGCGCTGCGGCCCCAGCCCTGCTCGACGTCATCCTGCTCGTCGGCGGGCTCGCCATCGGCTTCGTCGCGCTGGTGGCGTTGCAGCAGCGCGGGCTGGGACGGAGGGCGGACTCGCCGCGGGTGTTGCCGTGGTTCATCGCCCTGGGCATTGGCCTGCACAACTTGAGCGAAGGGTTGGCCATCGGCCAGTCGTTCGCACAAGGGAAGGCGGCGTTGGCGGTGGGGCTCGTCATCGGCTTTGCCTTGCACAACGCGACGGAAGGATTCGGCATCGTGGGGCCGGCCCTGCGCGACGGGGAGCGCCTGGCTTGGCCGGCGCTGTTCGGGCTGGGCGCCGTCGGCGGCGGTCCCACGTTGGTCGGCACGCTGGCGGGCGGTGTGTGGACGTCGGAGCCGCTGTCGGTGTTCGTGCTCGCCATGGCGGGCGGGGCCATCCTCTACGTCGTGTTCGAGATGGTGTCCGCCGTCCGCAAGGAGACTGCGCAACGGATCATCATGTCGGCGTTGGTCCTTGGGTTTGCCGTCGGCTGGGGGACGGAGGTGGTCACCGCCGCCAGCATGACCGGCGGGGAG
The DNA here is from genome assembly GCF_014647315.1 of Paenalicyclobacillus cellulosilyticus. Lineage (GTDB taxonomy): Bacteria > Bacillota > Bacilli > Alicyclobacillales > Alicyclobacillaceae > Alicyclobacillus_J > Alicyclobacillus_J cellulosilyticus. Next base: position 4,253 of record NZ_BMOY01000029.1, read on the forward strand.
CAGGGCAGCGGCCAGGTCGTCCGGGAGGCGGACGGGGACGTCGTCGCCACGGGCACGGCCGCGGGTGCGGCGGATGCCGGCGGCACAGGCCAAACGTTGACGCTGTCGCCGTCCGCGGCGGCGGCGCAAGACCGGATGGCGCAGGATCTGTTGGCGGAAAAAGCGCTTTTGCCGCGCATCCTGCCGGACGGGACGAAGGAGTTCGTCCTCACGGCGTCCGCCTTTCCCTGGCAGCTGTACCCTGGCAAGGTGGTGGAGGCCTGGGGATACAACCGCCAGGTGCCCGGTCCGCTCATTCGCGTCCGCGTCGGGGACAAGGTGGCCATCGTCTTGCACAATGAGCTGCCGCAGCCGACGACCCTCCACCTGCACGGGCTCGCCGTCCCCAACGGTATGGACGGCGTGCCGCGGATGAAGATGGACGGCGACGAGATGGGGACACAACAGCCCATCCCGCCCGGCGGATCGTTCACCTACCGCTTCACGGTCACGCCGCAGATGGTGGGCACCCACCTGTACCACACGCACGTGAACGACGACTTTCAGATGGACATGGGGCTGCACGGGGTCATCCTCGTCGATCCGGCGCAGGGACCGTCGCACCGGTACGACGTGGACGCCCTGTATGAGCTGGCCAGCTTCAAGGTCGACGGATCGGAACAGGAGAACGCGTTCGTGATGGACGGCAAGGCGTTCCCGGAGGCGCCGGTGCTGCACGTCCGCCGCGGCCAGCGGGTGCTCATCCGGCTGGTGAACGCCAGCGCCGAAGAGTTCCACGTGATGCACCTGCACGGCTATACGTTTGCCATCGTCGCCCGCGACGGCCAACCGCTGTCCCAACCGGAATACGCCAACACCGTCACGCTCGGGCCGTCCCAGACGGCGGACATCGCGTTTGTGGCCAACCGGCCGGGCGAGTGGATGTTCCATTGCCACATCCTGGATCACACAGTCAATCCGGGCCCTGACCAAGAAGGCTCGGCGACGCACCTGGCGGAGATGGGGGGCCTCGTGACGTTCGTCGACGTGCGGTGATGTTGATCCCACATGACCAGCGTCGGTTGCAAATGACCGGTCCGCCCGGCGCCCGCGGCCGCGGCATGCCGGACGGGCCGTAAAACTTGGACGGACCGCAAAATATAGTGTATCTTCCCGGTTGTGCACGCTTGAAAATCGCTAGATATAGTGTTATACTGCCGACAAACGTACATATCGCCAAACCTGGTGCCCGCCTGGTGCGGGTGAAAAGGGAATCCAGTGCGAAGCTGGAGCGGTCCTCGCCACGGTAAGGAACGATGCAGCGCGCGCAGGCGGCAACCGCGCAAGGGTGCCGCCAGCCACTCGGCGCTCGCCGGGGAAGGCTGCGCGCTGGCAGATGACGTCCGAGCCCGGAGACCTGCCAGGTTTGTGGATGCACGTCTCCCACGAGGGATTGGGAGGGGCAGACCGGTACGACATCGGATACGGAGCGGACGCGGGCCGGCAGGCGGCCAGGCGAGGGATGCATGTGGACGCACCCTGCCATGACCGAAACCGACCGACCGCGCAACGACCGCCGGATGGTGCGGTTGCTGCGGCCGCCCGCCATGCCACGTCGTCGCTTTTCTGCACCCCCATCCCGGCCGGGAGCGGGGTGCTTCGCTTTTACAGGGGCTCATCTTCGCCAGCTCCGGGATCGGCACCCCGCGCTGCACGAGGAGGGAGGAAGGGATCATGAATCCAGTGTTGTTGCAAGATGCGCCGCCATCCGGTGTGCGGCAAGGGCGCGAGTTGCCCGGCGTGCGTGAGGTGGTCAAACACGACGGCCGCAGGCAGCCGTTTGACTACGCGAAGGTGTACCGTGTCGCCGCCCGGGCCTGTGCGGGCCTGGCGGGGTGCGCGCCGGAAGCGCTCCTCGACGCGTGCGCGCCGCAGCTGTGGGACGGCATGAGCACCGCGGAACTGATGCGTGTGCTCACGCAGGCGGCGGTGGAGCTCACATCAGTCGAGGCGCCCAACTGGCAGTACGCCGCCGCGCGGCTTTTGTTGGCGCAGAGCTACAAGGACGCCGCCCGCAACCGGGGCGACAGAGAGCCGGGGTACGGCGACTTCTTGTCGCTCGTGGTGCGCCTGGAGCGGATGGGCCGGTACGGCACGTACATCCGGGAACATTACCGGGACGACGAGATCGCGGAGCTCGGCCGTTACATCCGCCCGGAGCGGGACCTGTTGTTCAACTACGTCGGACTCAAGCAGCTCATCGACCGCTACCTCATCCGCGGCCGCGGCGGGGAGCTTTTGGAGCTGCCGCAGGAGATGTTCATGGGCGTGGCGATGCATCTTGCCATGCGCGAGCGGGACAAGCTGGAACACGCCAAGCGGTTTTACGACATGCTCTCGCAGCTTGAAGCCACCATGGCCACGCCGACGCTCAGCAACGCCCGCAAGCCCTTTCCGCAGCTAAGCTCTTGTTTCATCGACATGCCGCAAGACGACCTCATCAGCATCTACGACACCGACAAGGCGTTCGCGCGCGTGTCGAAGTTCGGCGGCGGCATGGGCATCTACGTCGGCAAGATCCGGGCGCGCGGATCGGCCATCCGCCACCACCAGGGGGCGAGCGGCGGCGTCATCCCGTGGATCAAAAACTTCAACAACACCGCCGTCAGCTGCAATCAGCTCGGCGTGCGCCGCGGCGCCGTGTCGGTGTACCTGGACGTGTGGCACAAGGACATCCTCGACTTTTTGGAGTTGCGCACCAACAACGGCGACGAGCGGATGAAGGCGCACGACATCTTCCCCGCGGTGTGCATTCCGGATGAGTTCATGCGCCGTGTCGAGCGCCGCGACACGTGGTACCTGTTCTGCCCGTACGAGGTGGAGCAGGTAATGGGCTTTCGCCTGGAGGACGCGTGGGGCGAAGAGTTCGAGCGCCGCTACCAGGCGTGCATCGACGAGCCGCGCCTGCCGCGCCTCGAGGTACCGGCCATCGAGGTGATGAAGCGGATCATGCGATCCGCCTTTGAGACGGGGACGCCGTTCGTGTTCTTCCGCGACACGGCCAACCGCATGAATCCGAACAAGCACGCCGGGATGATCTACTGCAGCAACTTGTGCACCGAAATTGCGCAGAACATGCGGCCCACCATCCTTGTGGAGGAGCGGCTCGCAGACGGGGACATCGTCATGCGCTACCGGCCCGGCGATTTTGTCGTCTGCAACCTCTCGTCGCTCAATCTCGGCCGCTGCCAGACGATGGAAGATATTCGGCGCACCGTGCACGCACAAGTGCGGGCGATGGACAACGCCATCGACCTCAACCACTATCCGGTGCCGCAGGCGGCGGTCACCAACCGGCGTTACCGGGCCGTGGGTCTGGGGGTAAGCGGGTATCATCAGTACCTCGCCCAGCGCCAGATCCCGTGGGAGTCGGAGGCGCACGTCGCGGAGGCGGATCGCCTGTTCGAGTGGATCAACTACTTCGCCATCGAGGCCTCGTGGCAGTTGGCGCGGGAGAAAGGGCCGTACGAGTTGTTCCCGGGCTCCGATTGGCAGACGGGCGCCTACTTCGACCTCAGGGGGTACCGCACGCGCCCCGGCGGCCCGGACTGGGACCGCCTGCGCGAGCAAGTGGCCCGGGACGGGGTGCGCAACGCGTATCTCATCGCCATCGCGCCGACGAGCAGCACCAGCCTCATCGCCGGCAGCACCGCCGGGATCGATCCGGTGTTCTCGCGCTTCTTCCTCGAGGAGAAGAAAAACGGCGTCATCCCGCAGACCGCGCCGGGGCTCTCGCCGCAGACGTTCTGGTACTACCAGGAGGCGCACACCATCGACCAGCAATGGAGCACCCGGGCGGCGGCGGCCCGCCAGCGCCACATCGACCAGTCGCAGTCGTTCAACCTGTACATCACGCCGGACATCGGAGTGCGGGAGTTCCTGAACCTGTATATGTCGGCGTGGAAGCAGGGGCTGAAGACGATCTACTATGTCCGCAACCGGTCGCTGGAAGTCGCCGATTGCGTGGCGTGTTCGTCGTGATGGGCCCCGCCGCGCCCGGCTTTGCTTCCGCGCTGCGCGAGGCGCTCAGCCTGGCGCGGCCGTCTCCCGTGTTGACGGTTGGGCGCAGGCGAAGCGGATGGCCGAAGCGGCGTGGGGTGTCCCGCAGGGATTGTGGAAAGGGGAAGGATGATGGACCATGCAGCTGACGCGGACGAAGCTGTTCAACAGCCAGGGCGACCGGGACTGGGGCAAGCGCCGGATCATCGGCGGCAACACCACCAATTTGATTGAGCTCAACAACATCAAGTACGAGTGGGCGTACCGGATGTACCGGGCGATGATGAGCAACTTCTGGATCCCGGAGGAGATTGCCCTTGTCGACGACGCCCGGCAGTACCCGTTCTTATCCGAAGAGGAGCGGCGCAGCTTCAACAAGGTGATCTCGTTCCTCATTTTCCTCGACAGCATCCAGACGCACAACCTGCCGAACATCAACGAGTACATCACCGCGCCGGAGGTGAACCTGTGTCTCACCGTGCACGCCTTCCAGGAGGCGGTGCACTCGCAATCGTACGGGTACATCCTCGATTCGGTCGTTTCGGCCGACATCCGCGACCAGATATACAACGAGTGGCGGGAAGACGAGCACCTGTTGCGCCGGAATCAGTTCATCACCGACCGGTATGAGGAGTTCATCGCCGACCCGAGCGACCGCAACCTGGTGAAGACGGTGATGGCCAACTACATCCTGGAGGGCGTCTACTTCTACTCGGGCTTCAGCTTCTTCTTCGCCCTCGGCCGCCAGGGCAAGATGCTCGGCACGGTCTCCGAGATCAAGTACATCCAGCGGGACGAGCTCACGCACCTGGCGCTGTTCCGCCACATCTACGAGGAGATCCAGCGCGAGAACCCGCACCTGTTCACCGACGACCTCGTCGCCGAGTTGCGCGAGATGATGCGGCAAGCAGTGGAACACGAGATTGCCTGGGGTCAGTACGTCACGGGCGGCCACATCGCCGGGCTCACGGACGAGCTCATCGACCAGTACATCAAATACCTGGCGAACATCCGGCTCAAGTCGCTCGGCATGGAGCCGCTCTATCCGGAGGTGACCGAGCACCCGATGCGCTGGGTGGACCAGTTCGCGGCCATCAACGCGACGAAGACCGACTTCTTTGAGCAGAAGGTGACCAGTTACACGAAGGCGGCCAACCTGAACTGGGACGAGCTGTGAGTGCCGCTCACGGGTGCGGCGGGGAAGGTGCGCTTGCCTCACGCCTGCCGGCGCGCATCGTGTGCGCGCCATCACAGCCCGTGCGACGACGTGCGTGCAGGATGGCATCAGACCGATTGGACGGAGGATGAGCGATGACCTGGATTGCGACCTTGGGATTTCCGCGCATCGGGCGGCGGCGCGAGTTAAAACGGGCGGTGGAAGGCTACTTTGCGGGCCGTCTCACGGCGGCGGAGCTGGCGGACGCGGCAGCCAACCTGCGCGCCGAGCGCTGGCGGTTGCAGCACCAGCTCGGGGTGGACCTCATCCCGGCAAACGACTTTTCCCTCTACGATCACGTCCTCGACACGGCGGTGATGGTGGGTGCCGTGCCGGCGCGGTTCGGTTGGACGGGCGGCCCGGTGGGGCTTGACCTCTACTTCGAGATGGCGCGGGGCGGCCGCGTCCCGCCGCTCGAGATGACGAAGTGGTTCGACACCAACTACCACTACCTGGTACCGGAGTTTACGCCGGATCAAGCGTTCGCGCTCACAAGCCGAAAGCCGGTCGATGAGTTTTGTGAAGCGCGGGCGCTCGGCATCCGCACCGTGCCGGTGCTCCTCGGCCCGGTGAGCTTCCTTCTGCTCGGGAAGATGGCAGGCGGCGGCCATCCGCTGGCGTTGCTGTCCCGGCTCCTCCCGGTGTACGAAGAGGTGTTGCGACAACTGCACGCCGCGGGGGCGGCGTGGGTGCAGCTCGACGAACCGTGCCTGGTGCTCGACCGGACGGCGGAGGAGATGGCGCAGGTCAGCGCGGCGTACGAGCGCCTGGCTGCGGCGGCGCCGGTCAAGGTGATGCTTGTCACCTACTTCGGCGGGTTGGGCGAGCACTTTGAACGCGTCTGGTCCTTGCCGGTTCACGGCATTCACCTCGATCTCGTCCGCGCGCCCGAGCACTGGGACGATTTGGCGCGGGTGCGCGTGCCGGACGAACGCGTGGTGTCGCTCGGCGTGATCGACGGCCGGAACGTGTGGCGGGCGGACCTCGATGCGGTGCTGCCCCGGGTGTCCCCGGTGCTGGCGCGCTTCGGCGGCGAGCGGGTGGTGCTCGCACCCTCGTGCCCGCTTTTGCACGTTCCCTGGGACGCGGCGCAGGAGGGGAAGCTTGACCCCAAGGTGCGCAGCTGGCTGTCGTTCGCCGTGCAAAAGTTGGAGGAGCTTCACCTGCTCCGCCGGGCGCTGGACGAGGGGGAGGACGGGGTGCGCGAGGCATGGTCCGCGCAGCGGGCAGCGCTTGCCTCCCGGCGTGCGCACCCGGGTGTGGTGCGGCAGGACGTGCGCGCCCGCGTGGAAGCGGTGGCGGCCGAGGCGCCGGCGCGCGCACCGCGGGCGGTGCGCCGGCGGCTGCAAAAGGACCGTCTCGGACTGCCGCTCTTGCCGACCACGACCATCGGGTCGTTCCCGCAGACGGAGGCGGTGCGCAGGGCCCGGGCGGATGCCCGCCAAGGCAGAATGGCACCGGAGGCGTACGCGTCGTTCCTGCGCGAGCAGATTGCCCGCTGCGTCCGCCGGCAGGAGGCATTGGGCCTCGATGTCTTGGTCCACGGCGAGTTCGAGCGGACGGACATGGTGGAGTACTTCGCGGAGCAGCTCGACGGCTTCCTCGTCACCGAGCACGGCTGGGTGCAGAGTTACGGGACCCGCTGCGTGAAGCCGCCGGTCATCTATGGCGACGTGGCCCGGCCGCGCCCGATGACGGTGGCGTGGACCACGTACGCGCAGTCACTCACGGACAGGCCTGTGAAGGGTATGCTCACAGGCCCGGTGACCATCCTGCAGTGGTCGTTCGTGCGCGATGACTTGTCCCGGGAAGCGGTCTGCCGTCAAATCGCCGTCGCCATCCGGGACGAGGTGCTCGACCTGGAGCGGGCGGGGATTCGCGTCATCCAGATTGACGAGCCGGCACTGCGCGAGGGCCTGCCGCTGCGGCGGGCGGATCGCGCCTTGTATCTTGATTGGGCGGTGGCGTGTTTCCGCTTGGCGTATGCGGGTGTGCGCGACGAGACGCAGATCCACACGCACATGTGTTATGCGGAGTTCTCCGACATCACGAGCGCCATCGCGGCGATGGACGTGGACGTCATCTCCCTGGAGGCGGCGCGTTCCGGCATGGCGGACCTGCCGTCCATCGCGGCGGCACGTTTGTCGTGCGACATCGGGCCGGGGGTGTACGACATCCACAGCCCGCGCATCCCGGAAGTGGCCGAGGTGCGGGCGCTGTTGGCGAAAGCGTGCACACTGCTGCCGCCGGAGCAGGTGTGGGTGAACCCGGACTGCGGCCTCAAGACGCGGCGTGAGGAAGAAGTGTGGCCGGCCCTCACGCACATGATCACGGCGGCGCGGGAGATGCGGGAAACGCTCACGCAGGCCGCGCGTTCGTAAGCGGGGTATGGCACGGGGCTTTCGTGTCGGGTCTTGCATGGATGCACCGCTTCTGGGACACTGGGTCCCGGGAGGCGATGTGCGGAGATGACCAACCATTGGACGGAAGCGTTGCTGGCTGCGTTGCTCGTGGCGCAGGGGGTGACGTGGGTGCTCCTCGCGGCGGTGTGGCTGCGCACCAGCCGCCGCGAAGCGGACGCTCAGCACCGCTGGCAGGCGATGGAGCGGGCGTTGGAACGGATGGAGGCGTCGGTGCGCAGCGAGATCGCCACAGGCAGGCGGGAGAGCCAAGAGGCGGAGCGGTTAAGCCGCGAAGAGTTGGCCAACACCTTACTGCGGGTGCAGCGGCAGCTGACGGACGTGCTTGAACAGATGGCCAAGCGGAACATGGACCTGCTCGCGCAGGCCTCGGCGCAGGTGGGTGAACTCACGCGCCTGAACGAGCAGAAATTGGAGGGTGTGCGCGCGGCCGTGGAACAGCGCTTGGCCGCGTTGCAGGAGGAGAACCGGCAGAAACTGGAGCACATCCGGGCCACGGTCGATGAAAAGCTGCACGCGACGTTGGAGCAGCGTCTGGGGGAGTCGTTCAAGCTGGTCAGCGAGCGGCTGGAGCAGGTCCACCGCGGGCTGGGTGAGATGCAGACGCTCGCGGCGGGCGTGGGTGACCTCAAGCGCGTCCTCACGAACGTGAAGGTGCGCGGAGTGTTGGGTGAGGTGCAGCTCGGCAGCCTGCTCGAGCAGATGCTGGCGCCGGATCAGTACGCCACGAACGTGGCGGTCCGGCCGGGCAGCGGCGAGCGGGTGGAATTCGCCATCCGGCTGCCGGCGCGGGACGGCGATGCGGGTTTCATCTGGCTGCCGCTCGATGCAAAGTTCCCGCTCGAGGACTACCAACGCCTGCTGGAGGCCCAGGAGACGGGGGACGCGCTTTTGTTCCAAGAGGCGTCCAAGCACCTGGAGGCGCGGATCAAAGCGTCGGCCAAGGAGATCCACGACAAGTACATCCACCCGCCGGCCACGACCGACTTCGCCCTCTTGTTCCTGCCGGTGGAGGGGTTGTTCGCCGAGGTGTTGCGCCGCTCCGGGCTGATGGAGACCATCTACCGGGAATACCGCGTCATCCTCACCGGACCGACGACCTTGGCGGCGCTCCTCAACACATTGCAGATGGGGTTCCGGACGCTGGCCATCGAGCGGCGGGCGAGCGAAGTGTGGCAGCTGTTGGGCGCGGTGAAGGCGGAGTTCAACAAGTTCGGCGGCATTCTGGAGAAGACGCAGCGCAAGCTGCAGGAGGCGAGCCATACCATCGAGGAGGCGACGCGCAAGACGCGGACCATCGAACGCAAACTGCGCCACGTCGAGGCGTTGCCATCCGCCGAGGCGCGGCGTGTGTTGCCTGACATCGCTTGGGAAGCGGAGGAGGACATGGCCGCGGGCGGTTTGGATTCCGGTGTGACCGGGTGAGGATGCGTTCACCCGGTGCGCGTGGTTTCACCACGCGCGTTTTTTTTACACACGGTTCGCAATTCCTGGTTCAAGCTTTTAGACTCGCTTCACATACGGCCAACGATTCGAGGTGACGGTCATTTCCGCGGAGGTGGGGGTGGAAAAGCCGGATCGCAAGATTTTCGAACATGCGCTGACCGCGATGGGTATTGAGCCGCAAGCCGCATTGATGGTCGGCGACAACTACTACGACGACGTGGTCGGCGCGCGCAGTGTCGGCATGGATGCGGTGCTCATCAACCGGTTCGGACGGGTCGGGATTGAGGAAATCCACGATTGCTGGGTGTTCCCCGATGTATGCGCGGTGGTGGAATTCATCCAGCGTCAACTGGCCGCGGTGGGTTGATGCTGTTTTTGCCGAGGCGCCTTGGGGGCCGGCCTGCGGTGAAACGAGGCGGGCCGTCAGTGGCCCGCCACAAGTTCCGCTTCTTTAGGTTGGAGGACGTCGTCGACGTTGACCAGTTCGTATTCCCGCGATCCCAACCCCAGCTTGGCTGCTTCGCGGATCTGGAATTCGGGGTCTTTCGCGGTGCCGAGGAACCTCTGGAAGATGCTGCCCTCGAACTGGGTTTGGAAATCCTCCGGGATCATATCCTCGAACAATTCCGCATCCTTGAGCAGGTCAAACGACGCCTGGTCAATGGCGACCGGGTCTTCGCTTACCAACACCCCGACGTCCTTCGTGATGCTCGGCGTCGAGAAGCCATGGCAGTCGCACCACGGCGTGATGTTCAGCAGATAGTTGAGATAGAGGACATGGCCTGGTTCGAAGGTCGAGAGCACCTCCCGCGCCGCCAGCGCCATCGCACGCTGGAACGAACCGTACAGCTCATCCGCATTGAGCGCGAGGGCGTTTGCCGGACAGACCTCCACGCACTTGTTGCAGAACGTACACTTGTGGAAGTCGATGTGCAACTCATCCTTGTTCGATCCGCCCCAGTGGATGGCTTCCACCGGACAAGATTCGAGGCACGTGTTGCATGGCTGTTTGCTGCCGCATGCCTCGGCGTTCCAATACGGGATTTGCGCTACCTGTTGATGGATCCAGCTGCGGGACGGACCGGCCAGCATGCCGATACCGACATTTTTGAGCGCGGCCCCCATGCCGGTGTTGCCGTGGCCTTTGACGTGGGTGATGACAACCATCGCTTCGGCGTCCTGGATCTCTCCGGACACATAGACCTCTTTCAGATACGGATAATCGGTCGGCAGAGGATGGGGGTAGTAGTATTTCTCCGTCGTGCCGTTCATCGGCAGCACCGGGCAACCGAGGGTTTCGGCCGAGTATCCGCGCGTCGCCGCGTCCACCGCGCCCCAGGAGTGGACGACGATGGGCTGACCGCCCGCCTCTTTCACGAGCGAAACCACCTGGCGCACGAGCACAGGATGGACGGTGGTAAAAATACGTTCCTCTCCCAGGTGCACCTTGATGACCGTGCGTTTTCCGCCGACAATCCGCCGCAGGTCCACTTGCTCGCGCAAGATTCGATCCAGTTTGGCAGGCAACGAGTATGCCTGATGCATGCGCTTCACTTTGGCTGGCGCGAAGAAAACCTTGGCACCCATCCGTCATCCCTCCCTGTTCGATTATAACGGGTAAGTTGAAATTTCGATACTCCCCCTTGTATTCCATCTTGGTTGCCGAACGCGATGCACGTGCCGCGCCACCGTTTGCACATGCCGCATATACTCTCGGACTTCAAGTATAATCGTGCGCCGCTTGGCCCCAAACTGCCAATATGATCTTCGTTGCGCAGAAAGGACGGATGGCTGTGCGTATCGCCACCATCGAATCGGATGTTCCCTTGGGTGCTTTGGCCGGCCGGTTGCGCACGGCAGGTTGGGCGGTGGCTGAACAGGAGGTGACGCCGCGCTACACCCTCATCGTCGAACGGTCGGGAGATACCGGTCTCCATACCCTGCTTGAATCTGTGGCTGAATTTTTGTGCTCCGAATGGCCCCATCTGTATATGGAGACACGACTGCGTGCGATGTACCCGCTGCTCTCGCCGGAGGAACGGCAGTACCTTGCCCTGTTGGCCGCACACGTCATCCGCCGGGCCCATCGCGACGCAGCATGGCACCCCGCTCCTTGGCGGGCCGAGTTGATGCGCGCTGTGCAGGATACCTTGTCGCGGTACGGTCGTGTGCACTTGGATGGCGTCGTGCGCTTCCGGGCCCGTCCGTGGCTGAAAGCGTTGCAAGACGTGGCGAGCGGCGTGGTCAAACAGTTCTTCGCCGATCGCGAATATGAGACGTTTGTCGCCATGTTGCGGCACATCCTCGACGCCCAGCCCCCTGGTGCCGACGTGTTACACGTCTACTGTTCGGAAGCCTGTGTCTGGGTCACGGATGCGCACGGGCAGGTGGTCACCGACAGGCGGGTATTGGATGTCATTGCGGAGCAGGAACAGGAAGAGGAAGACATCGATGTGGAAGACGTGGCCATGAGCCTCCTCATCACGCGCGCGCCCAGGTACGTGGTGGTGCATGATGTCACCAAGGCGGCGCCGTGGCCGAGCTTTGCAGAAACGGTGGAACGGGTGTTTTTGGAAAGGACGCGCCGTTGTCCGGGGTGTGACGTGTGTGAACGGCTGCGGAATGCGAGTGAGCAGAATCCGCCGCAGGTGAACATCGTGTTTCCGTTTCCAAGAGGATGATGACGTTGCTCGACCATGGCCGCGTGCGGTTGACACACCCGGCCAGGTGCCCTAGAATGGATGCGCATCCAACAGGATAGCATATATGCAATGCGGAAAGGCGCCGCGGAAGTTGTCCTGTGTCAGAGAGGAGACGTCCTGGGCTGTGAGCGTCTCTCACGGGACCTCCGCAGGCCACCACTTTCCAAGCAGCCGCCGGGGATCCACGGCTGGGGGGCGCCGGGTGTACGTGCCGGGCTCGCCGCACGCCGTGGTGAAACGGCGGCCGGGGCGGACGTTATACGCGCAATGAGGGTGGCGCCGGCGCAGGCGCGTGGCGTGCACTGCGCCAAACGCTGACTGCGGGCGCTGCCGAAGATGGGTGGAACCACGGGAACCGGGCGTTCTCGTCCCATGCGGGACGGGGCGCCTTTTTTGTGTGGTGCGATGAAATCAGGCGCTGCGCGGCGTTTGGCGGTACGCTGCGTTCCGCGTATGCGTGACGTGTTTGGACAAGGAGGACGATGCGGTATGGCCCAGTGCAAGGTCACGCTGAAAGACGGATCGGAACGGTGGTACGAACAAGGAACGACTTTCGCGGACATTGCGGCTTCCATCGGGCCGCGGCTCGCCCGCGAGGCGGTGGCCGTGAAGGTGAATGGTGAGGTGTGGGACCTGGCGCGCACCTTGGAACAGGACGCGGCGGTGGCGTTCCTCACGCTCGACGACCCGGAGGGGCTGGACGTGATGCGTCACACGTGTGCGCACGTGATGGCCCAGGCGGTCAGCCGGCTCTTTCCCGGCGTCAAGTTCGCCATCGGGCCGGTCATCGAGCACGGCTTCTACTACGACTTCGCGGATCATACGTTCACCCCGGAGGACCTGCCGCGCATTGAGGAGGAGATGAAGAAGATCATCGCGGCCGACTATCCGGTGGTGCGCGAGGTCGTCTCCCGGGAAGCGGCGCTGGCGATGTTCCGTGAGCGCGAGGACCGGTTCAAGGTCGAGATCATCGAGGAGTTGCCCGCGGATGCCGTCATCACGATTTACCGCCAGGGTGAGTTCGTCGACCTCTGCCGCGGCCCGCACCTGCCTTCGACCGGGCGGATCAAGCATTTCAAGCTGATGTCCATCGCCGGCGCCTACTGGCGGGGGGATGCCAGCCGGGAGATGCTCACCCGCATCTACGCGGTGGCGTTTGCGAAAAAGAGCGATCTCGACGCGCATCTTGCCTACCTGGAGGAGCAGCGGCAGCGGGATCACCGCCGGCTCGGCAAGGAACTGGGCATCTTCATGCTCTCCAAAGAGGTCGGCCAGGGGCTGCCGCTGTGGTTGCCCAACGGTGCCAAGGTCCGGCGGGTCATCGAGCGCTACATCGTCGATCTTGAGGAGCGGCTCGGGTATCACCATGTCTACACCCCGCACCTGGCGAGTGTCGAGCTGTACAAGATTTCCGGGCACTGGGAGCACTACCACGAAGACATGTACCCGCCGATGCAGATGGACAACGAGGAACTGGTGCTCCGCCCGATGAACTGCCCGCACCACATGATGATCTACAAGTCGGAGTTGCGCAGTTACCGCGACCTGCCGCTGCGCATCGCGGAGCTTGGCACGATGCACCGGTACGAGATGTCGGGCACCCTGGCCGGGCTGCAGCGGGTGCGGGCGATGACGCTCAACGACGCGCACATCTTTTGCCGCCCGGATCAGATCCAGGAAGAGTTCACGCGCGTGGTGCAGCTCATTCAACGCGTTTATAAGGATTTCGGCATCACCGATTACTACTACCGGCTCTCGTACCGCGACCCGAACGACACGCACAAGTACGTGCAGAACGACGAGATGTGGGAACTGGCGCAGTCGATGCTCAAGCAAGCCATGGACGATCTCGGCCTCGCATACGTGGAAGCGCCGGGTGAGGCGGCGTTCTACGGGCCGAAGCTCGACGTGCAGGTGAAGACCGCCCTCGGCAAGGATGAGACGCTCTCGACGGTACAGCTCGACTTTCACCTGCCGAACCGGTTTGAGCTTGAGTTCATCGGCGAGGACGGCAAACCGCACCGGCCGGTCGTGATCCACCGCGGCGTGGTGGGCACCATGGAGCGGTTCGTGGCGTTTTTGCTTGAGCAGTACAAGGGTGCGTTCCCGGCTTGGCTGGCGCCGGTGCAGGCCCGGGTGGCGAGCGTGAGCGACGAGTTCGCCGGCTACGCGGAACAAGTGGCGGAGCAGCTGCGCGATGCGGGCTTCCGAGCGGAGGCGGACGTGCGGCCGGAAAAGATCGGCTACAAGATCCGGCAGGCTCAGGTGCAGAAGATCCCGTACACCCTTGTTGTGGGCGAGCGTGAGCGAGCGAATGGCGCCGTGAGCGTCCGTAAGTACGGCGAGGGCGATCTCGGCCAGATGCCGCTCTCCGCGTTCATCGCCATGCTGCGGGACGTGGTGGACCGTAAAGAGCTGTTGGTGAAACCGTGACGTGGCAGCGGCCTGAGCGCGCTGCCGTCTGCGCCGGCCGGTCCATGGCACGCAAGGTGTCTGGCGGGCCGGCCGGATTGGTGGACGCTCGGTTTGTCGAGAGATTGCAAGATTTGTCGGATAGGCGAGAGGGATTCGTCCTTGCGAGGTCGAATAGAAACCCCGAATCCAAAGCGTGATGCGGATAAGGGGTCGGCGTGTTGATCCATTCGGTCGGAGATTGGCCGGCGCCCTTGGCGGGCGCCGCGTTTCTGTTCGGGCTTTTGTTCGGATCGTTCGCCAACGTGGTCGGCGAGCGCTTGCCGCGCGGCGAATCGTTATTCTTGCCGCGTTCTCACTGCCGCGGATGCGGGCGCACGTTGGCGTGGTACGAGCTCATTCCGGTGTTGTCGTGGTTGGGATTGCGCGGCCGCTGCCGAACCTGTCACGCCGGGATCCCCGTTCGGTACCCTTTGCTTGAGCTCGCAGGCGGGGTGTTGTTTGCCACCTCCGCTACGGTCTCGGCCACCGGGTATATGATGCTCGCGTGGTGGGCGTTTTGGTTGTTGCTGTTGTGCGTGACGGCGTGCGATCTCGTGGCGATGCGCGTGCCCGACGTGCTCTCCTTACCCGGCGCGCTGATCATGGTGGGTTTGGCGGCCGCCACGGGCATTCAGCCTTGGCGGGGTGCCCTCGCGGGTGCGGTGGGGTGTGCGGGTGTCCTGTGGGGCATCCACTGGCTGTCGCGGGGACGCATGGGCATGGGAGACGTCAAGCTGTACCTCAGCATCGGCGGGATGCTCGGGTTTTGGGGCGGCGTGCTGTCGCTCGTGTTCGCCTCGTTCTACGGAACGGTCATCGGCCTGGGCCTGCGCCTGACCGGACGCCTCAAACCCCGTCAGCCTATCCCGTTCGTACCGTTCATCACCGCGGGCGTGGCGACCGCCGCGTGGTGGGGCAAGGCGCTCATCCATTGGTACGTCCACGTGGCGCTGGGGTTGGGCGGCTGATCGGGCTGCCAATCTGCGAAGGGGGGAATCGGGATGGACATGTTGGCGTTGCTGGTGCGCGCGAAAGAACGGGGCGCATCCGACCTGCACATCTCCGTGAACAGTCCGCCGGTTTTCCGAATCCACGGAGAGCTTATCCCGGAGGGCGAGCCGTTGGCGCCGAAGGATACGGAGGAGATGGCCCGCACCCTCATGACGGACGCCCAGTGGGACGCGTTTTTGGCGGCGGGCGAGATTGACTTTTCCTACAGCCTCCATGGTGTGTCGCGGTACCGGGTGAACGTGTTTCGCCAGCGGGGCAGCGTCAGCATCGCGGCGCGGGTCATCCCGAACCGGGTCCCCCAGTTCGCGGAACTCGGGCTGCCCGACGTGGTCCTCAGCTTCACGGAGAAGCCGCACGGGCTGGTATTGGTGACCGGACCCACGGGCAGCGGCAAGTCCACGACGCTGGCCGCATTGATTGAGCATATCAATCAAACGCAGCGCAAACACATCATCACGTTGGAGGACCCCATCGAGTATCTCCATCACCACAGGATGTCGATTGTGGACCAGCGGGAGATAGGCCAGGACACCCGCGGCTTTGGCCCTGCGCTGCGTGCGGCGTTGCGCCAAGACCCGGACGTGATTTTAGTGGGTGAGATGCGCGACCTGGAGACGATTCAGACAGCCATCACCGCGGCGGAGACCGGACACTTGGTGCTCGCCACCCTGCATACCAGTGACGCGGTGCAGACGGTGGATCGTATCATCGACGTCTTCCCGGCCGCCCAGCAGCCGCAGGTGCGGCTGCAGATGGCGTCTGTGCTGCAGGGGGTCGTGACGCAACGGCTGTACAGGCGGCAGGACGGGAACGGACGGGTGGCGGCGGTGGAGGTGTTGGTCAATACCCCGGCGGTGGCCAACCTCATCCGTACGGAGAAGACGCATCAAATCCGGTCCATGATGCAGACAGGCCGGTCGTTTGGCATGCAAACCATGGAGATGCACCTGCGGGAACTCATCTCCCGCGGCGTGCTGCCCGCATCCGTGTTGACGGAGTACATGGCGCACCACGTGGCGGCAACTTCCTGAGAACCCTGGCGAAGGGATGCACCAGGGCTGCGCGGGGAGGGAGGACGGGTTGGCCAGGAAGCGGATCGGGGATCTTCTGGAGGAAGCGGGCCTTGTTTCGCCGGAGCAGTTGCAGCGGGCACTCGACATCCAGAAGCAGACGCGGGAACGGCTGGGCGACATCCTGGTCCGGCTCGGCGTCATCTCGGAAAGCCAGTTGATGGATGTTCTCGAACAGCAACTGGGGATCCCGCGGGTGCGGCTTGCGGGATACAAGCCGGACCCGGCGGTGACGAGCCTGGTGCCGGAGCCGCTGGTGCGGCGCCATCAAGTCCTGCCCTTGCGCCGGGAAGGGAACCGGCTTGTCCTCGCCATGGCCGATCCGCTCGATTACTTCGCCATGGACGACGTACGCCTGGCCACCGGCCTCCATGTCCAGCCGGTGATGGCGGCGAAGGATGAGCTGCGGGCGGCCATTGAACGCAGCTACGGCACGCGCGCGCCGATGGACGAGGCCCAGCGCGCTGCGTCCGCTTCTGCCGAACGGGACGAGGTGGCGACCGAACTCGTCGATGAGTCGTCGCCGGTGGTGCGCCTGGTGAACCGGATTGTGACGCAGGCGGTGCTGGCCCGGGCGAGCGACCTGCACTTCGATCCCGATCCGCGCGGCCTGCAGGTGCGGATCCGCGTGGACGGGGTGATGCGGCCGGATCAGCTCATCCCCAAGCAGCTGCAGCCGATGGTCGTGGCGCGGATCAAGGTGATGGCCGAGCTCGACGTGGCGGAGCGGCGGCTGCCGCAGGACGGGCGGTTCCGCATCCGCGTGGAAAACCGGGACGTCGACGTGCGCGTCTCGACGTTGCCGACGCTGCACGGGGAGAAGGTGGTCCTGCGGCTGTTCGACGCCGCACAGGGGCTGTTCTCCCTCGACCAACTCCAGTTTTCCCAGGAAAATTTGCGCTTGGTGCGCGAGATGCTGGCGCGATCGCACGGGATGGTGCTGGTGAGCGGTCCGACGGGCAGCGGCAAGACGTCCACCCTGTACGCGGCGCTCGCCGCGTGCAACCGGTCCGAGGTGAACGTCATCACCATCGAAGACCCGGTGGAGTATCAGTTGCCCGGGGTGAACCAGGTGGCGGTCAACCCGGCGACGGGTCTGACGTTTTCCGCCGGACTGAGAGCCATCCTGCGCCAGGACCCGGACATCGTGATGGTGGGCGAGATCCGCGATGCGGAGACGGCGGAGATCGCCATCCGGGCGGCGCTGACGGGGCACCTGGTGCTCTCCACCTTGCATACCTCGAGCGCGGTACAGACGGTGACGCGGCTGGTCGACATGGGGGTGGAGCCATACCTCGTGGCTTCGGCGGTCACCGGGGTCATCGCGCAACGGTTGGTGCGCAAAGTGTGCCCGGAGTGCAAGGCGGCGTACGAGCCGACCGGCGAGGAAGCGGCGTG
Organism: Paenalicyclobacillus cellulosilyticus; assembly: GCF_014647315.1. GTDB lineage: Bacteria > Bacillota > Bacilli > Alicyclobacillales > Alicyclobacillaceae > Alicyclobacillus_J > Alicyclobacillus_J cellulosilyticus. Next base: position 22,008 of record NZ_BMOY01000029.1, read on the forward strand.
GCTGGCTGCATACGGTGCGTGGCGTGCGGAGAATGGATGGCAGGCGGGCTTTGTGACGGGACGCGGCTGTGCGGCGTGCGCCGGAACGGGGTACTACGGGCGGATCGCGGTGCAGGAGGTGCTGCGGGTGGACGAGGAACTGCGGCGGCGCATCGCCCGCGGCGCGCCGGAGGAGGATCTGCGGGCATACGCCGTCGCGGCCGGCATGAGGCCGCTCTTGCAGGATGCCATCGCAAAGGCGGCGGCTGGACTCACCAGCCTCGCCGAGGTCAAGCGCGTGGCTTGGGTGGATTGACGCGGGAAAGGGTGTACGGCGGTGCCGGAGTTTCGGTATACGGTGCTGGATGGGAACGGCCGCCGGCGGCGCGGGCGGATGGTGGCGTCCGATATCGAAGAGGTCTTGAGCTTTTTCCGCCGCAGCGGCTGGTATGTGCTCGAGGTGCAACCGAGTGAGCAAGCGGCCTGGTGGCGGAAGGAGATCACGCTGGGTCAGCGCGTCAAGCTGCGGGACTTCGCGGTCTTCTGCCGGCAGTTCGCCACCTTGGTGCGCGCCGGAGTGACGCTGCTCGACGGGGTGCAGATCCTGGTGGCGCAGACGCAGTCGAAACCGCTGCGGCGGGCGCTTGAACAGGTGGCGGCGCGCATCCGGGAAGGCTGGTCTCTGTCGCAGGCCACCGCGGAGCACCCGTCGGTCTTCCCGCCGGTGTTCATCAGCATGGTGCGCGCCGGGGAGGCGGGCGGCACCCTCGATATTGCCCTGGAGCGGTTGGCGCTGCATTTTGAGCGCAGCCACCAGACGCGGGAGAAAGTCAAGTCTGCGCTCACCTATCCGGCCATCGTCGGCATCGTCGCCGCCGCGGTCACCGTGTTCCTGTTGGTGCGCATCGTGCCGACGTTCGTCGCCATGTTCGCGGCGTACCGAGTTGAATTGCCCCTGCCGACGCGGTTGGTGATGGGGTTGAGTCGTTTGCTTCGCGCCGGGTGGTGGGGCGTGATCCTCGCCATCGCGCTTTTGTTCGCGCTCCACCGTTGGGCGCGGCGGAAACCGGGGTACCGGCGGGTGTTCGACCAGGCCCGTTTTCGGTTGCCGCTCTTTGGGCGCATGCGGCAGACGGCGGTCATGGCCCAGATGGCGCGGACGCTCGGCTCCCTCATCGCGAGCGCGGTGCCGTTGGCGCAGACCTTGCGGTTGACGGCGGAGGTGGTGGACGACGCGGTGGTGTCGGAGACGCTGCGGGCCGCGACCGCCAGCCTGGAGGCGGGCGGCACCTTGTCGGAAGCGTTGCGGCAAAACCGGCTCATCCCGCCGCTGGTGGCGGAGATGGTGGCGATTGGGGAACAGACGGGTGAACTCGATTTTGTGCTCGAGCGACTGGCCGGCTTTTATGAACAGGAGGCGGAGGCGTACGCCGACCGGCTGAAGCAGGTGCTGGAGCCCGTGATGATTGTGGTATTGGCCGTGATTGTCGGGACCATCGTCCTCTCCGTGATTCTGCCGTCCTTCCGGCTGCTGCAGGCGTTGCATTGATGGGCAGGTCACAGGCCGGTTCCAGTCGCCTTGTGGCACGGACGGGCAGGATGGGAGAGACAAAAACAACATCCCTTCTAAAAAACCCCGCATGATCCTCTTGTCAGTTCGATCCGTCCCCAGTATGCTAATTTTTAAGGATGAGATACGGGCGTCGCCGCAGCGTGCCTGGGTTGCGGGTGGGGAAAGCGGATCGGCGTGCATCGCGATACATAGGTACATCCATCCCATCGGTTTTCCAACGGGGGAACGGGTCGATGCGCTTTCCAAAACTATCCAAGGATGGCGGTGCACAGGTAGCCGGCGCGGCGGACGGGCGTCCTGCACAACAAGGGCGACCACTGCACTGGATGACGACGAGGATGAGGGGGTAGCAAGCGGCACGGCGGAGGATGAGCTTGCAACGGACCGAGCATCCACTGTACGTGGAGCAACGCAAGCATGCTGGTGGGTGGAGCAACGCAAGCATGCTGATGAAGAAAGAAAGAAGGAGGAGGAACCAAGCGTGGCGATCCAATTGCAGCGCGTGCGCGCCGCACTTGCGCAGAAGCGCCAGGAAGGTTTGACACTCATTGAACTTTTGGCCGTGGTGGTGATTCTGGCCGTCATCGCGGCAATTGCTGTGCCGGTGGTGTCGAATGCGGTCGATCAGTCCAAAAAAAGTGCAACTTTGTCCACCCTGGGGACGTTGCAAGGGGCAATCGAACATTATTACTTTGATGTCGGAAAATATCCAAGTTCTTTAAATGATTTAACTACATCACCGGGTAACGTGAATAACTGGAATGGGCCGTATATGCAACAGAGCAAACCGTATTTGGATAGTTGGGGTAACTATATTTATTATGCAGTCGGAAGTAACAAGAAGTACTATATTTTGGTGGCAGGCGAAGGGAACACGCCGGTTACTCCGAGTGGCAGTTTGGATACGACGAACAACTCAAAATTCCTTGTTGCTGCTGGCGGCATGAATGGAAATCAGTCTATAGGACAACAGCCGACGGAGGTCACGTATTCACCTGGTCCGCCCGCATCGTATAGTGGAACAGGTGTCAATGGTAATTTGACAGCATTGTTGGCTTCGAATAACCTGCCGTCTTTCAGTTATAATTAATCTTGAATATTAATGTGGAAGAAGGAGGAGTCGTGAAGGCTCCTCTTTTCCATGCTTTTTACAGGAGTGAATTGGTTGAAGTTCCACATCCCTGTCTTGCGGAGATTTGATCTTCCGCTTGCGTGCATGGTTGGCCCTGTCTTAAAGTTTGCAGAAGTGGACGTACGTCAACGGCAACCGGTGATACGCTGCTTCGAACAGGTTTCTCCTATAGAGAAAGAGCCTTGGTTGTTCCGAGGAGTTCAAGTGTCTTCCGAAATCCAAGTGTTTTTACACGGTTTGCGGAAGACGGTGAAACGAAATCATTGGCGCGGAAGGCGCGTCGCCATCGGGATTCCTGGTGAATCGGTGTTGGTGCGGCGATTTCGTTTACCAAACATGCCGCATCGCGGCTTACGCATCGCGGTTCAGCATGAAGTGGAACACCGGCTCAGTTTGCCCATCGCCGATCCTCTCTACGATTTCTCAGTGATTCAAAATGGTCTGAATGAACAAGAAGTGGAAATCGTCCTTGTCGCGGCCAGCCGTAGCGTCGTCATGCCTTGGGTTGAACTTGCGACCGCCTGCGGGCTCCATCCCGTGGCTGTGGAACCATCCATCCTGGCGGTGGCGCGCGCGGTGGAGTGGAACGAAACGGTTGACGCGATGTCCTATCCGGCCGCGGCCGATCCCGGTGCAACTCACGTCCATGCCCTGGTGCATTTGATGGAAGACGGGCTCGATTTTGCCTTGCTCCTGGGGAAGGACATGGTGTTTCTGCGCCATGTCAGTGTGGCTCAGGATCACAACCTTGCTCCGGTTGGGTCCAGCATGGAGGAACTGAGTCTGCTGTGGCCTTCCCAACCGTTTGTCACGAATGTTGCGGGTTCTGGCAGGGAAATGGAGCAATCCTCCGCACAACTGGAAGCAGGATTTGCTTCTGCTTGGGTCGAACAGGTGGTCGACGAGGTGGAACGCTCGTTGACGTTCGCCGCCCGCCACGCCCTTGCCTCCAATCAAGAAGTCAGCCGCGTGACGGTCCTGGATCAAACAGGCCGTTTGCCGGAGGTTATTGCCGCTTTACGTGAGCGGTTGACGGTGGACGTGGCGCCTGCTGTGGTGGATGTGCAATGGCAGGAGGGCGATACGAGGCGGAGCGTCGCCAGGTTTCAGAACGAATCTTTCCGTGAAGCACCGGATTGGCTCGTCCGGCATCGCTTGGCACCGTTGATTGGTTTGGTGATGGGGGTGAAGCGGTGAGGATCAACCTGTTGCCGCCCGCGCCGCCGTTGGTGCGCGTGCGGGTGTGGGTATTTACGCTTCTCCTCGCCGCATCCTCTGCTGCGTGCGTTGGACTGGCCGTCGATTGGTGGGATCAGCGCCAGATGCTGGCGGCAGAGCGGATGGCTCGCGACGAACAAGCGCTCGCGTTGACCCATCTGCAAGCGCGGCTTGCCCAGTTTCAGGGTGCAGAACGTGCCGCCCAGCGCTGGCAAGCCATCCAAACGATCCGTGACCGCATGGAGGACCCATCACCTGTCTTGTCAGCTTTGGTCCAGCGCCTGCCGGCCAGTGCCCGGGTGACACGCCTGCAATACCGTTCAGGTACGCTCGATGGAGAGGTGGCGGTGCGCGATTTGGCGGATGCTGCGGCGTTGGTGCGCAAGCTGCAGGATTCATCCGTATTTCATCAGGTCGTCATCCATGCCGTCACGGCCGTGGGCCAGGCAGCCGCAGGAAACGGAAACTTCTCAGGCGTTTCCGTCTCGTTCTCAATCACAATGGCAGCGCGTGCACCACGTACGCTTGGCGCAGCTGGCGAATAGGCGGATGAAGTTGGATGTTTGATATTGGGAAGATGCAATGGCGAACGTACAAATGGGAAATCACTGCCATGGTGGTGCTTTTGGCTATTGCGGGCGCGCTGTACGGCCTTGATGTGCAATCCCGTGGCCAGCTCCGCTCGTTGCGGGAGCAGGTGCAGGCGCAGGCGTTGCAGATCCAGCAGGCGGAGGCTGCGCTACGCAACCAAGCCGCTTGGACGCAGGAAGCAGCCGGGAAGAAGTTGGATGCCATCTTGCCGCCGAGTTTGGATATTGCATCCATCTTGATGGAGCAGGCAGCGGTGGCCAAACAGGCGGGGGTTACGGTCACTTCGTTTCAATTCACCCCGGAACCGTTACAGCAAGCAGGAAACACAGGGGAAAGCGATGTTGTGACCAACGGCACATCCGGGATTGCTGCTTATCCGGTGACGGTGACGGTGGCTGGGCCGGTAACGCGGATTCTCGCTTTCATTCGGGCGCTCAGCACGTATCCGCGTCTGACCACGGTCGAACAGGTGAACTGGGAAGTCTACGATCCGCATGGTTCTTCCTCTGCCCAGGTGGTGTACGATGTGTATACAGCGGGACCATGAACACCTGATGAAGAGAGAACCCGTTCTGACACATCTATCTGTGCGTCCACGCAAGGTCTGCGTCCGAGGCGAGACGTTGTTGGAAGTGATGGCCTCCATCGTCATCCTGGCGGTCACGCTGATGCCGGTCGGACGACTTGTGCTGCAGTCCATCGCATGGATGGAAGACCTGGCCAACCAGGAACAAGCCTTGGCGTATGCGAAGGATGGGGTTCAGTTGGTGCGGCAACAGGTATGGTCTTCCTATCAGACCTATAAGAACGCTGGTCAGCAAAATGTTCCGTGGACACCGCCATCCGTGACGCCGCCTGCATTGCCTTCGTTGCGCGGGGTGATCTTCACCGAGACCATCTCCGGGCCGAATGCCATGACATGGGGCTCGAGCAAGCTCGACGGCAAGCTTTACGCCTGGACGGTCACCGTTTCTTGGCATCAGCCGAACACAGGCCGGCAAGGCAGTGTCGTCCTCCAAACGGTCATTGACCCCACCGTGAGCAGCGGATGAAGCGAAGGAAGGGCGGCGAATGCGGCGAACGCGTGCATGTTCAGGTCGTTTGCAGGCATGGAGAGCATGGCAAAACACTCGCAATACATGGCACGCCTGGAAGCAACGGGTCTTTTGGCGACCGTCCGGTGTCTCGCAACATGTGCGTACACGCGAACGTGGATTGTCGCTGATGGAAGTCATGGCGGCCACCGCGGTTTCAGCGCTCGCCATGATCGCCCTCGGTTATCTTATGAACACGGTGACCGGTCTGTACATCATGATTGGAGCAGGTTCCACGCAAGTGTCCGATACCTCGATGGTGTACTGGCAGCTGGAGCGACTCGCGCAAAACGCGATCGCGGTCGGGACGCAGCCGCTTTCTTCTGCTTCTGGTGCTGGATTCCAAACCAACGTGACAGGTCAGTTCAAAGTGTTGGCATTGCGCGTCTCTTCGCTGCAAGGGATTGTGCCGGAAAGTTCCGCAGTATACAGCGCGGTGCAGGCGGGCGATTTCGTCTGCGTGGCGGTGGTGCCATGGAATGGAATGCACGTCTTTGCACTGTTTCCTGGCGGAGAACCGTACAATCCAGATGCCAATCCTCCGGTCCTCCCGCCTGATCTCGTGCCGATCCCAGATACGGGAACCGATTTCTCTCAATCCGTTTTTCAGGTGAACGCGGATGGTTCGTTTCAGGTGGTGTTGCAGCGGCAGGTAGGGAGAACGGGCGCGTATGTCAACCCCACACCGCAAAACAGCCTCGGCACGCTGACGTTCTCGTTTGTCATCGGCAAGAAAGGGTACTGATGCCATGAGGGTTCGAAAGGTGTTGCGATTTGTACGTGGAGAGGTATGTCGAGAGGACGGAGCATCGTTTCTGCTGGCGTTGGCGGTGAGCCTGACGGCGGCAATGCTCACGGCGGGCATCCTCACCGCGTTGCAGCGTGCCTGGCAGGCGGTGACCTATGAACAACTGCAGACGCAAGCGCTGTATAACGCCCGCATGGGGATCGATGCGGCGGTCGAGTTGTTGAAACAGGATGTGACGAATGCGGCGTTCACGTCGAGCGGAACGGCGGCGCAATTGGCATCCCAGGTGACAAGTGAACTTCAGGCGTTGCAGAGTCCTTTTTACGCAAGTGTCGTGTACAACACCGGACCTTTACAGGACGCGCAAGGAAACTCGTCGATTCAATTGACGATTTTGAGCACCGGGACTTCGGAACAGGCGGGTGTGTTCGGCGAGCGGCACAGCGTGCAGGTGCAAATGGCCCTCATCTTGCGCCTTCCTGCCGGTGGTACCGGTGGCGGAGCGGGGGGCGGAGGGTCAACCGTATCGGGGGTCACCATTTCGAGTAGCGGTTCGCTCGGAGCCAACATTGGAAATCTGTCCGTCACCGGCACAGGGACGGTGCCGGTCCAATATACCGGGAGCGGCAGCGGTACCGTCACGGTCAATGGTTCAAGCGCCAGCGTGACCGGGTTCAGTCCGCCGCCGCAGCAGATCACCTCTTCCAACAAGGATCCTATCAACGGGATGGCGTGGATTTCGGGAAATGGCGTGGTGCAAAAAGGCCCCATCAACGGTTCGGCCATCATCACCGGCAGCAACGTGCAGGTGACCCAACCGATTAACGGCGCCGCCATCGTCACAGGTTCGAATGTCACGTTGGATAACGTGAACGGTCCGGCGTTGCTTATGGGCAACGGGATCACGGTCAACGGAAACGTACAGTGTGCGCTCGTCACAGGGAACCAAGTGACCATCCAAGGGAATGTCAACGGAGATTTGATTGTGGTTGGGAATCAATGCACCGTTCAAGGTCAAGTCAATGGGAGCGTGCTGGTAACAGGAAGCGGTTTGAACATCACGGGCGGCATCAACGGGAGATCTCCGTACGCCATCCTGGTACTCGGCAGCAATGAGATGGTGGGCGGCAACATCAACGGGAACGTGATCAAGAACGGGAATAACCTGTCGTACAGCCGGGTGAACGGCACGGTGAGCGATTACAACGGACAATCATTGTCGCTTGGGAATACTTGCTTTGGTGACGTCACACTGGTTACCTCTGCGGCCGGATCTGGGAACAATGGCGAAGTGCAAGTGTCCTTCGGGGATACTTCCATCTCCGGTTGACACGGCGGTGGCTGCCCCATACAATGATGGTGGCGTTTGAACGACTTGGCGCGTTCAACGGCGGAAGACAACGACATCGTGTGTCTGTTTCGAAGCAGAAGCTCTGCGCTTCTCACCTGGCCGGCTTGGGCTGGCGGGTCTCTCCTGTGCGCGTGAAGTATGTTGTTCAGTGCACGGATACGTCTTGGGAGGCGCGGGTGTTTCGTCCGCGCCTGGCCGTGTTTGGTCAGATTTTCACGAAGGTTGGGCGCCGGGGAAGGACGCGCGGACAACACGGGGGGCTTCTTCCGCCGGCGCTGCACCGCTGGCGAAGGCGCGAGCGGACACTCTGGAGGTGAAACGTATTAGCAAAGAAGACTTCCAGGTCAATGACCAGATTCGGGCGCGGGAAGTCCGGGTCATTGACGTCGACGGCACCCAATTGGGCATCATGCCGCTGCGGGATGCGCGCCGCATCGCGGAGGAAAAGAACCTGGATCTGGTGAACGTGGCACCGACGGCCAAGCCGCCGGTATGCCGGATCATGGACTATGGCAAGTTTAAGTATGAGCAGTCCAAGAAGGAGCGCGAGGCGCGCAAGAACCAGAAGGTCGTGCTGCTCAAGGAGATTCGGATGACGCCGAACATCGAGGAGCACGACTTTCAGGTCAAGCTGCGCAACGTGGTCAAGTTTCTCGAGGACGGCGATAAGGTCAAGGTGTCGGTGCGTTTCCGCGGCCGCGAGATCACGCATGCCAACATCGGCCAGCAGGTGCTGATGCGCTTGGCGCAAGGCGTGGCCGATCACGGCGTGATTGAGCGCATGCCCAGGTTGGAAGGCCGGAGCATGATCATGATCTTGGCACCGAAGCCGTCGAACAACGGCTGACGACAGGAACGGAGGATGACGAAATGCCGAAGATGAAGACGCACAGCGGCTTGTCGAAGCGGGTCAAATGGACGGCTTCCGGCAAACTGAAGCGGACACAGGCGTTCGCGTATCATAAAGCGGTCAAGAAGTCGGCAAAACGGCTGCGCCGTTTGAGCGGGACCACGCTCGTGTCCCACAGCGACTTCCGGCGGATCAAGCGCCTTGTGAGTTACATGCGGTGAATGTGAGACAGAGAGGGAGGACGTTTTGCCATGGCACGGGTGAAAGGCGGCGTGGTGACGCGCCGACGCCATAAAAAGATCTTGAAGCTGGCGCGCGGATATTTCGGTTCCAAGCACACGTTGTACCGCACGGCCAAACAGCAGGTCTGGAAGTCGTGGATGTACGCGTACCGGGATCGCCGGGCGCGCAAGCGTGATTTTCGCCGGCTGTGGATTCAGCGCATCAACGCGGCGGCGCGCAGCAACGGTCTGTCGTACAGCCGGTTGATGCACGGGTTGAAGCTTGCGGGCGTGGAGGTCAACCGCAAGATGTTGGCTGATCTTGCGGTGCGCGACAGCCAGGCGTTCGCGGAACTCGTGAACGTGGCGAAGGCACGTCTCGAGGCATGACCATGCTGGCGAACCATCCCGGTCGTCCGACCGGGATTTTTGTTCCATGCGGCAGGTGAAGGAGGGCGTGCACGCCGTGATGTTCCTCGAATCGCCGCGCAATCCGCGCGTCAAACGGTGGGCGGATCTGAAAACCCGCAAGGGCCGCGAGGCGTCGGGAGAGTTTCTCATAGAAGGACGGCGGCTGGTGCGCGCGGCGCTGGCATCGCCCATCGAGGTGACGGCACTGCTTTGGCATGCGGGCGGGCCGGACCCGGCGCCGGATCTCATCGCGCAGGCGGAAGCGGCGGGCATTCCGGCGTTTGCGCTCGCGCCGGCGGCGTTTGCCGCCGTGGCCGACACCGTGACCAGCCAGGGCATCCTCGCAGTGGCGCGCATTCCCGACCCGGATACCCTGCGGATGCGGCAGGACCGTGAAGCTGCCGGGGTGGGTGCCGGCGCCGCCGGGGCAAGTGCTGTCCGGACGGCCCTCTTGCTCGACGGGGTGCAGGACCCGGGCAACGTGGGCACACTCATCCGGGCCGCCGAGGCGTTCGGCGTGGACGAAGTCTGCTGCGGCACCGGGACGGCCGATCCGTTTTCACCCAAGGTGGTCCGTGCTGCGATGGGCGGGTTGTTCCACTTGCCGGCGCGCGTTGCGGATAGTGTGGCGTACGTGGAGGCGTGGCGGCGTGCGCATCCGGGCGGGGCGGTGGTCGTCACCGATGCGGCGGCGCCTGTGGACTGCGCCGCGTGGACGTGGGCGACGCCGTTTCTCGTGGTCGTCGGCGGCGAGGCGTCCGGGGTCCATCCCGAGGTGGAACGGCTGGCGACGGCACGGGTGCGCATCCCGATGTCCGGGCGGGCGGAGAGCCTGAATGCGGCGATGGCGGGGGCGATTGTGTTATACGAAGCGCAGCGGCAGCGCCTCACGCGGGGCGAGGTGTAACGCTTCCGCGGCGGGATCACGATTGTTGGTCTTTTGCCGCCGGTGCCTCCTCCTCGTGCGCGGGGGGAACGCGCTCAGTCGGATCTTTCTCCGCTGCGGCTGGCTCGCCTTCCGTCTTGCGCTTCAGCCAGCGGTGGAAATAGAGGTAGGCGATGACAAACGCCGCCGTGATGAGGATGGCCGGGATCAGGTCGTGCCGCCAATGGTGGATGAAGTGATGCCACGCCCGTTCAATCACGCGCCCGGCCAGGATGAACGTGGTGGTCCACAGTCCGTTGGCGATGAGCATCACCGGCAGGTAGACGGCGAGGCGCACCCGGTTGATGCCGGCCACATACGGAACGAGGATGCGAACGCCGGCGATGTAGCGGGAAACGACCAAGGTCGGGATGGTGTAGCGGCGGAACAAGTGCTCGGCGCGATCGATGCGCGCCGGGGTCAGCCCGACGTACCGGCCGTAGCGTTCGAGGAACGGCCGTCCGAGCATGCGGCCGATGGTGTACGCCAAGGTGCTGCCGAGGTACGCGCCGAGCGTGGTGGAGAGGATGAGCAGGGTAAGGTTCAGGTGGTACGCCTTGCTCTGGTAGAGAATTCCGATGGTCGTCAGCGTCGTCTCTCCTGGCACCGGGACGAACACGTATTCAAGGGCGAGGGCCACAAACAGGCCGAAGTATCCATACGTCTGCAGAATATGAGCGATGTACGAGTGCATCGGATTGGGCGCTGGCTCCTTTGCTTTCCGTGTCGCACGGCGGTGGCACGTGCTTGCATCGTATGACGCGCAAGCTGCGGCGTGACGCGCAAGTTGCGGCGCGTGTCGGCGTCGCGTCGGTTTCATTGTAGCAGGAAGGTGGCTGAGGTGCTACGCATGGTACCGCAATCGTATGCGATGTGGCTGGGTCCGCTCATCGCCATGGTGGTGGCCCAAGCCCTCAAGCCGCTCATCATCATGGCGCGGCTTAGGCGATGGGATTGGCAGCGGATGCGGCGCGCGGGCGGTATGCCCAGCTCCCACACCGCGTTGGTAGTCGCCCTGGTGACCGAGTTGTGGTTGCACGAAGGCGGCCGCAATCCTGTGTTGGCGCTCGCCATCTTCATCGCGCTCATCGTCATGTACGACGCGGCCGGCGTGCGTTGGCAAACCGGCCGGCAGGCGGCGGTGCTCAACCGACTGCTGCGGGGCTTGCGCCGCCACGCACCGTCAGGACGCACGGTGGACGCCGGCGATCACGGTGAGCAAATTGCCCGCGGGATCCGCCCGCTGCACGTGGTGGATGCGCCGTGGTGGCTGGTGGACTGGCCGGTGCTCGACGAGCACCTGGGCCACAAGCCCGTCGAGGTCTTGGGCGGCTGTCTTGTCGGCGTGCTGGTCGCACTCGCCATTCACTGAAGCGGAAGCGATGAACTCGGCCCTGGCAGCGCGCTGCAGCGCGATCGCCAGGGCCTGTCTGCTTCTGGAACCTCGGATTGGCGCATATCCATGGTGGCGATGGGCGGCCGATGGCTGGCCGGACGGCCGTCCGCCGGAAAGGAGGCGTCGCCGATGGATGCACAATGGCGCACCTACACACCGTGGCGCAGCCCGTTCGACCCGTGTCCGCCGCGGGAACAAAGGGCGTACATCGTCCCCCCCAACCAGTTCATCCAAACCCAGCCGCGGGGATTGCGCCAGTTCGCGCCGCGTGAGGCGCTGCGGCGCGGAACGTTGTGGCCTGACTTGTACAGCCCGTACGACACAGCGGGGAGGGGGGCGCAGCCGTGAGCAAGGTGGTTCCGCGCGAGTACTACCAGTTCATGCAAGAGATGCAGGCCATCGATTTTGTCCTCGTCGAGCTGACGCTCTACCTCGACACCCACCCGGACGATGCGCAAGCGCTGGCGCAGTTTCAGCAGTTTCAGCGGCGCAAGCAGGCGCTGATGCAGCAGTTCGAGCCCCTCTTCGGCCCGCTGCACGAGTACGGCAACAGCCCGGCCGGCAACCGGTGGGCATGGGCGGAAGGCCCTTGGCCGTGGCAGGTCTGAAAGGGGGGATGCGCCGTGTGGATTTATGAAAAAAAACTCCAGTATCCGGTCCGCGTCAGCAAGTGCGATCCAAAAATGGCCAAGTACCTCATCGAGCAGTACGGCGGCGCCGACGGGGAGCTCGCTGCGGCGCTGCGTTACCTCAACCAGCGTTACACCATCCCCGACAAAGTCATCGGGTTGTTGACCGACATTGGCACCGAGGAATTCGCGCACCTCGAGATGATTGCGACCATGGTCTACAAACTGACCAAGGATGCAACTCCGGAACAACTGCGGGAAGCGGGGCTCGGCGATCACTACGCCGATCACAGCTTCGCTCTCTTCTACCACAACGCGGCTGGCAACCCGTTCACCGTGACGTACATTCAGGCGAAGGGGGACCCCATCGCGGACTTGTATGAGGACATCGCCGCGGAAGAAAAGGCGCGGGCGACGTACCAATGGTTGATTGACATGACCGACGACCCGGACCTTCAGGACAGCTTGAAGTTTCTGCGCGAGCGGGAGGTGGTGCACGCCCTGCGCTTCCGGGAAGCGGTGGAGATGTTGAAAGAACACCAGGATAGCCGCCATCCGTACTGAGGGTGTGGTACGGAGATCGTGTGGGTACGGAGAAACCTCGGCAGATGTCTTCGGGTGCGAACATCTGGCGGCGGCGCGCCGGGCAGCAGGCAGGGATGGCGGAGTGTGTGTCCGGAGGATGCCGGGGTGCGGCCATCAGGTCTGCTGACGGCGTGCCGGCGTGCTACAATGTAAGACGGGACTCGGTAAGACGGGACTCGGCACAACGCACAACGGGACGCCGCGGGGGAGCGGAGCGCAAGTTGCGCGCGCCGCTCGGGTGTTCGTCCTGCCGAGGGGTGGGACAAGCGGGCGGCGCCAAGGTGTGGGTGAGGAAGCGTGCGCAGGGTGACGTTTGCGGATCTGACGTTTCGGGAGAAAGTGGAATACATCTGGATGTACTACAAGTACCACATCCTGATTGGCCTCATGATCCTCATCGGCGTGGTGTACACCGTGGTGACGGTGACGGCGCGTGTGCCTGCCGCGCTGAACGTGCTTGTCATCAGCGGCAGTGTGCCGGCGACCGCGTCCGATCCGCTTTCGCGCGCCGCCACGGCAGCGTTGATCCCGCCGGGCCGGCGCGCGGCGGTGGAGGTGCAGTGTCTGCCGGTGGCAGGCCGTCTGACGGACCCTGAAAACTACGCGGCGGTGATGAAACTGATGGCAATGGTGGCCGCGCATGACGTCGACGTGGTGGTGACGGATCGGCAGGACTTTGCACAGTTGGCGAAGCAAGGGATGTTCGTGGATCTGAACGCTCGGGACCAGGCTTCGGCTTGGTTGCGCCAACACCCGGACGACGCGGTGCATGTTCCGCCGCTGGCGGGGACCACCGGCATTGTGATGACGCCTCGTTCCCGCTTCGCCCGGTTGGCGGGTGTACGGACTGAAGAAGTAGCGGGCGTGGTGCAAAACGGACCGCATGGTGAGCTTGCCATCCGGTTTGCCCTTTGGGCCGCGGAAACTGCCGAATGACTTGGTGCCTTCTTCTTGCATGAGCTGAGCCGCACGTGGTATGCTTATCACCGCAGGTCGTTGCAGCGCTGTAGACCCGGATGGGATCCGGTCGATTTGGTGTTTTTCCTTCAGCGCGGGGTGGAGCAGTCGGCAGCTCGTCGGGCTCATAACCCGAAGGTCGCAGGTTCGAGTCCTGCCCCCGCAACCAAGCGGCTCGGTAGCTCAGTCGGTAGAGCAGAGGACTGAAAATCCTCGTGTCGGCGGTTCGATTCCGTCCCGAGCCACTTTCTTCTCTTCTTTCTTCAAGTTTCTGTTTTCCTGCCAAGTACCCTCATCACCCTACCCTACCTATCCGTACCCGTACCGTTTTCCTTGCAGTTCCACGGACGAGCATCTGCGAGGAGCAGGTGCCTGTCCGTGGTTTTGTTGCAGATGCGAGACGGCATCATCGAAACGGCATCGGGATGGCAGGGTGATGGCGCCCCCTTGACGCCCCGGGCGGCGGGGTGATATATTGTTCAACGCCGCCACCCGCGCGGGGTGGTGGCAGGTCAGCCGCCGGTTGCGGCGGTGTGCCAGCAACTTCCGCTTGCACATGGCGGGTCGGCTGTGGTAAGGTAGTCGGTGCCGCCGTCGCGCGGGGACGCGCCGGGACGGCGGGAGACGGCAGACACCGGGCATCACCGGGACCGAGGCGGGCAGCCGCGGGCAGCGGTGGTGCACGGGCGCGGTTCCTTGAAAACT
>NZ_BMOY01000030.1 GCF_014647315.1 Paenalicyclobacillus cellulosilyticus
GTTGTTCCTGACCACCGAGGCGGTGGTGGCCGACAAGCCGGAGAAGGAGAAGGCTCCGGCCGGCGGCGGCATGGGCGGCGGCATGGACCTGTAATCGATCCGCCGCCGTCACACCGGATCGAACCGGACTCAGGCGTGCAGGGAACCGCTGTGTGCGGCATGGCAACCTGGCGACTTGGCGTCGCCGTCGCCAAAGAAACAGAACGCGTCGTGGCGGCAAACCAGCCGCTGCGGCGCGTTTTGTTTTTTGCCCCGCCCAATGCGATCCGTATCGCGGCAAGGGCGCGCCTGAGGTTCCCGTGATGAACGTGCAGGGCATCGCTCACCGCGCCATAGTGAAGAAGATCATGCCCACGAAGACCATGGTTGCTCCCCAAATGCTGCATGGTGTAATAAGCATCCGGTGGTTCGCGCCACGCTCGCCAGCTTTGGGTGACCCGTCGTTCGGCACCGAATACCGAAGCCTTTGTCATGTGTCTCTCAGGTCCACACCGCCATCCGTGCTGCCAGGTTCGATGTGTGCAGTTCCAGCTGCATCCCGTCGGGATCGAGGAAGTTGACGGTCCAACCGGCGCCGCGCTGAACCGGGCCGCGGACGATGGGGACACCGTGTGACCGCAGCACGGCCACCGCTTCGTGGAAATCATCCGGCGCGATGGAAAAAGCGACATGGTTGACTCCCAACTGCGGCCGCGGTTTCGGGAGAGCTGGCCGCTCCTGCAGGCAAACCCAAGCCATACCCCATTCGAGGTACGCATCGTGGCGCGCCTTGTGCACCAAACGCATGCCAAGAACCTGGGTATAAAACGTGAGGGAACGTTCCAGGTCGCTCACGTCGATGGTCACATGGTTGAAGCCTTGCACCTTCATCCGCACTCCCCCTGCGCCGCCCGTTTTCGCCCGCACCACACCGTCCAGCGATCCGCCTCGGCGATGGGGCTTCGGCCAGTGCCGGAGAGCTTTCGCCCGATGAATGAAATGAGGTCCTCCAGCTCGTCGTCGGCGAGGTGATGAAGGATGGACCGCCCCGTACGGGCTCGCAGGTCTGCCGTCAGTTCGGCCGACGATTGGTATATCCGGCGGATTTCCCAAAATGTCACCGTCGCCACACCGGTGAAGCCCGCTTGGCGCATGGCGGTTGCCACTTGTTCCTTCGTCCAGCGCCGCGATCGCTCAATCTCGAGCAGCCTCGGGAAACGTTCGAAGAAGTAGCCGCGAATATGGGCCGTTGAGCCGGGGAGATCGACATCATCCGGAGTGCGGTCCTGGATGACCAGCCGGCCGCCGGGGGCGAGAATGCGGTGCGCTTCGAAAATGAAGGGGCGAATGTCTGACAGGTGATGGATGAGCGCCCGGGCGAAAGCGAGATCCATGGAATTGTCCGCCAGTCTGGTGGCGGCATCCCCGCTGACGAACGACAGCCGCGGGTCGCTGCCGGCATGCTCCCGCGCCGCCTCCAGCATCACCGGAGACGAGTCGACGCCGATCACGGTGCTGGCTCCCAGTTCCAGCCACGCCCGCGCGTATATGCCCCCACCGCAGCCGATGTCGGCGACGCGGAACCCGCGTGCGTCCACCAGGGACAGCATGGCATTCCGCCAGCTTGGGTGCGCTTCGCGCCCTGCGTACGTGTTTCGATTGCCCGGGTCCAGAAAGTCGATGGGCAAGTCGGCACCTTCTATCTTCAATACCAGAGGACTCTTCATGATGATGCACACAACATGATACACTTGACGAGTCATGCGCGGCAACTTTGCACAAGTCGGGTGCATGCGCTTCCTCCCGTCGCGTTGACGAGGCGGTGAGCGCATTGACAACGAGGCGGCGCAGGTGCTACAATTCAGCCAAAATTCGCTGTGTAATTACATGTGTTTAATCGGAATTAACCACGCTTCACCTTCACATGGTGGCGGAGGTGGGTGTTGGGCGCGACGTTTATGCTGTCCTTAATCTCTATTAATTCAATCGAGATTATCGAGAATTGGGGTGCAGGGCATGAAAGTGTCAAGCCGGGGTGAATACGCGTTGCGTGCCCTGCTGGTCCTGGGCGCATCCGAAACGGAGTGGATGTCCATCCACGAGATTGCGGCAAAGACGGCGGTCCCGGTCAAGTACCTGGAACAGATTTTGCTGCAACTGAAACATCTCGGCTTGACCCGCAGCAAGCGCGGCACGCAAGGAGGGTACGCGTTGCGTGTCCCGCCGGAGGAGATTGTCATTGGCCAAGTCATCCGGTCGCTGGAAGGGCCGCTGGCGCCCATGGGGTGTGTGAGTGTCACCGCGTACGACCCGTGTCCGCTCGAAGCGCACTGTCTCCTGCGTCCGTTGTGGCTCCTCGTCCGGGAGACGGTGGCGCATGTGCTGGACAACACGCGTTTGTCCGATCTGTTGGCACGGCGGATCCCGATGGAAGGCGAGCCGGCTGCGTTCGCAGGCTGGCCGGAGGGCACGCCGGTCGCGCGATGTACACAGGTGCCATCTGCCGCCGATATCACCATGGCAGAGACGCAAAGCGCCATTCAGGCAGGGCGGACGAAGGGGTGAACCGCATGGCGAACGGACCGGCGAACGACCCGAAGGAATCCGGCAAGCCAGCCATCCCGGGTTGCGAAGACGAACGGATGCGCGAAATCCTGTACCATGTCGCGCGCGCCAAACAAGGCTTGGAATACGGTACGGTGCAGATCACGGTGCACGATGCCCAGGTCACGCAAATTGAGCGGATTGAAAAAGTGCGCTTTCCCTTGCAGCCAGGGGGCAAGGGCGGATCGAAGAACGCGGCCAAAAGTCGAGTGTTCCCATAGGTATAGTTGACGAATGACGGGCTTTATGATACGCTTGGAGCCAAGATAGGACGAAAACAACATCCGCATGACAAATCCATATCGCCGACTCGACGACGAGAGGCAGGTTTCACGCCACGCGGAGCGCACGGCGCAACCCCGTGCAAGCTCTGCAGGCGGGAGATCTGCCTCTTTTTGTCACGGCGGCGCCAAGGAGGAGTGCAAGCAACATGAGGCACAGCAAGCGGCAGATACAACGGTTGCGCTGGTGGTTGGGAGGGACCGCCGCGGCGGTGGCGCTGACGTCCATTGGTGCGGCGGCAGCGGACGCGGCGGCGCACGGTACGGTGCACAAAACGGCGGCGCATCGGGCGAAGGACGATCGGGCGAAGGACGGGACACCGGACACGGTGACGCTGACTTTCGGGTCGTACAGCACGACCAAAGACGTTTACGAGGACCAAATCTTCCCTGCGTTCCAGCGCTATTGGAAGCAGAAGACAGGCCAGACGGTCATCTTCAAAGACTCGTACGACGCCTCCGGTGCAGAGTCGCGGGCGATTGCCAGCGGATTGCCGGTGGATGTGGCGGCGCTGTCGCTGGCGGACGATATCGACCGAATCAAAAAGGCGGGCTACATCACCCATGATTGGCAGAACGATCCGTACCACGGCATGGTAACCGACTCTATCGTCGCCATCGGAGTGCGCAAAGGGAATCCGAAGCACATTCGCGACTGGACTGACCTGGCAAAACCCGGTGTGGTGGTGGATCTGCCCAATCCGCAGACATCGGGGGGCGCCAAGTGGGACATCACGGCCATCTACGGGGCGGGTCTCAAGCGCGGGTCGGCGGCGGACGCCAAAAAACTGCTCGCGTCCATCGTGCGCAACGTGAAGGTGCTCGACAAGTCGGGTGAAGCCTCGATGACCACCTTCCTCAACGGCATCGGCGACGCGGTGGTCGGCTATGAGGACGACATCCTGCGCGAGAGCCACAACCGCCGCGACTTCACGGAGGTCATTCCCAAGGCCACGCTGCTCATCGAGAACCCGGTGGCGGTCATCGACAAAAACGTCGATGCGCACGGCAACCGCCAGGTGGCGGAGGCGTTTGTGGCGTTTTTGCGCAGCCCGGTCGCGCAGCGCATCTTCGCGGCCAACGGTTTCCGGCCGGTGAACCCGGCCGTGTGGAACGAGGTCAAATCCCGCTACACCACCCCGCCGCAATTGTTTACCATCGCCTCGCTCGGCGGATGGGCGAAGGTCAACCAGACCTTGTTTGCCCAAGGTGCCATCTTTGACCAAGTCTTGGCAGAGCGCAAGTGACGGAACAGCCGTTCCGCCGGGCGCTATGTAGCCCTGTGCACGGCGCCGGGCGGAGAACATCGTAGCCTGTCATCGCCAAGGGGGGAGTGCAAGGTGTCGACCGTCTCCGTTCTGCAACCGGCCCCCGCCGCGCCGCGGCGGTGGGCGGTACACGCCAGCCGGCCGCTCACCCTGTACCTGGGTTTGGCCGCCGTCGGCAGCTATCTGTTGCTGCTCGTGGTGCTGCCGGTGGGCAGCGTGATCCGCATGGCCTTGGTGCACGGCTGGCCGGGCTTCTGGCATCCGCTCACCGATCCGCTGGGCCGTGCGGCGCTCGGCCTGTCGGTGACGGCAGGGTTGTTGGCGGCCGGCATCAACACGGCGGCCGGCACCGCCGTCGCGTTTGCTCTCGTCCGTGGCCGCTTTCCAGGCCGCCGCCTGCTCGACACCTTGCTCGACCTGCCGCTCGGCGTCCCCACCACGGTGAGCGGGTTGATGCTGTTGCTTCTGTATTCACCCGTCTCGCCCATCGGGGCGTGGCTTGCGGCCCGTCATCTCGCCGTGGCGTATGCCCCCGCCGGGGTGGTGCTGGCGATGGCGTTTGTCACCCTGCCGTACGCGGTGCGCACCGTGCAGCCGGTGCTTGCCGGGCTGGACCGGCGCATGGAAGAGGCGGCGTGGACGCTCGGCGCTTCGCGCTGGCGGACGCTGCGCGAAGTCGTGCTGCCGATGGTTTGGCCGGGAATTGCCAGCGGGTTTTGCTTGACGTTCAGCCGCGCCATGGCGGAGTTTGGTTCGGTGGTCGTCATCTCCGGCAACCTCCCCGGCCAGACGCTGGTCGCCCCGGTGTACCTTTACGGATTGCTCGAGAATGACGATCCGTTCGGCGCGGCCGCCATGTCGGTCGACCTGCTCCTCATCGCCCTGGCTGCCCACGCGGTGGCCGCTTGGTTGGAGCACCGTCACGCGGCGCGGCTGCGCGGCGCGGGTGCCGTGGCGGGTGGTCCAGGTCAAGGCGCGCCGGTTTCGCCGACGGCAAGGGCGAGCGCGCGCCCCGCAGCAGGGCGCCAAGCGGTCCTGCACGCAGGCCGCTTGGCCGCCGCGTTGGCCCGGCGGATCGGCCGGTGGGCGGCTGCAGGGGTCTTTACCTGGGTATGGCTGGGCGTGATGCTCCTCTTGCCGCTCGCGGGGCTCATCTCCGGTGCGCTGCAGGCGGGGGTGGCAGGGTTTGTGCAGAGCCTCGCGCAGCCGGAAGCCGTCGCCTCGCTCCGGCTGTCGGCGGTGGTCACCGCGTGGACGGTGCTGTTCAACGTGGTGTTCGGTTTGTGGACGGCGACGTTGTTGACGAAGCACCGCTTTCCCGGCCGCTGGTTGGTTTCAGCCGTCGCGGACCTGCCGTTCGCCCTCTCGCCCGTCATCGCCGGGTTGGCGTTGCTGTTGGTTTACGGTCCCAACACCGGCTTGGGGCAGTGGTTGCAAGCCCATGGCATCCACGTCGTCTTCGCGCTCCCGGGCATGGTGATGGCCAGCCTGCTCGTCACGTATCCGCTGGTGGTGCGGGAACTGGTGCCGGCGCTGCAGCTGACCGGCCGGGCGGCCGAGGAGGCCGCGTACACCCTTGGCGCTTCACGGTGGCGGACGTTCGTGCGGGTCACCCTGCCGAGCATTCGCTGGAGCTTGTATTACGCCGTGGTGCTGACCGTGGCCCGCAGCCTCGGTGAGTTCGGGGCCGTCCTGGTCGTCTCCGGCAACCTGGTGGGTGTGACGCAGACCGCGCCGCTCTACGTGTACCAAGCGACCGTCGAACACAACATGGCGGCGGCCGACGCGGTATCGCTCATCCTTGCCTCCGCCTCGTTCGTGATGCTCCTCTTCATGCAGTTCTTGCGGCGCAAAGGAGGGTTGGCGCATGAGCATTGAGGTTCGCAACCTCGTCAAGCATTACACGCCCGGCGTACCCGCGGTGCGCGGCGTCAGCTTCACCGTCGAGACGGGGGAGATGGTCGGCCTGCTCGGTCCCAGCGGCAGCGGCAAGACCACCTTGTTGCGGATGATTGCCGGTTTGGAGCCGCAGACCGCCGGCGAGATCTACATCCACGGCCGCTTGGTCGATCCGCTCCCGCCCCAGCGCCGCGGTGTGGGCGTGGTGTTCCAGAATTACGCCTTGTTTCCGCACATGACGGTGTTTGAGAACATCGCATTCGGCCTGCGCGTCCAGCGCATGCGCCGTGCGGAGATTCGGGAGCGGGTCGCCGAGTTGCTCCGCCTCGTCCGGCTCTCCGGTTTCGAGGACCGTTACCCGTCGCAGCTTTCCGGCGGGCAGGCGCAGCGGGTGGCGCTGGCGCGGGCGTTGGCACCCAAGCCGAGCGTGCTCTTGCTCGACGAACCGTTCGCGGCCATTGACACCAAAGTCCGCAAGGAATTGCGCGAGTGGGTGCGGCGCGTGCACGAAGAAGTCGGCATCACGAGCATCTTCGTGACCCATGACCAGGACGAGGCGTTCGAGGTGGCCGACCGGGTGATGGTGTTCCACGACGGGGAGCTGCTCCAGTTCGGCACCCCGCAGCAGATCCTCGAATCGCCGGCCACGCCGTTCGTCGCCACCTTCGTCGGAGACGTGAACGAAATTGAACGGCAGGTGGTCGGCGGGGCCGTCAGCCTCGGCCCCATCCGCTTGTCCGCCCACCCGTTCCAGGACGGGGCGCGGGTACGCGTCGTGATCCGGCCGACCGACGTCGTGGTGGCGCCACCCGACGGACCTCCCGTCGGGCCGCGGGCCCGGATTCGGCGCAAGATTGCCAAGGGGCCGGTGCACGCCGTGCAAGTCGAGTTGCAGGACGGCCTCGTGCTGCGGGCGTTCGTACCGCGCGAGGCACAGTGGGCGCTTCACCCAGGGGCGCCGGTGTCGGTGTGGATCAAGGATTATCAAACATTCCCGGCGTAACGTCCGGCGCAGGCCTGGCCGTTACGGCGAGCGGCCTGCGCGGTGAGGAGGAGACGCGCATGGCAAAGGTGGTCATCATCTCGGGGACGCTGTCGGAGCGATCCCGTTTGGAAGTGGTCCTGTCCCTTCTGGAAGAGCGGTTGCGGTGGGCGGGACACACGGTGGCATGGATTCAGGCTCGCCGCTTGCCGCCCGACGCGCTGCTCCGCGGCGAAGCGGACAGTGAGGCGCTGCTCGAGGCACAGGTCCGGTTGGCGACGGCGGACGTGGTGGTCATCGCGTCTCCCGTGTACAAGGCTTCGTACACCGGACTGCTGAAGGCGTATCTTGACCTGTTGCCGCAGCAGAGCTTGGCCGGCAAGGTGGTCTTGCCCATCGCCATGGGCGGGACGCTCGCGCACCTGTTGGTCATCGATTATGCGTTGCGCCCGGTGCTCGCAGCGCTCGGTGCCGAACATGTGCTGCAAGGGGTGTACGTGCTCGACGCGGCGGTGGAGTGGCGCGACGGCCAAGGCGTCGTTCGCGATCCCGATGTCGTGCGCCGGCTCGACAACGCCGTCGACCGGCTGGCGCTGGCACAACCGAAAGGAGTGAGTGCATGATGCAGAGGGCAGTATGGGGAAGCGCGCTGCTCGCGGGCGTGGCCGCGCTCGCGGTGGTTGCCGCACTGCCGCCAGCGGGGGCAGGATTCGTGCAAGCGCGCGCGAAGCACGCGGCCCAGCCGGCCCGGCAGGTGGTCCGCATCGGCTATCAAAAGTACGGAACGCTCAACATCCTCAAGGCCACCGGCGGCTTGGAGAAACGGCTCAAGGCGCTCGGCTACCAAGTGCAATGGATTGAGTTCCCGGGCGGGCCGCAGTTGCTCGAAGCGCTCAACGCGGGCAGCATCGACATCGGTCACACCGGGGAGGCCCCGCCGGTATTCGCGCAGGCGGCCGGGGTGCCGTTTGTCTATCTGGCGCATGAGCAACCGAGCCCGGCCAGCGAAGGCATCCTGGTGCCCGCCCATTCGCAGATCAAAACCATTTCGGACCTCAAGGGCAAGCGGATTGCGCTCAACAAGGGGTCGAACGTCCATTACCTGTTGGTGCGGGTGCTCCAGAAGGCGGGGCTCAAGTACAGCGACATCCATCCGGTGTACCTGGCACCGGCCGACGCCCGGGCGGCGTTTGAGCGTGGCAGCGTCGATGCCTGGGTGATCTGGGACCCGTACTACGCGGCGGCGGAGACGGCCGATCACGCCCGTGTCCTGATCGACGGCAAGGGCCTGGTGGCCAACCAAGAGTTCTACTTGGCGCAGCGCACGTTCGCTCTCCAGCATCCGGACGTCATCAAGGCGCTCTTGGCGGAGATTGAGCAGGAAGACGCTTGGATCCGCACCCACCGCCATGAGACGGCGAAACTGCTCTCGCCGCAACTGGGCATCGACGTCCAGTCGCTCGACCTGGCGGCCAATCGCCGCAACTACGGCGTGGAACCCATCACGCCGGCGGTGGTGCAACAACAACAGGTCATTGCCGACACGTTCTATCAACTGCACTTGATCCCGAAGCCCATCCACGTCAAGGACGATACGTATGCGGTGCCGTGGCCGAATCAGGCTGCGGCCGCAAAGGGGGCTGCTCGATAATGCAGGTGTTCTGGTTCATCCCGACGCACGGCGACGGCAGGTACCTCGGCACAGCGTACGGCGGGCGCGCGTTTGACCACGGCTACGCCGGGCAGATTGCGGTGGCGGCGGATCGCCTCGGGTACGACGGCGTGCTCTTGCCGACCGGCAGGTCGTGCGAAGACGCCTGGGTGACGGCCGCCTCGCTCATCCCGCTCACGAAACGGTTGAAATTCTTGGTCGCGGTGCGGCCCGGTTTGATGTCCCCGACGTTGGCTGCGCGGATGGCCGCCACGTTCGACCGGCTTTCCGATGGCCGCCTGCTCATCAACGTGGTCACCGGCGGCGATCCGGTGGAATTGGCAGGGGATGGGCTGTTCCTCGACCACGACACCCGCTACGCGCTGACGGATGAGTTCCTCACCGTCTGGCGGCAGGTGTTGGCGGGGGAGGAGGTCACGTTCCAGGGCCAGCACTTGCGGGTGGAGGGCGCACGGCTGCTCTTCCCGGCGGTGCAGCGCCCGTACCCGCCGTTGTACTTCGGCGGGTCGTCCCCGGTGGCGATGGAGGTGGCGGCCAAGCATGTCGACGTCTACCTCACGTGGGGTGAACCGCTCCCGCAGGTGGCGGAGAAGGTGCGGACAGTGCGCCAGCTGGCGCGCCAGCAAGGCCGGAAGGTGCGGTTCGGGTTGCGTGTCCACATCATCGTGCGGGAGACGGACAGGGAGGCGTGGCGCGCGGCGGAAGAATTGATTCAATATTTGGATGATGAAACCATCGCCGAGGCACAGCGTGTGTTCGCCCGCTTCGATTCGGTGGGCCAGCAGCGGATGTCGCAACTGCACCGCGGCCGGCGCGACCAGTTGGAGATTGCGCCCAACCTGTGGGCGGGCGTCGGTCTCGTCCGCGGCGGCGCCGGCACCGCCATCGTCGGGGATCCGCAGACGGTCGCCAACCGGCTGATCGAGTATGCGGAAGTGGGGATTGAAACGTTCATTTTGTCCGGGTATCCGCACCTGGAGGAGGCGTACCGCGTCGCGGAGCTGGTGTTTCCGCGCCTGCCGCTCGACCGGCCCCAGTCGGGGCTCGGCAGCCGCTGGTACGGCCCTTTTGGTGAGGTGGTGGCCAATGAGCATCCGCCTGCGGCCAGTGCACACTGATGCGGCGGGGCAAGAACATGAGTGGGCTGGGGACGGCGCTGCCGTCCCGGACGTCCCTGCGCAGGGGACGGAAACACCCGCGCGGGCGCCGGACCCTGGCGCGCACCTTCCCGGGGTGCAGGCTGCGTGGCGCCGCGCACACGGCTGGGGCAACGGGTTATGGCGGCGGCTGTCTCCCTGGCTGGTGCCTGCCTTGGCGGTGGTCGTCTGGCAGGCGCTGGGCAGCGCCGGCGTCATTCCGACGCGGGTGTTGCCGACGCCCATCGCGGTGGTGCAGGCGTTCCTCTCGCTCGCGCATACGGGTGAACTGTGGCAAGACATCGCGGTCAGCGCACGGCGGGCAGCCATCGGGTTTGCCGTCGGGGCAGGGACGGGGCTTCTCCTGGGCCTGGTCAACGGGGTGTTCTCCGTGGCCGACCGCCTGCTCGACAGCAGCGTCCAGATGATCCGCACCATCCCGCACCTGGCGCTGATCCCGCTCGTCATCTTGTGGTTCGGGATTGGCGAGACGGCGAAGGAGTTCCTGGTCGCGCTCGGCGCCATGTTCCCGGTGTATCTGAACACCTACCACGGCGTGCGCGGGGTGGACGCAGGGTTGGTGGAGATGGCGCGGATGTACGGCCTGACAGGATGGGCGTTCTACCGGCATGTGTTGTTCCCGGGCGCACTGCCGTCCATCTTGGTCGGCGTGCGCTACGCGCTGGGCATCACGTGGACCACCCTCATCGTAGCCGAGACCATATCCGCCGATGCGGGCATCGGGTATATGGTGATGAACGCCCGGGAGTTCGTGCAGATGGACGTGGTGGTGCTGGGCATCGTGCTGTACGCGCTGCTCGGCAAACTGTCCGATGTCGTGGCGCGGCTGTTGGAACGGTGGCTGCTGCCGTGGCGGGTGACTTGGGGAGGTGACGCCCAGTGACAGACGCTGCCGCGCAGGCCAAGCAGACGGCGGAACGGCCGGGTGTGCCCATCGCGTTGGCGGGTGTATGGAAGTCGTTCGACGGCCACCCGGTCATCCAAGGGTTGAACCTGGCCGCGCAACCGGGCGAGTTTCTCGCCATCGTGGGGCGCAGCGGCTGCGGGAAAAGCACCTTGCTGCGCCTGATGGCAGGTCTTGCGCAGCCGGATGCCGGCAAGGTGGAGGTCGCTTGGCGCACCGGAGCGCGCGACGGCGGGGTGCGGATGATGTTCCAAGACGCGCGCCTGCTGCCGTGGAAGCGCGTGATCGACAACGTCCGGCTGGGCGCGCGGGGCGAGGATGCGGACGAAGCCGCGCGCGCCGCCTTGGCCCAAGTCGGTTTGCTGGAGAAAGCACGGGCTTGGCCGCACACCCTCTCCGGCGGCCAGCGCCAGCGCGTGGCCTTGGCGCGGGCGCTCGCCAGCCGGCCACGGCTCTTGCTGTTGGATGAACCGCTCGGCGCCCTCGACGCGCTGACGCGGCTGGAGATGCAACGGCTGGTCGAGGACGTCTGGCGGGCGCACGGGTTCACCGCCGTGCTCGTGACCCACGATGTGGCGGAAGCCATCGCGCTGGCCGACCGGATTGTCCTCATGGCTGGCGGCACCATCGCCGGGGAATGGACGGTCCGCCTGCCGCGGCCGCGCCCGAGGGACGCGGCTTTCTACCATTTGGAGCAAGAAATCCTCTCCGCCATCATGGACGGGACGGCCGCCGGCGGTCACCGTGCCGTTTGAGTGACCCAAGGAGCATCGGGAGCGCGCACGCCCGGTGCTCTCTAATTTTTTCCTGGTTTGGATGGCGCATCTTTTACGCTCCGTTCATCCCTCCTTCACCGTCACTTTACATTGCACACGTACCATTCATAGTGTGAGGACCGGTGATGGCGTGACCACCGGTGGATGGGGGGATATCTCGGATGGAGCCCCAGGCATGGATGCGCGGCGAGGTGCTGATTGTCGACGATGAGCCAGCCATCCGCAAATTGGTGGAATACCACTTCCAGCGCGCCGGGTTTCCGACTTCGGTCTGTGCCGACGGCAGCGAAGCGTACGAGCGCATCCGCAAGCAACCGGATGCGTTTTGCGTGGTCATCTTGGACATCATGCTGCCCGGGATGGACGGATTGGAGGTCTGCCGGCGCCTGCGCCAGGAACGGATTTGGGTGCCCATCATTCTGCTCACCGCGCGCGAGGAAGAGGTGGACCGCATCCTCGGGCTGGAACTGGGCGCGGACGACTACGTGACCAAACCGTTCAGTCCGCGTGAACTCGTGGCGCGAGCGCGCGCGGTGCTGCGGCGGCGCGGGCCGGACGGAGGCGATGCCGACGGGGAGGGGGGCGCATCCGAGGTGCTGCGGGTCGGCGACATCGTCCTCGATCCGGTGCGCCACCAGGTGTTCGTGCGCGGCGAAGCGGTCGAGCTGACCCCGAAGGAGTTCGAGTTGTTGCACTACTTCATGCTCAACCGCGATCGCGTCCTCTCCCGCAACCAGCTCCTGGAACACGTCTGGGGGTATGCGGCGTCGCCCGACACGCGGATTGTCGATGCGCACGTGTCCCATCTGCGGGAGAAGATTGAGGAGAATCCGAAGGATCCGGTGTACCTCAAGACCATCCGCGGCGTGGGGTACCGGCTGATGGTGCCGGGCGGAACACCCACCACTGGCTTCCGGCAAAGTTCACCGCCAGCGTGAGCACGGTCACCGCCGCTTTGGCTGCATACCAAGGCCACTTCTCGTGCGTCAGCCAGGCGAGGCCCGCCGCCGAGAGCGCCAGCGAACAGACGTTGACGGAGACAAAGCGCAGCGGCTCGCTGGGGCGGAAGCGGCCGGCGGCGAAGGTGAACCGCCGGTTCCACACATAGCTGTTGGCCACGCCGGCGGCATACGCGCTGGCTTGGCAGATCCACAGCGGCCAGCGCAGGCCGTGGGCAAGGGCGAAAAACACCCCCCAATCGACGCCCGTGTTGAGCACCCCGATGCAGGCAAAGCGGCGCGCCCGGCGCCAGATGTCCGCCCGTCTCACCGGTTGCCCTCCTGCGCGGATGGTCTCCCGCCCACCACTTCGCGCACGATGTACAACGGCCGCCGCCTCGCTTCGTCGTGGATACGCGCCACGTACTGTCCCAACACGCCGACCGACAACAGCAGCACGCCGTCGCCAAGCAGGCTGAACGTGATGAGCAGGCTCGCCCCGGATATCCCATGGTGCGCGAAGGACATCCGCCAAGCTTCGCCCGCCATCAGGGCGAGGGTGGCCACCGTCCAGCCTGCGCCTGCGTACAACGGCCAGCGCAGCGGCCGGTAGGAAAACGAGGTGACGGCGTCGGCGGCGAGGCGCAGCATCTTGCGCAGGGAATACTTGCTCGTACCCGCGAGGCGCGGCTCGCGTACGTACTCGACCGCAATCTGGCGGAATCCCGCCCATGCCACCAAGCCGCGCAAGAACCGGTGGTGCTCCGGCAGCGCCCTGAGCACCGCGCACACCCGCCGGTCCATCAACCGGAAGTCGCCGGTGTCGAGCGGGATCGGGATGTCCGCCAGCCGGCGCAGGCCGCGGTAAAACCAGCGCGCCGTCGACCGTTTGAACCATGACTCGCCCTGGCGTTCCATCCGCCGGGCGTAGACCACGTCGTATCCGGCTTGCCACCGTTCGACCAGGCGCGGGATGAGCTCCGGCGGGTCCTGGAGGTCCGCGTCTATCACCACGACCGCATCGCCGCGGGCGTGATCGATCCCGGCGGAGATGGCGGCTTGGTGCCCGAAGTTGCGGGAGAAGTGGATCACCCGGACATCTGGGTGCGCCGCGGCCATCTCGTCGAGGATGGCCGGCGTCTCGTCCTGGCTGCCGTCATCGACGTAGACAATCTCGTACGGTTCACCCAACGCCGCGAGGACGCTGCAGAGGCGTTGGTGGGTGATGCGGATCACGTCTTGCTCGTTGAATACCGGTACGACGACCGACAGGCGGACGCCGCGGCCGCCCCCTTCCCCTCCCGTGCCGTGGGCCGAAGGGGCCGTGGATGTGCTGGATGACACCCGTTCGTACATCTGCATCCCCTCCCTGGGGCATCGCCCGTCATTTCCCGGTGTAGACGTACAGGGTCAATCCGCGGCCGCCAAGGTCGACCGTGCCTGCGCCCGCACCGCTGCCTGTGGCGGCCGCCCCCGCGCCGGCCCATGCGCTCTCCGGCACGACGGCGCAGTGTGCCTGGATCCACGCCAACACCGACGCTTGCCCTTCCCGGCCGCCGAACCCGAACCCGCCTGCGCCGGGGATGAGGAAGTACTTCACCTTGCCGGCCGCGGTCATCTGCGCCAGCTTCTGCACCGTCATCGCGGGATCGGATCCGGTGAAGCCGCCCATCGCCATCACCGGCAACCCGGTGTCGAGGATGATGGGTGCCGCGGTCATGGCGTTGGTCGTCGCCACGAGGAACGAACCGGGTTGATGGCTGTAGTGCTGGACCAGGTAGCGGATGAGCGCCGCGCTGACCCGTGCTTCGCCACCGAAGCCACCGAAGCCGCCGAAACCGCCGCCAAATTCACCGAAGCCGCCGTGGTTGCCGCCGCCGAACCGGCCACGGAACCGGCCGCCGAACCCGCCGCCCGTTCCGGGTGCAACCGGGAAGTTGCCGGGCCAGTTCGCTGCCCGGCCTGCCGCGGGGAAGGAGGTGTTCGCGGCGAGCCGTGCCGGGGGGCCGGCGGACGGGATGGTCGGATTGACACCGTACAGGATGGGCGTCAGCGACCAATACCCGGGCGGGATCAAGAGCGCGGCCAGCCCGAGCACACTGCCCGCTCGCGTTTGCAGCGGCCACTCGTGTACCTTCCACAGCATGACGGCTGCGACGAGGGCCGCCACACCGCTCGGCAGCACCAGCGCGACGCGCAGAGACGGATACGGCCAAACGATGTGATATTCCACCAACAGATTGAGGGCGAACAGCGCGGGCAACCACCACTTCCAGCGGGTTCGCGCCTGCCAGTCCCGCCACATTTGCAGCAGGCCGGCCGCCGTCAGTCCGGCGATGCCCGGCGCCATCGTGATCATGTAATAGGGATGGAAGAACCCGGCGACGCTGAAGAACGCCGCCATCGGCAGCAGCCAAGCCAACCAGAACACGGTCCCCTTCTCTTCGGCGGACAGCGGTTTGCGCCAGCGAACGTGGCGCAAAGCCGGAATGGACGACAGCAGGGCGAGCGCCAACAGCCACGCGATTTGGCCGCCCAACGCGCGCTGGAACAGGCGAAGGGGACCTGGCGCACCGTTGTCAAAACCGCCGCCGAAGCCGCCGCGGCCGGCAAAGCCAGGGAAGCCTGCGAAGCCGGGCCGGTTGCCGTTGGCGCCCGGCATCTGGCCGTTCAAACCTGGTGCATTGCCACGGCCGGCAAACATTCCGGGGCCAGGAAAGTTGCCGCCGCGGCCCGTGAAGTTCCCGCCTGCCGGCCCGGCGAATCCGCCTTGGCCTGTGGCGGCCGCGGCGGGTGTGGCCGCTGCTCCCTGGCGGTGGAATGCGTGGCCGAACGAGCGGCCGAGGAGCCGCTCCAGACCGTTGTAGCCGAAGATAAGCTCCATCTCATTGTTCGTCTGCGTGCTGCCCACCCACGGGCGTGCGCTGGCCGGCGTCAGGTCCACCGCCACCGGCCAGGAGAACGACACCGCCAACAACACGGCGGTCATGGCGGCGAGGTGCACGAGTTTACGCCGCCAGCGCAGGTCGCTGACGAGGAAATAGGTGACGTAAAACGCAGGCAGGGCGAGATAGGCTTCCATCATCTTGATGTTGAACGCCACGCCCTCCACCGCGGCGCTGGCGAGCAGCCATCCGAGCGATCGCCGCTCGATGGCGATCCACAAGCACCACGCTGCCAGCAACATGGCGAGGACGAGGGTGGTGTCGATCTCGTTCGTCCGCGACACGGCGACTGCGATGGGTGTCAACGCCATCACGGCCGCCGCAAGCAAGCCGCCGTACACGCCGAAGTGGCGCCGGACGAGCCGGTAGACGACAAGCACGCAGGCGACACCGGCCAGCGCTTGTGGCAACAAGAGCGCCCACCCGTGAAACCCGAACACCTTGACGGAGAGCACCTGCAGCCAGAACCCGACCGGCGGTTTGTCGATGGTGATGAAACCGCCTGGATCGAAGGAATTGAAAAAGAAGTTGTGCCAGCTCATCGTCATGCTCTTGACGGCCGCCGCGTAGTACTCGTTGCCGTAGCCCTCCTGCCAAAGGGCGAACAGGTTCAAAAACGCGGAGAGCGCCGTCAGGAATGCGAGCACGAGATGGTGCCAGCGCACGTGTTGCACCCGTGACCGCATGCGCGCATCGGAACCCCTTCCGTCTGAAGATGGCCTGAAGCGTTCGGACGACTCTAGCGTAGCTGTGCAGGATTGAAAGAGGATTGAAATCGAGCGGCGCAGGCGAGGCGGATGGTGTCGAAGCCAACGCGGATTCCGCGGCGCCAAGAGGAGGAATTCGGCGAAGCGCGTCGAATTGGTCACCCCGGGTATATCGCCGCCGGGAGCGGCGAGACCGAGCGAGGTGCTTGGCTTTGCGATGGAATCCGCGCCAGGCAGGGCTGCGCGCGTTCGGTTTGGCGCTGGCCGCGGCGCTGTGGGTCCCTTGGCTGGACGCACCGCCAAGCTATGCGGACAAGCTGACGGAAGCCAAACAAAAGATGCAAGCCCTTGAGGCGCAGAAGGTGCAGACACTCAATCACCTGCAGTCCCTCAAGGCACAGCAGCGGCAGTTGGAGGCTCAGATTGTCCAAATCGAACACCAGATTGACGACCTCAACCGCAGCATCGCCTCGACGCGCCTTGAGATCTACCGCAGAAACTTGGCCATCGCGCGTGTCAAACGCCAGATTGCGCGCACCGAAGCGCACATCGCACAGCAGTACGGCGTCTTGCAGCGGCGGCTGCGCGTGATGTACATGGCCGGCCAGGCCAGCTACCTGGACGTCCTGTTCTCCGCGACGAGTTTTGCCGACTTCTTGGACCGGATGCAGCTGCTGTCGATGATTGCGGCCGAGGACCGGCAGGTGCTCGACGAGATCCAGGCGGCCAAGCGCCGGCTGGAGGCGAACCGGTCCGAGCTCGTCCGACAACAGCAAGCGGCCCGCCACGTCTACGTCGCGCTCATCAACAAACAGACCCAGGTACAGATGGCCGAGCGGCGCGAGCGACGCCTGCTGGCAGACGTGAAAGACCAGCAGCGGCAAGAGGAGATCGCGCTGCAGAACGAGACGAGCGCCATGCAGAACCTCAAGGCGCTCATTCAACAGCTCCAGTCCGAAGTGGGCACGTACACGGGCCCGTCGGACGGATGGGTCTGGCCGGTGCCGGGGTATCACACCATCAGCTCCGGGTACGGATGGCGGACCTGGTCGGATGGTACCCGGGAGTTCCACAACGGGATCGACATCCCGGCGCCCATCGGGACGCCGATTGTCGCCGCCACAGGCGGCAAGGTGTTGTACGCCGGTCCGGCCAGCGGGTTTGGCGACTGGATTGTGATTGAATCGGCCAACGGGTTGTTTGAGATCTACGGCCATATGTACGCATGGGAGATCAAGGTCAAACCGGGGGAGATTGTGCACGCCGGGCAGCAGATAGCCGGCGTGGGCAGCAACGGGTTTTCCACCGGACCGCACCTGCACTTCACCATCGCCACCGGGTTTGACAGTTCCGGTTACCCTGTCTCCGTCGATCCGACGAAGTACGTGGGCGGTTGATCCGCCCCGGGCTGATGCGCGGCCATGCATTGACGCCTGTCTGCCGCATTCAGTAGAATGAGGGCGAACTGGGAACCGCATAGGGTTCTGACCCCGTATAAAGCCGGGAATATGGCTCGGCTGTCTCTACCGGACGACCTTAAATCGTCCTGGCTACGAGGTCGGTCTTGCGCACGGCGGCGCGCGAAAGGGCGCCTGTTTGTCTTTGCTGCCCTGGTGCGCGCGTGTGACTCCGGCTGCCTCGTATCGTGTTTGCGATGAGGGTTAACCTACAGACGATACGGCGTGCCGGGGTTTTTCTTTTTGTCTGTCCAAGCTGCCTGCCTTGGCGGACGCCCATCCACTGCCGGTGAGGAGTGAAGAGATGGCGGAACACGAGACGGTCGTGGTGTTGGACTTCGGCGGTC
Source organism: Paenalicyclobacillus cellulosilyticus (assembly GCF_014647315.1). Taxonomy (GTDB): domain Bacteria; phylum Bacillota; class Bacilli; order Alicyclobacillales; family Alicyclobacillaceae; genus Alicyclobacillus_J; species Alicyclobacillus_J cellulosilyticus. The sequence continues at coordinate 17,917 of NZ_BMOY01000030.1, forward strand.
AGTACAACCAGCTCATCGCCCGCCGCATCCGCGAACTCCATGTCCACAGTGAACTGCTTCCCTACCACGTGCCCGCAGCGGAATTGGCGCGGCGCGACCTCAAAGGCATCGTCTTCAGCGGCGGACCGCGCAGCGTGTACGAGGAAGGGGCGCCCGACGTCGACCCTGGCGTCTGGGAGCTCGGTGTGCCCATCCTCGGCATTTGCTACGGGATGCAGTTGGTGGCGAAGCGCTTCTCGGCCCGCGTCGATCGCGGTGCGGTGCGCGAGTACGGCCGCACCCGCATGCGGCTTGAGCCGTCCGCCGGCGCCTTGTTCCGCGGTCAACCGGAGGAACAGGCGGTCTGGATGAGCCACACCGATGTGGTCGCCGCCGCGCCGCCGGGCTTCGTCACCGACGCCCGTACCGACAGCGGCGCCATCGCGGCGATGCACGACCCGGCGCGCCGCATCTACGCGGTGCAGTACCACCCCGAGGTGCATCACAGCGAACACGGCATGTCGGTGCTGCGCAACTTCCTCTATGACGTCTGCGGCTGCCGGGGAGATTGGACCATGTCCTCGCTCATCGACGAGACGGTGGCGAGGGTACGGGCGCAGGTGGGTTCCCGGCGTGTCTTGTGCGCCCTCTCGGGCGGGGTGGACTCGTCGGTGGCGGCGGCGCTCGTCCACCGGGCAGTGGGGGAGCAGCTCACCGCCGTGTTTGTCGATCACGGCCTGCTCCGCCAGGGCGAGGCGGCGGCGGTGATGGCGTCGCTCAAGGACGGGCTTGGCATTCAGGTCGTGCGCATCGATGCGGCGGACCGGTTCCTGGCCCGGCTGCGCGGGGTGAGCGACCCGGAACAGAAGCGCAAGATCATCGGCGAGGAGTTCATCCGGGTGTTCGAGGACGCATCCACGCGCCTGGGTCCGTTCGACTTCTTGGTGCAAGGCACCTTGTACACCGACGTCATTGAGAGCGGGACGGCGACGGCGGCCACCATCAAGTCGCACCACAACGTGGGCGGGCTGCCGGAAGACATGCGCTTTACGCTGATTGAGCCGCTGCGCGAGCTGTTCAAGGACGAGGTGCGGGCGCTGGGCGAGGCGCTCGGCCTGCCGCGGGAGTTGGTCTGGCGGCAGCCGTTCCCTGGGCCGGGGCTCGCCATCCGGATCATCGGCGAGGTGACGCCGGACAAGCTGGCCATCGTCCGCGCGTCGGACGCCATCTTGCGGGAGGAGATAGCCCGTGCGGGCCTCGACCGCGAGATTTGGCAGTACTTCACGGTGCTCACCGGCATCCGGAGCGTCGGCGTGATGGGGGACGAACGCACCTACGCCCACACCATCGCCGTGCGCGCCGTGCAGTCGCAGGAGGGGATGACGGCCGACTGGGCGCGCATTCCGTACGACGTGCTCGCGCGGATCTCGACCCGCATCGTCAACGAGGTGCCGGGGGTCAACCGCGTGGTCTACGACATCACCACGAAGCCGCCGGCGACCATCGAGTGGGAGTAAGCCCGCCGCGGCCATCCTGGCGCCGGGTGAGCGGCGGCAGCCGCTGGCCAAAGGCCGGCAGCAGGCCCCGCGGGGGATCCATGCCAGACAGAGGAGGGTGTCGGATTTGGAAGCATTCTTTCAATTGCGGCGGTACAATACGACCGTCGGCCGCGAGATTGTCGCGGGCTTAACCACGTTCATGACCATGGCGTACATCCTGTTCGTCAATCCGAGCATTCTTTCAGCGACCGGGATGGACCCGAAGGCGGTGTTTTTCGCCACGTGCGTCGGCGCGGGCATCGTCACTTTGCTGATGGGCCTCATCGTCAATTACCCCATCGCGCTGGCGCCCGGCATGGGACTCAACGCGTATTTTGCCGTGATTGCGGCGAGCAACCACGGGCAGATGAGCTGGCAGACGGCGTTGGGCTGCGTGTTCATCTCCGGCATCGTCTTCATCATTCTCACCATCACGCAGATCCGGCAGCTGTTGGTCAAGGCCGTCCCCGATTCGCTCAAGTACGCCATCACGGTCGGTATCGGGCTGTTCATCACCATCATCGGCTTTAAGATCGGCGACCTGATGGGGATGCAGTTCACCGGCAGCGCCACGACCAGCTACGCGCCGGGCAGCGCCATCGACAACTTCTCCTGGCTGCCGGTGCTCGGTTCCCTGCACAGCCCGCAGACGGTGCTGACGCTCATCGGGCTGTTCATCACCGCCGTCCTGTTGGCGCTGCGCATCCCGGGCGCCATCCTGTTGGGCATCCTGGCCACGACCATCATCGGTATCCCGATGGGCGTGACCAACGTGTCAAGCCTCAAGCACCCGCAGTGGTTCCCCGACCTCAGCCACCTTGCCGTCGGCAAGCTGGATTTGGCGGGCGTGTTCCACTACGGGCTCATCAGCGCCCTGTTCACCTTCACGTTCGTCGAGCTGTTCGACACTTTCGGGACGCTGGTGGGCACCGCAAACAAGGCAGGCCTCCTGGAGGGGGAAGAGGGGCAGCGGCGGCTGGGACGGGCGATGCTGGTGGACGCCTGCGGCGTGAGCATCGGCGCGTTGCTTGGCACCAGCACCATCACCGCGTACGTGGAGAGCGGATCGGGCATCGCGGCGGGCGGCCGCACGGGGCTCACCGCCACCACCGTCGGCGTGCTGTTCCTGTTGTCGCTGTTCTTGGCGCCCATTGCCGGCATCATCCCGGATCAGGCGACGGCGCCGGCGCTCATCATCGTCGGCATCCTGATGATGTCGGCGGTGCGCCACATCGAGTGGGACAACATGGCCTTGGCCATCCCGGCGTTCTTGACCATCATCGCGATGCCGCTGACGTACAGCATCTCCAACGGCATCGCGTTGGGTTTCACGTTCTTCGTGGTCATCAACGCCATCCTCTGGCTAGCCGGCCGCGATCACGTCAAGGTCCACTGGCTGATGGTCGTCATCGCCATCCTGGCGGGCTGGCGGTATATCTGGCTGGGTTGACCGGTTTCCGGCTTGTGCGTTGCCGGGCTGCCTTGCGGCGCCCGGCCTTGCAGACATCCGCAAAGAAGCACGCTTGCGCGTGCTTCTTTGCACAAGGGGGTAGATGGCGTGTCGCCGTTGGTCGGGGTCATCATGGGCAGCCATTCCGATTGGGAGACGATGGCGCGGGCGTGTGAGGTGCTCGACGAGCTGGGCGTCCCGTATGAGAAGCGGGTGGTCTCCGCCCACCGCACGCCGGACGACATGTTTGCCTATGCCGAGTCGGCGGCGGCGCGCGGCATCAAGGTCATCATCGCCGGCGCGGGCGGGGCGGCCCACCTGCCGGGGATGGTGGCGGCGAAGACGGTGCTGCCTGTCATCGGCGTGCCCGTCAAGTCGTCGAGCTTGAACGGCCTGGACTCGCTGCTCTCCATCGTCCAGATGCCGGCCGGGGTGCCGGTGGCGACGGTGGCCATCGGCCCGGCGGGGGCGGCGAATGCAGGGCTGTTGGCGGCGCAGATCCTCGCCCTCTCCGACCCACAGCTGCGCCAACGCTTGGCGGCCAGGCGCGCGGCTTTGGCGGAGGCGGTCCGCCGAAGTGGCGAACCGGGCGGGGAAAGCGGCGCGGGGGGGAGTGCGGGATGACGGCCGCGCGGAGGGACGGTTGGCGCGTCATCCTGCCCGGCGCCACCATCGGCGTCCTCGGCGGCGGCCAACTGGGGCGGATGATGGCCTTGGCGGGGCGGGCCATGGGCTACCGGTTCTGGACGCTCGACCCGACCCCCGATTCCCCCTGCGGCCAGGTGGCGGACGGCCAAATCGTCGCCGCGTATGACGATCTCGCCGCCGCGCGCGACCTGGCGGCGCGCTGCGACGTGGTGACCTACGAGTTCGAAAACGTGGACGCGGGCGTCGCCCGCGTCCTCGCGGAGACGGCGTACGTGCCGCAGGGCAGCGAACTGTTGCGCATCACCCAGCACCGCCTGCGCGAGAAGGCGGCCGTCACCCGGGCGGGCGCGCCGGTGGCGGCATACCGGCCCGTCACGACGTGGGAAGACCTCAGCGCGGCGGTGGACGACATTGGCCTGCCGGCGGTGCTGAAGACCACGACGGGCGGCTACGACGGCAAGGGGCAGTGGCTCCTGCACAGCCGGGAGGACGCACAGGCCGCCTGGGCCGCGGGTGCGGGCGCGTGGGCCGCAGAGGGGGTGGCCAAGCGCGCACGGCGGGCGCCGGCGGGGCATGGCACGGCGCACCCCGGCGCGATGGACGATGGCCTGGATGAAGCGCCGCTCATCCTGGAACAGTTTGTGCCGTTTGCGCACGAGCTGTCGGTCATCGTGGCGCGCACTGCGGACGGGCGGGTGCAGAGCTTTCCGGTCGCCGAGAACATCCACCGCCAGCACATCCTGCACATGTCCGTCGTCCCGGCGCGCATCCCGGGCGAGATCCAAGCCGAGGCGCAGCGCCTGGCCGAGGCGGTGGCCGGCGCACTCGGCGTGGTGGGGCTGCTGGCGGTGGAGATGTTCCTCGACGGCGACGGACGCCTGTACGTGAACGAGCTGGCGCCGCGCCCGCACAACTCGGGCCACTACACCATGGACGCCTGCATGACCTCCCAGTTTGAACAACACATCCGCGCCATCTGCGGCCTGCCGCTGGGCAGGACGACCCTGCTCACCCCGGTCGTGATGGTGAACATCCTCGGCGAGCACCTCGCACCGGTGCTCGACCTGGTGCCGCGGCTGCCGGATCATGTGAAGCTCCACCTCTACGGCAAAGCGGAGGCGAAGCCGAAGCGGAAGATGGGGCACCTGAACATTCTCGCCGACCGGGTCGAGGATGCCATCGCCACCGTGCGGGCGCTCGGGGTCTTTGGTCCGGAACCGGAAGCCTGACCGGGGAGCACGGCGCGATCGGCGGCGCGCGGCCGGAACACCGAACGTTCTACGTGATTGGAAGAAATATCGTTCGGATTTTGGTTGACGCGCGATGGCCGCCAAGGGTACACTGAAGGCGCAAAACGATGCGGCGCCGTGCGAATTTCGCACGGCGCACACGTCGTGAAAGGGGCGGCGATGGGTGATTGAACGGTATACGCGGCCGGAGATGGGCCGTTTGTGGACGCTGGAGGAACGATTTCGTTGGTGGCTGAAGGTCGAGGTCCTCGCCGTCGAGGCGTGGGCGAGCATCGGCGTCATCCCGGAGGAGGACGCCGCCAAGATCCGCGATCGCGCCACGTTCCGCGTCGAGCGGGTGCTTGAACTGGAGCAGCAGACCCGCCACGACGTGGTGGCGTTCACGCGCGCGGTGTCCGAATCGCTCGGCCCGGAACGCAAATGGGTGCATTACGGCCTCACTTCGACCGACGTGGTCGATACGGCCCTCTCCGCGCAAATTCAGGAAGCGGTGAAAATCATCCGCCAGGATTTCGCGGCGTTGCTCGCCACGCTCCGGCAGCTGGCGGACAAACACCGGTACACCATCATGATGGGCCGCACGCACGGGGTGCACGCGGAGCCGACCACCTTCGGCCTCAAGGCCGCCCTGTGGTACGCGGAGTTGCTGCGGGACCTGGAGCGGTTCGAGGCGGCCGCCGAGCGGATGCGCTACGGCAAGATCTCCGGCGCCGTCGGTACGTACGCCAACGTCGATCCGCGCGTCGAGGAGTACGTCTGCCACCGCCTCGGGCTCAAACCGGCGCCCATCAGCACCCAGACCCTGCAGCGGGATCGCCACGCGGAGTTTTTGTTCGCCCTCGCCTTGACCGGCACCACCCTGGACAAGATGGCCACCGAGATCCGCGCCCTGCAGAAGTCGGAAGTGCGCGAGGTGGAGGAGCCGTTCTACGAAGGCCAAAAAGGGTCGTCCGCGATGCCGCACAAGCGCAATCCGGTCGGCTGCGAGCAGATAAGCGGCCTGGCGCGCATCCTGCGCGGGTACGTGGTGCCGGCGCTTGAAGACGTGGTGCTCTGGCACGAGCGGGACATCAGCCACTCGTCGGTCGAGCGGGTCATCATCCCGGACGCGACGATTCTCATCGATTACATGCTGCACCGGATGAACCGCATCCTCGCCGACCTGCGCGTGTATCCCGAGCGTATGAAGCGCAACATGGAGCGGACGTTCGGCCTGACCTACTCGCAGCGGGTGCTCACCGCCCTCATCGACAAGGGCGTGTCGCGGGAGGAGGCGTACGACGCCGTCCAGCCGTGCGCGATGCGCGCGTGGGAAGAGGAGCGTCCGTTCTATGAGCTGATCCGCGAGTCGCCGCTGGTGAAGGAAAAACTGACGCAAGAGGAATTGGACGCTTGTTTCGATCCCGCTTGGCACCTGAAGCACGTGGACACCATCCTGGCCCGGCTCGGCATCTGACCGTGCCCGGGCGGCAAGGAGGCGGCCGCCATGGCGGCAAACGAGAAGCATCCGGAAGGACATCCTGGACACGATGCGGGCGCAACCCTGGTTTCGGGCCGGCCGGCCCGAACCGGCGCAGGCGTGCCCCGCAAAGGTGCGCAATTATATGAAGGCAAGGCCAAGAAGGTGTTCGCGACCGACCGGCCGGATGCGTACATCGTCGAATACAAGGACGACGCGACCGCGTTCAACGGCGAGAAGCGCGGCACCATTCCCGGCAAGGGCGTCGTCAACAACCGGATGAGCAACTTCTTTTTCCGGCTCTTGGCGCAGCACGGCGTCGCCAACCACTTTTTGGCGGAGTTGTCGGAGCGGGAGGCGCTGGTGTGCGCGGTGCGCATCCTGCCGCTGGAGGTGGTGGTGCGCAACCTGGCGGCGGGCAGCATGGCCAAGCGCCTCGGCCTGCCGGAAGGCCAGGCGCTGGCGCAGCCGGTGGTCGAGTTCTACTACAAGGACGACCGCCTCGGCGACCCTTGGGTGAACGAAGACCACATCCGCGCGCTCGGCTGGGCGGACGCGGCGCAACTGGCGCACATCCGGGCGACGGCGCTGCGCGTCAACGAGGTGCTGGCCGCGTTCTTGGCGCCGCGCGGGGTGCGGCTGGTCGATTTCAAGCTGGAGTTTGGCGAAACACCGGCGGGCGACCTTCTGCTCGCGGACGAAATCTCGCCGGACACCTGCCGCTTCTGGGACGCGGCGACCGGCGAGCGGTTGGACAAGGACCGCTTCCGGCGCGATCTCGGCGGCGTGGAGGCGGCGTACGCCGAGATGCTGCGCCGGGTGCTCGGGGAAGGAGAGGTCTGACATGGCGACGTGGAAGGCGCAGGTGCGCGTCTGGCTCAAGCCGAGCGTGTTCGATCCGCAGGGCCGCGCGGTGGAGCAGGCGCTGCACAGCCTCGGCTACACCGGTGTGGGCGAGGTGCGGATCGGCAAGTACATGGAACTGCGGCTGGAGGCGGCGTCGGAAGCAGAAGCGGCGGCACAGGTGCGCGCGATGTGCGACGCGGTGCTGGTCAACCCGGTGATGGAGACGTACGCGTTCTCGCTCGAACCGTGGGCAAAGGACGCGCGGGCGGAGGCGTCGGCATGAGGTGGGCGGTGATCGTCTTTCCGGGCTCGAACTGCGACGACGACGCGGTGGCGGCCATCACCCGCGCGACGGGCGACGAGGTGGTCAAGGTCTGGCACCAGGAGCGGGATCTCCGCCCGTATGACGCCATCGTGCTGCCGGGCGGGTTTTCCTACGGCGATTACCTGCGCTGCGGTGCCATCGCCCGCTTCAGCCCGGTGATGGCTGCGGTGCGGGCGGAGGCGGAGGCGGGCAAACTCGTGCTCGGCATCTGCAACGGGTTCCAGATCCTCACTGAGGCGGGGCTTTTGCCGGGCGCTTTGGTCCGCAACCACCACCTGCAGTTCCGGTGCGAGATGGCGGAGTTGGTGGTGGAGAACGACCGCTCCCCGTTCACGTCGTTGTACCGGCGAGGGGAGCGGGTCCGCATCCCCATCGCGCACGGAGAAGGGCGGTATATCGCGGACGAAGCGGTGCTCGACGAGCTGGCGCGGGCGGGGCGGATCGCGTTCACCTACGCCGCCGACGTGAACGGGTCGGCCCGCCGCATCGCCGGGGTCCTCAACGAGCGCGGCAACGTGCTCGGCCTGATGCCGCACCCGGAACGGGCGGTCGCAGCCTGGATGGGTTCGGAGGACGGCTTGCGCATGTTCGCGGCCATCCACCGCGCCGTGGAGGAGGGAGTCCACGTTGGCTGAACCGACGGCGGAACAAATTCGCGAGGAGAAGCTGTACCGGGAGATGGGGCTGACGGACGACGAGTACGCCCGCATCGTCGACCGGCTGGGCCGTTTGCCGAATTTTGTCGAGACCGGGCTGTTCAGCGTCCTCTGGTCGGAACACTGCAGCTACAAGAGCTCGAAGGTCCACCTGCGCCGGTTCCCGACCGAGGGGCCGCAGGTCCTGCAGGGTCCGGGAGAGAACGCCGGCGTGGTCGACATCGGGGACGGCATCGGGATTGCCTTCAAGATGGAGAGCCACAACCATCCCTCGGCGGTCGAGCCCTACCAGGGCGCGGCGACCGGGGTGGGTGGCATCCTGCGCGACATCTTCACCATGGGCGCCCGGCCCATCGCGTTTTTGAACAGCCTGCGCTTTGGCCCGCTCGACGACCCGCACACGCGCTACCTGTTTGCCAACGTGGTGGCGGGCATCGGCGGCTACGGCAACTGCGTCGGCATCCCCGACGTCGGCGGGGAAGCGGTGTTCGACCCTTCCTATCGATATAATCCGCTCGTCAACGCCATGTGCGTCGGCGTCGTGCGCGCCGACCGGATTGTCAGAGGCCGGGCGGCGGGCCCCGGCAACCCGGTGTTCATCGTCGGCAATCGGACGGGCCGCGACGGCATCCACGGGGCCACCTTCGCTTCGGCGGAAGACCCGCACGCCAAGGAGCGTTCCGCCGTCCAGGTGGGCGATCCGTTCATGGGCAAGCTCCTGATGGAGGCCTGCCTGGAGCTGATGGCGACCGGCGCCGTGGTCGGCGTGCAGGATATGGGGGCGGCGGGGTTGACCTCTTCGTCCGCCGAGATGGCGAGCCGCGCCGGCGGCGGCATCGAGCTGTACCTCGACGACGTGCCGGTGCGGGAGGCGGGGATGACGCCGTACGAGATCATGCTCTCCGAGTCACAGGAGCGGATGCTCGTGGTGCTCGAGCAAGGCCGCGAGCAGGTGGCGTTCGACATCTTCGCCAAGTGGGGCCTGCAGGTGGCGAACATTGGCCGCGTCACCGACGACGGCTTGCTGCGCCTCTGGTTCCAGGGCCAGGTGGTGGCCGAGGTGCCGGTGGCGGCGTTGGTCGACGAAGCGCCGGTGTACGAACGGCCGTTGGCTCCGCCCGCAACGCCGCTCGGTGCGGGGGTGGCGCTGCCCGCGGAAGACCAACTCGACCTCGCGGCAGGATTGCTCCGCCTGCTCGCCCACCCGTCGGTGGCCGACAAACGCTGGATTTACCGGCAGTACGACACCTCGGTGCGCGCGAGCACGTACGTCGGGCCGGGCGGCGACGCGGCGGTGGTGCTGGTCCCGGGCACCGCGCGGGCGGTGGCGCTCGTCACCGACGGCAACGGGCGCTACACCGCGCTCAATCCGCGGCGTGGCGGGGCCATCGCGGTGGCGGAGGCGGCGCGCAACCTGGCCTGCACGGGGGCGAAGCCGCTTGCCATCACCGACTGCCTCAACTTCGGCAACCCGGAGAAACCGGAGGTCATGTGGCAGTTCGCGGAGGCGGTGGCCGGGATGAGCGAGGCGTGCCGTGTCTTGGATACACCGGTCGTCAGCGGCAACGTCAGCTTTTACAACGAGAGCCACGGCCAGGACATCTTCCCGACGCCCATCGTCGGCGCGGTCGGCGTGGTGGAGGACCTGCGCCACGTGACACCGAACGCGTTTCAACACGCGGGATCGGCCATTGTACTCCTCGGCGCCCCGGATACGGCGCTCGACGGCTCGCTGTTTTGGCAGCTTGCGGCCGGGCGGCCGGCGGGGGATGCGCCGCGGCTCCATCTCGACGCCGAGCGTGCGCTGTGCGACCTTCTGCTGCAGCTCATCCGCCGCGGGCTCATCCGCGCCGCCCACGACGTGAGCGAAGGCGGCTTCGCCGTGGCGCTCGCGGAGATGTGCATCGGCCAGGGCATCGGCGCGGCGGTCAGCCTGGGGCGAAGCGGCGCCGAGTCGCCGTTGGCGCGCGCGGGCTGGCTGTTTTCCGAGGCACAGGGCCGGGTCATCGTCGAGATGGCGCCAGCCGACGTGGCGGCGGTGATCGCGGCGGCGGAGGCGGCGGGCGTACCCGCGCAAGCCGTCGGCACGACGGGCGGGGCGTGGTTGGAGATTGGCGACGTATCGGGTGCGTGGTTGCGCCTGCCGGTGGCGCAATTGGCGGACGTTTACCGGCGCGCCTTGCCGGATTGGATGGGAGAGGTGCAGGCATGATCTTGTGGGACAAACCGCGCGAAGAGTGCGGCGTGTTTGGGGTATTCGGCCACCCGGCCGCGGCCGAGGTGACGTACTACGCGTTGATTGCGCTGCAGCACCGCGGCCAGGAAGCGGCCGGGATTGCGAGCACGGCGGACGGACGGATGTACAGCCACCGCGGCCTCGGTCTGTTGACGGACGTGTTCGCGGACGTGCCGCTGCAACGCCTCCCGGGTCGGGCGGCCATCGGCCACGTCCGCTACTCGACGGCTGGATCGAACACGGTGCAAAACGCCCAGCCCATCGTGGTCGGCACGCATCAGGGCAATCTGGCGCTGGCCCACAACGGCAACCTGGTGAATGCGCGCCAACTGCGGATTGAGCTGGAGAAGCAAGGCAGCCTGTTTCAGTCGACGAGCGACACCGAGGTGGTGTTGCACCTCATCGCCCGCGCCGGCCGCGGCAGCCTGGTGGAGAACATCCAGGCGGCGCTGCGACAGGTTGTCGGGGGTTACGCACTCGTCTTTCTCTCCGACGATGCGCTCATCGCGGTGCGCGATCCGCACGGCCTGCGCCCGCTCGCGCTCGGCCGCCTCGGCGATGCGTGGGCGGTGGCGTCCGAGTCGTGCGCGTTCGAGACCATCGGTGCCACCTTCGTGCGCGACGTGGAGCCGGGGGAGATGATCCTCGTCGACGAACGCGGCCTGCGGACCATCCCGCCGGCCGCGCGCGTGCCAAAGCGCCTCTGCACGTTCGAACACATCTACTTCGCGCGTCCGGACAGCGACATCGACGGCTGGAACGTGCACGCCATCCGCAAGCAGCTCGGCCGGATCCTCGCGCGCAAGCACCCGGCGCAGGGGGACATCGTGATTGGCGTGCCGGACTCCAGCATCTCGGCGGCGGCCGGGTTTGCTGAAGCGAGCGGCATTCCGCTCGAGATGGGCCTGGTGAAAAACCGCTACATCGCGCGCACGTTCATCCAGCCCTCGCAGGAGTTGCGCGACGCGGGCGTGCGCTTGAAACTGAACGCCGTGCGGTCGGTGGTCGACGGGAGGCGGGTGGTGCTCATCGACGACTCCATCGTGCGCGGAACGACGAGCCGGCGCATCGTCCAGCTGCTGCGCGAAGCGGGGGCGACCGAGGTGCACGTGCGCATCGCCAGCCCGCCTTACAAGAGCACCTGTCACTACGGCATCGACACCTCGTCGAAAGGCCAATTGGTGGCGGCGTCGCACACGGTGGAGGAGATCCGGGAACTCATCGGCGCGGATTCGCTCGCCTTTCTCACCGTGGACGAGTTGATGAGCGCGTTCGGCTTTGCGCCGGGTTCGGCGTACCCGTTCTGCAACGCCTGTTTCACCGGCGCGTATCCAACGCCTGTCCACGACATGGAAAAGCTGGCGAACGAGACGCGCGCCTCGGCGGCCGTTGCACCGCGCCGGGCGACCACGGGGGTGAGTGGATGAGCGGCGCAAAACGGTACAAAGCGGCCGGGGTGGACATCGACGCGGGCAACGCGGCGGCCAAGCGGTATGCGGAGATTGCGCGCAGGACGGCGCGGCCTGAGGTATTGGCCGGCATCGGCGGCTTCGCCGGCGGATTCGCGCTCGACCTCCGCAAGTATCCCGAGCCGGTGCTCGTCGCGGGCACGGACGGGGTCGGGACGAAATTGAAGATCGCGTTTGCGCTCGGGCGCCATGACACCATCGGGATCGACTGTGTGGCGATGTGCGTGAACGACATTCTGGTGACGGGCGCGGAGCCGTTGTTTTTCCTCGACTACCTGGCGGTCGGGCGCCTCGACGTGGAGACGGCGGCGGCGGTGGTGCGCGGCGTGGCGCAGGGGTGCGCGGAGGCCGGCTGTGCCCTCATTGGCGGCGAGACGGCGGAGATGCCGGGGATGTACGCACCCGGCGAGTACGACGTGGCCGGTTTTGCGGTCGGCGTGGTCAACCGGAGCGACATGGTGGACGGCCGTGACATCCGGCCGGGCGACGTGGTGCTCGGCCTCGCCAGCTCGGGCGTGCATGCAAACGGGTATTCGCTGGTGCGGGAGCTCGTGGCGTCTTCCGGGCTCACCTGGGACGACGTCCCACCCGGATGGGACGAGCCGCTCGGCGAGGTGCTGCTGCGGCCGACCCGGATCTACGTGCGAACGGTGCTCGGGCTGCGCGCCGCAGGCGTGCCCGTCAAAGGTATGGCTCACATCACCGGCGGCGGCCTCGTCGACAACGTGCCGCGCTGCCTGCCGCCCGGGGTGGCCGCGAAGATCTCGCTGCGCGCGTGGCCGCTGCCGCCGGTCTTCCGATGGCTCGTCGCAGAGAGCGGAATGTCGTTGCCGGAAGCGGCACGGGTGTGGAACCTCGGCATCGGATACGTCCTGGTGGTCGATCCCGCCGCTGCTGCGGCCGCCGAGGCGCGGTTGCGCGCTGCCGGTGAAACGGTGTACCGGGTGGGCGAGATCGTCCCGGCGGAACCTGGCGCCGCGCCGTGCGTGGTGATCGAGGGGGCGGACGGATGAGCACGGACGCGCGCGTCCCGATTGCGGTGTTCGTGTCCGGCAACGGCAGCAACCTGCAGGCGCTCCTCGACGTCGAGCGCGCCGATCCGTCGTGGCCCGCCTGCATTCGGCTGGTGGTGTCGGACGTGCCCGGTTGCCGCGCGCTGGCCAGGGCGCAAGCGGCCGGGGTGGAGGTGTTTGCGGCGCGCCCGGCCGACTTTCCGGACAAGGCGTCGTTCGAGCGGGCGGTGCTCGCCAAGCTGCGGGCGCGCCAGGTGGAGTGGCTCATCCTCGCCGGGTACATGCGGATCATCGGGCCGGTGTTGCTGTCGGCGTACCCGAACCGGATCCTCAACATCCATCCGTCGCTGCTGCCCGCGTTCCCAGGGCGGCACGCCGTGCGGGATGCGTTGGCGGCAGGCGTGGCGGAGACCGGCGTGACCGTCCACTTTGTCGACGAGGGCATCGACACCGGGCCGGTCATCGCCCAGCGGCGGGTACCCGTACGCCCCGGCATGACCGAGGAAGAACTGCTGGCGGCGATTCACGCGGTGGAGCACCAGTTGTATCCTGAAGTCATCCGCCGCTTGCTGACGAGGCATGAGAAAGGAGAGGACGCCGGTGGCGGCTTGGGCATTGGTCAGCGTGTATGACAAGCGCGGCGTGGTGGCGTTTTGTCGCCGGCTGCGGGAAGCAGGCTACGGCATCCTGTCCACCGGCGGGACGGCCCGGCACCTGCAGGAACACGGGATCCCGGTGACCTTGGTCGAGGAGTACACCGGGTTTCCGGAGTTGCTCGACGGGCGGGTGAAGACCTTACATCCCAAGGTGCACGGCGGGCTGCTGGGGTTGCGCGACGATCCGCGGCATGTGGCGCAGATGGCCGCGCACGGGATGGAGCGGATCGACGTCGTGGCGGTGAACCTGTACCCGTTCACCGACACTGTCGCCCGCCCGGGGGTGACGTTCGCGGAAGCCATCGAGATGATTGACATCGGCGGTCCGGCCATGCTGCGCGCGGCGGCGAAAAACCACCGCTTCTGCGCGCCGGTCGTCGACCCGGACGACTACCCGTGGGTGGCGGACGCCTTGTGCGGCGGCGGGTTGTCGGACGCGCAGCGGGTGTACCTGGCGGCCAAGGTGTTCGCGGCGACTTCGGCGTACGACGCGGCCATCCGGGCCTATTTGGCGTCGTTCGCGGCCAAGGTGCAACCGGGCGCGGGCCAAGCGGGCACCGGGCCGGACGGGCAAGCGGGCGCGGATCGTGACGGCGCCGGTGCCGCGGCCGCCGCGTGCGGGAAGCCGGACGCAGAGGCGGCGTGGCCGGAGGTGCTCACCGTCTCCTTCTTCTCCAGGCAGCCGCTGCGCTACGGGGAGAACCCGCACCAACCCGCCCACTTTTACGCCGACCCCGGCGCGGGCCCGCAGACCATCGCCGGCGCGCGCCAGTGGCAGGGCAAGGAGCTGTCGTACAACAACATCCAGGACGCGGACGCGGCGCTCACCCTCCTGCGCAGCTTGGACGATCTCGGCAAACCCGCGGTGGTGGCGGTCAAGCACATGAACCCGTGCGGTGTCGGGATCGGCGAGACCATCCACGAGGCGTTCGCGCGGGCGCACGAGGCGGATCCGGTCTCCATCTTCGGCGGCATCGTCGCCTGCAACCGGCCGGTCGACGAAGCGCTCGCCGAGCGGCTGACGGAGCTGTTCCTGGAGATTGTGGTGGCGCCGTCGTTCACCGACGCGGCGCTGGCGCGCTTCGCCCGCAAGAAGAACGTGCGCTTGCTCACGGTCGACATGCAGGCCCCGTTGTGGCGGCCGGACGACCTCTGGTTCCGGCGGGTCTCGGGCGGGATCCTGGTCCAGCGGCCGGACGTGGCGCTCGCGCGCGACTGGCAGGTGGTCACGGAGCGGGCGCCGAGCGAAGCGGAACGGCGCGCGCTCGACTTCGCGTGGCGGGTGGTGAAGCACGTGAAGTCGAACGCCATTGTCCTGGCGAACGAGACGATGACGCTCGGCATCGGCGCCGGGCAGATGAACCGCGTGGGAGCGGCGAAGATCGCCATCGCCCAGGCGGGCGCGCGGGCGAAAGGCGCGGTGTTGGCGTCGGACGCGTTCTTCCCGATGCGCGACACGGTCGATGCGGCGGCGGCGGCCGGGGTGACCGCCATCATCCAGCCGGGTGGATCGATCCGCGACGCGGAGAGCATCGCGGCGGCGAACGAACACGGCATCGCCATGGTGTTCACCGGCGAGCGCCACTTTTGGCATTGAGGCGGTGCCGGCTTTGACGTGGTGCTGGCATTGAGGTGGTGCTGGCATTGAGGTGGTGCGAGGCAGGCGGCAAGGAGGGACGCTGCATGGGTCTTGCGATTCCGGACGGTGCGCGTGTGCTGGTGGTCGGCAGCGGGGCGCGGGAGCACGCCATCGCGTGGGCGCTGGCGAAGTCGCCGCGGCGGCCGCGCCTGTATGCGGCGCCTGGCAACCCGGGGATGGCGGCGTGGTGCGAGATGGTGAACCTGCGGGTGGACGATGTGAGCGGGATCGCTCAGTTTGCGGCGCGGGAGCGGATCGATCTCGTCGTCGTCGGGCCGGAGCTGCCGCTGGCTCTTGGGCTGGCGGACGCGTGCGCGGCGGCAGGGGTGCGCGTGTTCGGGCCATCGCGCGCGGCGGCCCGGCTCGAGTCGTCGAAGGCGTTCGCCAAGGCGGTGATGGCGAAAGCGGGCGTGCCGACGGCGGCGTACGCCACGTTCACCGATCCGGCCGCCGCGAAGGCGTATATCCGCCAGCAGGGCGCGCCCATCGTGGTGAAGGCGGACGGCCTGGCGGCCGGCAAGGGCGTCGTGGTCGCGGAGACCATCGCGGCGGCGGAAGCGGCCATCGACGCGCTGATGGTCGGCGGCAAGTTCGGGGCGGCCGGGGCGACCGTCGTGATCGAACAGTTCCTGCGCGGGCGCGAGGCGTCGCTGATGTTTTTCGTCGACGGCGAGACGGTGCGGCCGCTGCTGCCGGCGCGCGACTACAAGCGGGTCGGCGACGGGGATACCGGGCCGAACACGGGCGGGATGGGCGCATTCGCGCCGGTGCCCGAGGTGACCGCGGACGTGGTGGCGGACGTGGAGCGGCGGATCGTGCGGCCGACGCTCGCGGAGCTGCGGGCGCGGGGCATCGTGTACCGCGGCGTGTTGTACGCAGGTTTGATGCTGACCGAGGACGGGCCGTACGTGGTGGAGTTCAACGCCCGCTTCGGCGATCCGGAGACGGAGGTCGTTCTGCCGCTGTTGGCCTCGGACCTGTTGGCCATTCTGTGGGCGACGGCGGAAGGGCGGCTGGCGGACGTGGAAGTTGCCTGGCGGGATGAAGCGGCGGTGTGCGTGGTGCTGGCGGCGCCGGGGTATCCGGAGCGGCCGCAGACGGGCGCGGCCATCACCCTGCCGGACGGTTTGCCGGAGACGGTGTTCCACGCCGGCACGGCCCAGCGCGGCGACGGCCAGTTGGTGACTGCGGGCGGACGGGTGCTGACCGTCACCGGCACCGGTCCTGACCTGACGGCGGCACGGGCAGCGGCGTATCGTGCGGCGGAGGCCATCACATTTCCTGGGAAGCACATGCGAAAGGACATCGCGCTTGTGGTACACTGAACCTTGCGCGCCCGGGGCATGCGGTGCGCGGGGTGCAGGTGATGGGACATGGTGCGGCGCGCCGCCGCATGTGGCGGCGCCGGCTCGGATCCGCAGGATTGGTGCTGTTGGCAGGAAGCAGCTACGGCATCGGCTCTTCCGTCCTGAAAGGCGCTTATGCGCATGGTTTCACGTCCGCCGAGGTGACGAGCGCCCAATTTCTGTTTGCGCTGTGGCTGACATGGCTGGGCGCCTTCGTGGAGCGCAGGGCTGTGCGGCGTGGGCCAGAAGGCGTGCCCGCCGGGGATGACCGGGGTTTCGCCGGGGATGACCGTGGGTCCGCCGGGGACAGACCCGGGTCGGGCTCAGGTCGCCGTGATGTATCTGGCCGCCGGGGAGCACAGGGCGGCGCTGCATGGGCGCGATCGCGCGGACGAGGGTGGATGGTTCTGGGTGTGTTGGGGCTCTCCGGAGCCGAGTGCACCTACACGTATTACACGGCGGTGCAATTCCTGCCGGCGTCGTTCGCCATCGTGCTTTCGTTCCAATTCTCGTGGATGGTGTTGGTCATCGACGCGCTGGTGCGGCGGTATTGGCCGCGCCGGGATCAATGGCTCGGCGCGGCCGCCATCTGCGCCGGGACGGTGCTGGCGGCCGGGTTGTTGGAACATCCGGGTGTTTGGCATGGACCGGGCATGTGGCCGCTGGGTGCGGTGCTGTTGGGGTTGGCCTCTGCGCTCGGCTATGCGGTCAACTTGTATGTCGCGGGATACGCAGATGCCACGGTGCCGCCTGCGCTGCGAACCGCCGTGGTCATCACGTGTTCGACACTCATCACGTTCCTGCTCATCCATCCCGGCGTGCACTTCGCGGACCGGCTCGGGCAAGGGTTGTGGATGTGGGGTCTGATCATGGCGTTGACTTCCCAGGTCATCCCCACGTGGTTGCTCTTGACGGCGGTTCCGAACATCGGCGGCAGAATGGCCGGCGTGCTGGGGGCGATTGAGTTGCCGGTGGCGGTGGCGGCAGCGCACGCGTTGGTTGGGGAACCGGTGTCGGCTGGGCGCTGGATGGGCGTGGTGCTGATCCTAGCCGGCATCGTGGTGAGTGAATGGCGCGGGCTGCGCGCGGCCGGCACACCGCAGCCTAAGCATACATGCATCCGGGCGAGGATCCTGCGCAGACGATGAAGTTCTTTGCGGAAAACGATTCGTCGTGACGGTCTACGGGGCGTCGCGCGCACGCTTCGGCGTTGACGCCCCGGGCGGCGGGGTGATATATTGTTCAACGCCGCCGCCACCCGCGCGGGGTAGTGGCAGGTCAGCCGCCGGTTGCGGCGGTGTGCCAGCAACTTCCGCTTGCACATGGCGGGTTGGCTGTGGTAAGGTAGTCGGTGCCGCCGTCGCGCGGGGACGCGCCGGGACGGCGGAAGACGGCTGATACCGGGCATCACCGGGACCGAGGCGGGCAGCCGCGGGCAGCGGTGGTGCACGGGCGCGGTTCCTTGAAAACT
>NZ_BMOY01000031.1 GCF_014647315.1 Paenalicyclobacillus cellulosilyticus
CCGTCCGATGGTGGCGCGCGGCGCACGCGCGCGCGTCCGATGGCGGCCGGCCCGCGCCTGTGCGGCGGGCGGATGTGGATGTGCCGTTCGCCGCGGCAGCGGTGGACAGGCTTTGGCGGATGGCGGCGGGGGAAACGGCCTCGGCGTCACCCGACGCGGCGGCGCGCGCGGCCTGGGCCGACATGGTCTCCGCCGCGACGGAAGCCATCCGGCAGGGGCGGTATGAGAAGCTGGTGCTCGCCCGCGCGGCGGCGCGCCCTTGTCCCGAGGCGAACGTATGGCCGGCCATGGCGTACCTTTTGTCCGCTCAGCCGGGCCACGATGTGTTCGCGTGCAGTTTGGGCCGCCAAGGGGTGTTTCTCGGGGCGGCACCGGAGCGGCTGGTGGACGCAGCGGGATCGCGGGTGGTCGTGGATTGTCTGGCTGGGACCGCGCCGCGCGGCCCGGATGAGGAAACGGACGCCCGCTGGGCGAGCGAGCTCTTGGCGAGCCCGAAGCAGCGGGAGGAACACGCGATTCTCGTGCGATGGGTGCAGGAACGCCTGCGTCCGTGGTCGGTCCGGCTGTCCGCGCCTGCATCGCCCGCGTTGCGGCGTCTCCTCCACGTCCAGCATCTCTACACGCCGCTCGCGGTCGAACTGTCGCGTCGGCGGCACGTCCTCGAACTGGTGGATCGGCTGCATCCCACGCCGGCGGTCGCGGGGGTGCCGCAGGAAGCCGCGCTTCAGTTCATCGCTGCGCGCGAGGCGTGGCCGCGGGGTTGGTACGCGGGTCCCGTCGGCTGGTTTGGCCGCCAGGGGGACGGACGCTTCGCCGTCGCCCTGCGCAGTGCGTTGTGGCGCGGCGGGTGGGCGTACGTGTACGCAGGCGCCGGGATTGTCGCCACGTCCAATCCGGACCTGGAGTATGAGGAAACGGAATGGAAGATGGCGCCTGTCCTCGCGGCGCTGACATGGGCAGACCGGGGAGGCGATGGGGCATGACTGCGGAGAATCCGCACCTTGCCGCGGTCGTCGATTTTGTCGCCGCGCTGTACCAATCCGGGGTCCGGGACGTGTGCATCTCCCCGGGTTCACGCTCGACGCCGCTCGTCGTCTCGTTTGCCCGCCACGGCGGCTACCGGATCTGGACGCTGCTCGACGAGCGATCGGCCGGGTTTTTCGCGCTCGGCC
The DNA here is from genome assembly GCF_014647315.1 of Paenalicyclobacillus cellulosilyticus. Taxonomy (GTDB): domain Bacteria; phylum Bacillota; class Bacilli; order Alicyclobacillales; family Alicyclobacillaceae; genus Alicyclobacillus_J; species Alicyclobacillus_J cellulosilyticus. Next base: position 1,173 of record NZ_BMOY01000031.1, read on the forward strand.
TGGCGCGGGCGAGTGGTCGGCCGGTGGCGCTGCTCTGCACGTCGGGCACGGCGGCCGGGAACTATCTGCCTGCGCTCATGGAAGCGTGGGCAGACGGCGTCCCGCTCGTGGTCCTCACGGCCGACCGGCCGCCGGAGCTGTACGCCACGGGGAGCAACCAGACCGCTGACCAGCGCAAGCTGTACGGGCGCTATGTGAAACTCGACTTCGACATGCCGGTGCCGGACGGGGGGGAGATGTTGCGCCGCCACGCCAGGGCGACCGCGTGGCGGGCGGTGGCGGCGGCGCAGTCGTATCCGCCGGGGCCGGTCCATATCAACTGGCCGTTCCGCGAACCGCTGCTGCCTCCGCACCATGCGGCGGCGGGGGATGGTGCCCGCAACGGCGTGCCAGAGGCTGCGGACGGGCGCGGCGGGTTGGCCGCATGGTGGGGGCCGCAGCCGGTGCCGCCGGAAGCGGCGGTCGCACATGTCGCCCGGTTGGTCGCAGCGTCCCGCCGGCCGCTCATCGTCTGCGGCCCGCAGGATGACCCGCTGCTGCCGCCGGCTTTGCTGCGGTTGGCTGCGGCCGCGGGTGCCCCGGTTTTGGCCGATCCGCTCTCCCAGGTGCGCTCGTTCGCCGGCCGCGATGAGCACGTCATCTGTCACTACGACGTCTGGCTGCGCGCTGCGCGCTGGCGGGAGCGGCTGGCACCCGACCTGGTGCTGCGCGTGGGGGCGGCCCCGGTGTCCAAAGTGCTCGCGGAAAGCTTGGCAGCCTGGCCCGCGCGTCAGGTCGTGATCGACCCGGTGTTGCCTTGGCGGGACCCGTGGTTTGTGGCGACCGACGTGGTGACGGCCCATCCGGTGTCCACCATCGCGGAGGTGGCGGCGGCACTGCCGCCGGCCGCATCCGCGTGGTGGCGGCGCTGGCGGAGGGTGGACGAGGCCGCGCGGGCAGCCGTCCGCGCCGCACTGGCCACAAGCGGGTCGCGCATCGCGTTCGAAGGCCGTTTGTACGCCGAATTGGCCGACTGGCTGCCGGACGGCGCGGTGTTGTTCGTCGGCAACAGCATGCCGGTCCGCCACCTCGACGCGTACTTTGCCCCGCGGGCGGTCGGGCTGCGCGTCTTGGCGAACCGGGGTGTGAGCGGGATCGACGGGGTGGTGTCGAGTGCCGCCGGGGTGGCCGCGGCCGGGGTGGGACCGGTGGTGTTGGTCATCGGCGATGTCTCGTTCTATCACGATCTCGGCGCGTTGCACGCGGTGGTCCGTCATGGCTTGTCGCTCGTCGTCGTGCTGGTGAACAACCGTGGCGGCGGCATCTTCTCGTTTTTGCCGCAGCGGGCGCATCCGGACACGTTCTCCTTTTTCCGCACCGAACACGACGTGTCGTTTGCGCACGCCGTCGCGGCTTATGGCGGCCGTTACGCGCGCGTGGAAGACTGGGCGGCGCTGCGCCGCCAAATGGAACATGATCTGGCGGCCGGCGGCTTGTCCGTCATCGAGATTCCGACCGACGCGGAGCAAGACGTCGCCTGGCAAGCGGACGTGGTGCGTGCGGTCGCCGCAGCGCTTGCGGACGGGGAGGAGGGGGAGGGCGGCGGTGACGCTTGATTGGACGCCTGCGGACGTGCCCCCTGCTTCGCCCTGGGTCTCGGCCGGCTGGCTCACCGTGCGCGGGGTTCGCCTGTTCGTGCGCATGTGCGGGCACGGTCTGCCGCTTTTGTTGTTGCACGGGTTCACCCTGAGCGGAGACATGTGGCGCCATGTGGCCGGTTCGCTCGGGCGTCTGCGCACGTGCATCGCGGTTGACCAACTCGGCCACGGCGCGTCCTCCGCCCCCGACCAACCGGATCGCTACCGGATGGAAGAGGCCGTCGCCGATTTCGTGGCGCTGATGTCCGCACTGGGCCACGAGCGGTTCGACTGCCTCGGCTATTCGATGGGCGGGCGGATGGCGCTTGGACTGGCGATGGCCGCACCGGAACGCGTCCGCAGCCTGGTGCTGGAAAGTGCCTCTCCCGGATTGGCCGATCCGGCCGCGCGCGCGGCGCGCCGTGCCCACGACGAAGCGCTTGCGCGTTGGCTCGCGAGCGTGGGCATCGCGGCGTTTGTCGACGTGTGGGAGCGCCAGCCGCTGTTTGCGACCCAGGAAGGTGCGCCGGCGGCGGAGCGCGTCCGCATGCGCGCCATCCGCTTGGCGCAACGGCCGCACGGTTTGGCTTGCAGTTTGCGCGGCGCAGGCACAGGCGCACAGCCCTCGTATTGGGGTCGGCTGGCAGAATGGACTTCTCCCGTGTTGCTCATCACGGGTGCGAAAGACGAGAAGTTCACCCGAACGGCGGCGGCGATGGCGGCGCGCCTGCCGGCCGCGCGCCACGTGGTGGTGCCGGACGCCGGCCATGCGGTGCATCTGGAACAGCTGGCAGCCTATCTGGCGGCGGTGACGTCATTTCTGGAAGGCGGATGAGCCGACCTCGACCGTCGTCCCGCCCGTCGTGATGGCAGGGACCTTGGCGGACGCCGAGACGTCGAACTCGTCCCACATGCCGTTCATCGCGTGGCCCGGGACGGCGCACATCAACGCATAGCGCCCCGCCTTGTCGGCGGTGAACGAGAAGTGCTGCGTCCCGCCGGCGGCGGTGATGCCCACGGCCGGATTGGGGCTGGCGGCGCCAGGGAACGCGAGCTGCGGCAACTGCATCGCCGCCCGGTCTTTGTACGCCACAAAGGCGACGCTGTGCGGAATGTTCGGGTCCTTATTGCTGAACGCCACGTCCACCTTCCACCCGAGCGGGACGGTGATCTTGAGCTGGCCGTCGCTGTAGCCGTTGAAGTTCAACCCCTGCTTGTCCGGGGTGGCGGCGGCCGTCAGGGCGATGACGAGGGTGTGCGGTGATTTGCCGAGATGGTACCAAGCGGGTTGCGCCGCTGCGGGCGCCCCGCCGGTCGCGTTGCCGGCGGCGCTGCCGGTTGTCGTCTCGGAACCCGTGCTGGTCACGGACGTCGCCAGTTTCGGGTTCTTGGCCAAGTCGCGGTGGGTGATGTCGTTCGGCAAACCGAAGTAGGCGACCACCCAGATGACGATGCCCACCACGGCCCCCAACAGGGTGACCAAGGTGCCCACGGGAGAGAGTCTCATCCGTCGTCCTCCGTTTCTGCGCCCACGGCCGCTCGCCGCGAAGACGCGGCTGCAAACCCGGTTGCGTCTGCCTCTGTCCGCGGCCGCGGGCGTGCCGCGCGTTCTTTCGAATCGGTACACTCTTATAAGTATACTAACATCGGCGGCGGGGACAATAGCCCGCAGGGCGGCCGGCATGGGCAGAGTGGTGAATTGTCCGCAAATGTTTTATGCTAATGTCTGACCACCGTGGCGGCGATGGCTTCGGCTCGTCCGCCGGGCGCGGATGGGCCGGGCGCTTGGGCGGTGACGCGGAAACGAGCGCCAAGGACGGCTGTGCGAGAAAGGGGCGATGGCATGGCCAGGGTCTTGCTCTTGACGGCTTCGTTCGGCGACGGCCACAACCAGGCCGCGTTCGCTGTGGCGGAGGCCCTCGCGCAGGGAGGCGACGTGGTCAAAGTGGTCGATTACGTCGAGTGGTTGCATCCTGCGGTCCGTTCGTTCGCCAAGTTCAGTTTGCTCCAGGGGGTTCAGAAGGCGCCGGCATTATACGGTTTGTTTTATCGTTCGATGTCCAGGATTCATCCGACTTCGTCTTTACAGCGCCAACTGAACCATCTCGGCATGTCGCACATGAAGCGCTGGTTGGCCCAATTCCGCCCCGATGTGGTCGCGAGCACCTTTCCCACCCCGACCGGGGTGCTCTCGGAACTGCGCGGGATGCAGTACACCAGCGTGCGCAGTGCTGCCATCGTGACGGACTATACGGCGCACCGGCAGTGGGTGCAGGTGCACACGGATGCGTATTTCGTGGCGTCCGATTCGGTCAAACAGGAGCTGTTGGCATACGGTGTGCCGGAAGACCGGATTTTTGTGACCGGCATCCCGGTGCGCAGCCGTTTCGGTGAAGCGAGGGTCGAGGCGCTGCGGGCGATGCGCGACGAACTGCGGCGCCGGCACGGACTGCGCTCTGACCAGCCGCTCATCCTCATGATGGGAGGCGGCGCCGGGTTGTTCGGCGATATGCCGGCGTGGGAACAGGTGATGCAGGACCTGCCGGCTCAGTTCGTCATCATCTGCGGCCATAACGACAGGTTGCAGCGCAAGCTTGCCGGTTTGGCATCGGAGCGCATCCGGGTGTTGGGTTACACGCAGAACGTCGACGAATGGATGGCCATGGCGGATCTCCTCATCACCAAGGCGGGCGGCATCACGGTGACGGAGGCGCTCGCGATGGGGTTGCCCATGTTGTTGTATCGCCCCATCCCGGGCCAGGAGCGGGAAAACGCCCGTTTTGTCATCCGCGCCGGTGCCGCGCGCCTGGCGGAAGATGTGCGCAGTGCCACCCAGATCCTGCAGGAACTGGTGAGCCGCCCGGACGTATTGGCCGACATGCGGCGCCACGCATTGGCGCAACACGTACACGGCGGTGCAGAGCGGATTGCGGCCCATCTGCGCCGCTTGGCACAGTGGGCGCCGGTGCAGGAATCGCCGCAAAGCCGCCGTGATCGCATCATCCCCCGTTTCTCATAACGGGATGGGTGCAGAAGAAAGGGACCAAGCGCGTGCAGTGGCGGATATGGTTATGGACAGGGGCGGGTTTGCTGTTTTGCTGCGTGTTTCTGTACAGCGTCCTGCCCAACCTGGTGACCCGCGTCGCGCGGCGCGGTGTGATGTGGCGGGGGCCGGACGCGGCGGAGGTGGCGCTCACGTTCGATGACGGGCCGGATCCGCGGTATACACCGCGGGTACTGGACGGGTTGCGCGCCGCCGGGATCCGGGCGACGTTTTTTGTGTTGGCCGACAAGGCGTTGCGCCATCCGGACCTCATCCAGCGCATGATGCAAGACGGCCATCAGGTCGAGGTGCACGGGTTCACCCACGCCTTGGTGCCTTGCTTGGGCCCGCTGGCGAGCGCCCGCCAAGCGGCGGGCGCCGCGGACGCGTTGGCGGCTCGTTTCAATCTGCGCCCCCGTTTTTACCGGCCCACATGGGGGTTGTGCAACGCCGCGTCGCTTGTGTGGGCGCGCCGGCGCAGGTTGCGCGTCGTCACGTGGTCCGTCATGGTGGGGGATTGGCGGGGTGTCCCGGCTGACGAATTGGCCGCGCGCGTGTTGCGTCGGTTGCACCCGGGAGCCGTCATCGTCTTGCACGACAGCGACGAGACCCTGGGCGCCCGCCGCGGCGCGCCGGAGCAGGTCATCCGCATGCTGCCTCAGCTTGCGGCGCGGGTGCGGGCACAGGGATACCGGTTTGTTCGCCTGGACGATTGGGAGCCTGACGGCGCACGTGAAGGTGGAGGAGAGCCATGAGGGGACAGCGGGTCTTCACACATCTTTGGATGGCTTGGGAGCGGGTGTTCGCGTGGATGGCGCGCTTGCATCCGTTGCGGCCCGGCGAGCGGCACATGTTTTTCATCGCCAGGCGCCGTTACTTGGGGCATCCGTTCGTCGTCGACGGGGTGGAGGTGCGGCGGTTCGACCCTGTGCTTGAACTGCACATGAACAACGAGATCCTGATGGAAGGCTTGCGTGAGGGCGGACCGTTGTTCGGCGTGATCGTCAAGCTGCTCCAGGAAGCGAAACGTTCGCTGCCGGTTCTGGCGGAACGGGCGATGGATGAGGAGTTCCGCGATGTGCGCGTGTTGTACGGCGTGACGTTCATCCACCGGGGTGTCGAACGGATGGGTTTCACTTCCTTCCCCATCCGCAACCGGCTGTTATGCCGGCTGACGACCTGGTACCTGCACCAACTGTTGCGCATCGTGAACCCGCATGCCGATGAATTGCTCGCGACGCACGCCGATGCGTTCGTGCCGAAGGTGGTGGCCATCTCCAAAGCGCGGCTTGTGCAAATGTACGGGGCGGAAGGGAGGCGCGCGCCGGTCCCGGCGCCAGATCATGTGTCGCCGTGACGATGGACCGGTTCGGGTCCTGCTCCTGACCGCCCACTTCGGGGATGGCCACATGCGCGTGGCCGAGGCGCTGGCCGCGGCGTTGACCCACCGTGCGGCAAAGGTCCAGGTGATGGACGGATTTCGCGCGACGAACCGCTGGTTGGCGCGCTGCAATGAATGGGTGTATGAGGCGACGACACGGTGGACGCCTTGGCTGTACGGTGCCAGTTACCGGTTGACCAGAGGTCTGCCCCCCGACCATCTCTTTTGGCAGGTGTTGACGATCTCCTCGGGACGGGCGGTTCGGCGCGCGGTATTGGCGACGAAACCGGACTGGATCCTGCAGGTGTTCCCCGATCACGCCTTGGCCGCGCCTTGGTTCTCCGGTTTGCTTGCCGGGGACGGCACCGGTTGGCGGCCGCGCGTCGGCGTGGTGCTGACCGATTTCGCGATTCACCCGCACTGGTTCCACCGCCACGTGGACGTGTACTTTTTACCGCATGAGAACCTGATTCCGGCGGCGGCGCGTTGGCAAGAAGCGGGTTCGGCCACCGAGGTCTCGGGCATTCCGTTGCGGCCGCAATTTACAGAGCGGCATGACCCGCCGGTCTCCGAACCGTACGTCGTGGTGATGACCGGCGGCCGCGGTGTGTTGCCAGGATGGACCGAGGCGTTGCAGGTGCTGTTGAGCGAGCTTCCTGACCATGCGGTCTACGTGTTGTGCGGGCGCAACGAGGGCATGCGGGAGCGGGTGGCGCACCTCGGATGGCCGCGGGTCCATGCGGTGGGCTTCGTGGATCAGGTCGCCGCGTGGCTGCAGCACGCCGCGCTCGCGGTGGGCAAGGCGGGCGGCGTCTCGGTGGCCGAGGCGCTGGCAAGCGGTTGTCCGCAGGTGTTGTACCGGCCGCAGCCGGGGCAAGAGGCGGAGAACGCGGCCTGGGTCGAGCGGATGGGTGTCGGCCTGCGGGCGAACGACCCGAGCGAGCTGAGAAGCGCGATCGCGGCGCTGCGGCAACGGGGTTTGCGGAAAGGCATGGAAGCGGTATGCCGGGCGGCTGGTCGGCCGCAGGCGGCCGACCATGTGGCGGCGTACATCGTGTCGCGGGTGAACGGTTGACGCGGACGAAGGCCGCGGGACGCATTCCTGCGTCCGGCGGCAGGGAGATCCGCTTTCGCTTCCTTTACCCTTCTGCGAGTTGCCGGTATTGACCGCGGTAGTAGAGCAAGGGTGATTTCGATTCGTCCACGAACGTCCGTTCCACTTGTCCGATGTAGATAAAGTGGTCGCCGCCGTCCAACTCTTGCACCAGGCGGCACTCCAAGCTGGCGAGGGTGCCGTGCAGGACGGGAATGCCGGCGAGCCCCGGATGGTAGTCGACCTGGGCGAACTTGTCTTCCAAGCGGCTGGCGAAATGTTGGGACAAGTGCGCTTGGTCGCTGGCGAGGATGTTCACCGCAAAGGCGCCCGCAGACCGAAGGACGGCGCACGAAGACGAGCTTTTATCGATACATACGAGGATGTACGGGGGCTCTAAGGACAACGAACTGAATGCGGACACCGTCAACCCGGCCTTTTGTCCGCCGCTGGCAGTGGTGACGACGGTGACGCCGCTGGCAAACCGGCTGAGGGCTTGCCGAAACGCTTCGCTTGTGACGGGCATGATTCGACCTCCGTTCCAGAGCGGTCTGACCAACACCCCGTGTGCCTACCTTGTGCCGCCCGCTCGGGTGTCGGCCCTCGCGTTGCTGGCCTCGCCAGCCCTTCCATTGTAACAAATGGGGTTGTGCGCCCCAAACCATCCGTCCGATTCCCATGATTCTATGCACAGGGTCTTGAAGGGATGCAAGACCACCCGCTATAATGAGCCTCGTAGTTGTCGATGTCGCCACATGGTCCTTGGGCGCACGCGCGGACCGGCCGGCACGAGGCAGGAACGCATGAGGCTGGTTTCTGGTTCGCGCACATCACATCCGAACCCTGGGCGCCGGGGGCGGGGGACTTTTTTTCTTTGGGGCGAATCCGCGTTGTATCCAGTTTCGACGACGTATTCCCCGGAACACGTGGTAGGGAGCGGCAAGCCACTGCCCGAGCCCGTCAACTAACCTCGCAGGATGCAAAGGGGCTTGCAGGGTGAAACAAGGTGTTCGCTGTGTTCGTTGGGTGCTCGCGTCATCGGTGTGCACCGTGATGTTTCAAGGTACCGCTTGTGCCGCCACAGGGAGCGCGTCCGCAGCGCGATCCCACGCCACCGCCCTTCACGCCGCGCAGCCGGGCGGTCGGGCACGGCCGGTCACCAAACCGGATGAACGGGCGGTGCCGCAAGTCGTCACGGTGCGCAAAGGGGACACGCTGTGGTCCATCAGCAGGCGGTACGGGGTCTCGGTGCACCAGCTGGAACAGTGGAACGGGTTGACGGATCAGAGCGTGTTGCAGATTGGACAATCCATCATCGTCGGATGGGTTCGTGCCGCGGCCAAGGCGACAGCCAAGCCGACGCCTTCGCTCCTCAGTAGCCGCAGCGGCGGAACGGATGCGGAAGCGGGTGCCGCCGTGCTGGGGTTGCAGGTGGCGATGTATGCGGAACAGTTCATCGGCGCCCCGTACGCGTGGGGAGGAGAATCCGCCGCGAGCGGCTTCGACTGCTCCGGGCTGGTTCAGTTCGCGTTCGCCCATTTCGGCATCGCTTTGGGGAGGACGTCGTACGATCAATTCCACGCCGGGACGGCCGTCGAACGCGCGCAGCTGGCTCCCGGGGACCTGGTCTTCTTCGATACGTACGGCCCGGGCGCCTCGCACGTCGGAATTTACGTGGGGAACGGCCGGTTCGTCCACGCGGCGAGCGGCGGGGTGCGGACATCCAATCTGGACGATGCGTATTGGAGCGCGCATTACATCGGCGCGCGGCGCGTCGTCCCGGGTTGAAGGAATGACCGCGGGCGGGTGCCCTGACCGGGCGACCCGCCCGTAGGAATTTTTTTACTTTCTTTTTATATGGATGGGACGGGGACATGGCCACACGGGGCGTCCCATGCTGCCGGAACCGCTGACAGGCCGGCCGGCCGGTGCCGTTCACACCATCCGTACGGGAAGATGCCGAACGGCTCGAGGTGAAACACGGTCTGCATCACCGGCAGCGAGGGCGTGACGGGGATGAGCGCCCTGCACTTGGGACACCACGCCCACGGGCTGTCCATTGGGCGATCTCGATAGTCCACCAATCTGGTTCAACCTCACTCTGCCTGCAGAAATGGTCCCGCCCTCGGGGCGCAATCACAACAATCCAGAGCGTACCACAACCGTCGCGGCGAGTGCTGTCGAAGGGCGTCGACATCGAGATCAAATATTGGCCCGTCCGACATCTTGGTGGTCGTGGTGTTCGGCGCGGGCGGCCGCGCGCAACACGCGTTGCCAGTAGCGGAAACCGTCGACGTACAGGAACCACGCGATGGAGAGCAGCGCAGAAATGAGGATGAATGTCAGCGGATGGCCGGTGACCGGACCGACCACAAAGGTCAAAGCCTGCGCCTCGATGGATGTGAACAGGATCACGATGCCGAAGTGGCGGAATAACCAAGCCTGCCGCGAGGTCAACAGCATGCCCGACGTTCCGACCCGCTGGAGATCGCGTCCGACGGACGCTCCCTCCCCCGTCCCTTTCACGGTGCTGTCGGTTTTGACCAACACACGGCTGAAGATGTAAAGCAGCGCCGCAATCCATCCCCAAGGTGCGACGTGATCGAGCGCATCCTGTCCCATCAAAAGGGCGATGAGCAGGACGGGTTTTTTGATCTCGTCGAACGTATGGTCGATCCAGTGACCCAAAGGGGACGCCAGGTTCTTTTTGCGCGCCACATAGCCGTCCGCACAGTCCAAGATGTACGAGAGTTGAAAGGAGAGGGCACCGAGGATCAAGGACACGTGGTCACCCCGGTAGAAGAAGGCGGCCGCGACGAAGGCGACGAGCAGGGACAACACGGAGATGGTGTTCGGCGTCAGCCGCGTTTTGCACAGCCATTCGGAAAGCGGGACGGACAGAGGCAGGGTGAAGTACGTGTCCCACGGCTTCGGAAAGCGGATGTAGGGATTGTTTGCACAACGGAAAAAATACGTATCCTCGAACCGCACAGCAGAACCTCCCAGGGCGGTGCCGCGCCAGGTTCCGGTGCATCCTCGCGGCGTCCGCCGCGGGTGCGGGGAACCGCGGATGAAGGCTCATCCTCATGATGGCTCATCCCATCATGGCTTCTCCCACGCGGATTTACGAATTTCACAAGAGAATTTCACAATGTATTCACATCATAGCTCGTCGCTGCCGTGTGGTCAATCTGTCGTGCGGCACAGGGGGACCGGTGAGGGGACAAACCGGTGAGAAGACATAGAAGGATAAAGGCCTCGCCATAGCCCGGCGAGGCCGTACCGAAAACGTTTCGTCTGCGTGGTGCGGTCGAGAGGACTTGAACCTCCACCCAGTCGCCTGGACAAGAACCTGAATCTTGCGCGTCTGCCAATTCCGCCACGACCGCATGAAAAAGACCGGACGACGGACCTGCACGGCACGCCCTGCGGCAGCGAAAAACCAACATGGTGCGGTCGAGAGGACTTGAACCTCCACCCAGTTGCCTGGACAAGAACCTGAATCTTGCGCGTCTGCCAATTCCGCCACGACCGCAAGCAAACCGTGTCTCACGGGTGTTGGCCCGTCGTTCCGTGCCAGCGCGGCGCGTGTTCACCGCCGACGCGGGGTCATTATAACACGCACGGGGGTGGTTTTCAACCCCGTGTGCCTGTTAGAGTAGGGAGGGGGTCAAACACCCCGTGGCGCACGTACGCAGACACCCCCGGTTACTCGTGTTCAACCCCGTGTGCACGATGCCGCGCGGCGCGGTCGGCGTCATGGGCCGGCAGCACACGGGTTCATCCGGACGACGGCGGGGACAAGGAGGAAGATGGTGCGTGAAAGTGACCAAGATGCACGGGTTGGGCAACAGCTACATCTATGTGAGCGAATTTGAAGAGCAACTGCGCGAAGAGGAACTGGCCCCGTTGGCGGTGGCGGTCAGCGATGTCCGCAAAGGCATCGGGTCGGACGGCCTCATCCTCATCGGCCCGTCCCGGGTCGCAGATGTGCGCATGCGCATCTTCAACGCCGACGGCTCCGAGGCGGAGAACTGTGGCAACGGGGTCCGCTGCGTCGCCAAATACGCGTACGAACACGGGTATGTGCACAAGACCCATTTCACCGTCGAGGTGAAGTCCGGCATCGTCGAAGCGTTCGTGCACCCGGATGCAGACGGATTGGTCCGTACGGTGACGGTCGACATGGGGCAAGCCCGTTTCGGTGCTTCCGCGGTCGGCTACACCGGCCAGGATGAGGACGGGGATGCTGTGCTCGACATCGACGGCGTCGCCTACCGGGGGACGCTCGTCTCTGTGGGCAATCCGCACTTTGTTTCGTTTGTGGCCGACGCCGCCTCGTTCCCCGTCGCCGAGGTGGGGCCGCGCATCGAACGCCACCCGGATTTCCCGCAGCGGATCAACGTGGAGTTCGTGACGCCGCGCGGTCCGTCCGAGCTCGACTTCCGTGTTTGGGAGCGTGGTTCCGGCATCACGTTCGCCTGCGGCACCGGCGCCTGCGCCAGTGTGGCGGCTGGTGTGCGCAAGGGGCTGCTCGACCGGCGCGTCACCGTGCACCTGTTGGGAGGGGATTTGGAAATTGAGCTGCAAGGCGAGCGGATCTGGATGACCGGGGAAGCGGTGACCGTGCTGACCGGGGATTACGCCTGGCCGCGGGGTTGAGCCCCGCGCAAGAATGCCAGCGCCAACCAGGCGACGACACCCGCCGCAACCGCCATCGCCAACAATCCCACGGCGAAGACAAACGCGGTGAGGACGGTGCCGCCGAGGAAGAGCACGAGGGCACGCCCGCGCCCGCAGTGGAAGACGCGGCCGTAGCCGTCGGTCACAAGCCACAGGCTGCGCCCGGCGGTCGCGACGGCCAAAGCCGTGCCGAGGCAGAAGGACCAGGGTGCAGGGACCGCGATGCAAAACGCGGCCAGCGCCAGATAAGGCTGCAGGGCCATCACGCTCGTGAGGACGTTGAGCATGCGCAGGCGCTGGCCGCGGACCTGGAAGATGTTCGTCGTCATCACGTGCGCCACGAGGGTGTAGAGGCGAAACCATCCGTAACCGGCGGGCCAAGCGGCCGCGACGCAGACGATGTACCAACCCGCGCCGCTTGGCCACGCCCGGGTTCGCTCGACCCACGTCCAGGCGCAGGCCGCGCTCCAACACAGCACCGCCCACAGGCAGTACCCCCACGCACGGGACTTTGCGGCGGGCAGCGGCATGTCCAACGCGGTCAGCAGAGGTTCGTTGTCCCGCCACAAACGCAAGCCTGCTCGCCAAAAATCGGCGAACCACGTTCGCATGCTGGCCATCCCCTTTCTCAGCCGCTTGCCGTCGCGGTTACTCCGGCATGCGCGGGGTGTATGCGACGAGGGTGACGCCGAGCAGGATGACCAATACCCCGACCCAGCGCGTCCAGGGCACGCTCTCGTGCAGGACGTAGCGGGAGACGAACAGGCCGAAGGCGTACGACACACTCTGCAACGGATAAGCGAGGCTGAGCGGCACGCGCGAGAGGACATAGAACCACACCAGCGTGGCGACGACGTAGAGCGACAAGCCGAGGATGGTCCAACCGTTGGCGAGGAGTGCGGCCAAATGGGACAGGGAAAACCCCCCGCTCTGGGCGATGCCCCACTTGAAGCACACCTGGCCGAAGACAAGCAGACAGACGTTGAGCAGAATGACGGCGTAGATCATGGCAGGTCCCCTTCTCTGCCGCGTGCTTCCGGCGCGCCGGCGCCTTCTCGTCCGCGCGCTGTCCCGCCGTCAGGCAGGCGTCGCTCCAATTCCTGGATGCGGTGTTCCGCGATGGCGAGTTCTTGCGTCAGGCGGATGACGCGATCGGCCAGCTTCGACAACGCGACGGTGATGTGCAGAAGCAGGGCGAACGCGCAGAAACTGCTGAAGAGGAACAGAAGGGACGGTGCGTAGTAGACCCCGAACCAGTCGGCGAGCGTACGCAAAAGGCGCGGGCTGGCGGAGAGGACGAGCATCGCCAGGCCGAGGCCCAGCCACAAGAGCGAGTACTGCTCGCGCAGGGCGCCGCGCCGGACCAACTCGACCACAAACAGGACGAAGAACAGGCTGAACAGGACGGCCACCAGATAGATTGGGACGCTCACCTTCATTCTCCTTTCCCATCCGCAGCCGTTACGAACTGCGCCGGACGCGGCGCGCCGCGTTCATCAGGAGGCTGAGCAGCACCTTGACCATATAGTACATGCTGCGAAACGGGGTGATGGACGACCGACCGCCGCCGCGCTCGCGCATGTGCACCGACACTTCACGGATGCGGAACCCGTGCTTGTGCAGGTACACCAGCGACTCGGGTTCCGGATAGTCGGTCGGGTACCAACGGGCAAACAGTTCGATCACGCTGCGGTTCGCCGCCCGGTACCCGGAGGTGGTGTCTTTGATGGGGTATCCGACCAGCAAGCGGACGACCGCCGCCAGCACAATCATCCCCAACCGGCGCATCACGGTGGAGCGGTACGGCGTCTGTTCGACGTACCTGGACCCGACCACAAGGTCGACCGGTTCGCCCGCGAGCAGCGGCGCCAACAGTTTCGGCAAATCGGCTGGATCGTGCTGCCCGTCGGCGTCCAGCTGGACGGCGATATCGTATCCGTACCGCGCCGCGTACCGGTAGCCGGTCTGGACCGCGCCGCCGATGCCGAGGTTGACCGGCAGCGTGATGACGCGCGCGCCGGCCTGCGCGGCGACATGCGCGGTGTCGTCCGTCGATCCGTCGTTGACGACCAACACGTCGACCGGCTGCGGTTGACGCCGGATCTCCGCAATCACCTTGCCGATGACCGCCGCTTCGTTGTAGGCGGGGATGATGATGAGGATGCGCGGTCTCACAGCGTCCGTCCCCCCTTTCGCGCCAAGATCCAATCCCGTCCCGTCTGCACCAAGTACGCCGTTCCCATGAAAAAGAGGGGCATGAGCGGATACACATAGCGATTGACGGGGATGAACGGCAGTTGCACCACCACGAAGAACGCGGCAAGCACCGCGAACCACCGAACGGCTCGCTGGCGCCAACACCCGAGGCACAGACCGGCGCAGCCGAGAAACACCCACACCAGGTGCAGCGCGTTCAAGGCATTGATGAGCCACAGGCGCGACGGATGGGGCGGAAACCAGGGCTTGGTGAACAGGTCGTGCAGTTTGCCCACAGTGTACCATCGCAACGCCTGCCACGGGTGATGGGTGAACTGGTCCTTGATCCGCTGCAGGGCAAGGTGCTTTTGTTGGTCTGAAGTCAAGCCGCGCCCCAGGTCGGGATCGTGCTGGTAGTTGGGGTCGGTCCCGTACAGCAGCGGATTGCCGATCTCGGTGTCGCTGAGGACGAGCCGGTGCAAGACCCGCGCATTGCGCACCCACCATGGCCACAGCGGCAACACGAACCCGGCCGTGTGCCAAAGCCCGCCGGCCACGGCTTGCCGGATCCGGCGCGACGGCCCGTGGACCACGGCGAGATAGACCCAGGCAGCCGCCACCAGCGGGAAGACGGTCGGGCGGACCAATCCGGTCAGTCCGAGGGCGACCCCTGCGCCAGCCCATGCGGCGGGCGTTCCACGCTGCACGGCCCGCAAGAACGCCCAGGCGAAGGCATAGAGCAGGAAGGTGTACAGCGGTTCGGTCAACAACTGGGTACTCGCCCACCATGAGGGAGGATAGATCACCCAGAGCAGGGCGGCCAGCACCGCGAAGCGTCGTCGCATCGCTGCGCGCGCCATGGCGTATATCCAGCCGGTGGTCAGTGCGGAGAGTACCGCCTGCACCATCACGGCCCAGGTCCGCATCGCCGCCGTGCTGCCGTGGAACCAACGGGCGAGCTGGTAACAACCGGCGAGGAACAGCGGATAACCGGGGGTTACGTACGCATCCGGCGCACCGCCCCAGAAGCTGAACACGTGCCGGTCGAGCAGGCGGAGGGCCGCGGCGTCATAATGAATCATGTCGCCGTACAGTGCCACATGGCGGCCGTGGTACGCGTACCCCAAGCGAACGCTGGCGGCGAGGAGCACGAGCACCACGACCACCCACCGTTCGCTGCCGCCCGCGGGGGCTTGTTCGAACGTCCGTCGGAACACGCTGGTTTGCAAAAGACCCAAATGCGTTCACCCTTCGCCCAGTCGACCGGCCGCGGCCGGACCGCGATGCCTGTCCGTCGTGTCGTCTGTCCACGGTGTCTATCCGTTCTTCATGCCGATCTTACTTGCTTGTCCAGGCGGGATCAACAACGGATGCGGCCTGGCGCGTGCACGGGCTGTATAATGGGTGAAGCCGCACTTGCTGCAGGAGGGGAACAGCATGACCATGCAAACGGCGCCGGTTTGGCGCGGGCCATGGCGGTTGGCTTTGCTTGACTTGGATGGGACGCTTTACCGGGGTGATCAGGTGATTCCCGGGGCGCCGGCGTTCGTCGCGCGCCTCCGCGCCCAGGGCATTCAGCCGGTCTTCTTCACGAACAATGCCAGCAAGACGCCGCAGCAAGTGGCCCACAAACTGGTGGCGCTCGGGATTGAGGCGTCCGCCGACGAGGTCTGTACGTCCGCCCAAGCGGCGGCGGCGTGGATCCGCGACGAGGTGGGTCCCGGCGCCCGCGTGGCGTTCGTGGGCATGGATGGGTTGGCCTGCGCGCTGGCGGAAGCCGGACTGGCGGGCGTGCCGATGCGGGACCCTGCGAGCGCGGAGGCGGTCGGACGTTGTGCCGCGGCCGTGATGGGATTGGATACGCGCGTGACGTACCAGGAGTTGGCGCGGTTCTGCCGGCATGTCTCCGCCCTCGGCCGCTTCGTGTTGACCAACGCTGACCCGCGCCTGCCGGTGGAGGACGCGTTTCACCCTGGCAACGGCGCCCTCGGGGCGTTGGTCACGACGACCACCGGGATTGAACCGGTCGTCATCGGCAAACCGTCGGTGCGGTTTGTCGAGTTCGCGCTGCGGCGTTTCGGCGCGCGGCCGGAGGAAGCGGTCATCATCGGCGACAACCTGGCCACGGACATCGCCGCCGGCCGCCAGGCGGGCGTGTACGCCATTCAGGTGCTGACGGGCGTGCCCGATGCGCGCGACGACCAGGGTGTGTGGACACCGGATGCGCGCGTCGCATCGGTGGCCGATCTGCTCCTGTGAACGGGTAACCATGATGGGCAAGCCTTGCCTGGGACAGATCTAGCGTGTATAATCGGGTTGCGTGCGGATGTGGACTCTAGATGTAGTGCCGTTGCGGAAGGTGGTCTCCGCGCGCGGGCGTTTGCGGCCGCGCGGGTGCCTGCGCCGCGGCAGGCGGACGCATTTCGTCGCGCACGCGGACATCGGAGCCGGCGTGGCCGGGAGGGGGGAAGACGATGCGCTGTCCCTACTGCGGCGCGGACAACTCCCGCGTCCTCGAGTCGCGCACGAGCGAGGACGGCACGACGATTCGCCGCCGCCGCGAGTGCAGCAGCCCGGCGTGCGGACGGAGGTTCACCACATATGAACGGGTCGAACAACGCCCGCTCATGGTGATTAAGAAGAACCAGGACCGGGAGGAGTTTTCGCACGAGAAGCTGTTTCGCGGGTTGGCGAAGGCGTGCGAGAAGCGTCCCATCCCGGTTGAACAACTGGAATCGCTGGTCAATCAGATTGAACGCGAACTGCGGCTCGAGTATGAACGCGAGGTGCCGTCGTCCGCGATTGGTGAGCGCGTGATGGAGGCGTTGCGCAAGCTGGACGGCGTGGCGTACGTCCGTTTCGCCAGCGTGTACCGGGAGTTTCGCGATGTCGAAACGCTGGCGCGGGAAGTGATGGCGCTTTTGCGCGACGCGCCGGAGCGCGGGCGGACGGAAGCGCCCGGCAAGGCAGAAGGGCAGGTGGCGCCGGATGGGCAGAGGAGGCCGGGGGTTTCGCCTGAAACCGACGCGTGATTGCGCGAAAGTATGCTGAAGATTCGGAAGGGGTGCACAGGCATGGCCGCGAAGGTGGAGCAGAGCATGCTGCCGTTTACCGAAGACGATTGGCTGGGTCCGACGGGAGAGCGCATTGTCGCGGACCGTTACTTGCTCAAGGACGTCCGCAAGGAGTCCCTGCAGGTCGGATCGCTCGTGGTGGCGGTGTTGGACAAGAAGCGCGCGTACCATGAACTGGCGCGGGTCGTGGCCTTGGAGGAGGACGGGCGGTTCGTCACGGTCGAGCTGAAAGACGGGACGCGAGAGCGGCTGCCGGTCCAACAGGTGGACGTGCTCCTCGAGACGGCACCGCGCCAAATGTGGCGGCGGATCGCCAAAGGTGCGGCGGCGGTCACGCGCAATCCGGCGTACTGGGAGGAGCGGTTCTACGAGCTGCAGAAGAAATGGCGGTATGTGCCGGGCGGCCGGATCAACGCCTCGTTGGGCACCGGGATGTTGACCACGAGTTACAACTGCTTCGTCATTCCGAACGTGGGCCCGACCATGCGCGATTACGCGATTTCCTTCGGCCAGACCCTCGAAATCCAAGCGCGCAGCGGCGGGGTCGGCATGAACCTGTCGTGCGTCCCGCCCCAGGGGACCATCGTTCCGGTCTCGCGGGAGCGCCGCAACACCTGGTTGCACCTGGTGCTCGACGTGTGGCACGCCGACCTCGAAGACTTCCTCGCCACCGAGTACCCGAACAGCACAAAAGTGGTGCGCATCAACCGCGAGTTCATGCGGGCGGTCGAGGAGGACGCAGAGTGGCGGTTCGGATTCCCGGAGACGGACGTGCCCGGGTACGACGACCTCTGGGATGGCGATCTCGATGCTTGGATCCGCGCCGGGCGGCCTGTTCAGTGGTCGGAACCGGTCTCGGCCCGGGCCCTGTACGAGCGGATTCTCACGAGCGGGGCCGTCGTGTTGTCCGATCTCGTCGGCACGGTGCTGGTTCCTGGTGACCAACGCAGCACCATCGCCGCCACGCTCGGCGACATGTGGGAGAAGATGTACGAGGGCAAGCGGGTCAACATCCTGCTCTCCTCGCTCCGCCCGCGCTACAGCTACGTCCGCGGTGTCAACGGCCGGAGTTCCGGCGCGTTCTCCTGGGGGTTGTTGTACGACAAGGGGAATCAGGTGTTCGGCGACGGGTTCGGACCGGTGGGCGTCGGCGAGATCATGAGCGTCGGCTGTCAGCTCACCCTGCAAGGCGGCTCTCGCCGCGGCGCGCTGATGCTGATCTTGAACGACCGGCACGCCGACGTGCTGAAGTTCATCCGCTGCAAGCAGGTGGACGGGGTCATCACCGGCGCCAACATCTCGGTCGGCATCTCCGAACGTTTTATGGAGGCCAAGGCGAAGGGCGAACCGTGGGAGATCGGTTTTGTCCCTGAAGAAGAGATGGCGTCGTTCGACGGGGACTTTGAGCGCTGGCGCGCGGAAGGCAAGCCGTTTGTCACCACCGAGGTCATCCGGGCTGACGAACTGTGGGACGAGCTGGTGCGCTCGGCGTGGAAGTCGGCGGAGCCAGGGGTCGTGTTTTTGGGCCGAGCAAACCGGATGAGCAACTCCTGGTACTTCAACCCGCTCGTGGCCACCAATCCGTGCGGGGAGCAGCCGCTGCCGGCCTACGGGATCTGCAATCTGGGCGCGGTGGTGTTGAGCAAGTTTGCAGCCGGGTTTGCGGATTCCGGGGAGCGGATCGCGTTTGCGGACCCGGAGAAGGAGGCGTACATCCGCGGTTGGCTGCGCAAGCACTTCAATCCGGAAAAGGCGGAGTTTCTGCTCCATCACGTCCGGTGGGAGGATTTGGAGTGGACCACGCGCACCGGCTTGCGCTTCCAGGATGCGGTCATCGACGCGACGTACTACCCGTTTGAGGAGAACCGGCGCAATCAGATGCAGGAGCGCCGCGTCGGGCTGGGCATCATGGGTTTGCACGACCTCCTGATCTATTGCGGCATCCGCTATGGGTCGGAGGAGTCGGTCAAGTTCATCGACGTGCTGATGGGCCTGATGGCCGAGTGGTGTTATCTGGAATCGGTGGAGCTGGCGAAGGAGTACGGGCCGTTTCCTGCGTTCGATGCGGAGAAGTTTCTCCAGTCCGGGTATATGCAGCAGATGGCCAAGGAACGGCCGCACGTCGTCGAGGCCATCCGCAAGCACGGCGTGCGCAACGTGACGACGATGACCATCGCGCCCACCGGGACCACGGGTACGATGATTGGCTGCTCGACCGGGTGCGAGCCGTATTACGCCTGGTCGTACTATCGGAATTCACGGTTGGGGTTGTTTGAGGAACACGCCGCCATTGTCGAGGAGTACCGGGCCACGCACCCGGGACAACCGCTGCCGGACTACTTCGTCACCGCCATGGAACTGACGCCGGAGGAACACGTGCGGGTGCAGGCGGCGCTGCAAAAGTGGATCGACAGCTCCATCTCAAAGACGTGCAACGCGCCCAACTCGTACACGGTGGAGGACACGCGCCGTTTGTACGACTTGGCGTACGAGCTGGGTTGCAAAGGGATCACCATTTACCGCGACGGTTCGCGGTCCGAACAGGTGCTCTCTTTGAAGCAGGAGGATAAGCAAGCGGCCGCTGCGGCGGAAGGTGCGTCCCGCCCCGGCACGGCCAAGGAGGAGCGCCGCGAGGCGGCTGGAACTGCGTCGGCGAACGCGGCGGCAGAGGCTGCGGCGAACGCGGCTGCGGCCGCGGCGCAGCGGTCAACCGGGCCGGCATCCGGCCAAGGCTATGTGAAACGCCGGCGTCCCGATGTGTTGTACGGAGCGACGTACCGGAAGGAGACGCCGCTCGGCAAGGCGTACATCACCATCAACGACGATCCGGAGGAACACGTGGCGCTGGAGGTGTTCGTCAACATCGGTAAAGCGGGCAGCGACGTGTACGCTGCCAACGAAGCGCTGGGCCGCGCCATCACCTTGTATCTGCGCGATTCACGCAATCCGAACAAAGAAGCGGAGCTCGTCCGTCACTTCTCCGGCATCGGGGGGTCGAGCTCCGTCGGATTCGGGGACCAGCGGATCACGTCGGTGCCGGATGCCATCGCGAAATCCCTCATCGAACACGCCGAGACGTTTCCGCTGCGCAAAGCCGCCTTCCGCGAATGGGTCTTGGGCCGGGAGAACGCGGCCAGCGCCGCATCGCCATCGGAGTTGCGGGCGTACACGTCGGTGAAAGACTGGTGTCCCCAGTGCCACCAGCACACCCTGGTCCGGACCGGCGGCTGTTTCGAGTGTGAGGCGTGCGGCTACAGCAAGTGTTGAAACCGGAAGCTGAGCCCGGCATGTTGGACGAGCCGCTGGTGCAGCCAGTCGATGCGGTTCTCGGCATCGGCCGCCAGCACGTGCAGGTGCAACTTCGTCCAATGCAGTGTATGTGCGACCGGCGGTGTGACGTATTGAAGCGGTCGCGGCGCGGACAACAGCCCGGCCAGCAGACATGCCGCGAGCGACGGCGCGGCGACGGCGGCGAAACCCGGGCGAACGCGCCGCCGCCTCGCGCCCGGTCCGGGCGCGGACGGGGTCCGGCCATATCCGTTCGGGCGCAATCCGTTTGGGCGCAGACGGAAGTCCGCTTCCACCCAGGCGGCCAGTTCCGCAAGTTCCCGGACCTCGGCGCGGCACCGCGGGCAGCGTGCCAGGTGGCGGGCGAAGCGGCGCCTCTCTGCGGGATGCAGCTGTCCGCACACGTAGGCACGGGCCAGTCCGCACAAGTGCAGGTGCAGCAGCATCGTCGACCTCCTCGCGTGCGCAGGGTTGACGGCACAGTCCGCCGCAGGGAACGTGCCACCCGGACGCGGATGGCGGCCGCAGAGGCGGATGGCGGACGCGGATGGCGGCCGTCCATCCTTCAGGGTAACGCCGCTTCCATGAGTTTATCAATCGTTCTCCATAAGTTTTTCAAAAAAGCGCGGGGCGGAAGACAACCGCCCAAGCATCACGCGCTGGCGGCGCCGACAATGTACACCGTGAGCGTCCGCACCCCCCAGGCCAAGGCGTCCGAGGTCGAGGGCATGCACACGTCCAGGCGGTTGCCGACGATGCTGCCGCCGGTGTCGGCGGCTACGGCCAGTCCGTAACCCGGCACGTACAGTTTCGTCCCGTACGGGATCACGGACGGATCGACCGCGACAACGCCCGGTTGCGCCACGACGCCGGTACTGGTACGGCCGCCCGCGACGTATGCCGTCACCACGGCGGTGAACGCGCGCAGCGTGGGCGCTGAACCTCCCTGCCGAGCGGTCAAGTGCAAGGCGGGGGGCGCATGCCACGGCTTGGGGGCCGGGCGCTGGCGCGTCCCGACCGCGACAATCTCGTCCACCGGCTGCCGGACCACGCGCCGGATGACCGTGCGCCCGATGACGGTACCATCCCGCGTGACGGTGATGACGCGGATGGACATCTCTCCTGCCTGTCCGGCTTGCACCACCGCCCGCTCACCCACGTACAGCTGGTCGGTGGGCCGCTCTCTCACCCGGTACGGCACGGCCTCCGTGCGCCGGTACTCGGTACGCTGGATGCGGTGAATCTGAATCGTCATCCCGTCCGTCACTCGGGCGGCGGGTGACGTGTTGACCTGGTCGAGCGGGTGCAGGCGCAGGTGCAGCTGGCGGAACAGGTCGCCCACCGTACGCGCAAACGTGCGCACCTCTGCCGGACGTCCGCCGTCGATGACGCGCACGTGTTTCGGATGTTCAATCACGATGGACATCCCGTCGTGGACGGAAGCGGTCGGATGCGGGAGGACGCGGTCTTCGCTGCGGACGCGGATGTGGTTCTCGCGCAAAAACGCCCCGACCGTTCCATGAAAGTAGCGTTTGTACGCCAGCTTCTTCCCGCCGTCCACCACGAGGATGTGTTTCACTTGGCCTGCGGCGGCTGCGGTCGGGGAAAGCAGCGCGAGCGCAGTGGTCAACGGCACGATTTGCAAGCGACGAATGCGCACGTCAACACCTCTCCTCTTGGCATCGTTGCAGGTCGGTCTGCGCATGGCATCTCTCATTCATCGTATGGTCGGTCCTGCCGCAGGATGCTCGCGGAGGCAAGGGTTTCAATCCAGGTCGAAGGGAGCGCCACAAGATGGACGTGTTCACAGGGGGCGTCACGTGTCCGGCCGGTTTTTGGGCTGCGGCCGGGCGAGCCGGCATCAAAAAAGACGGTGACGATCTCGCCGTCATCTGGAGCGAGGCGCCGGCGGAAGCGGCGGCCGTCTTTACGACAAACGTGATCAAAGCCGCGCCGGTCGTTTGGTCGCAGCGGATTGCGGCAAAGGGCCGGCCGGTGCGCGCCGTCGTCGTCAACAGCGGCAACGCGAATGCGTGCACAGGCGAAACCGGTCTGGCGCACGCCATTCAGATGGGGGAAGCCGTCGCGAGCGCCTTGGGGGTCGCCGCGGATGAGGTGTTGGTGGCCTCGACGGGTGTCATTGGCGTTCTGTTGCCTATCGACCGGGTGTGCGCGGGGATTGCGGCGACGTGCGCGGGTCTTGCGCGCGGTGAAGCGGCGGATTTGGCTGCCGCGCACGCCATCATGACCACGGACACGGTCCCCAAGCGCGCGGCGGCTCAGGTAAAACTGTCAGACGGCACCGTGGTCACCGTGGCCGGGATGGCCAAGGGTTCCGGCATGATCCATCCGAACATGGCGACGATGCTGGCGTTTTTGACGACCGACGCGCGGGTGGACCACAACGTGCTGCAGACGATGTTGCAGGAGAGCGTCGCCGACTCCTACAACATGGTGTCGGTGGACGGAGATACCAGCACCAACGACTGCGTGTTCGTCCTTGCCAACGGGCGGGCGGGTGGTCCCGAAATACGCCCGGGGACAAAAGACGCGGCGGCGTTCTTCGCCGCATTGCATGCCGTCAACCAATCCTTGGCGCAACAGATTGCACGGGACGGGGAGGGTGCGACCAAGTTTTTGACCGTCACCGTGCAAGGTGCGCGCACGCGCGCCGAAGCCAGGCAATTGGCGAGAGCCGTGGTTCGCTCCAATCTGGTCAAGGCGGCGTTTTTCGGGGAAGACGCCAACTGGGGGCGGATTGTCGCGGCGCTCGGTTACGCCGGGGTTGCGTTTGAGCCGCGGCACCTCGGGATTGCCGTCGCGAGCGCGGGCGGGCGGCTGGTGATGATGGAGCACGGCGAGCCGGTTTGGTTTGATGAAGAAGCGGCCCGTCAGGTGTTGGCGGCACGGGACATCGCCATCCTGGTGACCTTGGGCGACGGAGATGCTTCCGCGACCGCATGGGGATGCGATCTCAGCTATGAGTACGTGCGCATCAACGGCCAGTATCGAACGTGAGCTCCGGCCCGCCCTCCGCGGCGCTCCGGGCAGGTGGCAGGCCGGGTGAGCCCTGCCGGGATGCGCGCCTTTCCAGCCGAAGTCGCGGCAAAAAAGGCTTTGCTGTGGGCGATTCACCGAATCCTTCCGCGGTTGCCGGACATACAGTGGGACTGATTCCGGCAGCAAAGGAGGGAGAAAGCGATGTTCTACGGCGTCTTCGGCGGCTACACGCGTTGGGCTGTGGTGTTTCTGATCATCTTCGTGCTGTTCTTCCTGTTGGTACCGGGGTATGGCGCGGCGGCGGCTTACTGATCCGTGTCTTGCATCCCGGCGAGCGTGCGGCGCTGGCCAGGGGAAGGGATTCCTCTGGCTGGCGCCGTTGATCTTACGTTTTCGACAGCGCTTTGTTATGCTACAGGGGAGGAGATGATGGCCATGGCGGACCTCCACCTGTGCCCGAAGTTTGAAGCAGCGTTCCAGTTGCTCGGCAAGTGCTGGACCGGCCTCATCATCCGCGCCCTGCTCGATGGCCCGAAACGCTTCAAGGATGTCTCGGATATGATCCCGGGGCTGAGCGATCGCATGCTCGCCAAGCGGTTCAAGGAACTGGAGGCCGCCGGGATTGTCGTGCGCAAAGTGTATCCGGATACACCGGTCCGGATTGAATACGAACTGACGGAGAAAGGAAGGTCCCTGCGCGCCGTGATGGATGAGGTGCAAAAGTGGGCAGACCGCTGGATGGCGGAGGCGAGTGATACAACGACGGCTCCCGGTGTGGCGGAGACGGCGCGGGAGTGACGGACGTGGATCCCGTGGATTTCG
Source organism: Paenalicyclobacillus cellulosilyticus (assembly GCF_014647315.1). Lineage (GTDB taxonomy): Bacteria > Bacillota > Bacilli > Alicyclobacillales > Alicyclobacillaceae > Alicyclobacillus_J > Alicyclobacillus_J cellulosilyticus. Next base: position 25,369 of record NZ_BMOY01000031.1, read on the forward strand.
AACAGAAGGTGCGTCAACTGGAAGATTTGATGGCGCGGCTGCAGCGCCTGATGCACATCCGTCACACACCGCACCGCTTTGGGCTCACGACGAGTCAGGTGTTCATTTTGCGCTTTTTGGACAAGGTCGGCTGTGCCAAGGCGTCCGACATCGCGCGCGTCGCCGGGCTGAGCCCGGGCGCGGTGACGCAGGTGTGCGACGAACTGGTCCGCCTGCGCTTGGTGCAGCGCAAGCGCTCCGCGGATGACCGCCGCGTCGTGAACGTGTCGTTGACGGAAGAAGGGCGGCAACGGCTCGAACACATTCGTTCCGTTCAGGTGCGGCGCCTGATGGAGGTCCTCTACCAATTGGGCCCGGACGATACGGAGGCGTTTTTGCGCATCATGCGGCGCCTCGTCGAAACGGTGGAGTCCCTTCCTCCCGCCGAGGAATGAGCTGACCGCTTGCCCTCACCCCCGCTGCGTTCACCGCGATCAGGTTTGCGCGCATGTCCGCTCTGCGCCTGGCGAACGCTACCCGTCATCAGGGCGGCAGCCTGAAGGAGGGAGCGTCATGCGTGCCGTCGTCCTCGACAGGGACGGTGTCATCAACGACAACCGCGAACACATCCATGTGCATTCCCCGCAGGAACTGGTGCTCTTTCCCTGGACCGCGGAAGCGATCCGCCGTCTGAACGAGGCGGGATGGTTGGTGATGGTGGCGACCAACCAAGGCGGTGTCGGACTGGGTTTCCTCACGCGCGAGGACCTCGCGGCCGTTCACGAGGCGTTGCGCGCACGATTGAGGGCAGAGGGCGCCGTGATCGACGAGATTGCGGCGTGCATCCACACACCGGACGCCGGTTGTGCTTGCCGGAAACCGCGACCCGGCCTGTTGTACGAACTGTGGCGGCGGCGGCCGTTCGATGTGACCCAAAGCTACATGGTCGGTGACCGGGAAACCGACATCCTGGCCGGGCGTGCGATGGGGATGCGCACCATTTTCGTCGGGCGCGGACCGACGACCGCGGATGACCGGGCAGCCAACCTGTTGGCGGCGGTCCGCCTCATCCTCCGGCGCGGCGGTGCCGGCCGGTGACCACCTGGCCGCAGGCGATCACGCCGTCGGTTTGAGCAGCCAAGCGGCGACGTAGCCGGTTCTGCCGTCAGCCAGGGCGACCTGGTCCCACGTGCCGCGGGTATGGATGACCGTGACGACGGTGCCGCCGTCGAGCGAACCGATGACCGGGTAGTTGGTCCCTGGACCAGAACGCACGTGGACGCTCATGGTCGTCACCTTTTGCGTACCTCCGCCGCCCGCCGCCCCGCTTTGCGCACCGCCGCTTGCCGCGCTCACCGGCGGGGTCCACGTCTCCGTGTAGCTCGGGGTCTGGATGGGGTTGGCCTGCACGACCCCTTTGTCAAAAAACTGTTTCGCCACCCACTTGGCCTGCAACGGGTTGACCAACCAGTAGCTGATCCCGTTCAGCGTCTCGAACGAGCCCGGCAGGGTTTCGTGGATGATGCGGTAATGCTTGAACTGGCCGGCGTGATAAGCCACGCCGAGGATGTCCAACATGCTCATGTTCGTATCGATGGTGTGCCAAAACTCCTGCACCAGGATGGGCAGCCGCGGGATGTTCTGCGGTTGCAGCAGCTTGTGCGCCAGTGCGGTCAAAAACTGCTGCTGCCGTTCCGTGCGTCCGATGTCGCCGAGCGGGTCGTTCCGGAAGCGCACAAATCCGAGGGCCTGCTCGCCCGTCAGCGTCTGCACGCCGGGATTGAGGTCAATGATGCCGTACTGCTTGTCGCCGGTGTTGTAATGCATCGGCTCGGGCACGTTGATGGTGATGCCGCCGATGGTGTTGATGATATCGACCAAGCCCCCGAAGTGGGTGAGGGCGTAGCTGTCGATGCGCATCTGCAGGAGTTGTTCCACCAACGACAGGGTGAGGTTCGGCCCGCCGATGTCCAGCGAGGCGTTGATCTTGTCGTAATGGCCGTCCGGGTACTGCACGCGCGTGTCGCGCGGGATCGACAACAGCTCTATCCGCTGGTGGGCGTTATCGATGCTGCATACGATGAGCACGTCCGTGTTCCCGCCCGTCTCCCCCGGCCGCGTGTCGGTGCCGATGAGCAAGATGTTCGTCCGGCCGTGCGGTTCAGGATACGGATGAAACGGGTTTACGCCGGGCGGCATCGCCGAAAGCGGTTGCGACATGACGTAATACATCCCGCCCCCGGCGACGAGCAGGCATGCGGGCAGGGCGGCCCATACCCACCGTTGCCGCTTGCGGGCTTGGATTGGATCGATGGCAGGCGGTTTGACGGGGCGTTTCGCCATCCGGTTCACTCCCAGGCTGTGCAGGCTTTCATCCTTCACCATTCTATCAAAAAAGACCGGCGCGCGGTACGAGCCGGGCCCGGGGCGAGGTGCGCGCGGCCGGGGAAGGCAAACGGCGTGGTTCCAGGCGCAAGCCTTCCGGACGCGCCGGGGTCATGCCCCGGACGCTTCCTCGTGCCGGCCGCTCCACGTCTGTTCCAGCACCTGGCCGCATTGCAGGCAGACGTACCGGTACATCTCCTGCACCGTCCGCGCCGGCACCGGCAGGTCAGGCCGGACGACGACGCTGGCGTCAATTTGCACAATTTTCTCCTCCCGGAACAGCCGCCCCTGGCAGTGCGGGCAAACCACCGCGTGTGCGTTCGCAGCCACGCGCAACCACCTCACTTCGGACAGTTTGCGTTCCAGGGTGTATTATAGCGAAGAAGGATGCACGTATGTGGCAGCACGGGGCGGGATGACCGGGCGGGATGAACGATCGGGATGATCGGGACCCTGGACCGGTCGGAAGGTCGTGCTGCGCGGCGTAAGGGGGTGTTGGGTTGGCCATCTTGTGTGGAACATGCGCGTGGACCGACCACACAGGGTTTTATCCGCCGGGACTGCCGGCACGGAACCGGTTGGCGTACTACGCGCAAATATTCCCGCTGGTCGAGATCGACAGCAGCTATTACCACATCCCTGCGCCGGAGACGGTGCGGCGTTGGGCGCGGGAGACGCCCGACGACTTCGTGTTCAACATGAAGGCATACCGGAGCCTCACGTTTCATGAACGCCGCGAACCGGATGCGCGCGAATGGCAAGCATTTCTCCGTGCGGTCGATCCGCTGGCTGAGGCGGGCAAGTTGGGGGCGGTGTTGCTGCAGTTCCCGCCTTGGTTCACAGAGAGCGAGCGCGCGCGGGCGTATGTGGAACAAGCGGCGGCGCGGCTCGCGCCATACCCTGTGGCGGTGGAGTTCCGCCACCGCAGCTGGTGGGACGGGGAGGCGGCGGATCGCACGGCGGGATGGTTGCAGGCACACGGCCTGATCCACGTCGTGTGCGACGAACCGCAGGTGGGGATGGGCTCTGTCCCGTTCGTCCCCGTAGTGACGAACGACCGCCTCGTCGTCTTTCGCCTGCACGGCCGTAACCAGGAGACATGGGCAAAAAAAGGGCTTTCCTCTTCCCAACAGCGGTTCGATTACCTTTATACTAAGGACGAGTTGGCTGCGTTCGTGCCGCACGTGCTGGCTTGGTCCGCACAGGTGCGCGACGTCCACATCCTGATGAACAACAACCAAGGGAACTATGCGGTGCGCAACGCCCTCGATTGGTTCGACCTGCTCCGGTTGCCTCCGCGGCAACCCCGATCCCGGGCGGGCGTTCAGCTTGGACTGTTTGACGGCCTGTGAGCCGGCGCCGGAGAGGAGGAAGGTATGGAGGCCCGGTTGCCCAATTGGATGTTCGCGTCGTTCGCCATCGCCGGGTGGGAGTTGTTCGCGTTTCTCGCCCATTGGTTGCACATGCCTCGTCTCCGGTATGTGGGCGCGGGCATCGTTGTCGTCTGCGCGCTCGTCCTGGCGTACCGGTTCGCCGTCCGTCAGTTTCGGCGCTGGTCCCGACCCGGCGGCGGGGATGACGAGGGAGAGCCGTCTTGAGACGCCACGGCTGGATGTTGCGCATCCTGCCACGATGCTTTCGGTGAGGTGCGGCCATGGTCTTCGCATACTGGTTTTTGTTTGGGGTCCTCATCTTCATCGCGACCTTCGGTGTCGGGTGCGCGGTGAACATGTTCAGCAAGCGCTGGTGGCTGTCGCTGGCCCTGGGCGGAGCGGGGGCAGTGTGGCTGCTCGCGGTGGCCGGCGGCAGGATGGTGTGGCCGGAATGGATCGTGTTCGCCGTGGGTTGCGCCGGTGCCGGGCTTGCCGCATGGGCCGTATACGTGTTGCGTAAGCGCGGCTATCCGCTCTTTTCCTAGAAAAACAGCGCGGATGAATCTTCACGCCGCTGCAGCGCCGTGCGGCGCGAGAGCGGACCGCCGCAGGTCATGGGGTGTCCGGCCGTGCGCGAGGTCTTGAACCGCACGGCCGGCTCTCTTCACTTGCCATAACGGGCAATGGCTTCGCGCAGAATTCGTTCTGCTTCGTCGCGGCCTTTCCAACCTTCGACGCGCGTCTCTTTGCCTTCCAGGTCTTTGTACACCTCGAAGAAGTGGGCAATTTCCTTCAGAATGTGCGGCGGCACGTCCTCCAACGTCTTGACGTGCGCAAACCGCGGGTCGTTCTCCGCGACGCCGAGCAGTTTCTCATCCTGTCCCTTCTCGTCCGACATGATGAGCACCCCGACGACGCGCGTGTCGATCACGCAGCCCGGAAACGTGGGGTAGGTGGTCAGCACCATGGCATCGAGCGGATCGCCGTCGTCCGCCAGGGTGTTCCGTATGTATCCGTACTCCGCAGGGTAAAACATCGGGGAATACAGCACCCTGTCGAGGCGAAACACGCCCGCTTCCTTGTCGAATTCGTATTTGTTGGCGCTGCCCTTCGGAATCTCCACGAACGTCTCCACAGTGAGCTTGTCCTCTGCCACGCCAAACCCTCCTTCGCCGAGCCGGCGGGGGATTGCGCCCCGCTCGACGGCGCTTCGTCTGGGAAGATGATGACGATTCGTGGATATTATACCACAGACATGGCAAAACCCGCCGTGCTCTGCTGGACGCCCGTTGGATTTCCTGATACCTTGGAACGTGAATGGTTTTTTGCCCCGCGCGCGGGACATGTTTGCGCACAGGCCGGCGTGCGGACAACGGGCGAATGCAGGAGGTCTGGGTGTGAACCGGGTGGTCTGGCCGCTTACCGCGCTGTTGGTCATCGCGGGAGGCATTGCACATTACGCGCATGCTCCCGTGCTGGTCGTCTTCATCCTCGCCTGCGCGGGACTCATTCCTTTGGCGGGCTTCATGGGCAGGGCGACCGAATCCATCGCGGCCCATGCGGGGCCGCGGATTGGCGGACTTTTATCCGCGACGTTCGGCAACGCGGTGGAACTCATCATCGGCATCTTCGCATTGCGCGACGGATTGACGGATCTGGTCAAGGCATCCATCACCGGATCGGTCATCGGCAATCTGTTGTTTGTGCTCGGCATCAGCTTTTTTGTCGGCGGTCTGCGCCATCCGATTCAGCGTTTCAACATCCGGGCGGCGCGCAGCAACGCGTCGATGCTGCTCCTTGGCATCTGCGTGGCGTTTCTCATTCCCGCCATCTTCACCATGCAGCCGGCGGCGGGCGGGATGGCCGTGTCGGGCGCGACGGCTGTGATGTCGCTGCTCATCTATTGTTCAGGTCTCTTGTTCGCGCTGTTCACGCACCGGGAAGTGTTCGAATACATCGAGCAGGCGGAGCAGGAAGAAGATCCTGGCCACCACTGGCGGCTGTGGCCGGCGGTCTTGGTCTTGCTGATCACCACGGTGCTCGTCAGCCTGGAGAGTGATTGGCTGGTGGGGACCATCGAGGTGGTCGGCCGCCAGTTCGGTTGGAGCGACATGTTCTTGGGCGTGGTGGTCGTGGCGATTGTAGGCAATGCCGCGGAGCACGCCTCGGCGGTGTGGATGGCATGGAAAAACCGGATGGACCTGTCGCTTGAAATCGCGGTGGGCAGCAGCCTGCAGGTCGCCATGTTTGTCGCGCCCGTGCTGTTTTTCGTCAGCTTGATGGTCGGCCACCCGATGCCGCTCGTCTTCTCCTGGCCTGAGTTGGTCAGCATGGGCACCGCGGTGGCGTTGGTCGTGGTGCTGATGGTCGATGGGGAGTCGAACTGGTTGGAGGGCGCCATGGCGGTCGGCGCGTACGCGGTGATGGCGGTGGGCTTCTACACCCTGCCGGCCTGAAACAGGAAGACCGCCGCGAACAGCCGGCGGGCAAAGGGGCGGCCCGTGCGCAGGCGCGCGGTCCGCTTCGCCGTTTGGGAGGGGACCGTATGATGTTCAGAAAGCTCGCGCAGCATTTCGGGGTGGGTCTCGCGACGGTCCTGCCGTTCTTTCTTGTCATCTGGGTGTTGATTGCCATCTTTCAGTGGGTGGACGGCCTGTTCGGCCCGCTCATCGAACGGTGGACCGGTGTCCACGTGCCGGGCACCGGGTTTGTGTTGGTCGTCGTCGTCACCACGCTCATCGGAGCCATGACCCGGCTGTACGTGAGCCGGCGCATTCTCACCATGATGGATGCGCTGTTCGCGCGCATCCCGTTCGTCAAGTCTCTCTACTCCATGTTTAAGGAATTGGTGCAGAACGTGATGGGCGAGCGGCGCGGCTTCCAGCGCGTCGTCATGGTCGATTGGCCGGACGAGCGCGCACGCCTCGTCGGTTTTGTCACCAATGAACACCTGCCCCCCGCGCTCGATCCCGACGGTTCCCGCGTGGCGGTGTATCTTCCCAACGCCTTTCAAGTCAACGGGGTCACCGCCATCGTCGAACGCTGCCGCGTGCACCCGTGCCATCTGTCGGTGGAGGAAGCGTTCAAGTTCGCCTTTTCCGCCGGTTTGGGCCAACATTCGCTGTTGGATGACGCGCTGCCACCAAACGCGCGCGCGCAGGCCGAGGGGGTCCACGGCGCGCATGCGCAGGCCGTGCACGGAGAGAAGGCATAAGACCGCGTACCGGATATGTTACAATAACGCTGACGCGCGCCAAGCGGCGCCTAGGTTTGTGCGGGATGCGCGGGTTGGCCATGGGGGAGGATGAGGGGATGATGACTGCCATCTACCGTGTGCGTGCGGGTATCGAGCACATCGAACCGTATGTGCCCGGGTTGACCGACGATGAACTGAAAGCCCGTTACGGCCTCAGCGAGGTGGTGAAGCTCAACGCGAATGAAAACGCGCTGGGCCCGTCGCCGTTGGCGTTGGCCGCCATTCAACAGGAGCTGCAGGTGTTGCACCACTACCCGGACGGGGCGAGCTTTTTGCTTCGGGACGAGATTGCCCGCTTTCACGGTGTACGGCCGGAACAGGTGTTGGTGGGGAACGGATCGGACGAGTTGATCAAACTGCTGGCGGAGACGTTCCTGGAACCCGAGGACGAAGTGGTGATGCCGTTCCCTTCGTTCTCGCAATACGCGTTCGGGGCAAGCGTGATGCGCGCGAAGACGCGCCTGGTTCCGCTCGGGCCAGGATTCACGTATGACGTGGAGGCGTTGGCGGCGGCGGTCACCGAGCGCACGAAACTTGTGTTCTGTTGTTCGCCCAACAATCCGACGGGGACCGTGATGACGCAGGCGGAAGCCGAATGGTTGCTGGCGCAGCTGCCGGAACACGTCGTGCTGGTGATTGACGCGGCGTACAACGACTATTCTCGCAACCCGAAACGGGTCATGGGGGAGCGCCTCCTGCACGACCCGCGCGTCGTCATCCTGCACACCTTTTCCAAACTGTACGGGTTGGCCGGCCTGCGCGTCGGGTACGGCTTGGCCCATGCCGAGTTGTGGTCGTTCGTGAACCGTGTGCGCGAGCCGTTCAATGTCAATCGGCTGGCGCAGCGGGCCGCTGCGGCCGCGTTGCAAGACGAGGCGCACCGGCAGGCTTCCCAGGAGTTGGCTCTGCGCAGCAAGCGATTCTATCTGGAAGTCTGCCAAGCGCTCGGTCTGGAAGCGCCGGAACCGGAAGGCAACTTTATCCTCGTGCGGACAGGGGACGGGCGGGCGACCGCCCAGGCCATGATGGCCCGCGGCGTGATGGTACGCACCAATTTCGCGGGGTTGGATGAGTATGTACGCATCACATTCGGGACAGACCGGGAAAATGAACTGTGCGCGGAGGCGTTGCGGGCGGTGGTGGGCAGGTAAGTTCATCGGTACACCTTTCTCCTCCGGTCTTGCCAGAAGATGTACACGAAGCCGGCGAGGCCAAGGAGCGCGAGCGGTGCGGCGGTCCACTGTGCCGCATCCCAGTGCAGGAGGTAGCGCGGGGAATCCCCGCGCAACATCTCCAGCCCAAAACGGGCGGCGTTGTAGGTGAAAAGGTAATAAAAGAATGAAAAACCGGCTGGCCAACGCCGCTGTAACAAGACGAGCAACAACGCAAACAGAATGACGTCCGCCTGGCCTTCCCAAACCTCGGCAGGCCAGAGCGGCTGCGCGCCATACGTTTGAAACGCCAGGCTTCCCGGCGGATAGACGATGCCGAACCCGCGGTGCGTCGGGTCGCCAAACGCGTCCCCGTTGAGCAGGTTGGCGTCGCGGCCGATGCTCTGCCCCAAGAGCAGCCCTGGCGCAAACGTGTCGGCGAACGACAAGATGTCCAAACGGTGGCGCCAAGCGTACCACAGGCCGACCAACCCGGCGCCCACCACGCCGCCTTGGATGGAGAGCCCGCCGTGCCAGATGGCCGGGATTTCTTCAGGGTGCTGTGCGTAATACGGCCATGAGAAGAAGAACACCTGCCAGAAGCGTGATCCAATCAAGCCGCCGAGGAGGAGCAGCGGCGCCAGGTTCCAGATGTGCGGGACGTAGGCGGTCTTCCCCTCTGCCTTCGCTACGTACAGGGTGACGCCCAACCCGAGCAGGAACGCGAGTGCAAACAAGGTGCTGTATGCGCGAACGGGATACGGGCCAATCCAAAACCAAAACGGGTGCACAGCCAAGCCTCCTTGCGACTGGATTGCTTATCCATTATATCATGCCCCGCTGGGCACACCGATCATTGGGCACACCGGTATGGAGATGGGCCGGGCCCGGCAGGCCGGAGCGCGGACGGATGAACGGGCCGGCGAGCGGGCGGGAGGTGACACGTCGATGGGGTGGTTGAACCGCATGCGAAGTGTGTGGGCAATGCGGCGTGCACAACCGGACCGGCGTGCAGAAGGCGCGGCGGATCGCGTGCAGGAGACATTGGCGCAATGGGAAACCCAGTGGATGCGGCTGGAAGCCGCGTGTGCGGAGTACGCGGCAACCGCCCAGCGCTTGCGCCAGATGGCGGATGATGCCCGGGAACGGGCCAGGCGGCGGCAACAGGATGCCGCCACGGCGCTCGCGTTTGGCGACGAGGTGCGGGCGCGGGCGGCCGTCGCCGAGGCGGTGGCGGAGGAGCAACGTGCCCACACCTTGTCGGATGAGGCTGCGGCGGCCGAGGCGCGCCTGCACGCGTTGCGGCAGGATGTGGAGCGTCTGCGGACGGAGTTGCTGAGCCACCGGGAGACCGTTTCTCAGTGGTCGGCGCGGGCCGAGGCGGCGCGGTTGGACACGGCGCTCGCCGATTTGGCGAGCGGGATCGATCCGCGGGCCCGGGACTTCGCGCGGCTCGCGGCGGAGGTCGCGCGGTTGGAGGCTGAGGCGGCTGCGCATCGTGAGGTCGCGGAGCGAGCTTGTGCCACGAGCAGTCCGGATACGACCGGCCAGGGTCAAGATGACCCGGCCGACACGGAGGAAAGGTCAAAGGACGAAGTGGAGCGGCGTTTGGCCGACCTGCGTCAACAGCTCGGCCTCTGACGGCTTTGCGGCCTGGGGTCAGTTTTCCGCTTCCGTGCTGCCGGGCGGGCCATCCGGGCGGTCTTCGTCCAGGGGCACGGTCCGGTCGGAGGTGACAGGGTTTTGATCGCGGTGGGCTGACACCGCTGCTTGGCCAGGCTGCCAAGGCGTTGACTTGCCGAGCCTGCTGGCTGCAGCCGCACCATACGGGCCTTCCGGGAATTCCTCCACCATCAGATCCAGGCGGGTGACGTGGACGAAACCCGATTCGGCATTCGGAAGATCGCTCGCGTCATCCACCGGCCCGGGCCGATACGCGGCGCGTGCGGGCGTGTGCATGCGCTTGGCGGCGGAAGTATCCTTTTCGGGCTGGTCGTCTCGCGGGTTGTCGTTGGTCGCCGGTACCCGGTCCTTCCTCACCATGTTCCCTCCATCCTGCCAACGGGCTGCTCGCACCAGCGTGCGTTCCCGCGTCTCCAGGTTCAAACCCGGTTTGCACCCTGGCTCGCACCGAGGCGGATGCGCCTTGGTTCGCCGAGGCGGATGCGCCTTGGCGAGCGGCTGCAGCCGAGGCGTCCGTGCGCGAGGTGCAGCACTAGTTTTCCCTCCCTGCGGGGAAGTATCCGGATGCCCGTGCGCAGCGGGCGACGTGCGCACAGGAACAGCCGCTTGCTGTTCCGGATCTGGGTGCGTGTCAACTCACGAAAAAATCTAACCCAAGGGGAAGTGGATCACTCATATGAAAATCAAACTATTTGACC
>NZ_BMOY01000032.1 GCF_014647315.1 Paenalicyclobacillus cellulosilyticus
GCCAATGTGGGGCGGCTTATGCTTGCCAATTGGGAGCGTATCTCCTCGGTGAGTGTGAGTTCCCCGTGGGCCGCGAGTTGTTCGGCTGTGGATAACAACACCGGATGCAAGCGTTCGGCGCAGGGATAGTCCAAGGCTTCCCAGATGAGCTGGATCACGGGCATGGCGGCCTCGTACTTGCGTTTTCGCGGCTTGGTGTGGCGGCGAGCGGTGGCTTTGGGCGCGTGGCGCAACACCGTGATCGCATACTTTCGAGCGTAACCGAGCGTGGCGACGATCTCGTCTATAATTTGGGATTTCTGGGTTCTGGTTTTGGCTTGTGCGTAGCGTTCGCGCATGCTGGTCAGATACTCACGGCGGCTCTTCAATGACATTCGCACAACGATCCCTTCGGTTTGATTTCGATTTGAGTGATCTGAACCCCTTTCAGTTAGATTTTAAGTGAGTGATCGCGGCGGCTTGATGGGCTTCCTTTGCGCACGGTATAATTTCCGTTGAGGACGGTTTAGAATTGACGAGCGCGTGAATTGGACAACCGCATCCGAGCTGTCGCACGACTGGCGGAACCGTGGAGTACACCACAAGGGAGTGCGGCAGGGTTTCGCTTGCCGGCCGCCTGGGCACACGTGGGATTGCCTGGGCGGCTTTGCGTTTTCAAGCGCAGAAATCCAAGCGCGGAAAGAGGACGGGATGTCACGATGGGCATGGCCCTCTCCGGAAAACCGGTGGCGGATACGATTCGCGCCGCGGTCAGCGCGCGCACCGCGCGGTGGCGAGCCGAGGGTGTGCGGCCGCGGATGGTGATCTTGCTGATTGACGGAGACCCTGCGTCCGCCTGTTATGCAGAAGCCAAGGTGCGAACGGCCCGGCGGATCGGCATCGAGGCGCAGGTGTGGCACTTTCCCCGCGATGTCCGGGAAGCCGAACTGATAGAATCCATCGCCCGGTTGAACGCGGACGACAAGGTGCACGGCGTCATGCTGGAGCTACCCTTGCCACCTCACCTGGACGAGCAGCGGATTGTCGAAGCCATCGACCCTTGCAAAGACGTGGACGGCCTCACATCGGCCAACCGCATGGCCAATTTGACGGGTGCGCCAGGGATCTACCCAGCCACACCGCTGGCGTGTGTCGCGTTGCTGCGCGCGTACGGATACTCGCTCTATGGCAAACGCGTCACCTTGGTCGGATGCGGCAAGACGGTCGGGCAACCCCTCCTGCACGTGCTGCTGCGTGAACGGGCGACCGTCACGGTCTGCCACGAGGCGACCGTGGACATCGCGTTTCACCTGCGAACAGCCGAGATCGCGTTCGTCGCAGTGGGGAAGGCCGGACTCATCACCAAAGAGATGGTGCACAAAGACCTCGTGCTGATCGACGCCGGGATCAACCAGACGCCGGACGGGCGGATTGTCGGCGATGTCGATCCGGCGGTCGCCGATGTGGTCGCGGCACTCTCCCCGACACCGGGCGGTGTCGGCACCGTCACGACGATGCAACTGTTCGCCAACTTGATGCATGCACTCGACTTACAGGTGGCGCGGCATGAACGCCCGTCTGCGCAACACACTTCCGCGCCACCAGCGCAGGACCGTCTGGTCTTTGGTCCGGAAGCGCGCTGACGGAGAGGGCGCCGCAGGCCGGCACACGGTCAGCCCGGCGACGATGACGCCGGAAACGCCGCTTGGGGCAACAACGGACGCCCGGGACCGGCCGCCGCAGACGGGGTCACGCCGCCGCCTGCCACCACGGCTTGGTTCGACGCCTGCCGTACGGTGAGGCGCCAAGTCCAATCGCTCAGATTGAACGTACCGGTGACGCGCGGCCCGGCGAAATGAACGACCGTCCCATGGTTCGTGATGGCGCGGATCTCCACCTTCCCGACCGCTCTGGGACAACGGTAGAGGCGCCAGCGGGCGGGCGAGGATGCGTGTTGCGTCGTCACTTCGACGTAGGGCACGCCTGCGCCCGCATCGCCTTGCCCCATGGCGACCAAGAACGGTTCCTCCTTATCCCCTGTTTTGACTGCACCGTCCTGCCAAGCGCTCCAGACCGCGATGTCGAACGGTCCTTCATCGGCCACGATGGGATGGACGGTCGCCGCACTCACGTTGTCCGGCACCGGTCCGGGCGACTTTGGCCACAGCGGACGCCAGGAAACGCCCCCGTCTGCCGTCTCAAGGAGCAACCCGCTTCCGTCGCTCACCGTGACCGCCAACCAACCGTGTTTTGCGTCGGCAAACGATGCGGTGAACGCATCGGCACCGGTGAGCCCGCTCACGGTCAGGTGCAGCCAGCGGCGCCCGTCCGGTCGCGTGAGCGACACCGTTCCCCACGTTCGGCAGGCAGCGCAGCGGCCAAAGAAATAAGGCATCCCGCCGGCGGCGACCAGCACCGGCGTCTGGGCGTCGATGCGTTCCTGCACGCGGATCGTCGGGTAGAAAAGCGTACGAAACGACGGCTGCGCCAACACCGAGTGCCATGATGCTCCGCCGTCGGTCGTCGCGAACACCACATACGGGTTTTGATCCGCCGCACCGACCGGAGATGTCCACAACACCCACGCCGCGCGGCGACCGACGCCGGCAATCTGGGCGGACCAGGGTGTTCCGCGGTCGAGCGGCGCGGTGAACACCTTCCGCCAATGCCGTCCTCCGTCGTCCGTACGCCAGACCCGTCCTTCCCCGGCCGCCCAACCCACCTGCCGGGAGGAAAACGACACGGCGTCCACAGCCGGCAGGCGCATGACCCAGCGTCTGCCGCCGTCCGCGGTGTACCAAAGCTGGTGTCCGCACACCACATACCCCGCGCGCGCGGAAAGCGGCAAGGCGTACGTCACGGGCAACGGATCGCCTTCGCCGTCATGGACAGGCGGCAGTTTCATCCCGCGCCACGTGCGTCCTCCATCATCTGTGGCCAACAGGCCATGGCTCAGCAGCGCCCAACCGGTATCCGCATGGACGAACACGAGCGCGCGCACGCTCTGCGATCCGCTGTACGACCGGTACCAGTGCACCCCGCCGTCGTGGGTGGCGAGCACCAGTCCGTCTCCCCCTACGTACCCGTGGCGGATATCCGGAAAAGCGACGGCGGACAGCGCAGGCCAAGGGCCGTTGTACACCGCCCAAGCAGCAGGTTCCGTTGGGTTCGCGGCGACATGGGACAAGGTGTTCGGACCCATCCGGCAACCGGTCACCACAGACGCGGTCAAGAGCATCGCGGCCACCGTCAACCACGTGCGGTGTTTGACCACGAAGGGTTTACCTCCCTCCGCAACGTGACCGTCATCGTATACCCGCCGGATCAATCCGGCATATCACTTGCCCGGGACGGACCGTATCCCCCGGCTGAACGAGCAGTTCGCGGATGACACCCGCACATTCGGCCGGCACTTCCACCGTCACCTTGTCGGTCGTCACCTCGACCAACGGTTCGTCCATCGCGACGACCTCTCCCACTTGCTTCAACCACTGGGTCAAGACGCACGCTTCCACATGTTCGCCGAGCGGCGGCAAGACCACGTCCATGACGCCTCATCCCCTTTTCGCAAAGCCTTCGCCTCGACACACGCCGGGCCGTGGACACGACCCGAAGGTGTGCCGTCTGTCGCCGCGGTGCTCAGGTGCAGGCGAGCAGACGGCGCAGATCGTGTTCACTTTGGCGCACGCCGACGTAGAAGGGACCGAAATCGGCATAACGCGCGCTGGCCTCGTCAAACCTCATTTCATAGACCAGTTTTTTGAAGTGCAGCGGATCGTCGGCGAACAGCGTGACCCCCCACTCCCAGTCATCCAAACCGACCGAACCGCTGATCATCTGCACCACTTTGCCTGCGTATTGGCGTCCAATCTGGCCGTGGCTCTTCATCAAGCGCCGCCGCTCTTCCATCGGCAGCATGTACCAGTTGTCGCTGCCTTGCCGGCGCTTGCTCATCGGGTAAAAGCACACGTACTGCATGTCCGGCAGTGCGGGCTGGAGGCGAGACACCACGTACGGGTCAGCCATGGGATCGACACCCGGCTTCGCCAAGTAGGCACTGAGTTCCACGACGGAGATGTACGAGTACACCGGGAAGGTGTAGTCGGCGAACGGTGTCTTGGCCAGTTGGAACTTCAAATCATTCAGCTCTTGGATCGTCGGGCGCAAGTGCAGGAACAACAGGTCAGCCTCGCTGCCTGCGACGGCGAACGCGGCATAACTGCCTTGCCGCCGGGCGCGGTGTTCCAAATTTTCTCTGTGGAACGAAATCAGTGCCGCCGTCGCCGCCGTCCGCGTCGCGACCGGCGCTTCCTTCCAACGCACCCAATCGATCCGGCGAAAGTCGTGCCAGACGTACCATCCTTCCAGGGTTTCCACCGCTTCGTGGCGCACGGGTTCTTGGTGCACGGGATCTCCCCCCTTCGTCCAATCCATGCGTACGCCCTGACCTTACCACGTTCCTCCGCAGGATTCAAACGCAGCGGGTCCGTGCGGCGGCGCGCCGCCGCGCCACCGTCACAAAACCTCCATGGAGCATGGCGATGTGGAGGCAGGGGAAGACGCTATAATGGTGAGGGTTGCCTCCAGGCAGTGCGGATTGCCTGCAGACGACCGAGGGACGGCCAACGCGGGAGGTGGTTTGATGTCCCGGACGTACGACGTGGTGATTGTCGGTGCCGGCCCGGCCGGTTTGTATGCTGCGTACGAATTCACCTTGAAGGCGCCCTCCGCCAAGGTGTTGTTGATTGAAAAAGGGGTCGAGGCGAAATACCGCCATTGCCCCATCATGGAAGGGAAGATCGACAAGTGCCCGCCGCCCAACCGGATCAAGACGTATGCCAGCTGTTGGCCGGCATGCGGGGTCATCAACGGTGCGGGCGGCGCTGGCAGCTTTTCCGACGGAAAGTTCAACATCACCGCCGAGTTTGGCGGGTTTCTGACCGACTACCTTCCGCCGTCGCAGGTCTTGGACCTGATCCACTATGTCGACGCCATCAACCTGCGCCATGGCGCGCCCGACACCATCACGGATCCCACGACGGAGGCGGTGGCGCGCATCGAGCGCCGCGCGGCCGGAGCCGGCTTGAAATTGCTGCGCGCCCGCGTCCGCCACATCGGCACCGACCGCAACCTGGAGTTGATGACCAGCATCTTCGACTACCTGTCCCAGAGAATTGAGATAAGGTTCCGGACGTTCGTGGAAGACCTGCTGCTTCATGACGGACGGATTGCCGGCGTCCGCACGCGCGACGGCGAGGAGATCCGCGCGAAGAACGTGATCCTCGCGCCCGGGCGGGACGGCGCGACATGGCTGTCCGACCTGTTCAAACGCTACGGCTTGCGCATGACCAATAACCAAGTCGACATTGGCGTGCGCGTCGAGACGTCCAACGTGATCATGCAAGAGATCAACGAGCACCTGTACGAAGGCAAGTTTATCTTCAATTCTCCGTCGACCGGATTGCGGGTGCGGACGTTCTGCGCCAACCCGTCCGGATACGTGGTCGTGGAAAACCACACCGGCGTGATGGCAGCCAACGGCCATGCGTACAAAGACCCGAAGCTGGCGTCGCCGAACACCAACTTCGCGCTGTTGGTCAGCCATCGCTTCACCGAACCGTTCGACCGGCCCAATGAGTTCGCGCGCCAGATCTGCCGCCATGCCAACGAACTGAGCAACGGATCAATCATCATCCAAAAATACGGCGACCTGCTGAAAGGAAGGCGCAGCACCCCGGAGCGGATCCGGGAAGGGTTCATCGAGCCCACCCTGAAGGAAGCGGTACCGGGGGACCTTGGGCTCGTCCTGCCGTACAAGACGATGGTGGCATTGATGGAAATGATTGAAGCGCTCAACCACGTCACCCCCGGCATCGCCAGCGAGCACACCCTGTTCTACGGGGTCGAAGCGAAGTTTTACGCCGCGCGGGCTGACGTGGACCGGCGGTTGCAGACGAAGATCCAAGGACTGTACTGCGCGGGGGACGGCCCTGGCATCTCGCGCGGCATCTCGCAGGCGGCGAGCAGCGGTGTCTATGTGGCGCGGAACATCATCGAGACGCTCTGAGCACGGGCCCCGCCGGGGCCGCGGCGGGGCTAAGCAAGCAGGGTCGCGGCGCATCCGGATGCGCGCGCGTCCACAAGGAGGCGCAATCCGGCGCCGGATGCGGACCTTCCTCGTCATCTGCGGCGCCGTGCTTTTGGCTTTCGCGTTCGCTTGGAGCGCGTTGTACATCTACTTCGTCCAAGTGCGGCCACTGCGGCCGCGGGCGGAAGCGGCGCTCGCGCAACTTGTGCGGCAGTACGGCGTGCATCCCGTTCAGGCTGATGAGATCCCCGCGTTCTTCCGGCACGCGGTCATCGCGACCGAAGACCGGCGCTTCGCGTGGGACCCTGGCATCGACCCGTTGGGGATCCTGCGCTCTCTCCTCGTCGACGTGGAACGGGATGGCTATGTGGAGGGCGGATCGACCATCACCCAACAGTTGGCGGACAACCTCCTCCTGCACAGCAAGGAGAAGACCATCGGCAGGAAATTGCGCCAGGTCTTCTACGCCATCGGGCTGTACGACGTGTTCAGCAAGCAGGAGGTGTGGACCATGTACTGCAACGTGGTGTATTTCGGTCATGGTGCGTACGGGCTTTACAACGCGGCGCAGACTTACTTCGCCCGCCCGCCTTGGTCGCTCAATCCGGGCGAATTGGCGCTGCTCGCCGGTCTGCCCAACGCGCCTTCGGTCTACGATCCGTTGCGCCATTTCTCTTTGGCCCGCGCCCGTGAACGGGTGGTACTCGACAACATGGTGGATGCAGGGATGCTGACCCAAGCCGAGGCGGCAGCCGTCTATCGCCAGCCCATCCGCTTGCGATTCGGCGTTGCACACGGGCGAGCGGGCTGATGCGGATATCCCGCCCCGCCCGCGCATATACATCCCTGCGTGGGGTGGATGATGGTGCCATGCGGATCGGCATCGCGTTGAGCGGCGGAACGCTCAAGGCGGCGGCACACGTGGGTGTGCTGGCGGCGTTGGCTGAGCTCGGGGTGCACCCGGACTGTGTCGCCGGGACGAGCGCCGGATCGCTCGTCGCCGCGCTGTACGCCCACGGGTACTCGGCGGACGAATTGAAGCGCTTGGTGGATTGGTTCCCCGGTCCCAGGCTGCTCGATTTTGGCTTCCCCATCCTCAGCTCCGCCTGGTCGTTGCTGCTGGCGGCGGCCGGGAGACGCCCCAGGCGCTTGCCAAACGGCTTGGTGCGGGGGAACCGGCTCGCTGCCTACATCGCTGAACTTTTGCGCGGGCGCACCCCCGTTTTGCCGTTCTACATCATCGCCACCGACCTGCGCACCGGCAGCCCGGTCACGTTCACCAACGACATCGCGGCCATCGCCCGCGGCATCGCCTGCCCAGTTCAAGACGTGACGGCTGCCGTGTTGGGCAGCTGTTCGTTGCCCGGGCTCTTGACGCCCGTGGAGATGGGCTCTTGGTTGCTCGTCGACGGCGCGTTTCGGCATTATGTGCCGGTTCACGTCCTGCGCCAGGTCGGTTGCCAGAAACTGCTCGCCGTCAATCTCCATCACCTGGACATGGACTGGGAACCGCAGACGTTCATCGATGTGCTGGTTCGTTCGTTTGAAATCCTCTTAAAGGAATCCATTGAAAACGATGTGGATGGTCCGGACCTGTTCGTCCTTGAACCGAACGTGCATGCCACGTGGTGGTCATTTCGGGAGGTCCCGCGGTTCGTGGCGGAAGGGGAACGCGAGGTGCGCGCGCGGCGCTCGCAATTGACGGTGTTTCTCCGCACACCGCCCCGGCGCGGGCCGCGCGTCGTGTTCCACGCTCTGCCCGAAACAGGGTCAGATCAGCGGATCCACACCTCGACCGATTTGTCGTAGCGGAGGGTCTCGCCGTCAAACCAAAGCTGGATTTCCCGCGCCGCACTTTCCGGCGAGTCGGAGCCGTGGACCACGTTCATGCCGATGGTCAGGCCGAAATCGCCGCGGATGGTGCCCGGTGCCGCTTCCGCCGGGTTGGTTTTCCCCATCAGCGACCGCGCGACCGCGACGGCGTTCTCCCCTTCCCATACCATGGCCAGCACAGGAGAAGAAGTGATAAATTGAACGAGCTCGGAGAAAAACGGGCGCTCCCTGTGTTCCGCATAATGCGCTTCCGCCAGTTCGCGCGATACCTGCATCAGGCGCGCGGCCACCAGCTTCAAGCCCTTGCGCTCAAAACGGGAGATGATCTCTCCCATCAGACCGCGTTGCACCCCGTCGGGCTTGACCATCACAAACGTCTGTTCGATTGCCAAAAACCACCACTCCTCATCGCGACGGGCCCGGCGGGCCGCATGATGTACGCGGTGTTATTGTACTGAAACCCACGCGGACGATTCAAACCGGTTGCGACCTGTCGCCGGGAGAAAAACAAGCCGCAAAAGAGCGCGGTGCGGCGGCGCGCGCCGGGATTAAAAGCGCCGCTGGTTCAAAAACCGCGCGACCGCGGCGAGATCGCGGCGGACAAAAGGCAAGGCCACGGCGTCGAGCTCTCGCATCGCCTTCGCCATATAGCGCTCGGCCACCCGCCGCGCCACCGACACGCCGGGAGAGGTGCGCACCAGCTGCAGGGCCGCTTCCGCTTCCTCCGCTGCGACATCCGCCTTGACCAAGCTCCGCAACGCCTCACGGGCGCCGGTCTGCGCAGCCACCAGCGCCGGCAGGGTCAAATTGCCCTGCCGCAGATCCCCGCCCACGGGCTTGCCGAGCTCTTGCTCATCGCCGACGATATCGAGGATGTCGTCAATCACCTGAAACGCCATGCCGGTGTAATAGCCGAAGCGCCGCAAACGCCGGACCGCCTCCGGCGCCGCCCCGGACACCATCGCGCCGACGGCACAGCTGGCGGCAATGAGCAGCGCGGTCTTGCGCTCCACCCGCCTTAGGTAATCGCGCACGCTCTGCTGCCAATTGAAAAAGTCTTCGATTTGCTCGATCTCGCCTTCGCATATGCGCACCATCACATCCGACATCTCCCGGTGCACCTCGACATCCGCGACGCGAGAGAGCAGTTGGATGGCGCGGGCAAATAAAAAATCTCCCGTGTACATCGCGGCCCGGTCCCCGTACTGATTGCGTACGGTCGGCCGCCCCCGCCGCAGGTCGGCGTCATCAATCACGTCGTCGTGCACCAGCGTCGCCATGTGGACGAGCTCCAGCGCCGCTGCGGCGGCGTACACCCGTTCCGTCGGGCCTTGGCCGGCGCGGCTGGAGATGAGCGCCAACAACGGCCGGACGCGTTTGCCGCCCGCCTCCAACAGGTGCGCGGCCGCGTGCGTCAAGCGGGGATGGGCGGACGCGACCGCTTCCCGCAGGATGCGATCCACCTGCCGCATCTCCGGTTCATAGCGCGCATAGACTTCGCGAACGTCCATCGCACCCCCGCCTTAACCCTCGTCTTTCCAACCCATGTGCAGCGCCGCCACCCCGCCCGTCAGGGCGTAGCTCACAACACGCGTCAGCCCCGCCTCGCGAAACCGTTGTTCCAAGCCGCGCCGGTCCGGAAAATCGGTCAAGGACGCCGGCAACCACGCGTACGGCACCTCTTTGCCCACGAGCCATGCACCGAGCCGCGGCACCACTTTGTAAAAGTAAAAATAATACAACTCACGGAACACCGGCCACTCCGGCTTCGACAACTCCAAGGAAACCACCTTGCCGCCCGGTTTGACCACCCGGCGCATCTCGCGGAGCACCTGGACGACATCCGGGACATTGCGCAGGGCAAAGCCGATGGTCGCCACATCGAACGTATCATCCGGAAACGGCAACGCCATGGCGTCGCCATGGACCCAGGAGATTCGGTCCGCAAGTCCGCGCGCCGCCGCTTTGCGCCGCGCCACCTCCAGCATGTCGTCGCAAAAATCAAGCCCCGTCACGTGCCCGTTCGCACCCACCGCTTTGGCGAGGGCCAAGCTCCAGTCTCCGGTCCCGGCCGCGACATCGAGCGCCCGGGCGCCCGGCGGCACCCGCAGCTTCCGCATCGCCACGGCACGCCACACTTTATGTTGGCCAAAGCTCAAGACCGAGTTCTTCCAGTCATACTGGCCGGCAATCTGGGCGAACACCTCATGCACGAACGACGCCTTCTGTTCCTTCGCCACCATCAACGGTTGCCCTCGGCGAACGTTTGCTTCTCCATCCATCGCTTCATCCCCACCAGATAATCGATGAGCAGGGAATAGAGCGGCTCCACCACGGCGTGTTTCGGCAGGTGGACGTACCTTTCCAACGCGTCCGCCATCCACTCATGCGCTTGCCGAAAGGAGAACCCGCGCGGCCCGCGCAGGCGGCGCACCTCGGCATCCAACGCAAACGCCTCGACCAACGCACGCACTTGCCGCTTGGCGTCGTTCGACAACCCCACGTGATCTGCCAACGCGAACAACAGCGCGCCGTGCACCGTCACCCAAAGTTCGCGCGCTTGTTCCGGCGGAACCGACCCGCCATCCCCGTGCAACATCATCTTGGCTTCATTGATTTGCACGACCGCTTCACAAAGCGCCGGCAGCAACCCTGGATGACCGGAACGGGCCAATACCCAGTAATACCGGCTGCTGTCGTAATCCCCCGCGAGCACCACCAGCTGGCGCGCGGTCCCGGTGTGTTCCTCCACCGTATCGTGGATGGCCAAGCCCTGATGAAGCAGCAACACAGCCTCCAGGATGGGTTGGGATTCCGCCGCCGAAAACCCCGCCGCCTGCAGGATGGCCCACGCCGTGTCAAAATGAAAACGGCTCACAGTCTGGCGAATCTGACAGGCCCGCAGAAACGGATGGTGCATATACTGTTGAACCTTGCGCTGCACACGGTCAAACAACGCTTCTGTCAGGTCTGTCATCGCCACCGAAGGTTCCATCCTCTCGCGTCACAATCCCGCACGGGCGGTCCGTCGCCGACGGTCTTGTCCTTTGCATCCGCATGACATCAGGCAAGCCGTATTATACCACACCGCGAGCGGCCCAGTCTGGAAGCGGATCAGCCGTCGTCATGCGTGCGGATGATGCCGTGCTTGGTATACAGTATGGCTTTGCCGCGGATCTTCATGGCCGAGGTATGCTCGGTGAATTGAGCGAGCATCACCTCACCCTTGTCCAATTTCTCCGCATGGTGAAACTTCGTCTCCGGACCGCGCGTCAAGCCGATGACCTGCACCCCGTTCTCCAGGGCATGAATGACAAAATACTCGCCAAGGACCGAAGCCTCGCCCATGTCTTCCCGCTCCTCGCCAGGTGACGAACCGGCGCTGCGCCGGTGCGCCACCGCCTCCAAAAATGAAAAACACCAGCGTGCAACACGCTGGTTCATTGGTCGGAATGCCGGGATTTGAACCCGGGACCTCTACCTCCCCAAGGTAGCGCGCTACCAGGCTGCGCTACATCCCGATGACCGCTACCGCAGGAATCATTATAATGCACGTCCCGGACAAACGCAATGCCCGCATCCCTCGGCAGGGTTCCCCATGAGGATGCCATCGCGACCGGTTGCGCTTCGCCATGCGATCACGCCGGTCGGGCCTGCGTTGGAGACGGCCGCGTGATTGCAACCCCATGGCCGCCTCCGCGATCATCCTCCTTCTGTCAACGCACGCCTTCACGCAACAACTTGCCCGCCCGGAATGCCGGCACGCGGCTTGCCGCGATCAAGATCTCCTCGCCCGTCTGGGGATTTCTCCCCTTGCGCGCACGGCGCTCGCGGATTTCAAAGTGCCCGAACCCCACCAACTGGACCTTGTCCCCTCTGGCCAGCGTTTCGGCGATCACGTCCATCATCACGTCCACCACGTCCGCCACGTCTTTCTTCGCAATCCGGGTCCGCTCCGCGATGGCCTGCACCAATTCCGCCTTGTTCATACGCTCACCTCTGCCAAGGAGAAACTTGGGAATCTGATCATCGTTGTTTCCGCAGAGGCGCAATTTATACCTGTGCGTTTACAGGATGATGGCGATGAGACCGCCGCTTCCCTCATTGATGATCCGTTGCAACGTTTCGCGGAGTTTGTACTGGGCGTTTTCGGGCATCAGCGACAGCTTCGCGGCAATGCCTTCCCGGACAATGGCGGCGAGGGACTTTCCAAAGATGTCGCTCTCCCATATCTTCAGCGGATCGGTTTCGAAGTCTTGCATCAGATAACGCACCAGCTCCTCCGACTGCTTCTCCGTGCCGACGATGGGGGCAAACTCCGATTCGACGTCGACGCGGATCATATGAATGGACGGCGCGGTCGCCTTGAGCCGGACGCCGAACCGCGACCCTTGGCGGATGAGTTCCGGTTCGTCGAGCGTCATCTCTTCCAACGCCGGCGGGGCGATGCCGTACCCGGTGAGTTTCACCATCCGCAGCGCGTCGGCAACCTTGTCGTACTCGCGCTTCGCATGGACGAACTCTTTCATCATCCGCAACAATTGATCGCGGCCGGTGATCTTGACGCCGACGATCTCTGTGAGCACCTGGTCGTACAGCTCATCGGGAGCCGACAAGTCGATGACCGCGATCCCCTTGCCCATGTCCATGTGGGCAAGTCCTGCATGGGAGATGAACTCGTATGTCGCAAATTGCGCCACCACCCGGTCGATATCCCGGACGCGCCGGATGTCTTGGACGCACGTCTCGACGCAGGTGTGGAACTTTTGGCGCAGCCAATGGTCCTCATCGAGCACCATCACCCAGCTCGGCAGATTGACGTTCACCTCCCGCACCGGAAACTCGTACAGCGCTTCGCGGAGCACCGCGTAAATGTCGTCCGTCGTCACGGTTGCACAGGACAAGACGAGCACCGGTACGTCGTATTTGTCGGCCAACTGAGCGCGCAGGTCTTGGGCGTACGGATGGTCCGGATGTGCAGAATTGACGATGATGACGAACGGCTTGCCGAGCTCCTTCAGCTCGGCCACCACGCGTTCCTCCGCCTCCAAGTAACTTTCGCGCGGAATCTCGGCGATGGTCCCGTCCGTGGTCACGACGATGCCGAGGGTGGAGTGATCGGTGATCACCTTCCGGGTTCCGATCTCGGCCGCATCCTGAAAGGGGACGGGATCGTCAAACCAGGGCGTCGTGACCATCCGGGGGCCGTTTTCATCCTCGTATCCGCGCGCACCCTCCACGGCGTAGCCGACACAGTCGACCAAGCGCACGTTCACGTCCAGCCCATCGGCCACCTGGATCGCGACCGATTGATTGGGGATGAACTTCGGCTCCGTCGTCATGATGGTCCTGCCGGCCGCGCTTTGCGGCAACTCGTCCGTGGCGCGGACGCGATCGGCCTCTTCCTTGATATTGGGTAAAACGACGAGTTCCATGAACTTTTTGATGAACGTGGACTTGCCAGTGCGCACGGGGCCGACTACGCCGATGTAGATGTCTCCCCCCGTCCGTTCCGCAATGTCCTTAAAGACGTCGAACTTTTCCACGAGTTCCCCTCCTCGTCGCGCAGACCTGACACTCGGGAGCGCAGACGCCACCGTGGCCGCCGGGACGACGCCGCGCCGTCATCAGGCCAAGTTCTGCCGTCATACCGGCGTAGACGGATGTATCAGCTCCACATCCTCCCGCGCGCCACTGACAGCCGCACGTCCACGGGACGCTGTCCACTGGATAAGGACAGTACCATGTATATGCAGCGCCGACTGTCATATGCCGCGGGGGACGCAGCGTTCGTTTCACCCTCATCTATATGGCCGAGCCGTGAAAATAGAACGAGCACAACCGGACTTGCCATCCAGGTTGTGCTCGGGCGTGGGACCACCTGCGGGCAGGATGACCATGGAGCATGAGGAGAGATGGTGCGGGATGGAACGGAGAAGCACCCGTTCAATCGCTTGTATGTGCTTGGTACCCTTCCGCGTCGAGGAGTTGATCCAATTCGGTCGGGTCGTCCATTTCCACTTCAATCATCCAACCGGAGCCGTACGGGTCTTCGTTGACCTGTTCCGGGCGGTCGGCCAGCGATTCGTTGACGCGCACCACGCGGCCGCTGACAGGAGCAAACAGGTCCGAAACGGTTTTCACCGATTCGACGCTGCCGAACGTGGAGCCGGCTTGTACGGTGCTCCCCGCTTGCGGCAAGTCGACAAACACGATGTCACCCAACTCCGACTGGGCGAAATCCGTGATGCCGATGACCGCGCGGTTTCCTTCCACGCGCACCCATTCATGTTCCTTCGAATACTTCAGATTGGACGGAATATGACTCACGGGATGTCCCTCCCATTTGGCGCTGCGCGCCGTGGCATCGTGGGCTGCGCCTCCTATGTACGAAGGGTGTTGCTCCTAGTGTAACGAATGCGACGGGTCAACTCAACCAGCGCGCATACAGCGGGACGGCCACGTCCTCCACTTCGTGCGCGCGGGGGCGGCCCATCAGCTCTTTGACCGCATCTTGAGGCGATTTACCCCCGAACAACACGTCGTACGTCGCCTGCGTGATGGGCATGTCGACCTCATGGCGCGCCGCGAGCGCGACGGCCACCTTGGTCGCCGGGACCCCTTCCACAGCCATCCCCACTTCGTTCATCGCGTCAGCAAGAGACAATCCGGAAGCGAGCAGGCGTCCGGCGCGGAAGTTTCGGCTGTGCCGGCTGGTACAGGTGACGATGAGGTCGCCAACCCCCGCCAAGCCGGCAAACGTCCATGGCGAGGCGCCCATCTTGATGCCCAGGCGCGCAATTTCGGCCAACCCGCGCGTCATGAGCGCCGCTTTGGCGTTGTCTCCGTATCCCAAACCGTCTGCGATCCCGACCCCGATGGCGATGATGTTCTTCAGCGATCCGCCAAGCTCCGCGCCGACCACATCCGGATTCGTGTACACGCGAAACGTGGCGCTCATCAAGACGTCTTGAACGGTCTCTGCGGTCTCCTGGCAAACGCTCGCCACCACGACGGTCGTCGGATACCCGCGCACCACCTCCTCGGCGTGGCTGGGGCCGGAGACCACCGCCATCCGCCGTGTGTCCCATCCTGTCTCTTCCTGCAATACCTCGCTCATCCGCTGGCCGGATGCGACATCGAATCCCTTGACCGCATGGACCAACAGCGCATCGGCCGGAATGAACCGAGCCGCTTGCCGGGACACCTCCCGCATGGCGGTCGACGGGACGACGAAAAATACCGTCTGTGCTCCGGCGAGCGCCCACGCCAGGTCGGTCGTCGCGAGGAGTTGGTCGGGGAGGCGCACCCCGGGCAGATACCGGTGGTTCTCATGACGGAAGTTGATGTCATCGACCGCCGCGGACTGACGCCCCCAAAGCCGCACGTCATGGCCGTTTCGGCTCAGCAACGTCGCGATGGCGGTTCCCCAACTCCCCGCGCCCAGAACTGCAATCCTCACGCTCCTCCCCCCCACGGACAGCCGCGCGCATCCCCTTGATTTGCCGGTTACCTGTTATTTGCCGGTCATCCTGGTTTCTTGCCTGTGGAAAATGCGATGTTCTTTTCCTTTTGCCAATCGTACAATGTTTTGCCTGTGCCGGTAGATCGAGAGGAGCGCGATGACCGCGGACGCCGCGACGGCCCCCCACGGGGCATGAAACCAAACGCCGAATGCCGGCGTCAAGATGGTGAACATCAGCGAGGCCAAGGAGACGTACCGCGTGAGCAGCAACAGCGCCACGGCCACAGCACCTGCAGCCAAGGCGGGCAGCAACATCCATGTGGACAATACCCCGATGGCCGTCGCGATGCCCTTCCCCCCGCGAAAGCCGAAGAACACCGGCCAGTTGTGGCCCGCAATCGCCGCGATGCCTGCCGCGTACACCACCCAAGGGGTCCCGTGTGCCCATCCCATCGCCAGCAAGGAAGCGATGACCCCTTTGGCGACGTCGGCGATGAGTACGACAAGCCCCCATTTCAAGCCAAGGACGCGCACCGTGTTGGTCGCCCCTGCGTTGCCGCTGCCGTGTTCCCGGATGTCGATGCGCGCCACCACCCGGCTGACGATGGTACTGGTCGAGATGGATCCGATCCCGTACGCGAACAACAAACAGAGCAACCACATGTCGTTTCCCAAACCCCCGTCAAACCCCCGTCAGCCTATGCCACCTGCGGCCATGGCCACCGCGCCCGCGCGATGGTCCGCGCGGGCCGCTAGGACCTGGCGCGGACGGAGAGCCGGATGGGCGTTCCCGCGAAACCGAACGCCTCGCGCAGTCGATTCTCCAAGTACCGCTCGTACGAAAAATGCATCAGGGACGGATCATTGACGTACAGGGCAAACGCAGGCGGTTTGACGCCCACTTGGGTCGCGTAATAAATTCGCAACCGCTGGCCCTTATCGCTCGGCGGAGAGACGGTGCGCACCGCATCCTGGATCACGAGGTTCAGCGTAGAAGTCGACACCCGCATACAGTGCGATTCTGCCAGCCGTTGTGCCAACGGCAGGATGCGGTGTATCCGCTGTTTGGTCCGTGCCGATACGAACAACACCGGCGCCCAACGCATAAACGGGAATTCGGACGCAATGGCCTCTTCAAACCTGTGTGCCGTCTTGTCGTCTTTCTCCACCACATCCCACTTGTTGACCAAAAACCCCATGGCCCGCCCGGCGTCGAGGGCATGTCCGGCCACCCGTTTGTCTTGCTCGGTAATGCCCTCGGCACCGTCGATCACGACGAACACCACGTCCGCCCGTTCGATGGCGCGCAGTGCGCGGAAAATACTGTAACGCTCAATCGTTTCGTACACCTTGCCTTTGCGGCGAATGCCCGCTGTGTCCACCAAGATGTATCTCTGGCCGCCCACTTCGACCGGCGTGTCGACCGCGTCGCGCGTCGTACCCGCGACCGGACTGACGACCAGGCGCTCTTCCCCCACCAAGGCATTGATGAGGGAAGACTTGCCGACATTCGGCCGACCGATGAGCGCCACGCGAATCGCGTCTTCGTCCTGCGGCGCTTCCTCCGCGGCAGGGAGCAGGGAGACGACCGCGTCGAGCAGGTCGCCCGTGCCCGCGCCGTGCTCGGCGGAAATCGGGATGGGTTCCCCGAAACCAAGTTCGTAAAATTCATACGCAGCCCCAAAGTGATGCGGATGATCCAGCTTGTTGACCGCCAAGACCACCCGTTTCCCCGCACGGCGCAACAACCCGGCCACATCCCGGTCGGCGACCGTCAGGCCTTCGCGGCCGTCCACCACAAAGATGACGACGTCCGCTTCATCGATGGCCAATTCCGCCTGCACCCGGATCAAATTTTGCAGCTCGTCCACGCCGTCTAAGGTGATCCCGCCCGTATCAATCAAATGAAAGCTGCGGCCGTTCCAATCGGTCGTACCGTAGATGCGGTCGCGCGTAACCCCCGGCGTGTCTTCGACGATGGAGATCCGCTCTCCGATCAACCGATTGAACAACGTCGATTTTCCGACGTTCGGCCGGCCGACGATGGCCACCACGGGCAAGGCCATGGCATCATCCTCCCACTTGCTGCTCGGGCATCCTCTCGAACGACGCCGCCGGCCACGGTCCGCCCGGTACCATTCGTTCTCCCATCATCCGCAGCGTGGCCTCATAACGGCGCCGCGGCGGCAGGGATTGCGTGTAACCCATCACACCGTACATCAAACCGGTGGCCGTCGCAGGCACCACCGTGACGGAGATGTTCAGTTCCGACCGGATCTGATCGACGGTATAGTCGTCCAGCAGCACATCCTCGTCATCCTTGAGCAGGATATCGGGTAACAACAGGGTATCGATGCCGTTTAGTCTCCCCTGCAGCTGCCGGACGATGTCCTGGCCGGTCAACAGTCCGGTCACCGTCACGTGGTGTCCGTAAAAGTCGTTGCGGACAGGAAACACCTCGATGCGCAACCCGGGCACATGCGCGAGGCGGCGTAAAGACTGCCGGATCACTTTTTCTGCTGAGACGGCCGTCACCACGCCCACGCTGCGCTGCGGGACAGGCAACGCGCGCGGGACATGGGGCCAGATTTCCTCGAGTTCGTCGAGAAAACGGCGAATGACCCCAACCCCGTTTTCGGTTTGTGCGAATTCATCGTAATAAGAACTTGGCGGAACGTCCAAATCCGCCAAGACGTAAAACTCGTCCGCCGCATGGACAAACGAGGCATGGAGGATGGGCCGAAGCTTCTCTTGCCACATGTCCACTTGGGCCACGACTTGCCGTGCCTCTTCCGGCGTGAAGGGACGCAGCTTGTGCAAGCCGCGGCGGTGCTTGGTCAGTCCGACCGGGACGACGGAAAGCGTCCGGACTGCCGGATACAACGGGTAGAGGTCCGCAATGGTGCGGTCGAGTTCCGCGCCGTCATTCCATCCGGGACAGAGGACGACCTGGGTGTTCATCTCAATCCCGTGCTCAGCCAGAAACCTGATCTGGCGCATGATCTCGCCGGATCGCTTATTCCCGAGCATTCTCACCCGCAGTTCAGGATTCGTGGTATGCACCGAAATGTTGAGCGGCGACATGCGCAAATCGACAATCCGTTGCAACTCCTCGTCCTTGACGTTGGTCAGGGTGACAAAGTTGCCGTGGAGAAACGACAATCGGTAGTCGTCATCGCGCACGTTCAACGTCTGGCGCATGTTGCCCGGAATCTGGTCGACGAAACAAAACACGCACTTGTTGTGACAGAGCCGGATGCGGTCGACGGTCGGATACTCCCAATCGACGCCGAGCCCTTCGTCGTACCCTTTTTCCACCTCGAGCACCCAGACTTCGCCGTTCGCTTTCCGGACCTCGATTTCCAATTCCTCAGCGGCCAGTGCGAACTGCAGGTCCACAATGTCCTTGATGCGCTGGCCGTTGATGCGAACAATCTCGTCACCTGGCGCCAGCTCAAGCTCTTCGGCCAGCGAACCAGGATGAACCCTCGTGATCTTCGGCACGGGCTTCACCTCATTCGTCCATTATGAGCCAGGCTCGGCCCCTCCGTCAAACAAACGGGCACCGCGGCGCGGTGCCCTGATTTTCGTTTCGTTGTGCTGGCTCCTCGACGTTTATGAACGCTTAAACAAGTCTCCGAACAGGTCTCCCAAGGTGACCCCGCTCGCTTGATCCGCACCGGCCTCGAACGACTTGGTCTCACGGCCGCCCCGCCGCGGCTGAGCGTCCCGCATGGAGAGCGAGATCCGGCGCCGCTCCGGATCGATGGCCAGGACCTTCACCTGGACGGTTTGGCCAGGCGACAGCACGTCCGTCGCCTTCTCGACGTGCTGATGCGAGATCCGCGAGACGTGCACCAACCCTTCCAAGCCAGGCCGCACCTCCACAAATGCACCGAAGTCGACCACACGGCGCACCACGCCCGAGATCACGTCCCCCTCGCGCAATTCGTGAAGATACGTCGTCCAGGGGTCCGGACCTGCTTCTTTGATGGAGAGCGACACGCGTCCCGCATCGGGATCGACCGCGAGGACTTTGACTTGCACCGTATCGCCGACCTTGACCACTTCCGACGGATGCTGCACATGTTGCCGCGACAACTCGGAGATGTGGACGAGTCCGTCGACGCCGCCGATGTCGACAAACGCGCCAAAGCTCGTCAAGCGGGCCACCGTACCGGTCAAGACATCGCCGACCCGGATGGATTCGAGACGCGCCTTCACCGCCTGCCGCTGTTGCTCTTCGAGCGCCGCCTTGCGGGAGAGGATCAGCTTGTTGTTCTCCGGGTCTATCTCGTTGACCTTCACCGGGATCGTTTGGCCTTTGAACTGTTCCAAGTTCTCGACGAACTGGACGTCGACGAGGGAAGCAGGGATGAAGCCGCGCACCCCGACGTCGGTCACGAGACCGCCCTTGACCACGTCATGGACCACCACGTCAAACGTCTCCTGGCTGTCGTACAGCTGCTTCAGCCGCCGCCATGCTTCCGTTTCTCCGACCTTGCGCTTGGACAACACCCACTGCCCGGTGCGTTGATCGAAGTGCAACACCACCGCCTCAATCACGTCGCCCGGTGACACCACTTCGCTCGGATGATCCACATGCAGGACGGACAACTCGCGAATGGGGATGACTCCCCGCGTCTTGCCGTCCGACAGCGTGACCAGCACGCGTTTATCCTCAACACCGGTAACGGTGGCGGAAACCTGTTGTCCCGGCGCATACTCCGGTGCGCCGCCTGGGGCGTCGTGCACCATCCCAGCGCTTTCTTCCACCTGTGTCACATCCCGCAACTCTTCCGTCATGACGACGACCTCCTTCATCCCGAACCAGATCCCGATGCTCTCTCCGACGGGCGGTCAGCGTGACCTTCGTCCAGCAAGGCCTGGATTCGTTGCATTAGTCTCTCCAACAACGCCTCGTTTGTATCGTCAGGCCGCGCGGTGATGGGTTCACCGATGCGCACGGTCAGCGGTCCGCGAAAACGGTAGGGACCGATGATGGCGATGGGGACGATGGGACAATTGGCCCGGCGCGCGATGTGCACAACCCCCGGCATGGCCGGCAACAAACGTCCGGTGCGGGAGCGGTGTCCTTCCGGAAAAATGCACAAACACCCGCCCGCAGCCGTGACCTCGATACAGCGTCGGATGGCCTGCTTGTCGTTTCCTCCACGGCGAACGGGGATGCCGCCCAGATACGTCAACAGCCGAACCAGCGGTCGCCACCGGAACAGTTCGACCTTGGCGAGGAAGTGGACGAAACGGGTGGTACAGCAGCCGATCAACGGAGGATCGAGGTTATGTATGTGGTTGCTCGCCAGAATGACAGGACCTTCTTCCGGGATGTTTTCCGCACCGACCACTCGCCACCGGTATGCCAATCTGAAATAGGAAACCACGACGACGCGGCAGAAACGATAGAATCCATCGCGGCGCGGATCGTGCAACTCAGCCATGATGCACCTGCCGGACAATCGAAAGGATCCGTTCGACCACCTCGTCCACCGTCATATCCGTGGAATCGATGCATATCGCGTCGTCCGGACGCCGAAGCGGCGCACAGGCGCGCGACGTATCCCGCTCATCCCGCTCGCGCAGGCTGTGCAACAGTTCTTCCACGGAGACGGAAAACCCTTTGGCAGCCAGTTCATCCGCCCGGCGGCGCGCACGCTCCCGGATATCTGCCGTCAGGTAAATCTTGACCGGCGCATCGGGCATCACCACCGTGCCGATGTCGCGCCCGTCCATCACCACGCTTTGCGAGCGGCTGAAACTGCGCTGCCATTCCGTAAGAATGCGCCGGATCTCAGGATGCGCGGACAACTGAGACACCGCGGCCGACACCTCGGGCGTACGGAGTTCAGAGGTGATGTTCGCTCCGTCCACGTACACATCAAACATCCCGTGTCCGTTGCGTTCAAACCGCAGCTCATGCTGACGGAGCAGCCGGATCAACCCCTGTTCATCCGCTGGTGATACCCCGTGGCGCAGCGCCAACCATGCCACCGCCCGGTACATCGCCCCTGTGTCGACGTACACGATGCCCAGACGCCGGGCCACTTCTTTTGCCACAGTGCTCTTGCCCGCACCGGCCGGACCATCGATGGCGATGCATAGATGGTGCATGAACCAAGTCCTCCACGTTCTCAAAGTAAAAAGCAGGCTGCACGCCCGCCCACCTGAACCATGAGATGCTTGGTAAACCCGAGTCCAGCCAACCCTATACTAGCACACGGAGGAAAACTCCCGCAACAACACCACCATGCGTTCACCCGGCTTGACAGGGAACACCTGCCCCGATGCGGGCGACACGAAAACCGGGCCAGCGTGATCGACCACCACCTGCCAAGCGGGGTTCGCCTCGTCTGCCGCAAACGACAGGACATCTCCGTTTTGTACGTCGACCTGGACACAATCCTGGCGAAAATCTGCCACCTTCCGGCCGTTGCGCAAGAGCCGCAGCTGCGGCGCCGGACGGGCCGGCGACAAATACAGGGTCAACGTGGCATGGCGAGGGACGCATGGCGAGGCCACCCGCATAAAGCGGTGTTCCCAGGCGTCGAACGTCCGCCGCACGTTCAGGTTCTGCGCCAACGCTTGAACCAACATGGTGGCCAAGCCCAGTCCCCATGCGGACAGGATGAGCCACCTGTCGATAGAGAGCCGCGCACGCAACACACATCACACCGTGCGATCGGTCAAACGGTCGGTTTCCAACTCGCGGCCCGTGCGGGCGTCGATGTACATGCGATACGTCTCCCCGTCGTACGTGCCGTAGACAGCCACGGCAGGCTGATACCGGCCTTTCGCATCCTTGACAATCACGTCGCGCATCATCTCCACGCGAAAGACGGGATTCAACCGGCGGCGAATCTGCTCGTCCGTCAGCGTGCGCGGCGGCAACGGCAAAACAGGTTTGCCGACGTCTCCAGCCTGCGCGAAGCCAATCACCCGAAGATCGGCGAGCGATACCTTGACCGACAGCTGACGGTCGACGACGGGATCCCCGTGGACGGTCGGCGAGCATACGTAATAACCCACGTTGCCGTACTGCATCCCGTCCATCACCGCGACGGGGCCAAAACCACGGCTGCGCAACCAAGCGACGGCACGGTCCTCCGCGTCGGCAAAATCGAATTTTGCCGCGCCTTGCCCGCCACTCAACGTAAAGGCGATCACGTGCCCGCCATGGCGGGTGACATAACCGACAATCCGCTTTTGGCCTGACGTCTGACCCACGACAAGCCATGTTCGTCCCTGACGGCCCTGGCCCAACGCCTGCACCTGCCAATCTGCCGCAGGCCCGGCCACGCCGGCAAACGACGCGAGTCGTCGGGCGGCAGTCATTGGGTCGACCTCGGGTTCGCGTGCAAACGAGTCCGCCGCAACAGGTTGCACGTTCGCCCGGACACGGCTTTCGACGAACGTACCCGCCTCGCCGTCGAGACGCCGAAACCCGTCCACCATTTGGTTGTCTGACTTGCCGTCGGCCAACGCCTGTTGAACCGCAAGCCAGCGGAGGCGATCCGGCGCCATCACGTCCGTGAGCGCGGCCAGCCGGGCGGACACGGTGTGTGCCCGCGCGTACAGGGTCTGCAGGGACTTGTTCACCGCGCGTTCCGTGGGCCGCACACCTTGATCCAACCAATCGTTGGCTTCTTGGGCCACATCGGATAAAAACTGTTGCACGTTGTGCATCGGCAGCAAGCCGTAGGGCAGGCGCGCGACGTCCCCTTGCGCGGCGTAACTCAACCGCCACATGTCTCGCAAACGGTTGTCCCATGCAGTCGGATCGCTGGTGATGATCGCCTTGCCGATCTCGGTTTCGAGCGCATTCACGTGGGCAACCAATTCGTGGAACGATGCTTCATACTGGTTTTCCGCCTGCAGCGCCAAAGCCTGCCGCTGACGGTACTGGTCGTATCCCCACCACCCTGTGGCCGCGCCAAACACGACGGCAGCCAGGACCGGGATGGCGATCCATGTCGTCCGGTGGAGCATACGCATCCCCCTCTCACCCGAAAGTCACAGTGTGAAGATGTGGCTGCCGATGCGCGCAATCTGCGGGCGCGACCAGATCCACCTGCTGGTCGCCTTCGCAGGATTGAAGTAGTACAGTGCCCCGTGCGTCGGATCCCAGCCGTGGATGGCATCGAGCACCGCCTGGAGCGATGTCTCGTCCGGCGGCAAATTGATCTGGCCGTCACTGACCGCGTCAAACGCGCCTGGTTGGTAGATGATGGCGGGAATGCTGTGCGGAAACTTCGGGCTGTGCAGCCGGTTTAAAATCACGGCGGCCACCGCCACCTGCCCCTCAAACGGCTCTCCCCGCGCCTCACCGTACACCACGTGCTGCATCAACCGGATGTCGGAGGCGCTCAGACCCTGAACACGGGAAGGCAAGGCGTGGTTCGACGCGGACCGAGATCCGCCGCTTCTGCGCCAATGCCAATTCGGCGTCGCCTTCACCAGCATCCGTTTTGTCTTTGGACCGACCACCCCGTCTACCTTCATCCCGAAGTTATATTGAAACGTCCGCACCGCCCAATACGTCTTCCAGCCGAACAAGCCGTCCACGCGCCCCCAGTAATACCCAAGCAGGCGCAAACGGCTCTGTAATTCGTAGACGTCGTCACCGCGACTCCCGTACACCAGATGGCGGGCGGTGAACGCCATCGCTTGCGGCGCTGCGGCCAAGGGGGTGAAAACGACCACCAGCGCGATCGCGAGGACGAACAACAGGACCCTCAACAGTTTCATCAGGCACATGCCTCCCATGCCCGCTGGTTTTCGGTCCGTATTGTCCCATGGCGACAAAAAAATATGCCTGGCGGGATATGCCAGGCAATGGGCCGGGAAACAGTCCGGAAGTCCGGACGCACATGGAAGGATGGGTGCCGGCCTCGGCTTAATTGAGCGGTTCGATGTCGAAATCGTCTTCGTTGTCACACAGGCAACGCTTGAAGCCTGTCTCGATGTGTCCCTTGGCGTCACGCACGCCGCGCAGTATGAACGATTCTCCGCACTTACGACAGCGGATGTGAACTTTGACCCTTTGGCTGGACCCTGCCATCTCTGCACTCACCCCTTGCGATGCGAGTGTTTCCGACCGCATGAGCGCCTATACCTCCCACACACGTATCATACTCGAATGGCGTTGCGGGACAAGCCGTAGTCACCCTTCGCCGCCCGGGGTCCGATTCCCTCCTCCGCGAGCGGCTTCCCTTCCGCGCGCATGCCGTGCACGCGGCTTCCAAGCAGGTCTGAGCACCCGGCTTCCGGACAGGTCTGTGCCAAGCGGTCAAATCCATCCGCGCCAACGCACCGCTTCCGCCAAGCGGCGCACGCCGACAATGTAAGCCGCAAGCCGCATGTCACACTTGTAGCGCCGGGCGGTGTCATACACCCTGTGAAAACTCTCGCGCAACAGCGTACCCAGGCGTTGCTGGACCTCTTCTTCCGTCCAATAAAAGCCCTGATTGTTTTGCACCCACTCCAGATAGGACGCGATCACGCTGCCGAGATGAGCGACCACATCGGGTACGACCAAGGCACCTGCAGCCGCCAGCCGCCGCGTCGCCATCGGGGTCAAGGCGGCATGGGCTGCCTCGACCACCACTTGGGCATGCAGGAGGTGTGCTTGCGCTTCGGTCACCTGGTGGTCGGCGAGCGCGAGGACGAGCACGTCGCACGGTTTGCTGAGCAACTCCGCGTTGGAGATGGTGTTCCGGAACCACTTGGTCACCGCGCCGAACGAATCGCGCCGCTCCAACAAGGCATCGACGTCGAGCCCGTCCTCATCGTACAGGGCGCCGTGGGCATCGGAAATCCCGACGACACGCGCACCGGCATCAGCCAAATATTTGGCGACATGGCTGCCAATCCGCCCGAACCCCTGCACCATCACGCGCACGCCTGACCACGTAAGGTTGCGCACCTTGGCCGCTTCCTCCAGACACAAGGCCACACCGCGCGCGGTCACACCTTCACGCCCGCGCGTCCCTCCCAAGACCTGCGGTTTGCCGGTGATGAAGCCCGGCGAGTCGTGTTCACGGATGCGGGAGTATTCATCGAACATCCACGCCATCGCCTGCGCGTGGCTGAATGCGTCCGGAGACGGGATGTCTTTCGTGGGCCCGACGATTTGGCTGATCGACCGGACGTACGCGCGGCAAAGGCGTTCCAATTCCGCGAACGACAGATCGCGCGGGTCGGCTGCAATCCCTCCCATCGCGCCGCCGAAAGGCAGATTGGCGATGCCGCAACGGACGCTCATCCACGCGGCCCATGCTGCCACATCGTCTTCCCGCACGTCCGCTTGCAGCCGAATGCCGCCCATCGTGGGCCCGACCGCATCGTTGTGTTGGGCGCGAAAACCTGTGAACACGCGCACACGGCCGTCGTCCATGCGGACAGGAAAACGGACCGTCAAGACGCGCAGCGGTGCCTTCAAAAGCTCAAACATCTGCTCGTCGTAACCCAAGACATGGAGCGCTTCCGCAATGACGGCCTGCGTGTTCGCCAATGCAGCATGTCCGGGTGCCGCAGCCGCAGACACATCGGCATGCACGCGTGCGCCGGCGGCAGGTTGTTTGCTCTCCTCTCCACCCGGCGCCGGCACAGACTGCGTATGTTCCATCGAGCCATCACCCTCGCGAAGGTATCCACATGCAGGTCTGTTTCAAGATGCCATGAACAAGCCTTCAACAGTATACATCGCCGCCCAACGACTTTCAAAAACTACGATTCCACAGAAATGGTGTCATGAAGGAGGACTGTATCATCTTGCCATCCCACCGCACGCATCCCCGCCAAACGTGCGCGGCATCCATGGTACCCGGTGCCATGTTAGCCTTCGTACCGCTGGTGATGGTCCTTGGCAATTCGGCCATGATCCCCGTGCTGCCCGAGTTACGGCATCACCTCCGCATCAGTGTCGTTCAGTCCAGCCTGCTCATCACGGTGTTCTCCGTGGCAGCCGGGGTTACCATCCCGGTGGCCGGATATCTCTCCGATTGGATAGGCCGCAAACGGATCGTCGTCCCGGGGCTGCTGTTGTTCGGGGCCGGCGGGGCTTGTTCCGGTTTGGCGGCGTGGCTTTGTCCGCATCCGTGGGGTTGGCTGCTGGCTGGTCGGGTGATCCAGGGTGTGGGGGCCGCAGGGACTGCCCCCATCGCCTTGGCGTGGATCGGCGACATGTATGCAGGTCCTGCGCGCGCGCAAGTCCTTGCCTGGAACGAGGCCGGCAATGCCATCGGGAAGTGCATCAGCCCTGTCCTGGGCGGACTCGCCATCCTGTTGGCCTGGCATGCCGTCTTCTTTATTTTCCCAGCGATCGCGCTGTGGGTGGGCGGACTGATCCTGATGGCTGTCCCCGACGCATCAGGCCGCCATGTTGCAGGGCGTGCAGGACGGTTCCGCCAGGTCTTTGACGTCATCCGGCGGCATGCCACGCAAATCGCCTTCGTCTCGGTCACAGGCGGCTGCGCGCTGTTCAACCTGTTCGGAGCCCTGTTCATGCTTGCGCACGCGATGGCGGCGGGATCACGCTTGCACGGTCTCGTGCGCGGACTCGTGTTGGCCATCCCGCTGCTGGTGTTGAGCGTAAGCGCCCTTGGCACCGGTTGGTTCATCCGGACACACCCCCATCGCCTGCGGTGGATGGTCCGCACCGGTTGGTGCATCACCTGCGGATCGCTCGCCACGGACGGATGGTGCGTGCATCACCCCGCCGTATTTGTGGTATCGGTGAGCGCCGGGGCGCTCGGCACAGGGCTCGTCATGCCCAGCCTCAGCACCATCATCACGTCGCTCGTCGCCAGCGCCCATCGCGGGGGAGTGACAAGTTTGTACAGCGGGATGCGCTTCATCGGTGCTGCGTTTGGACCGCCTGCGTTCGCAAGTTGGGGGATGCGTGCACCCACCGTCTGCTTTCTCGCCGCCGCAGGACTCGCCGCAGCATGCGCAGCGGCCTGGTGGATGGCGGGTCGCCCTTCATCATGAAGCGGTGCACGTTCGCATACGCATACGGGAGAAGCTTTTCCCCGAGGGGAGCACTCGCCAAGATGACCGCCGAGATGATCCTCATTTTGCTGCTTGTCGTCGGTGTCATCGGCCGCGTGAACACGCTCGCGGCTGCTGCCTGCATGCTGTTGGCGGTCCGGCTGCTGCACTTGGGCAGATATTTTCCGCTCATCGAGCGTCGAAGCTTAGAAGTGGGGTTGCTGTGTTTGATGATTTCCATCCTCGTCCCTGTGGCGGCAGGGGAGGTCGGCACACGGGAACTGACGGCTTCCCTGTTCAGCGTCCCGGGTTGGGTCACGCTGTTCAGCGCCGTACTGGCCACGATCCTCAATGCGCACGGCCTTTCGTTGCTCCAGAACCATCCATCGCTCTTGATCTGCGTGGTCCTGGGAGCGGTCATCGGGATCGTCGTGTTTCACGGCATGCCCATCGGGCCGTTGATGGCGACATCCCTCGCGGCGTGCATATTGTGGGTGCTCGATTTGCTGCGGGGACATTGAACCAAAAACGGCGAGGGGAACGAGAAGCGGAGGAGACGAAACGGTGAGAGAAACAGGGCGGCGAGGAGGGGACGCCGCCCTGTCACGCCTTCACCAAATCCCCGGGATGGCGAATCCTGCAAAAGACAAGATGGATCACAACGGAAACTGTGCCGCAATGCGGTCAAACGCCCGGCGGCGCACGATGGCACGCCCGTACTCCTCAAGCAACGCCGCCGTCACGGCGGAGTATTCGCCGTACTCGTGCAGGACGGACCACACGGCGTCATACACGTCTTCGCGCACACTGTCTTCCTCTATGAACACATGGTACTCGCCGTGGTAGTCATACAACGTGGCCTCGATACCGCGTCCGGCGAGCGCATGCGATACACGAACGACATCTTCGAAGTCGGCGAACCGAAAGACGAAGGTCGAGAAGTAATCCGATGCGATCTCGGCATCCAACTCATCTTCCTCATCATCTCGTCCGCCTGGCAAACTCGGCACCCGCGTCACGATGACGTAGACGCCCTCGGATGGCATCGTGAACGCCTCCACCGCGATGGGGCCCGCGATCTCGAATCCTACCTCGGTGTACGCAGTCTCCATCATGTCCCAGAAAAGCTCTTGGACCTTTCGCCCGTTTTGCCAGATCTCATCGCGATCGATCCCGCGCTCTTCCAGATCGTCAAAGCTGATGAAGATGCGCACCTTATCTTTGGCGATCCGTTCCACCCGCATCGAGTCTCCCCTCCTTCGGGATCCGAGGATGTGTACTAAATATACACCGGCGCACCGAATTTGGCTATCCAAAACGTTGGCTACGCTCTCCGGATGTTCTCTCCACGGGGGTGCGGATGGACGACGCGCACATGGCAAAGGATGGCGTGCGGATACCCTGCTTTACTTCGATGCGCGTGGGTTACAACGCATGAGCCAATTCCGCCATCGCCCGCGCATAGATGACGACACAGCGCAGGTAATCCTGCAACGACCAAGATTCGTCGCGTTGGTGGGCCAAGTCGGGTTGATGGGGGAACCTGGGGCCAAACGCGACCACGTTTGGAATCGCGCGCGCATACGTGGCACCTCCGATGGCGAGCGGTTCTCCGGGATCTCCCGTCACTTCTTGGTACACACGCAAGAGCGTGCTGACCACCGGACTGTCTTTCGGAACGTAGAGGGGCGGCAAATGCTCGATGAGACGCACATGCCACCGGTCGGGAACACGCGCCTGACAACGGCTGATCACATCATCCACGGAAGCGCGCACCGGATAACGCACGTCACAACAAAACACGTATTCCCCGCCCTGTAACGCGCCCGTTCCGAGGTTGACGGTCAACGATCCGCTCACTTCGTCCGCCATGTCGATCCCCAAAGCCTTGCCGGAAGGATCTTGGGCGGCGATAAATCGCCACATCGTGGCATTGGAAACCGGCTGCAACGACAACAGGAATGCCAGTCTGATGAGCGCGTTGACCCCAGCATCCGGCGTACTGCCGTGTGCAGAGACTCCGCGTACCGTTGCCCACACCTTTGTCCCGTCGACGTGCATGTCGAGATCGATCTGCTTCTGCTTGGCTTCTTTATACCATCTCTGCTCCCATTCCCGGGCGGCCGTCTCCGACAAACAGTCCACCTCGACGGTTGCGGCATCGGGGACCATATTCACCCGCTGGCCGCCAGCAAAACGAACGACACGCGGAGACATGGAATCTTCTTCCGCACGCATGGTCAACTGCAGGGTCGCCACACCTTTTTCCGCATAAATGAGCGGGAATTCTGCATCCGGCGTAAACCCCCCCAGAGGCAGCGGCTGCTTGGTGAAGTAATGCCGGACGCACGCCCAACCGCTCTCTTCATTTAAACCGAAGATGAGGCGGATCTTTCGCCGTGGCCGCACGCCGAGCTCCCGCAACGCGATGAGCGCCCAGAGCGTGCTGAGCGCCGGTCCCTTGTCGTCGATGGCACCGCGGGCGAACACGCGCTCATGATGAATTTCCGCCGCAAACGGGGGATGCGTCCAGCCTGCCCCCGCGGGCACCACATCCAGGTGAGACAAGACGGCGACATACTCGTCTCCTTCCCCGTACTCGGCGTGTCCGGCATAACCGTCGATGTTTGCCGTCCGCAAGCCATGGCGCGCCGCCAGGTCCAACACGTAGGCCAGCGCGTTGGCCGGCCCCGGGCCGAACGGTTGACCATCTGCAGGATGGCCTTGTACGCTCTCAATCTGCAGCAATTCCACGAGCGTTTGCACCATCTCGTCGCGATGGTTCGCCACAAATGCCTCCAAAGCGTCAAGCACGCACAGGCACCCCTTCTCTGCTGGGCCTCACCTTGCGGATGTCCTCGTCCGACGAGGAAGATGACACCTCCCCGCAGGCGTCATGTGCGGACACCGAAGGAGGCAGACGGGTTCAGGTGGACTGGCGCTCGACCACGATGTGCTGCAGAATGACGTTATAACTTTCGACAGGCTCATCATGCAGGAGCTTGGTCAAAAGGCGCATGGAGACCGCCCCGAAATCATACATCGGCTGCGCAATCACGGTCATCTCCGGCCTCACCATGGTCGCGAGCCGCGTGTTATCGAACGCCATGACTTTGACATCCTCCGGGACGCGTTTCCCGCAATCCTGGACTGCGTGAATCGAAGCCAAACCGAGCTCATCCGACGCAGCCACAATGCCATCCACGTTGTGATCGGTCAAAAACGTCTTCAAGATGGGCAAGGCGTGTTCGTAGCGCCCGCTCGCCACCTCCACACGGAAAAACTGGCCCTTGGGCACCACGGACGCCAATCCGGCTCCACGCCGGTCGCTCAATACGGATACTCCCTTCGGCGTGGTCACATAGGCGATGCGCTGACAACCGCGTTCCAAGAGATACGCCGCAGCATCCTTTCCTGCCCGCCGGTTGTCGATGTTCACCGAAGGGATGCGGCGCTCAGGATCTTCGGTCGCGCACAATACGACAGGGATCTGTGCCTGTTCAAACGCATCGACGTGCTCCTTCACCAAACGATGGGTCATGTAGACGATACCGTCCACTTGCTTTTCCCACATCGTCCCGACCAAGTCGACTTCCCGTTGCAATTGCGCGTCCGAGTTGGTCAGAATGATATGATAATCGTACATGGTCGCGATGTCTTCGATGCCGCGGACGACTTCGGCGACAAACGCAGCCGATACGTCAGGGACAATCACGCCGATGGTTCGTGTCTTTTTGCTGGCAAGACCGCGCGCGACGGCGTTCGGCCGGTAACCCAATTTCGCGATGGCTTCCAGCACACGCTGCTTGGTGTCCTCACGCACCACAGCCGTGCCGTTGAGTACGCGCGATACTGTCGCCATTGAAACCTTGGCTTCCCGGGCGACATCATAGATGGTCACAGGCATCTTCGTCACCCCACGCGTTTTTCTTATCATAACACGTCCGAAAACGCCTGCACAAACCAGTTCCCGCCTGCACGGCATGTTCGGGTGCCTGATGCACACGTGGACCGTGACGATGCATCCCGCCCGCATCGGATGGGTGGTGAAATCATCGAGCCGTGCCCGAGCTACAAAATAAATAAAAAAAGGCAAGACCCCTGCCTCGAAGCAGGTTCACTTGCCCCTTTGAATGCGGGTGAAGGGACTCGAACCCCCACGGTTGCCCGCCAGAACCTAAATCTGGTGCGTCTGCCAATTCCGCCACACCCGCATGAACGCTTGCGTTCGCGGGGGCGCTTCGCCGGCCGGACGCAACCACCGGGAAGGCCGTTGCAGGATGGTCTCCCGCCAGCCGGTGTTGCCAGGCATCAGCTCACCCCCGCCGCCCCGGCGCCTCTTGCAACGGCGAAAATTAAGATAGCATATCCCGTGTCCGCTGTCCAGCGAAAGTTACGACTCACCCGGCTCCATCCACAATCCACTCTCGCGGAGGTAGGGCAGGGGTTGCACGGGGATGCCCGCCATCCGTTCCGGCACATGAAGAAACAGGCGCTGCTTCGCACGCGTCATCGCCACATAAAACAACCGCCGTTCCTCCTCGCCCGCATCAGAAAAACGGTCTGCGCCTAACCCGTCGCAACCAGTCAGCCTCCCAGACAGCCTCCGGCGGTTCCGTTCTCCAGCGGCCGGAAACAAGTAAGGATTCGGGAAGGCACAACCAATCAGGTGTACCTCATCCCATTCCTTTCCTTTCGCGTCGTGAAACGTACGCAACTCTACACCCGTGCCGGCGAGCCAAGGCCACAGAGCGGCCAGCTGCTTTCTCGTTCGGGCAAGCACGGCCACCTTCTCTCCGAGGATGTCCTGACCCGCAGAGGTCATGCCCAAGACCCCGCTTTGCTGCAATGGTTTGACCACGCCGGCAGCTTGGGCGTGCTCATCACGCCATCGCAAGCAATGCACCTGGCCTGCGTGGCCAACCCCGGCGCACACGCGCTTTTCGATCCGCTGACGATTGTGACGGATCAAGCGCTGCGTACACTGGATGATCTCCGTACCCGAACGAAAGTTCACGTCAAGCACATGGACGGATGCGCATGGCATCGTTTGCGGAAATTGCAACAACCACTCCGGGTTCGCACCCCGAAACCCGTATATCGCCTGGTCGTCGTCGCCGACGACGAAGACAGGGATATCGTACATCCGGTGCCACGCCTGGATGATTTGCCACTGCACCGTATTCGTATCCTGAAACTCGTCGACCAACAAGTATCTGAACGGCGGAGGACCCACCGCACGGTCATGAAGCAAGCCACAATACATCATGAGGATATCGTCATAGTCCCAACGCGCAGCGCGGCGCTTGCTCCGTTCGTAAGCGGCGACGACCCGGCGAACCTCTCGCGGCAGCCCGTCCGTACAGAGAGGCCATCGGGACTTCAAACGGCTCAACCAGCCGATCCACCGCACAATGTCTGTCTGAGCATGCGGCATGCCGAAGGAACGGAGCACCTGCCGCAGCAGGAGGCCCTGTTCGCGGGCATGGAGCACCACCTGGACACGGCGGCCCGACTGCAGCAATAAGTGAAAGATCCGGCTGTGAAACGTCCCGATAAACAAAGACAACGCGTCGCGCCCCTGCAAAAGATCCAACTGCCGCAACCGTGTCCCGACATCTTGAGCCGCTTCGCGGGTAAACGTGATCACGCTCACCTCGCGCGAACGCACAAAGCGGTGTTGAACCACGTGCGCGACGTGGGCCACCAGAGTGGTGGTCTTGCCGCTGCCCGGTGTGGCAAACACCGCCGTGTTGCCAGGGGGTTGGTGGATCACGCGCCACTGAGCTTCCGTCCACTGCCCGCGCATACGTGCACCCCCAGTGTCGCGCATCCTCTTGAACCATTATCCGTGCAAGAAGTCCGGCCGGCGATGACGGCGAGAAGAATACATCTCCCCGACACGACAACCCGCGGTGGTTTTGCTATCATCGGAGCGAAGGGAGCGATTCGACCTGTGTTGTTCGCCATCGCGGACTTACACCTGTCCCACGGCACGGACAAACCGATGGACGTTTTTGGCGACCACTGGTCCCACCATACCGATCGCATTGCCCGCGCGTGGCGAGCAAAAGTGTCCGCTGCGGATACCGTCCTGTTGCCGGGAGACTTGTCCTGGGCGATGACGCTGGCGGAAGCTGCCGAAGACCTGGCGTGGATCGGCCGTTTGCCTGGAAAAAAGGTGATCCTGCGCGGAAATCACGATTATTGGTGGGGGGGCATCGGGAAGGTCAGACGAGCACTCCCCCCCGATGTGTATGCCATCCAAAACGACGCGCTGCTGGCGGAATCCTTCGCGATTTGCGGCACCCGCGGTTGGTTGTTGCCCAGTCACCCGAGGTTTACCGAAGAGGATATGGCCATCTACCGCCGGGAAGGTGAACGGCTTCGCCTGTCCTTACAACAAGCAAAGCGGCTCGGCAGACCCCTCATCGCGATGATGCACTTTCCACCTTGCGGACCCGAAGGAGAGGAAACGCTGTTCACGCAACTGCTCGAGGCGTTCGGCGTCAAGGTATGCGTGTACGGCCATTTGCATGGCCCGGCGCACCGTTATCGATTTGAAGGATGGTTGCGCGGCGTCTGGTATCAGTTGGTCAGCGCAGATTACGTGCAGTTTGAACCGGTTCCCGTAAAGTTGCCGTTCTGACGAAGGCGCACCTGAAAGGCCGCAGCAAGTCCTGCTGCGGCCGCGGCCCAACATCCACAACCGGAACATCCCTGATACCGCGGAAGCATCACTGAGGTACCTCCCGAGACCGGCGCAGGTGATGCTGTGCCTGATACGACCGAGCTTCCCTGGCGAGATCGGCCGCTTGGCGCAGTGCCTCGACCGCTTGACCTGCTGAGAACTGGATGTGCTGCAGGTCGGCCGCTTGCCGGATGCATCGTGATCGATCTCGTGCAAAGCTTCTGCCGTCAACTGCCGTAGACCATCCACAATCTGATACGCCTCCGCCACCCGTTCCCGG
This sequence comes from Paenalicyclobacillus cellulosilyticus, assembly GCF_014647315.1. Lineage (GTDB taxonomy): Bacteria > Bacillota > Bacilli > Alicyclobacillales > Alicyclobacillaceae > Alicyclobacillus_J > Alicyclobacillus_J cellulosilyticus. Next base: position 34,343 of record NZ_BMOY01000032.1, read on the forward strand.
ATGGCCGCAAAGCGATCCGCCTGTTCATGGTGCGCCACACCATCGCCTCCTTTGCAGGAACCTCATGCTGTACGGCGCGTGTGATCTTACCGTGCCCGCCACCGGCTCACGCTATCCCTCGCTGCCTTGTCCGCCGCCATCCAAACCGGCCTTGCGGCACAAAAACACACCGTAGCCCAAGGGGCCGTGGTTTCGTTGCATCCAACCCGCGTTTTCCGCCAAGACCTTCAACACGTGCGGGTCGCGCAAGGCCCCTGGCGAAGCCAAATCGACGTCGTCCGGTTCGGCGACACGCAACATATCCTCCATGTGCACGGATCGCGTCGCCAAGACCTCCACGGTGAACCCCGCGGCGGCAAAAACTTGTTTCCATCCAGCCAAATCGGGGACGAAGCGGGCTCCATAGACCTTCGCAGCCGACGCCCTCCATTCGCTGGTCACCGGGCCGAGCACCAACATCTCCACATCCACGTAGAAACGTGAGCGTCAAATAGCGCACACCTGGCGTCAGTCCGTCTTCTGCGAGATGATCCCCTCCAGAATCCAGTC
>NZ_BMOY01000033.1 GCF_014647315.1 Paenalicyclobacillus cellulosilyticus
GTCATTTTACTCAGCAATTTTCGGACAGGCAATAACGTCAGCTTTCAGCCATTTAGAGATGGCTAAAACACTAATGGGATGGGATATGGAATTGATCAGAACCGCTGCAAGGGCTTTATTAATTCAAAACGATCATATCCTTGCTGTGAAATATGCAGATAACGAGACTATATTCTACGCACTACCCGGGGGTGGACAGAGAAAGGGGGAACCACTCCTCAAGAGTCTTCAACGCGAATGTCTTGAAGAGCTAGGAATCGAAGTAAATATTGGGGAACTGATCTTCGTTCATGAGTGGATTGATGAAGAGAAAGACGTTCATCAAATTGAATTTATTTTTGAATGCTTCCCTCGCGGAAAAATCACAAACATTATTAGTGAAGTCCCTGATGGAAATCAGATCGGGATTGAGTGGCTGCCAATATCAGGCATTGTGAATTTCCGTATTTATCCTTTAGAGATGCGTGAAGAATTGTTGAAGCTTGCTAAAGGGAAGATTAATGTGCCGGTCTATCTAGGATACGGTAAATGATGCACTCTTTCTCCTAAATCTCAAGTTTGACAGTATTCTTGATGTAACGCTGGTTTGTAGGTCCAAGTTTGTACCACACGCACTTTAGCCCCGCATCCCTGCGGGGCTTGGCGCAAGTATCGGTTCTGTGGTGAGCGTCAAATAGCGCACACCTGGCGTCAGTCCGTCTTATGCGAGATGATCCCCTCCAGAATCCAGTCATGGAGGGATCACCGTGACAAAAGCCGAGTTGGAAGCACTTCGTAAGCTTTGGCGTGCCCGCGTGGCGGACTTCCGGGCCAGCGGGTTAACCGGCGCAGCGTGGTGTGCTGCGCATCAGGTCAAGGAACACCAGCTGTGGTATTGGGTCGGCAAGTTTAAGGCGGACACCGACCACGACGGCCGTCAACGTGATCATGCTGAGCCGCGTTTCATCCCGACACTGTCCCGCCGGCTCCCCGGCGGGGTTGTTCGTCATGCATGAGTTTGGTGCAGCCGTGGAGGGAATGCAAGGTGGGCGGGATTTAACGTTTACGTAACAACGTCGGACAGAACATGGGCTGGTGGAGTAATTGATCAAAATTTCCACGTCACCAGTCTGTTGAGAGGTATTCAAATGAATAAGGTATTTCATTTGATAGCTATCTATCTCGTGTTAATTTTGTTTGGAAAATTAATTATTCACTTGGTTACATTTCTATTAACCAAATTTGCAAAAAGAGAGATTAACTACGCTAGAAACGTTGCTCAATTCACTGTATTAACTGTTATACTATTTTTAGGTTTACTTTACTTTATGCAAATTTTAACCTAAGGTACTTTGAATGGAAGTTACCGTAAAATCCTACACACCTCTTCTTGAGGCATTTGAACTCGGATAATGGTCGCAAACGACGCCAAGGGGTGTCTTATGGATGTCCAAAACAGAGTTGCGCAAGCAGCGGTAAGAGCGCATCGCGGAGTTTCGTGCCAGCGGGCAGATCACACTTGCCTGATGTTCATGTCATGCCTTGCTTACCGCCGCCCCAACCCCACCTTCCGCAACCGCCCTTCCGCCTCCGCGTCGAGCATTGGGCGCATGTACACGGCTTGCCGCTCCCAGCCGCGCTCGACGTAGCGGATCATCGTGTCGATGTCGGTGTCTTCGCGCTCGACAACACGCACGCCGGCGGCCGCGAGTTGTTGCTTGAGTTCGCGGCGCCGGCGATGCAGTTGGCGTTCGATGTGTTCCAGGACGAGGAGTTCGCGGAGGATGGGAGAGGTATGCACGACTTTATCTCGGAACATATGTTCTTCATCGCACAGTATACGATGTACCGGCACAGATCACTGTGAATGTTGGAGAATGCCACCAGATTACACATCACTTCGTGGTGGTAATCTGGTTATGTTTATCACGGATGGCACAGACAAAATGAAAGAAACTTACAATTTTGCGTTGTATGTTCTAATCTCTTTTTCTAAGATTCCCCTTAGAGTATCTTACTAAGTTGGAAGGGGGAATGGCGGATGGCAGTTGCGGCTATCAAGCCGAACACGACCGCGCACACTGCGTCAGGCAACGTTCACGGTTCGATAACGCCTGCGTCGAGTACGAAAAAAGCATCAAGTTCTTCGTCTGAAACACAAGCTGCCCATGTGTCGTCTGTCACCGCGGTGTCCGCGCACGGTGACACGTTGCATATCAGCGAAGCTGCAAGGGCGGCTGCGGCAAGCCGTGCTTCTGTTGGTGGAACGTCTTTAGTGCAAAAGGTGGAGCAAACCATTGCGTCATGGGGCAAGGATGCGTTGCAGTTCATCCAAGGCGCGGCGGAACGGGTGGCTGAGAATGAGAGTTTGGGCATCGTTCATGAAACGGGGAACGAGCCGAGAACTAAAGCGTATGAGGCAGGCAAAGCATTGGGTGATGTGGTCACGTCGGTTTCCGGTGCAGTGCAGATTTTTGAGGGCGCTTCGATGATTGTTGGAGGCGGTGTGATCGCGGCGGCGGGAACGGTGGCAACGGGTGGTGTGGCGGTTGAAGTGGCTGTTCCGGCAGGAGCGGCCGTGGCGAGTGCAGGCGCAGCGGTGGCGGCGCATGGTGCAGCGAGTGCTGGGAAGTCGGTGAGTAACCTGTATCAAGATACAGTGGAATTGTTCTCTTCTTCTAATGATGATGCATCAGCACGTAGCGTAAAAGGAATAGTTGTTCACGGGGTGGATACAGATTTACGTACGAATGAGGCAAGAGGGGGTCATACATTACGAGATCATGTGGGTAAATCTGAGGAGGAAATATTAGCAGCATCAGCAGCAAGGGGAAATAAACCATATTCATCGTATTTGGATGAAAGTATAGCCCAACAGGCAGTAAACGAAAATCTACACATGAATTCCGATAAAGTGAAAGATTTCATGGATAATCCGAAGCAAATGCGTGAGACATTTGTTTATGACCATGGTAGAGTTATTGGCCGAGGCAATGAATATGCATCTAATGTTATCTCAGATCAAACCAAATCAAAAGTAGTTGTTGCTAAACACAACGATGGGAATGGTCCATTCATTATAACATCATATCCTATCAAATAAGAGGTGATATTTAATGGACGATTTCAATAAATTAGGTGGATTTATAGGATCATATTGGCATATGGATACAGAATCGACGGAAAGCGGCCTTCAAGACGTTTATCGTGAGATGAATACTTCTGCAATCGAGGAGATGGTTGACATCATAGATAATTTTTTAAACAGAGAAGACCTCGATGACCAAGAAAAGTCAACCCTTATAAGAGAATGGACTGATATGTACTATCCATTGCAACCGCTGGAATGGCTGAGGATTATATGCACGGAACTAAAAAAATATGTAGATAAGCTATAGTTCAAGCATCGTCTAATACATCATCGCTAATATATTATGACCATAGTATCTGTCGGGAAATTGTACATTATCGAGCAGGTTGGTTATTGCTTTGATTACTAGATTTGCGATGAGTCCTCTCATGATTTTGGATGGTGTTGAATGAAGAAGGATGGACTAAATGTGAAACGAAAACTTTTTGAAAAATATTATGATTTCTCCATTCGATCCGGAAATGAGTTATATTTGCCATTATCGATGGCGATGAACTTCGTGAACGATTGTACACGTTTAGGACTTGTGGTAGTGGAATTGGAGTTTTTTCACATTGAAGGCGACAAGATAACGCCGGTGGTTGAGCCGTTAACCGGATTAGATTGCAGTAACGTTTTTGAGGAACAATGGGATTGGTCTCATGTTGTCCAACAATGTAATTCTGTAGCAATGCTTGTTTTGGAAAATGAAGCTAAACGCGATGATACACAATATGTAAACTTCACAATTTTATCACGAGATGAGGCGCAAAAGTGGAAAACCACTGGCGTTTGACAAATCAAATGGACTATTTATTTCAAGCGAGGCTTATAAAAAAGCATTATTCTCCAATCAATCAAAAATGGGATCATGACCATTGCAGTTTCTGCACGGAAAAGTTCTACAATATTGACCAGGTTGGTTATTGCACCGAAGATGAATATTACTGGATTTGTGACGGGTGTTTCCATGGTTTTAAAGACATGTTTAAATGGACGGTTGTGAATGAAGAAGGATAAGAACATGAGCATCCATATGTGCTGACAAGCATTGTGTGAGCAAAATAATTGGATTAATGAAAGTCTTGATTTGAGGCCATGCGGTCACACTTGCAATATGGCGAGGTTATCAATTTGATTATGGAGAATTTGAATCATCTTAAAGACTTTCTTGTTGGCTATTGGCATATGGACGTTGAGTCTACCGAAAGCGGGCTGAAAGATGTATTCAAGGAAATGGATAAAGATGCTATTCAAAAGATGGTTCTCCTTATCGATCGGTTTTTGGGTTCGACAGACATTGACGAAGACAAAATAAAATTTATTGAATATTGTACTGATGTTTATTATCCAGACATGGAACCGATTCAATGGCTGAAGCATATAAGAGAAAAGCTGTATGATTACGTGGTGAGACATTAAACATGGATAAAAACCCCATCCTGTGGTGAGGGGCCCGATCATCTGACATGGATGGTGCAGTACAAGATAAACAACTCCATGGTGATGAACGACGACTCACCTGAGGAGTTCTTCCATGCAAGGATGACCACGGGACTCTCCCTTTCCGAATGGTATGTTGCGCGACGGTTTTCACCTGTTCTCCCGATGAATTCGACATCTGATGTTTCGTGGATCCCTGCCATCGCGCGCTGGTCTTCGCCGCCACTTTCCAACCTCGTGCGACAACCATCCCAATGGACCGTGGGATATGGTCTTTCCGGAGGATGGTTGTTTTGTGTGGAAGTTGGAGAATCAAATCAGGGGGATGGATTCAGAATGCGCGCGGTCAAGACAGCGCCAGCTCTCCCCTGAGATTGAGCCAGCGTGCGTCGGTCCTATCCCGCAAGCAGGGAGGAATGGAACATGAAGTCGTGGTGGATGCCGGCGTTGGGCGGATTGGCGGTGGGGGTGTTGTTGACGGTATTTGTCATACCGTGGGTCGTGTTTCAGTGGTCGCCCGTTTCTTCCATGGCGTCGATGATGCGTTGGATGAGTCAGTCGTCGCAAGGACAACAGATGTGGAACGTGTGTACGAACTGGATGCAAGCCTATGCGAACGGGAGCACCAAGTCTTGAGCTGAATCCGATGCCCCGTACCAGCCGGTGAGGAAGTTTTCACACATCCAGATAACAAAGTCTTGAACCAGTCTGCCGCAAACTTGTTCGTCCTCACCGGCTCCTTCTCCTCCTTTCTTATCCTCATCCTCCTTCTCCGTTTTCACCTGTCACGTGCATCCCCTGTCCTTGAAGTTTTGGGGGATACCATACGGGGATCCCATACGCTCTTCTTAAACTTGATTTTTCGTATGCTGTGCGACGCGTCTGTGGGACGTGCCGGATTGACATGAACTCGGCGCCTGAGTAACATATCACCCGTAACATACCCATATGGGTATATGGAGGTGAGGAAATGATGGCCACGATGGAGACGGTCGTCCACATTCATCCCCTGGACGTGTATACACGTTTGCGCCGTGGGGAAAAACTCCAGGTCATCGACGTCCGTGAGCCTGAGGAAGTTGCGTACGGCAAGATACCTGGGGCCAAAAACATTCCGCTTGGGCAACTGCCGCTGCGTGTCCACGAGATCGATCCGCGGGTGGAAACGGTCCTGGTTTGTCGGAGTGGGGCGCGCAGCGCGTGGGCGTGTGCATGGTTGATGGCGTCCGGTTTCCGCAAGGTGAAGAACATGCTCGGAGGCATGAATGCCTGGAACTGGGATGTCGATTGACCTGAAGCGCATATGCATATGAAAGATGCACGTGGAAGGTGCACAAGGTACGTGCGGGGGTGCGGATCGTTGCCATGCACATACCCTATATGGTATATACCATATAGGGTATATCGCGCTGATAAACGAAACCCAGTCGCATACTAAGTCTCCATTCAAAAAAAGTTGGCGGGAGGGAATCATCCATGGCAAAGCGTGTTGCGATCATCGCGTCCCATGGCGGGTTGGATACGGCGTATAAGGTGCTCAACATCGCGACGACCGCCGCAGCCACCGACGCGGAGGTCGGGGTGTTTTTCACCTTTGACGGTCTGAACATCATTCACAAAGACGCGGCGAAGCGGCTGACCTTGCCGCCTGGCATGGAGGCGTACATGGAAGGCTTTCAACGTGCCCAGGTGCCTGCCGTGGCGGAGTTGCTTCAGGTGGCGAAAGAAAGTGGCGTGAAGTTGATTGCCTGCCAGATGACGATGGACGTGATGAACCTCAAGAAGGAGGATTTCATCGACGGTGTAGAAGTCGGCGGTGCCGCGACGTTCCTTGATTTTGCGTACGATGCGGATGTGACGCTCGCGTTCTGACTCGTTTTTTGCCACATGCCACGTTGGCCGGGCCCTGGTGCTTTTGCCATCGGAAACCGGGTGATGCAGGCTTTCCCCCTGTGACGGCTGGGAGAGGAAGAGGGGGCAGGATGACGCTCGAACTTGCGGTTGCGCTCGGCTTGATTGGTGCGGTGGGTGCTCTGCTTTCCGGTATGCTGGGTATCGGGGGAGCCATCGTCAATTACCCGATGTTGCTGTACATCCCGGCATGGCTGGGCGTCGCGCATTTTACGCCGCACCAAGTATCCGGCATCGTCGCCGTGCAGGTGTTCGTCTCGACGCTCTCCGGTTTGTTGGCGTTGCGCAAGGAGCGCATGGTCCATCGCGGTTTGCTCGTGTACATGGGCACGGCCATCCTGATTGGGAGTTTTGCGGGGAGTTACGGCGCCCAATTCATCCCGGGTGCCGCGGTCAACATGGTCTATGCGGTGTTGGCGACGCTCGCCGCCATCATGATGATGCTGCCCAAGCGCAGCGTGGCGGAAGGGGGAGACTCCCGCGGGCCGTTCAACCGGACCATCGCGGTGATCTCCGCCATGGCGGTGGGGATGGCATCCGGCATCGTCGGCGCGGGGGGCGCATTCATCTTGATTCCTATCATGTTGCTGGTCTTGAAGGTCCCCATCCGTGTGACCATTGCCACGTCCATGGCCATCACCTTCGTATCTTCCGTCGGGACGACCATCGGCAAACTGTGGGTCGGGCATGTACCGTTCTGGCCGACGCTGGTCGTCGTGATCGCAAGCATGGTGGCTGCGCCTGTTGGCGCGCGTTTGAGCCGGCGCATGCAACCCAAGTTTTTACGCTTGCTGTTGGCGCTCTTGATGGTCGCGACGGCGTTGAAAATCTGGATCGACATCTTGGGATAAGGAGGCTGCGGCGATGGAGAACCTGACGGTGGACAAAACCATCGATTGCACGGGATTGTCTTGCCCGATGCCGGTGGTGCGCACGAAGAAGGCGATGGATGCGTTGCAGGCAGGGCAAGTGCTGGAAGTTTTGGCGACCGACCCGGGTTCGGTGACCGACATCAAGAGTTGGGCGCATCGCACCGGGCATCAATTCATCGGAACGGTTGAGGATGGCAAGGTGTTCAAACACTACATTCGCAAGGTGAATCCGGACGAAGCCAAGCCGGAGAGGCGCCATCCGCATGTGGTGTCGAACGCGGAATTGGCAGCCGAACTGGGCAATCAGCCGGTCATCCTCGATGTCCGGGAACCGGCGGAGTACGCGTTTGGCCATATCCCCGGCGCCAAGTCCGTCCCGCTTGGGGAACTCGAACGTCGCTTGGAAGAGCTTCGCCCGTATGCGGAACAGGTGGTTTACGTGGTTTGCCGGACTGGTCACCGCAGCGACATGGCCTGCCAGTGGCTTTCCGAGCACGGCTTCCGGCATGTGAAAAACGTGGTGCCCGGGATGTCGGCATGGACGGGACCGGTGGAACGGGAGGTTTGATCCCTTCCATCGTCCCGGTGGATGCGGTCAGGCCGGATCGCCTTCGTCAATCGTCAAATGGAACGCAATGCAGGCAAAAAAGGGGTGAAGAAGAGATGAGCGTGCAGACCATCTCACCGGCTGAACTGCATGCCAAGATGGAACAAGGAGAGTCGCTCTTCATCCTCGACGTTCGCAACCCGGAGGAATACGAGGACTGGAAAATCGAAGGCAAGACGTTGCGCTCCGTCAATATCCCGTATTTCGATTTCTTGGATGAAGATGAGCGCCTCTACACCCAGTTGCCCAACGCGACCGACATCATCGTCGTCTGCGCCAAGGGTGGCGCCGCCATGATGGTGGCTGAACAACTGGATGCGCGCGGTTATCGGGTTTTTGTACTGGACGGCGGCATGCTGGCGTGGAGTCAATTCTATGTGCCTGTCACGGTCGTCGAGGACGAGGCCATGAAGCTCATTCAGTTCAATCGCGTGGCCAAAGGTTGTCTGTCCTATATGGTGATTTCCAAAGGAAAGGCCTTGGTGGTCGACCCTGGCCGTCACGTCGAGGAGTATCTGCGCGTCGCCGAGCGTGAAGGCGCCCAATTGCTGCATGTGATGGATACCCATCTGCACGCCGATCACATTTCCGGAGGCCATGAGTTGGCACAGCGGACCGGAGCCACGTATTACATCTCATCCAATGAGATGCAGGGCACCGACCGGGTGTATGAACCGTTGGAGCAGCACGATGAAATTCATGTCGGCGATGTGGACGTCAAGGTGCTGGCCATTCCCACGCCGGGGCATACCCCGGGCAGCATGTCGTTTTTGGTCAACCAGCGTTATCTCTTGTCAGGCGACACCCTCTTCGTCGGCGGGTTGGGACGCCCGGACCTTGGGGGCAAAGCGCGGGAATGGGCGCAAGCCCTTTACGAAACGGTGTTTCGTACCCTTGCGCGGCTGCCGGACGATGTGTTGGTGTTGCCGGCGCATTATTCGGACATCCAAGAGATCAACGCCTCCGGGTACGTGGGTGCCTTGCTCGGCGACATTCGGTGCAGCAATGAGATTCTGCGCACAGCGGACCGCGCGGTGTTTACGGAGACCGTGGCCAATTCGGTGGGTGCGACGCCGCCAAACTACGAAGACATCGTCCAAATCAACCGCGGCGCGGTGGCGGTCGACGCGGAAAGAGCAAGCGAATTGGAAATCGGGCCCAATCGGTGCGCGGTGCATCACGCATGAAGGGAGACAGACGTGGCACCTGCACGGTGACCACCACGACATCCCCTTCCCGCGTCATCGACCACTTGCCTGCCATCGCCTTGACCAGCCGGTCGACGACGCGCAGGCCAAAGCCCCGGTGCGCGGCATCCTGTCCGCGCACCGCTTCTCTCTCCGTCCTGTCCACGCTTCGCGTTGCCCCTCGGTCAAGCGCCGGCCCAGGTATGGCGCCGGGCGAAGAGGCCAGGTTCCTGGTTTCAAACACCACCATGTCACCTTGGGCGTGCAACGTCCAACGGGCATCCGTGTGCGGTGCCGCGTGATCGATCACGTTCTTGAGCAGCGTGCTGACCAGCCGCATCCAGGTCTCGGGTGTGGTGCGCACGTAGAGTCCCGGCTCGGCGCTCCCTGCGAACGCTAAACCGCGCGCCTTTGCCAGTTCGGTGAAGCGGGCGGCCATCTCCTCCGTTACGTCCGAAACCGCGACCGGCTCCGGGTCGGCGGCCGGGAGCGACGGATGCAGGCGGGACAGGTAGAGGATGTCGCGCACCATGGACGAGGCGTGATCGATCTCGCGCCGCAGCGCCTGGCGGGTGTGTTCGTCGATGCCAGGGGCAAGGATGAGTGCCTGCAGGGTGGCAAGCGGGGTTTGCAGTTCGTGGGACAGCGTGGTGACGCTCTCCTGGTATGCTTGCCACGTGGCGCGGGCAGGGCGGATGGCGCGTGCGGCCAACCAGAGGTTGACGGCCGCAGACGCAAGGACCGCCACCCCGCCCACGTCGAGGATCACATGGGCGAGGCGGCGCAATCCCGCCTCTTCGTCGTCAATTTTCGCGTACACCCACGCGGTGCCGAACACGGTGCCACCCCTTGCCACCTCCGTCCGGAATGCGCGGTAAGAAGCCCCCTTGTAGGCAAACGTGGCAAACCCGGGGCGGGCGATGGCCTGCTGCAGAACGGACAACGGGACAGGCCGGCGATCCGATGCGACCACCGCATGGCCGCTGCGCGTCACGTAGAAAAACACGTTCGGCTCGCTGTCGTCCGCCAACCGGACCGTGACAGGCTGCCGAAGCTGCGAGGGGGTGTGCTTCGGCAGGGCCTCGCGGATCTCGGGCACCGCTTCCTCCAGGACCTTCTCACCGGCGCGGATCTCCAACCAGCGCGCTTGACCATACACGGCGACACCGACGGCGCCGAGGAGACAGATGCTTGTCGCCATCATCATCCAGACAACGTGGGCGTAGATCCGGCGGAACACGCGTCTCTTCACCTCACGCCGGCGGCCCCAGGGTGTAGCCCTGGCCGCGGGCGGTGCAGCACCGCGCGGCCGTGTCGGAGTTCGTCGGGATCGCGCTGGGTGGAAGTACGGCGAATGAGGGCGTGGATGCGGGCCATGAGTTCTTCGGGGTCGAACGGTTTGCCCAGATAATCGTCCGCGCCTGCATGGAGCCCCCGCACCCGGTCCGCAGGTTCGTTCTGCACGGTGAGCATGAGGATGGGCGTGGCACATCCGGCTTCGCGCAGGTCCTTCACCACTTGGAAGCCGGAATCGTCGGGGAGGCGGACGTCGAGGATGATGCAGTCGTACGCGTTCGACAGCGCGGCTTCCATCGCAGCGAAGGCGGTCGCCACCCTGTCCGCGTGGTGGTGACGAATCCGGAACAATTCACACAGCGCATGCGCCAAGCCAGGCTCATCTTCCACGATGAGGATGCGCATCGCACGCTCACCTGCTTCTTGCGGGATGTCAGGTCCAAAGTGAAGGGACGAGTTACCCTGGACGGACTGTCTATGAGTATAGTCCACGGCCGGAGGTCCTGCCAGTTGCGGCGGGACGCAGAGAAGATTTTGAAGCGGCTTTGAACTTGGGTTGTTACGCTTCCTCACAAGCGTGCACGGGCTGTAACCGACGGAAGGGGAACCAGATGAACGCGTTGGTACACCTTTTTCCACCCACCATTCATCCCATGGTCGTCCATTTTACCATCGCGATCACTTACCTCGCCGCGCTGGCAGGATTTGCGGGGCTCATCCGCAGGAAGGAAAGAACCTGGGCGCAAGCGTTTTGGGTGTTGCTGTGGCTCGGGATTTTGGCGACCTTGGCGGCAGGGTTGGCCGGGGTCGTCAGCGAATCGTATGTCCAGGTGCCTTACAAGATCGAAAGCATGTTGCACCACCACAAGCAGTACGGCGAGTTGACCGGTGTCCTCCTGGTGCTCGCGGCAATCGTTCAATGGTTTGCGCAAAGGAGAAGCGGTCGTATATCATGGTTGGCGTTTCTCCTCACGGTGGCGGCGGTGGTGACCGTATCCATCGCCGGTTACCTTGGTGGTGACATGGTGTACGACCATGGGCTCGGCGTACACACGGTGCATCCCGTGCAGGCGCAAACCCAAGGCAGGGAGACGGCGTGGTGAAGGCATGGTTTCCCTATTTGCCGCTCATGACGTTGATGGCCGTGGAGTGTGCCGCGGCAGGCGTGTATTTCCTGCTTTCCTATCGGCGGGTTGACGAGGCGACCTACCGCACTTGGCTGCCCAATGTTCTCGTGGGCGGCGTGCTGCTGTGGGCGGTGGGGCTTGCCGTCGGCCGCTGGCTCGTCCCGACGGCCGCCGATCCGGACAACCTGCCGTCCCGGCAGGCGAACGCGGTCACCGGATCAGCCCGGTGGATGGGTGGAGAAGCGCGCAGGGTCAGCGCGGCAACACATGCAAAGACCCCGGGAGGCTGGCGGTGGATCGGTGCGCCGGCTGGCGCCGCGGAGACTTGGCCGCATGTCGCGGTGGCGCGCGGCGCTTCCCTGCCGGTGGGCAAGGAGGGCATCGCCTGCGTGGCGTGGTCGGGCGGCGTGATCGCGGTCGGAGGATATACAGGGGGGTATTTTACGCAGAGCGTCTTCATGCTGCCCTTCCCGGCGGCAGGGTCGGGCGGCACGGCGGGCCGCGCGCCAGGCGCAGCGGCACGGCGCGGGGGCGTGGCGGGGGCTGCCGAGCGTGGGGAGACAGGCGTGCTGCAGATTGCGGCGCTGCCCCAACCCACCCACGATGCAGCCGCCGGGATCGCCGGCGGCGATGTGTACGTGCTCGGCGGCGGGCAGGCGGCGCCGGTGGCCGACGTGTATCGCATCCATGCCGGCAGGGTGTCCCGGCTGCCCGCACTCCCGCGTCCGTTGTCGGACGCGTCCGCGGTGCCGTGGACGCAAGACGGGCAGGCAGGCTTCCTCGTGCTCGGAGGCTACGACGGCCGCGTGTTCAACACCACCGCCCGCTGGTACTTCGTCACACCGCATGGGCGCCTCGCCAGCCACGCCATGTTCCAGATGCCCGTGGGGCTTCGCTACACCGCGCTTGCCGCCGGCGGCCAAGAGGTGCTGTGGGCGGGCGGACTCACCCCGTCCGGTGCACCGAGCACAGCCGTCTTCGCTTGGCGATCCGGCACCCGTCCCCGCATCATCGCTCGCCTGCCGGTGGCGCTCGCCAAGGCGGCCGCGTTCACTTGGCATGATTTTCTCATCGTGGCCGGGGGCGTGGCGGCCGACGGCAACCCGTCGCGCGTCATCTGGGCCGTGCGCCTGAGCGACGGCAGCACCCGCCGTGTGGGCGAGTTGCCGGTGCCGCTCGCCGACATGGGGTATGCCCAGTGGGGCGTCCTGGGCGTGCTTGTCGGCGGGTGGACCGGCCATAGCATGAATCCGTATCTCTACCGCGTCGAGGTCACTGGGCGCGCGGGAGCAGAAGGAGGAACCGCATGAAGACAGCTTGGGCCAAGAACATCAGGGTGGCCGCTTCCGCGTTGGCGGCGACGGCGGCACTTTGCGTCGCTTCCCCCTTGTCAGCACATGGTACGGCCGCCGGTGCCGCACAGAGGCAGGCGTTCCACACCGCCCGGTCTGTGCAGGCGGGATCGCCCCTGCCCGGTGATCTGCTCATCGCGGACCGCGGCAACGACCGGATTCTCATCGTCACGCCGGACAAGCGGATCATCTGGCAGATGAGCTTCGCCAACCTGGGCGGGCCGCGGGGTGTCAACTCGCTGGGTCCGGACGACGCGTTTTTCACACCCGATCACAAACACATCATTGTGAACGAAGAGGACGATCACGCCATCGCCGTGGTCGACATCGCGACGAAAAAGGTCGTCTGGTCGTACGGCCATCCCGGCGTGCCCGGCAGCGCGCCCGGGTACCTGCATACCCCGGATGACGCGTACATGTTGCCAAGCGGATTGGTGACGGTCGCCGACATCCGCAACCAGCGCATCCTGTTCATCGATCCGCGGACGAACCGGGTTGTCAAGCAGTACGGCACCACCGGCTTGCGCCGTCATAACCCGCCCGTCTCGTTCGCGTCTCCGAACGGAGATACTCCCTTGCCTGGCGGCGGGATGATTGTCACCGAAATTGGCGGCAGCTATGCGGATGTGCTGGACAAACACGGGCACGTCCTGTACACGGTGCACTTCCCCGACGTCGCGTACCCGTCCGACACCCAGATGATGCCCAATGGCGACCTGTTGACGGTCGACTACAACACCCCGGGGCGGGTGGAGATGGTCAACCGGCAGGGTAAGGTCGTCTGGGAGTACTACCGGACTGCGGGCAGCGGCGAGTTGTCGCACCCGTCGCTGGCCCTGCCGCTGCCGAACGGAAACATCGCGGTGAACGACGATTACAACGACCGCGTCGTGGTCATCGATCCGCGGCGCAATCGCATCGTGTGGCAGTACGGGCATACCGGCGTGCCGGGAGCGGCACCTGGGTATCTCAACATCCCGGACGGCATGGACCTGATGCCGGCGGATGTTCAGCTCGGCAGAGCGCGCTAGTCCTGCTTGGCCACATGCGAACCGCCGTCCGCGTCCACACTACGGAAAGCGGTGACGCTTCGTGGACGGGGGAGGACGAGCATGCATACGGTATGGAAGGGCGCGGTCAGTTTTGGCCTGGTGCACATCCCGGTGCGGCTGCACGCCGCCACCGAGGCGAAGGACGTGAAGTTCAGGTACCTGCACCGGGCATGCAAGACACCCATCCAATACACGCGCACCTGTCCGGCCTGCGGCCGGCCGGTCGAATGGGATGAGGTGGTGCGCGGTTTCGAAATCCGCCCCAATGAGTTCGTGGTGCTGGAAGAAGATGAACTGCGCCAGCTCGACGCACCGCGGTCGCGTACGATTGACATCCTGGATTTCGTGCAGCTTCCGGACATCGATCCCATTTATTTCGACCGCACGTATTACATGTCTCCGGATGGCAGCGGAGCCAAGGCGTACCGGCTGCTCGCCGCGGCGATGCGGGAAACGGGGAAAATCGCGGTGGCGAAGACGGTGCTGCGGAGCGCGGAGACGCTGGCGTGTGTCCGTGTCTATCGAGATGTGCTCGTCATGGAGACGCTGTTCTGGCCGGATGAGGTTCGCCCGGTGGAACAGCTGCCGGCGGTACCCGCGGCGGATCTCCAGGACCAGGAGTTGCAAATGGCCGTCACGCTCATCCAACAACTCGCTGCCCCTTTTCAGCCGGAGAAGTACAAAGATGAGCGGCGCGTGGCGCTGATGGATCTCATTGCGCGCAAAGCGGCCAACGTCCCGGCCGCCGTGGCGCGCGCCGCCGAGCCTTCGGAAAACGTGATTGATCTGATGCAGGCTTTAAAGGAAAGCATCCGTTTGGCCCAACGGGCGTCTGAACCCACAGCGCCTGTGAAGAAACAGGCGCGGCGCAAGAAGACGTCGTGACGCCTCCCGGTTTCCGGCTCAAACCGGCATGGGGTCATCCGGCTGCAACCGGCACTGCAGCGGGGATACCGGCACCTGCGCCTGGATGCTGGCTTGGCGCAGGGTATGGCCAGGCGCCCATTCGGTATAGGCCACGCGGACCACGATCCGTGGTTCCACCCAGAGGACGCCAGGTGCCTGGGTGAGGTTGCAAAACGGGGATGTGTGACGCGGCCAGGCCAGAACGGCTTGCGTCAGCGCGGACCATCCGTGTTCGGTCAGCCGGCCCGTCCCTGCCTGTCCGATGTACCACAGCCGTCCTTGGCCGTCGTACAGGCCGAGCCACGCCGAGACAGCGCGTCGCTCGCTGCGCAGGGTGCAGCCGCCCACCACCGCCAGCCTGTCCCGGTAACACTTTTTCTTTCGCCAGCGCCCGTCCTTACCCCCAGGCAGATAGCGGCTGGTCAGGTCCTTGAGGACAATCCCTTCCATGTGCTCTGCACATACCGCCCGAAACAGCGCCTTTGCATCCGTTTCGTTTTCCACCATCCAGACGTTGGGATGAGGCGCCAGCGTCTGCGCGAGGAGTTGTTGGCGCACGGCCAGAGGTTCGTCGGTCAGCCATCGACCGTCCCGGTAGAGGATGTCGAAGACCATGTAGCAGACAGGGACTTCTCGCATCCGCGTCAGTGCGCGATCGCGCCGTTGCACGCTATCCCGCCGCATCACCTGGTAAAACGAAGGCCGGCCCGCCGCGAAGGCCACGACTTCTCCGTCCAAGACGACCGACTTCGCCCGGACGTACGCGGTGACGTCGTGGATCTCGGGGTATTGCAGCGTCCGTTCGTGACGTCGCCGGTTGAACAGGCTGGATTGTCCGTCTTCCAAGTAGGCGAGGATGCGGACGCCGTCCCATTTGACCTGCGCCACCCAGTTTGGTCCCTCGGGAAACGTCTCGGTGCGGATGGGTTCAAATGGCACAATCGGCTGCAACGCACATCCCTCCGTCCTGGCTGACGCGGATGAGTTGGCACGGCTTGGCACACACCAAGCGCGGGGGGATGCACCATGGTGATTTGGGCCGAGCGTCCAGTGGAGGTTTCGCATCCGGACAAGCTGCTGTGGCCCGACGCAGGTGTGCGCAAGCGGGACTACTTGGAGTATTTGGCCAAGATGGCGCCGTTCATGCTGCCTCATCTTGCAGAGCGCGCGCTGACCATCATCCGCTGGCCGGATGGGGTGGAAGGACCGTATTTTTACCAGAAAGCCGCTCCATCCCACACACCGGATTGGATCCGGCGCACGCGCATCTGGTCACCCGACCGGCAGGCGTTTTTCCACGCCATCGTCGTCGATTCCGCGGCGGCGCTGCTCTGGTTGGGCAATCTGGCCGCGCTCGAGCTGCACGTCGGCTTCTCCCGCGTCAACACCCCGGATGTCCCGGACGTCGTGGCGTTGGATCTCGACCCGTCCGTACCGGATTTCGAGCCGGTGCGCGAGGTGGCCCTGGCTTTGCGCAAGTTGTTCGATGAGCTTGGCATCCCGAGTCTGCCCAAACTGTCGGGGGCCACCGGCATTCAAGTGTTGTTCCGGACACAACCTGTGGCGACGTATGAAGCGTGGCGGCCGTTCACGCGCATGGTCGCAGCCTACCTCGCCCGTCGCATGCCGCGTTGGGTGACGCTGGAACGGCGCAAACACCTCCGTGGGGATAAAGTCTACGTCGATGCGCCGCAACACGGAAAAAACCGGACGTTGATTGCGCCGTACAGCGCCCGCGCGACCAGCCTGGCAACCGTCGCGGTGCCGGTCACATGGGAGGAACTTGCCCAAGGCGTCACACCGGACCAGTTCACCCTGGCGACGGTGCCGGAGCGGGTTTTACGGTTGGGGGACTTGTTGGCATCCCTGCCACCTGTCGACCCGAAGCCCATCGTCACCTTCTTTCAATCCTCTGCGGTGCGCCGTTGAAACAGTCCTTTCGGACCAGAGGAATTGGTGCAACCGGTTCCTGCCAACGGCTGCAGCCAGCGCGAAAATGAAGGCGACGGATCGTTTCCGCCGCTTGCGCCGCAGGACCAGGCGCAGGCAGTCGCCGTTGCTGCATGGGAGAAGCGGCGAAACCAAGGCCGTTGGGAAGGGGCTGAGGCGGATGCAAGCAAGGCTGCCCGCGACAAACCGCGCCGGTTTCTTTGAAATCCGCATGGAGTCCATCGGCGGGCTCGGCGCCAATCTGGCCGGCAAGATGCTCGCCGAAGCAGGTGTGCTGAAGCTCGGTTGGAACGGGACGTTTTCTGCAGCGTACGGTTCCGAGAAGAAAGGGACGCCGGTGCGGGCTTCCATCCGGTTCGCCGACGCCAACCACCCCATCCGCGGCATCTACGCGGTCGACGAACCGCACGTGGTGGCGGTGTTCCATGAAGCGCTCTTGCAGTCCCAGGACTGCACGGCCGGATTGCAACCTGGCGGCGTGCTGCTCGTGAACACGGCGAAAGCGCCGACGGAGATTGTGCGCCGCACCGGCTGGCGTGCGGGAAAGGTCGCCTGCGTCGACGCCACCGCCATCGCGGTCCGGGAACGCACCCGGGTGAACGTGGCGATGCTCGGTGCGCTGTGCCGGGTGATGGACGGGATGCCGCCCGAGGCGGTGATGGCGGTGATCCGCGAGACACTCGGCCGCAAGGACGCCGCCCTGGTCGAGCGTAACCTGCGGACGTTCCGGGCGGGTTATGACGAGGTGCGGGTGGAGGACATGGCACCCGCGGCTGCGGAAGAAAGCGGTGCGGCGACGCCCGCAACCGCGGACCGGACGACGCCGGTGCTGGGCTATCGCAACCAGCCGCAAGGCGGATGTATTCCGGAACCTGGAAACTCGGTCTGGCGGGACCTCAGCGCTTCCCGGCAAGGCGTGCTGCCCATCCTCCGTCTGGAGTCATGCATTCACTGCGCGGCGTGCGATCAGGTCTGCCCGGATTTGTGCTTCGTCTGGACGGCGCGCGAAGGACGGAACGGCCGCGTGTTCCAATTCCTTGCCGGCATCGACTATCAATACTGCAAAGGTTGTCTCAAGTGCGTCGCGGCCTGTCCGACCGACGCCCTTCAGGCCGGCCGTGAGGAAGACGGGTATGCGGAAGCACACCGCACCAAGCACCCTTTCGCGTTCGCGTGAGGGACGCCCGGAAACATGCTGGGGCCACAGGGTTTGCGGAAGGCGCAGGGTTGGCGGTATCATGACCGGACGCCAAATGACGGACGGGACAGGAGGTTGAAGCGCCATGTCCATCGGCCAACGTGTGGAGGCGCTTGACACATGGTCCAGTCATCCTCTGTTCGAACAACGCACGGACCTGTGTTCAGGAAATGAGATGGCGGCGCGGGCAGCCGCGCAGATCAACTACCATCTCATGGGGTATTTTCCCATCACGCCCTCGACCGAGATCGCAGAGTATCTCGACGAGATGAAGGCGCATGGTGAGCACGACATCGTGCTGGTGCCCGCGGACGGTGAGCACAGCGCGGCGGGAATTTGCTTCGGCGCGGCGGCTGCGGGCGGCCGGGTGTTGAACGCCACGTCGGCGCAGGGGTTTCTCTATATGCTGGAACAGCTGCCGGTGCAATCGGGCACGCGCCTGCCCATGGTCCTCAACCTGGTGACGCGCTCGGTCTCCGGACCGCTCAACATCCACGGGGACCACTCCGACCTTTACTACGCCCTGAACACCGGGTGGCCGATTCTGCTCGCCCGCACACCTCAGGCGGTGTACGACATGAACCTGATGGCCCTGCGCGTCGCGGAACACCCGGACGTGCGCCTGCCGGTCATCGTGGCGTACGACGGGTTTTTCACGTCCCATTCCAAGCAGCGCGTCCAGTACTTCGCGAACCGGGAGGCGGTCCAATGGTTCGTCGGCCCGGTGCGCAAGGCCGAATTCGACCTGTTCGATCGCGACCACCCCGTGACGGTCGGGCCCTACATGAATGAACCGGACTACATTCACAACAAGTATCAACAATCGCTGGCGATGTACCGGGCGGGTGAAGTGTTTGCGGAGGTGGCCGCGGCGTACGCCAGGATCTCGGGGCGGTACTACGGCGCGCTGGACACGTACCGGTTGGAGGATGCGGACATCGCGCTCGTCATCCTCAACTCGGCGGCGGAGACCAGCAAGGATGCGGTGGACGCCCTGCGCGCACAAGGCATCCGGGCCGGCGTGTTGTCGTTCAACATCCTGCGCCCGTTCCCTGTCCGGGCGGTGCAGGAGGCGCTGGCGCATGTGCAGGTTGTGCTGGTGGCGGAGCGGGCGGATGCTTACGGTGCGCACGGAGCCAACCTCACGCACGAGGTGAGATCTGCCCTGCAGGCCGTCCAGGCGCAGTGCACCGTGCTCTCCCGGGTGTACGGGCTGGGCGGCAAGGAGTTTCACCCCGCGGACGCCGAGGCGTTGTTCCAAATCTGCCTCCAGGCGTGGCGCGGCGAGGCGGTCCCGGCGTTCGATTATTACGGCGTGATCGCGGGCGATCCCGCCGTCCGGCCGCCGCGGGGGCTCAAGCCGTTGGCAAAAGAGGAAGTCAGCGGGTTCGTTCAGGTGACCCGGGACGAGAAGACCGGCGAGTTGATCGTGAAGGTGCCGCCGCTGCGCGCGCTCACCGCGAAGGCCAAACGTTTGGCGCCCGGCCACGGGGCCTGCCCGGGCTGCGGGATCTTCCCTGCCATCGAGACGTTCCTCAAAGGCATCGAAGGCGACGTGGTCGTCCTGTACCAGACCGGGTGCGCGATGGTGACCACCACAGGTTATCCGTACACGTCCCACCGTGTCACGTACATCCACAACCTGTTTCAAAACGGCGCCGCCACCCTCTCCGGCGTGGTGGAGATGTTCTGGGAGCGCAAGCGGCGCGGCGAGATCCAGATTGGTGAAGACCCGACCTTCATCATGATCACAGGCGACGGCGGCATGGACATCGGCATGGGGTCGGCGCTTGGGGCCGCGATGCGCAACCACAAGCTGATCATCCTCGAATACGATAACGAGGGATACATGAACACCGGAAGCCAATTGTCGTATTCCACACCCATCGGCCACATGACGGCGACGTCGAACGTCGGGGCCGCGCAGCAGGGCAAGGCGTTTCACCACAAGGATACACCGCAGATCATGGCGGCGGCTAACATCCCGTACGTGTTCACCGGTGTCGAGGCGTATCCGCAGGACCTGATTCGGAAGGCAGCCAAGGCCCAGTGGTATGCCACGCACGAGGGGATGGCGTACGGCAAGGTGCTCACCGCGTGTCCGCTCAACTGGAAGACGCCGGACGACGCGGGGAACGAGGTGGTGGGCCTGGCGGTCAAGTGTTGTTTCTTCCCGCTGTACGAGGTGGAGCACGGCATTACGCGCATCACCTACGATCCGGAGGCGCGCGGCGAGCGGGTGCCGGCGCGCGCGTGGCTTGAGCGGATGGGGAAGAGCAAGCACCTGTTGCGCCCGGAGAACGAGGCGTTGCTGCAGGCGTTCGAGGCGGAGGTCGAACGGCGCTGGCGGCGCCTGAAGGCGAAACACGAGCACGAGTTGTTGTGACCAGGCCGCTTGGGCACGCGGCGCCCGGAGACGGCGCCGCGTGCACCGCATTGCAGCCGGATTATCTCGAAGGCAAAGACCATGCACGGCAAGACAAAGGCGAGGCGGGTTCTGGTCAGATGTTCGCGGACTGTTCGGCTTTCAGGTCTTGATCCAAGATGGCGCCGTCAATCAGTTCGAGGTTGTCCAGGTTGACGTTGAGCTGGGCTGGGATCAGATTGAAAAACCCATAAAGACCGCCGTGGCCCTGGTTGAGCTTGATGTTCGCATCCCAACCGCCGAAGTTGAATTCTCCGAAGAACGCACCGGCATTTTGTTGCGGCGTGTTGGAGTTCAGCGCACCGCAGATGATGATGGAAGGCATCTTCGCTCCTTTCCGCCGACGGATGTGCCTGGCGTGGGCATCATACGTCGAAGCTCATGGTCGGTTTGACGTCCTGGTCGGCGATGGCGCCGTCCACCAGTTCCAGATTGTCGACATTGATGTTGACCCACAGGGGGGTGATGTTGAACGCGCCGTAATAACCGCCGTGGCCTTGGTTGATTTTCATGTTGGCATCCCAGCCTCCGAAATTGCCCTCCCCGACGAACGTCCCTGCGTTTTCCTGCGGCGTGTTCTGGTTGATCACGCCCAAGACGATGAGCGACGGCATCCCCGCCCTCCCCTCTGTACCTCCGACAACACCACGCCGCGGATGCACCCAGCTTACCGTATGCTTGCAGAGCTTTGTCTGATGCGGTGAACATACCTGTCACGGTGCGGCCATACACTGATTCCAAGCAGTCCACTGACGTTTCGGGAGCAGGGGGGCGCATGTGGTTTCGGCGGCGAAGGCGGGCGGAGCAGCAGTTGTTCCAGCGTCTGGACGAGATCACGGCCCGATTGGGCGCGGTCTTGGACATGGCGTCTGCGCATAAAGTGCAAGTGACGATCCAACACCTGCATGTGGAGCGGGCGACGCTGGATCAATTGTTGTTTCGCCTCGACCGGTTGGACATCGACGAATTGAGCGGATCGTTGAATCTCGGCAACAACTTCGGGACCGAACTGGTTCGCCCCGTGGTGCAGCGGGATCGCACCCCCACGCAGGGCTCCGCTCGCAAAGGGGCGCAGCCTGGTGCTGGCGGGGTCGAAATCTCCGCAACGCCACATGGGTACCAGGTGCAATGGGGCAGCCCGGCGGACAGGAAGCACGGCGACTCGTAACGAGGACGGCGGCGAGGTGGGCGCATGGCAACGGCGTGGTCGCCGACGTTTGTGATTGGCACCATTCGGATTGGAAGCGTGGGGGGAGCCTCCTGTATCAACTTTGGAAACAACTGGGTTTCTGAGTTCACCAGTTACCAAAAGCAAAACCAGGGATTCGGCGTGGTGCACGGAGACCGGTCGCTCATCCGCGGCACCCAGAGCGCCGTCCATGACCCGGACGGGATTGACGTGTGGGGGGTCGCCAAGACGGGGGAGCTGCCGGATTGGTTGCGCCGAATGGTGGCGGACGTGCCCCTCCAGCCCGCGACGGCGAACCGGTGAAGGCGTCATTGGGCGGCGGTGTGGAGGAAGGAGCATGGCGGCGGACAAGGACAAGTCGCAAAATCCGTTCGACATCTTGAACCACTTGGGGGATCTCGCGGATATCAAAAAAATCCTCGGCCCGGACTTTTTCAAGAACCTGCCTCTTCCGCAGATGCGCGGCCCGTGGTTTGCGGATACGGCAGGAGACGCCGAAGACCGGTTTCCGCGGGTGGACTTGTATGGCCGCGGCAGCCATGAGATGGTGGCTGTGTTCGAATTGCCGGGACTGACCAGCAGTGCCGATGTCCAACTTTCGGTTCGCCCGCACGCCCTGCGCGTGCGAGGGCAGGTGACCGCGCGCTTTCAATTGAAGGGGGATACGGTGTGGATGGCGGAGTGCCATCACGGCGCGTTCGACCGGGAGATTGAATTGCCGGAACGGGTGGTGGTGGATGACGTGCGCGCGGTGTACCGCAGCGGGCTGCTGGTGGTGTATCTCACCAAGGACAAGGCGCACGCCGACGCCGGGAGCGCGGTCCCGGTGGACTTCGGCACGGATTGAGGGGGCGGGATGGGTGGCGAGCGTGATCGCCCTGGGGGTGGTGAATACCAACGTGGCGCAACAAAACGCGGGAGTGTTCATCGGCGAGATCCATATCACCGGGTGGGACGCAAACGGAAAGACCAACCAGGGCAACGGTTCGATTTACGGGTGGTTCAACGTGAGCGCCGTCTGTTGGAATGCGAATGCGGACGGCATGGAGTGGGTGGACGGGCTCATCGTCGATCCCGACGTCAAGCCGAGTTGGACCGTGCAATGGTAGACGATGCCGCCTGGGCGGCAGAGGCCGGCGGAGGAGGTGCAGGATGAACGAGGACGTGCAGGCGGTTCGTTCCGCCACCTTGCCCGTGTCCATCCAGGTACAGAACATGCAAAGTTGTTCCGGTGTGTTGGTCGGCGGCCAAAACATCGTGTACGGGTGGAGTGCCCACAGCAAATCGAACGCTGGCTTCGGGACGCTCGAATCCTCGAATCTTGTCTACAAGCTGCTCACGCTCGTGTCCGACCCGGACACGCTCGATACGCCGATTGACGATCGCGATGTTCACGTGTTCACAAAGGTCTATCGCAGTCCTCCCGTCACGCACATCGGCCTGCACGCGCTCAACGTCAACATGATGCAGCAAAACGCGGGGGTTTTCGTCGGCGATGCGGACATCAACGGCTGGGACCAACACCAAAAGACGAACAAGGGCCACGGCGATACGTATGGCCACCACAACGGCCAGGTGCGCAACGTGCAAGTGAACTTCGACCCGGACGTGGTGGACACGCCCGTGGCCGACCAGGATATGAAGGCGGGGGTGTTTCAACGGATAGGATGAACCCGCGCGTGTATAAACACGATGCGGGATGTCTGGCCGCATCGAGGCACCCCACCTGCGCCACAGCGCGTCAGGTGGGGCAAACGGATTGTCTTACGTGGTGTACATACTGCCGAGCCCGAGTTCCCGTAACCGTCTCCGGTACGCGATGGACAAGACGTCCGCGTGGATGTGTGCTTCCTGCTGCAGGTCGAGCGGAAGTTCCTCCGGCTTTTGCTTCTCCACAATGGCCCGGTCTTCGAGGAAGATCTGGAGGTTGAAGGCATGCACCTCGCTTACCGGTTGGTCTTTGTCAAAGTTGCGTGCCAGCGGGCTGAACAACCGGCACTGGCGAGCGGACACAGGGCATGGCGCGTTGAAAATGCAAAGTCTTCCGTTATATGGAAAATGAACCGTCAAACGCGCGACAAACGGAGGATAGACGTCGTAGACACGTAACCATAGGAAGTCTTTCGGTGCCCGGTGTTGCTGAGCCTTCGGATAGTTGCTTACGGTGCTCAGGTATTCCGCGTGAATCCACCCATCTTGCGTCTCGACCTTGTAGCTCGGCACCACCGGATTGTCGCGATCGCCAAAGCTCTCGGAGTGGACCCACGCAAAGTGGGCCACATCCAAAAAGCCTTCCATCTGTCTGCCGGCCGACCCTTGAATGTCGACCGTCGGTGGCAGGATGGGCTGATAATCCGGGTCGTCCCACTCAGGAAACGGCGGGATGTTCTCTTCCTTCGCCGCCAGCGAGGTCCAGATGAGCCCGTAACGTTCCACGGCGGGGAGCACGGTGATGCTCAGTTTCGGCGAGATGCCTGTGGTCTTTTGTGCTGCGGGGATGGCCCGGCACCTGCCGTCCGGTCCGTAGCGGAAGCCATGATAAGGGCAGATGATCTCGTCGCCTTCCACCCAACCGAGGCTCAGGGGCACACCGCGGTGGACACAAAGGTCCCGCGCTACCACCGGAACACCGCGGGCGCGGTAACAAACCAGTTCTACGTCGAGCAACTTCACCGCGATAGGTCGATCCGTCACTTCGTCGGCACGCGCCACAGGATACCAGAATTGGGCCAGCACGTGCCAATCCTCAGGAGTAAACGTGCAGTTTCTGGGGAACAACGGGTGATGGGCAGGACGCGGCGCCGCGGTCCGCGCCGTGGTGGATTGGATGTCCATCAAGCGATCACTCCTTCCGGTAAGGGTGAGTGGTTCATAGAATTGGGCGGTTCGCGTGTGTCAGACGCCTGCGAGGTGTTCCCGGATGCGTTGGGAGGATGGAAACGCAGCGCCTTGCGCGGCGTCTTCCCATGCCTCCGTCTTCTTCGCCGCGTGCAGTGCAGCTGCCAAGGCGGACGCGGTGTCGGCAGGGAACCCGTGCCATCGCAAGGTTGCGCCGAGCGCGCCCAAGAGGGCGAAGACGTTCTGTTTTCGACAGCTGTACCCCATGGTACCGATGCGCCAAATGCGCCCCTTCAACGGCCCAAAGGAATCGGCGATCTCGATGCCAAACTCGTGGAGCAGCATGTGGCGCACCGACTGGCTGTCGATGCCCGGGGGGACCTCGACGCAGGTGACCACGGGCAATTTGCACCCAGGGTCGCCGAAGAGCGCCAGCCCCATCGCGCGCAAGCCTTCCGTCAGGATGAACTCGCACTGTCGGTGGCGACGAAATCGCGCCTCCAGTCCTTCTTCGAGCACCAGCCGCAGCCCTTCGCGCAGCGCGTATAGCATGGACGTGGCCTCTGTATGATGGTTGAGCCTGGATGGTCCCCAGTAATCCTGGATCTGGGCGAGGTCCAGATAGTTCGACAGGATGGGGGAGCCGCGAGGTGCATCGGGAACGGCGCCTTCCTCCAGGTTCCACAGCCCTCGTTCCACTCGCTTGCGGGATTCAAGGACGCGCTCCACGCGCTCGTTGTAGGTGAGCGGCGCCAAGCCCGCGGGCACCGAGAGACACTTTTGCGTGCCTGCGACCACCGCGTCGAGGAGCCAGTCGTCCGTGCGGACCTCCACGCCGCCGACGGTCGCCACCGCGTCGACCACCAAGTACGCGCCGTATTCCCGGCAAGCCCGCCCGATGTCCGCCAAGGGCTGCATCCGGCCGGTGGACGTTTCGCCGTGGACCACGGCCACGACCTTGGGGCGGAACTTGCGGATGGCCTGGACCACCTCGTCCGGTTCGAAGACGGTCCCCCACGGTCGCTCAATCACCTTCACCTCGGCGCCAAGCCGGGTCGCGATCTCGACGAGCAAGTATCCGAATCGGCCGAATACGGGCACCAAGACCACGTCACCCTGCTCGATCAACGCGTGGAGGACCGCTTCCAAACCGGCTCTCGACGTGCCGTCCACGGGGTAAGCCCAGCGGTTGTTCGTCTGAAAGACGAGTTTGAGCATGTTCATCGTCTCTTGCATGATTTCGGTGAACAGGGGATCGAACTGACCCAGGATGGGCGACGACATGGCCCGCAGGACGCGCGGATCCACCTCGACAGGCCCAGGGGTCATGATGATGCGCGGCGCGACGGTCAGGTCCTTCATGTTCATGGTTCCTCCTCGCAGTACGCCAGCCGGTACAAGGTGGCGGCCAGGACGCGCACGCCAACGTCGAGATCGGCCGGATTGGTGTACTCCTCGGGAGAATGGCTGATGCCGTGTCGGCTCGGGACGAAGATGAGGCCGGTAGGGACGTGTTGGGCCATGATTTGCGCGTCGTGGCCCGCCCAACTCGGCATGAAAAGGTAATCCGCCTGCTGCGCCCGACACGCGCTTTCAATGTGCTGGATGATGCGGCGGTGCATGGCCACAGGACGCTGGTCCAACCACAACGCGTGCGAGACGGCCAAGCGGTGTTGCGCGGCGATGCGCCGGAACGCTTCCAGCACCTCTTCGCAGTACGCATCCAGGATCGCCTCGTCCCAGTGCCTGACGTCGAGCGTGAAGCGGATGCGCTCGGGGATGACGTTGGAAACGTTCGGTGCGACCTGCAGCCTGCCTACCGTCGCGACGATCCCGTCCTGTCGTCGCCGAGCCAACTCCAAGGCGCAGCGGATCATCGAGGCGGCGCCGTGCATCGGATCGCGGCGGCGGTCCATGGGCGTGGTGCCGGCGTGATTGCTTTCTCCTCGCACGTCGACGAGGTACCGGCGTTGGCCGACGATTTGTTCGACGATGCCGATGGGACACTGGGCTTCTTCCAGGCGCATGCCCTGTTCCACGTGCAGTTCCACGAAGGCAGCGATCTCGTCGCGATCCGAGTCATCCGCATGGGAAGGCAGGCCCATCTGCCGCATCGCGTCCAGCAAGCGCGTGCCCGCAGCGTCCTGAACGTCGGGGATGGTCAACGAGAAGTCGTCCGTTTGCGAGCGGGCGACATAGGTAGATCCCCAGAAACCCAGGGGAAAGCGGCTGCCTTCCTCTTCGCAGAAGGAGACCACTTCCATCGTCAACCGCGGCGGACCGAAGCGGGAGGTCAAGTAATGCACTGCGAGCATGCCGGCCACGATGCCGAGCGCCCCGTCGTACCGCCCGCCACGTTCCACGGTGTCGATGTGGGAACCCGTGACCACGCGCCGGCGCGGGTGCAACCGGCCCGTCACGCGGCCGAACAGGTTGCCGACTCGGTCAAACCGGGGTTCCATCCCATACGCCTTCATTTTTTCGCATAAAGCGGTCTGGGCGGCACGCCAAGCCTTGGAGTACACCGGTCGGGTGACCCCGCCATCGTGGTCTGCGCCAAACGCGGCGAGCCAGTTGAGTAACGCTTGCGCCTCGCGACCAAAGTTCGCGTCGGCAAGGGAACTTGCCGCGATGTCCACGTTGTCAAGACCCATGTGCAAAACTCGGCTCCTTTCGAACGGACCCTGCCGGCTTCACCCACTGTCCGGCGGGTTCGTCCGGAAACGGCGCCACGCGGTCCGCGTCGTACACCACCTGCCCTCGCACCAGCGTCTTTTCCACGCGCACGCGCAGCCTCCGGCCGATGTACGGGCTGTGCGGATGCCGTTGGAAAAGGTGCTCCGGGCGCAGGACGTACGGCCGGTTCGTGTCGAGAATGACGAGGTCGGCGTCCGCCCCGCATTGGATGGCGCCTTTTTTGGGGAACAGCCCAAACCGCCGGGCCGGGTTCGTCGCCAGCAGCCTCGCCAACGCATGAAGCGGCATCCCGCGGCGCAGGTGGGCCTCTTCTACCATCACCGCCACGGACGACTGCCCGCCGGCGATGCCCCCCCACGCTTCGAAAAAGTTATCGTGGATTTTCATCTCCATCGGGCACGGAGAATGATCGGAAGCGATGATGTCGATGCGGCCGGCGAGCACCATCTCCCACAGATCCGCTTGTTCGCGACGATTCCGAAGCGGTGGCGCGCACTTGGCCACCGGGCCGAGGCGCGCCATGTCCTCATCGGTCAGGGCCAGATAATGGGGACACGTTTCAACGCTGACGTCGACGCCCCGGCGCTTGGCTTCCTGGATGCGGGCTACCGCCGCTGCGGAGCTGATGTGCACAAAGTGGAGTGGGCAACCGGTGTACTCGGCGTAAAGCAGGGCGCGCTCCACCGCTTCCACCTCGGCCAAAACCGGCCTGGATTGGGCGTAATCGGCTGGACCCGTTCGCCCGTTCCGGACGAATTCTGCGGCGAGCCGGGCCACCCACGGTTCGCTCTCGGCGTGCAGGGCGAGCACTCGCCCTGTTTTCGCGATCTCCAGCATGCCGCGGTAGAGCGTGATGTCGTCGGCCGCGACAAATCCATGCTCGGCGCTCGGTCCGCCAGGAGACGACATGAACGCCTTGAAGCCGACGACGCCGCAATCGGCCAGGGAACGCAGTTCATGCAGATTCCCAGGTACCAATCCGCCCCAAAATCCGTAGTCTAGGTACGTCTGACGTCGCGCGCACCTGCATTTCAATTGAAGACACGCGGTCGAGATCGTCGGCGGGACCCCGTTGATGGGCATGTCGAAAAAGGTGGTGCACCCACCGGCCGCCAGCGCCTGCGAGCCGGAGAGGAATCCCTCCCAGTCTAATCCCGGTTCGTTCAGGTGCACATGCACGTCGATCATGCCGGGGAGAACGACCTTGCCCGTCGCGTCGATGACGCGCCGGGCGTACGGCAACAGATTGGGCGCCAGGGCGACGATCCGTCCCTTCGCGATCGCGATATCCGTCACTTCGACCGTATTGGGCAACACGGCGGAGCCTTGGTGGATGACGAGATCGTACGTCCGTTCCGGCAACGGGGGTCACCCTTTCCACCCTTGGGGACGCATGATAGGATCTGGTGTAAAGATTTATATCACGAAACCGTGCTCAACCCTGATCGTAATGGAAGGATGCATCCGTGTATATAGATATGTCGCCCGATAAACGCGGCGTGGCCTTGTATAATAGACACAAAACTCGCCACGAAACGAGGATCTTGGTGAGGTGTTGTGTAAGAATAAATAACAAAACGAGGTGGGTGCAAGTGCGTGTTTCGGACCTTCTGACCTTGCCGATGTTCGACGAAGCGCGCGTGGTCGCTGGGCACGCTGGCACGGTTCGTCCGGTTTCCACCGTGAACATGATGGATGCCCCTGACATCGTCGAATACCTCAAAGCCGAGGAGCTGTTGATCACGACGGCCTACGCGTTGAAGGACGATGTGCGGGCGTTAGAGAGCTTGGTTGAGCAGATGGCCGTGATCGGATGTGCGGGATTGGGCATCAAGACGAAGAGGTTTCTGGACCACATTCCGCAGTCGGTCATCGACGTCGCGGAGCGGTATCAACTGCCGCTCATCGAGTTGCCGCTCCGCTATTCGCTGGGGGAAATGCTGCACCAGGCGCTGACGTACATTCTCGAGAAGCGGATGGAGGAGTTAAGGTATTCACTGCAGGCTCACCAACAGTTCTCGCAGATCATCTTACAGGGCAAGGGCATGAAGGAGTTGATGGAAAGCCTCGCGGCGGTGATTGGACAGCCTGTGGCATTGTTCGATGTCCACGGGGATCTCATCGCCGCTTCCCGGACGACGCAGGGTCAGCGCGCCCAGGAAATCCTGCAAAAGGTCTCATCGACCATCCCGCGCCTGTCGGGAGACGACTCGGCCGTTTCGCTCACCGCCCTCCTCGGTCCGCGCCAGGGCGCGGAGGTGACGCTGTTCCCGGTCCATCCCGGCCAGCGCTTCGGCTATTTGGCCGTCATGGCGCCTCAACTCTCGTTTGACGCGCTCGCGAAGCTGGCCATCGAGCAGGCCGGCAATGTGGTCAGCTTCGAAATGATGAAGCTGCAGGCGGTTCGCGAGCGCACGCGTCGGTACAAGAACGAATTTTTCTCCGAGTTGCTGGATCGGCGCATCCAGTCGGAGGCAGAGATCTTCCATCGTGGCAGGCCTTACGGCGTTCAAAGTTCGGACTTGTATCAGTGCGCCGTGAGCAAGGTGGATGCGAAAACCAAGCCGCTTATGGCGACAAGCGGAGAGGCATCCCCGCTTCAGATGGAACGCGACGTCCTGTACGAGCATCTTCGGCGCGAACTGCGGAAAACCGGCGTGCCTCACAGCCTGTTCTACAAGCACCAATACGTGGTCGTCCTCTTTTACCACAAGCATCACTTGGCGAAGGACGGCGTGGACGTGTACGACATCTGCCGGCGCATGCAGGAATCCATCCAGTTGCACGGCGCGTTGTCGGTGTCGTTCGGGATCGGCAATCCGGTTTCTAAGTTGGCGGACATTCCGAAATCGTACGATGAAGCGGTGCAGGCGTTGGAGGCGGGGATTCGGGAACGTCGGAGTGGGTTCGTGAACGTCTACCGTACCAAGGACACGGTGGAGCTGCTGCGCCTCATCCCGCGGCGGGAGCTCGAGGAATATCGGGATGCGGCCCTGGGCGCCTGGCTCGCCTTGCCCGAAGAAGAGCGAGAGGTGCTCCTCTCCACCTTGTCGGCGTTCTTGGACTGTCAGGGGAACATTGCGGAAACGGCGAAGACCCTGTACTTGCACCGGAACACCGTGTTGTACCGCCTGCACAAGTTAAGCCAGATCGTGGGCGTCAATCTCAAAGACCCGGCTACGACCTTGCGGTTGCGGTTGGCTTTGTTGATCCACCACCGGATCTTGTCTCCGGCGCAGGAAAGCATACCGCGGGTTTAACTCCCGCGGTATGTACAATAACTCCACGGCGCGATGAGCACAGGCACATGGTAGTGCTCGTCCGGCCGCGCGATCTTGACGCGGATGATGATCTCTTGGAACAGCGATTCGGAAGCTGCGGCGCCTCCCTCGAACCGGGTGAAGTAGTCGGCCGCGTGGAGCACGATCTCATAGGTTCCGACGAGAAATTCACGATCTCCAAGGAGTTCCACCCGTCCGTCGGCGTTGGTCTCGCAGGAGCGCAACAGGGTTCTGTGCTGCGAGACGACGCGCCAAAGGTCGACCATCATGCCGGTTGCCGGTGCCCCGCGCACCTGGTCCAACACGTGGGACGTGAGCCGTCCGTTCATCTCGGGGTCATCTCGCTTGTTTTACTTTCCTAATCTTGCCGGCTACAGGCCATCCCGATGGTCTTACGCCGACGGCGCGGATACGACATCCTCGCGTGTGATCGACAAGCCCTGGAAGCCATACGGAGGTCTGGGTTCTGTATACACCTTTCCGGGGGACTCTGGGATCGACTCCACCACGGTATCCCAAGTCCGGTTTTGCGACTCGAACCGGATTTCGGCGAGATGCGGGAAGCGTCGCAACACGGCGCATCCGATGCGATAGATCAGGTTCTGGATGGAGACGGTGGCTGTCTCGTGAAACACGGTGCAGGCGATGTCGCGAATTTGTTCCGCCGGGACGTACGCGGTGGGATCGGGAAGAAGGGCGTCGGCAGGGTTGTTATAGCGCCATCGCATGTTGAGAAAGACGAACAACGGCCGGTTCGGGTCTTCGGGCAGCGTGGTGTATTCGTCGCGGACAAAGCCGACGAACGAATTGCCGACCACCTTGATCAACTGGAGATCCGTAATGCCGGACCAGTGGTCGACGACGACCGGTTCGCCTCGTTCGCCGCGCACCATTTTCACGCTCGCGGTGGCGCACTCGTTGCGCGACCTGCGGAAGACGAGGCCGCTTTCGGTAAACCCGTTCGGACTTGGGACATCGACCGGATCGAACGGAACCTGTGTGGCGTACAACTCGACCCACGACATCTGCGGATACGTGGTCAAGAGCCGTTCTCCGACGAACGACAGGAATCCGTCGATGGTGATACCCTGGTACGTCGCCATGTGTCGTTGGAGAAAGTTCTTCATGGAATCTGTCGCGACGACCATGGAATTATCACCCTCGGTGAACGAGGGCAAGAATGCCTCGCCGCCCACACAGACGCGCACGTTGACCCCAAAGACGACATTGCTCCGGCGCACGAAAGGCGATTCCGGGATCTGGCTGCTGGCGTAGAGAGGCGGTACAAACGTGCGGTAAATGTACACGTCGTCCTTCCCATAGTACAGCGTACGGTCTTCCGCAGCAGACATGTCCACGTCCCTCCTGATGACGGTCTCTTTCCGTCTGTCATTCCGGCTGAAAATCGGAGCCTGGCGCGTGCTCCATCCGGTCTCGGATCCGGAAAAACGCGATCTTCCCAATTTCTTTCAGAGCCTTCGACTGTTCATCCGCCTGGGTGTTTTTCAATCGCGCCCGCAGTGCGGCGAGCACATCGTGAATGTTTTTTCCGTGCACGGCCATCACGAAGGGAAATCCGAACCGTGCACGATAGCTGGCGTTGAGGTCACGCAGCATATCCGCCGTCTTGGCGTCCAATCCATGCAGCCCGGCGCTGCGCTGCTCGCGAAGGGAGGCCGGGCTAAGGGACAAGGTGCTGCCCAGATCCGGATGGGATCGGATGAGCGCGAGTCGTTCCTCTTCCCCCGCTTGTTCGATGACTTCGGCGACGGCTCTCTGCACGTCGCGCAGGGATGAAAAAGGTCGTTTGGTCCACAAACGTTCTGCAAACCAGGGTGAGTGTTCGAACACCCATCCGAATGCGTGCACGAACTCGTCTTTGCTCATTTGATTGACTTCCTGAAGCCAGCGACACATATAGGATCTCTCCGGTTCACGGCTGATAGGCGGGCGCATTGGATGCGGCGGGCGGGGACGTCCGGCTCTGTCGGTAGTCGATGCCAGTGCGCAGACTCGCCTCCTCGACCAGCCTTGTCGCCGCCCGTTGCGCCACTTGGGCCAGTTGCTCCTCATCCACATGGACCAACCTCCCGTGTTCGACAACGACTCTTCCCCCGACGATGGTGGTATCGACGATTTGGGATAGTCCCGTGAGCACGGGCAACGCGGCGTCGTCGAACAGTGCCCCCGCGTATTCGAGCCGACGCGTGTCGATGAGGAACATGTCTGCCGCCTTGCCGACCTCAAGCGATCCGATCTCGTCATCCCAGCCGAGGATTTGTGCCGACCCGCGGGTCGCGAGGTACAGCGCGTCTTCCGCCGAAAGCGCGTCAGGGCCGGTATGCAGCCGGTGCAGCAGGTGGGCCATGCGGACCTCCAGCAACATATTGGAAGTGTCGTTCGATGCGGATCCGTCGACGCCGAGACCGATGGGGATGCCAGACTGCTTCATCTTGGCAAGAGGAAATACGCCGGAGGCGAGCTTCATGTTGCTCGTCGGGCAATGTGCGATCCCACATCCATGACGGGCGAGTCTCTGAATTTCGGCGTCGCTGAACCAGATGCCGTGGGCGTACCACACGTCCGAACCGGTCCACTCCGTCATCTCCATGAAGTCCAGGGGGCGCACGCCCATCGTCTGGAGGCAGAACGATTCTTCGTCGAGGGTTTCCGCCAGGTGGGTGTGCATGCGCACGCCGTACGCACGGGCGAGCCGGGCCGATTCGAGCATTAGGTCCTTTGTCACCGAGAACGGCGAGCACGGGGCGACGCCCACACGAACCATAGCGAAGGGACGGGCGTCGTGGTACCGCTCGATCACCCGCTGCATGTCTTTCAGGATGGAGTTTTCATCCTGGCATAGTTCATCTGGCGGCAATCCTCCCCGGGCACGGCCAAGACTCATCGCGCCGCGGGTGGGGAAAAAACGAATGCCCACATCGCGCGCCGCCCGGATCTCTTCGTCTATCAAGTACGGACTCGTGGCGTTGGGAAAGCAATAGAAATGATCGGAGGATGTGGTGCAGCCGCTTTTTAATAATTCACCCAGCCCAATCATCGCGCTCAGATATACATCTTCTGGGCGCAGATGAACCCAGATTTCATACAGCGTTGTCAACCAATCGAACAGTGAGCAACTTTGCGCCAGTGGAATGTTTCGTGTGAGCGATTGGTACAGGTGGTGATGTGTATTCACCAAGCCGGGGTAGACAATTTTATCCCTCGCGTCAATCACCACGTCTGCGGTGTCATAAGGTAACGACGTACCTATCGCGACAATCTTTTGATCCTGAACGAAAATTGACCCTCCGGGGATCTTCGTTTTTTGGTCATCCATGGTGATGATGTTTCTGGCGTTGCGGATGAGCAGCGTTCCCATCATACACACCCCCTTCCCTGCATTCGGCTACAGTTCCTATAGTAGAGACCACAACCCATTATGTCAATAAATCTAACTATATTCATCGTGTACAAAGTGGTATTTGATGTTTGTGTTATATAACATAACAAAAATGGTTGATTCTCATCAAGAATTTTTCTACGATGATGCCAAGATTGATGTCAACATCTCTGCGACGAACGTCGAACGAGGGGGATATGTGGATGGTGAAAAAAAGGATTTGGTCCCGTGTTTCCATGATTTTTTCCGTCGTATTGGCTGTGATGAGCCCAGGTGTGACTTCGTTCGCGCTTGCAAAGCAACCCAAAACCGTGAAGGTGGCTTTTGTGTACGATGGACCGGCAAATGACGGCGGTTGGAGCTCAGCACAAGACGCTGGCCGCAAATACTTGGTAAAGATGCTTGGAGTCAAAACCACATACGTGGAAAATGTACCCGAGTCGGCTGACTCGGAAAGGGTGTTTGAACAACTTGCGCAACAAGGGTATAACGTCATCTTCGGCACAAGTTATGGCTATATGAATTACATGGCAGACGTGGCTCCTAAATATCCCAACGTCATTTTCCTCAATTGCGGCGGCTATAAGACAGCTCCCAATATGGGCACATATTTCGGAAAAAATTTTGAACTCAAGTTTGACACCACCCTTGATGTGACGCGGGTTTGTAGGCCCAAGTTTGTACCACACGCACTTTAGCC
>NZ_BMOY01000034.1 GCF_014647315.1 Paenalicyclobacillus cellulosilyticus
GAACGGCGAAAAAACCGCGCCGTAGCGCGGTTCGTACCCTCGACCCAGGGGGTCTAACTGTCAAACTTGAGATCGAGCGGCGCGGCACGGCATCCCTGAAGTGGGACCAGCTCGAGGCGCGCTTCGGCGCGCCCGACGTGTTGCCGATGTGGGTGGCCGACATGGACTTCGCCGCACCGCAGGCGGTGCTCGACGCCCTGCAGGCGCGGGTGGCGCACGGGGTGTTCGGCTACACCGTGCCGACCGACGCGTATTACGAAGCCATCGCCGGTTGGTTCGCCCGCCGCCACGGGTGGGCGCTCCGTACGGAGTGGCTCGTCTACAGCCCCGGTGTGGTGACGTCTTTGGTGGTGAGCGTGCTCGCGTTCACCGAACCCGGCGACAAGGTGCTGATCCAGCCGCCGGTTTACCCGCCGTTTCGCGACGTGGTGCGGCGCAACGGCCGCATGGTCGTGGAGAACCCGCTCATCCTCCGCGGCGGCCGCTACGAGATGGATTTGGATCACCTGGAGGCCCAATTGCGTGACGGGGTCAAGCTGGTGTTCCTCTGCAGTCCGCACAACCCGGTGGGGCGCGTCTGGACGGCGGACGAGCTGCGCCGGTTCGGCGAGCTGTGCGCCAAGCACGGGGTCATCGTCGTAGCGGACGAGATCCACTGCGATCTCGTCTACCCTGGCCACCGCCATGTACCGTTGGCGTCCCTCGACGAGGCGTTCGCCGACATCACGGTGACGTGCAACGCGCCGACGAAGACGTTCAACATCCCCGGCTTGCATGTGTCCACCGCCGTCATCCCGAACGAAGCCTTGCGCCGCCGCTTTGCCGCCACGCTCGGCAACCTGGCCATGACCTCGCTCCATACCCTCTCCGCCGTGGCGTTGGAAGCGGCGTACCGGCATGGCGACGCGTGGCTGGACCGGCTGCTCCGCTATCTGGATGAAAATCTGCGCCGGGTATGCGCGGCGTTCGCGGGGGAATTTCCCATTCGCGCCCTGCGCCCGGAAGGGACGTACTTGGTCTGGCTCGACTGCCGCGACCTCGGCCTCGACGACGACGCCCTGGCTCGCTTCCTGTGCCAAGAGGCGAAGGTGGGGCTCAACGCCGGCGCATCGTTCGGCACGGGCGGCGAAGGGTTCATGCGGATGAACATCGCCTGCCCGCGGGCGACGCTCGAGGAGGGCATTTTGCGCATCGAGCGTGCGGTGGCCGCGCGGGATAAGGGTTCCGGACAGCGTCGCGCGTAAATAAGCATCTGCCCACGCTGCCTGTCATGTCTGCCCCGTGGCCGGTCGCGGCACGGGGCAGAGCGGCAGATGAAACGACGGAAACGGAAGCGGAAGAGGAGAGGAAAAGAGTGGACCTGCTTGTCCAACTGTCACGGAATTGATACAATACGGCTTGTAACCGGATTCACGCCCGCTATGGCGTGCGGTTGGTTGAACAAGCAGGGGAGAGGGGGTCAGGACGGACACGAAAGCAGGCGCAGGCGTCGCCAACTTCTAACGTGCCGTCGGTTTGTCGTCTTTTTGTTTGTTGCGTATCCAAAATAATAGAGTGAAGAGGGGTGCGGGTATGAAAAAGTCTTTGTGGATGTCCGCCGGAGCCACGGCTTTGCTGTCGGCCAGCGTGCTGGCGGGGTGCAACCTTTCCGCCGGTGCAGCACAGAAAGTAAACATCACGTTGTGGGATATCCAGACGGGGCAAGTCCAACAGGTCATCAAACAGATGATCGATCGTTTTAATCAATCTCATCCTGACATCCACGTGCAGCCCCAGTGGTTCCAGAACGGTCCGTACAAGCAGAAGATCCTCATCGCCATGGGTGCGCACAACCCGCCGGACATTTTCATGGGCTGGGGCGGCGGTATCCTCAAGTCGTACATCGACGCGGGGGACGTGTACGACCTGACGTCCGACATCAACAAAGACCCGCAGTGGAAGAACCGGTTCTTGCCGTCCGTGATGAAGCCGGTGACGTTCAACGGCCACATCTACGGGGTTCCGTACACAGGTGTGCAACCCGTGTACTTCTTCTACAACAAACAGCTTTTCCAGAAATATCATGTCGCCATACCTAAAACGTGGAACCAGCTGCTCAATGCCATCAAGGTGTTTAACAAGAACGGCGTCATCCCCATCACCCTTGGCGGCAAGGATCTCTGGCCGAATCTGATGTACGAGGAGTATTTGGTCGACCGCATCGGCGGGCCGGAGGCGTTCAACGCGGTGCTGGCCGGCAAGAAGAACGCATGGTCCAATCCGGCATTCATCAAGGCCAACACCATGATCCAGCAGCTGGTCAAGATGAAGGCGTTTGAGCCCGGCTTCAGCTCGGTCAGCTACGACAACGCGGCATCCACCTCGTTGCTCTTCACTGGGAGAGCAGCGATGGAGTTGATGGGCTCCTGGGAGTTCAATACTGTATACTCGAATAATAAAGCGATGATCGATCAAGGCAATCTGGGCTGGTTCCCGTTCCCGTCGGTGCCGGGCGGCAAGGGCAATCCGAATGACATCGCCGGCAATCCGTCGGGCTATTACTCCATTTCCAAGGCATCGAAGAACCCGCAGGCGGCGGTCACGTTCCTCCGGGATGCGGTGCTCACCGGGCAGAACGTGAAGGACTGGATCAACATCGGCAACGTGCCGCCGGTCAAGGGGATTGAGAAAGATCTCAAGCAAGCGAAGTTCGGGGATTTCTTGACGTTCAATTACGATCTGGTGAAAAACGCGCCCAACTTCCAGATGTCCTGGGACCAGGCGCTCTCGCCGGCGCAAGCGCAGGAGTTGCTCACCGATCTCGGCAAGCTGTTCCTCCTGCAGATGACGCCGCAGCAGTTCTCGGCCGACATGAACAAGTATATCGGCAAGTGATCGCCGGGCGTCCGGACCATCGGAAATGGCCTCGCGGCAGCGGGGCCATTTCCGCCGCATGGCGGAAGAAAAGAGGTGTAGCTCGTGCAAAACACGTCCGCAATGAACGGACAGCGGTGGCTGATGATGGTCCCGGCCGTGCTGTTTTTCCTTGTCTTCGCCCTCATCCCGATGCTGGTGGCGGTGTATTACAGCTTCTTGAACTGGAACGGGTTGTCCACCCCGCAATGGGTGGGCTTCGCCAATTGGCAGACCGTGTTCGCCAGCGGTGAGGCGTGGCATGCCATCCGCCTGACCATCGAGATCATGGTCTTGTCGTGGGTGATGCAGACGCCGCTCAGCCTGCTCATCGGGGTGTTTTTGGCCGGCGACCAGAAGTACCGCGCGGTGTACGGCGTGTTCTACTTCACGCCGCTCCTGTTCTCCTCGGTGGCGGTGGGTGTGACCTGGTCGTACATCCTCAATCCGAATTTCGGCTTGCTCGATGCGTTGCTCAAAGCGACCGGGCTGGGCACAGGGAATGAAAACTGGCTCGGCGAGCCCAGCACGGCGCTCATCGTCGTCGCGGCCATCATCTCGTGGCAGTTCATCCCGTTTCATTCGTTGCTATATCACAGCGGGGCGCGGCAGATCCCCGAATCGCTGTACGAGGCGGCCCGCATCGACGGCGCCGGTCCCGTGCGGATGTTCTTTTCGATCACGCTGCCGCAGCTGAAGTACACGTTCATCACGTCCACCGTCCTCATCCTGACCGGATCGCTCACGTACTTTGACCTGATCTACGTGCTCACCGGCGGCGGGCCGGGCGACGCGACGCTCATCCTGCCGATGGATATGTACAAACAGGCATTTCTTAACGAGAACATCGGGGTGGGCAGCGTGATGGCGGTCATCCTCGCGGTCGCCGGTGTCGCCCTGTCCATCCTCCTGCTGCGGCTGTCCCGCTTCAACCGCATGGAAAGCCAGCTGGAAGGGATGTGAGCAAGGATGCAGCACGTGGAACACGGAGTGGGTGCGGCCGGGGCAAGGGCGACCGCGCGGCGGTCCTGGTGGCGCCAGCCGCTCGCCTGGTATCAGGTGGCCGTCGCCCTGGCGGGGACCGTCTGGCTGGTGT
The DNA here is from genome assembly GCF_014647315.1 of Paenalicyclobacillus cellulosilyticus. Lineage (GTDB taxonomy): Bacteria > Bacillota > Bacilli > Alicyclobacillales > Alicyclobacillaceae > Alicyclobacillus_J > Alicyclobacillus_J cellulosilyticus. The sequence goes on from NZ_BMOY01000034.1 coordinate 3,989, forward strand.
TCGCGTTTTATCCTGTGTTCTATATCCTCATCACCAGCCTGCGCTCGCAGCAGGGGTACCTCATGGGCATTCCGTGGTTGCCGAGCGCCCACCCGACGTTTGAGAACTACGCCACCGTGTTTCAAACCGGGTTCGCCCATTACTTTTTGAACAGCGTGATCGTCTCCGTGTGCACGGTGGCGTTGATTGTGGCTTGCTCCCTGCTTTTGGCGTACGTGGTGGTGCAGACGCAAAACCGGTTTGTGCGGCTGGTGTTCAATGTGTTCTTGGTGGGGCTGTCGCTGCCGATCCAGGCGGCCATCATCCCGGTGTACGTGCTGGTGACCAACGTCATCCATCTGTACGATACACTCATCGGGCTCATTTTGCCGTCGGTGGCGTTCGGGCTGCCTTTGACCATTCTCATTCTCGTCAACTTCATCCGCGACATTCCGCGCGAACTGTACGAATCGATGTACCTGGACGGTGCGACCGACTTCATTCTGTTGCGCCACCTGGTCGTGCCGCTGTCGCGCTCGGCGCTCATCTCGGTGAGCATCTACGACTTCGTGCAGGCGTGGAACAACTTTCTGTTCCCGCTGGTGCTCACCCAGAGCGACGCCAGCCGCGTGCTGCCACTGGCCATCACGAACTTCCAGGGCCAGTACACGATGAACGTCCCGGCCATCATGGCGTTCGTCATCCTGTCGGCGTTGCCGCTCATCCTGGCGTATGCGTTCGGCCGCCAGTACTTGCTGCGCGGCATGCTTGCCGGCTTCAGCAAGTGAACGGCGGCCGCGCCGGAAGGGAGGGCGCCGTCGGCATGGAAAGGCTGCCGCCTGCACGGGAGGGCGGCATGCCGGAAGGAAAGGCGGCCGTGCCTGGCCGCGCCGCGCTGCGGCGGTTGTCCGCAGCCGCACATGACATCCCCGCAGAGGAGGGACCACCCGCATGCACGAAGAACAACACATCGCGAAGCAAGTGGACGAGCTCATCGCCCAGATGACGCTGGATGAGAAGCTGGCACAACTCGGTTCCATCTGGTCGTACGAGGTCTTGGAGGGTCAGGCGTTCTCGCCGAAGAAGGCGGAGGCGCTGCTACACCACGGCATCGGCCAGATCACCCGCATCGGCGGGGCGACGAACCTCGATGCCCGGGAAACGGCGCGGGTGGCCAACCAGATCCAGGAGTTCCTCCTCACCAAGACGCGCCTGCGCATCCCGGCCATCGTGCACGAAGAGTCGTGCAGCGGCTACATGGCGAAAGGCGCCACCTGCTTCCCGCAGACCATCGGCATTGCGAGCTCGTTCGATACCGAACTCGCAATGCGCATCGGCGAGGTCATCCGCGATCAGATGCGGGCCGCTGGGGCGCAGCAGGCGCTGGCGCCGCTGCTCGACGTGACGCGGGACCCGCGCTGGGGCCGCGTCGAGGAGACGTTCGGCGAGGATCCGTACCTGGTCAGCCAGATGGGCATCGCGTACGTCCGCGGCCTGCAGGGGGACGACCTGTGCCGCGGCGTGGCGGCCACCGGCAAGCACTTCGTCGGCTACGGCGCGTCGGAGGGGGGCATGAACTGGGCGCCCGCCCACATCCCGCCGCGCGAGCTGCGCGAGGTGTACTTGCACCCGTTCGAGGCGGTGGTGAAAGAGGCGAAGATTGCGTCCATCATGCCGGGGTACCACGAGCTGGACGGCATCCCCTGCCACAGTTCCCGGGAGTTGCTCCACGACATCCTGCGCCGGGAGTGGGGGTTTGACGGCATCGTCGTCTCCGACTACTTCGCCATCGCCAACCTGTTCGAGTACCACCGCGTGGCGAGCACACGCGAGGAGGCGGCGCGCTACGCGGTGGCCTGCGGCGTCGACGTGGAGCTGCCGAGCCGCGACATCTACCACGACGCCTTGCGGCGAGCGTTGGAACAGGGCCTTGTCAGCCTGGAGGACGTGGAGCGGCTCGTGCGCCGCGTGCTCACCATGAAGTTCCGGCTCGGGTTGTTCGACAACCCGTTCGTCGATCCCGACGCCGCCCTCGCTGTCTTCGACACGCCGGCGCAGCGCGCCCTGGCACGCGAGGCGGCGCAGAAGTCCATCGTCCTGCTCAAGAACGACGGCGACCTGTTGCCGCTGTCCAAGTCGCTGCGCCGGATTGCCGTGCTTGGCCCGAACGCCGACACCATCCGCAACCTGGTGGGTGACTACGCGTACCCGTGCCACATCGAGACGCTGCTCGAGATGAAGGACGACGCCAACGTCTTCCACACGGCGATGCCGGACGACATCCAGGCGGTGGATCAATTCGTCCCCATGACGACCATCCTCGCCGCCATCCGCGAGAAGGTCTCGCCGCAGACCGAGGTGGTGTACGCCAAAGGGTGCGACATCCTGGGCGACGACGACGCGGGCATCCCGGAGGCGGTGGCGGCGGCGCAGGGTGCGGACGTGGCCATCGTGATCGTCGGCGACAAGGCCGGCCTCACCGACGACTGCACCACGGGCGAGGCGCGCGACCGGGCCACGCTCGGCCTCCTCGGCCAGCAGGAGCGGTTGGTGCGTGAGGTGGTGGCGACCGGGACGCCGACGGTGGTGGTGCTCGTCAGCGGCCGGCCGCTCGCCGTCACCTGGATCGCCGAGCACGTCCCGGCCGTCCTCGCGGCGTGGCTGCCGGGCGAGGAGGGCGCGCAGGCGGTGGCGGATGTCCTGTTCGGGGATTACAACCCGGCTGGCCGTCTGCCCATCACCGTGCCGCGCACGGCGGGCCAGGTGCCGGTGTTCTACGCCCACAAGCCGTCGGGCGGCCGCTCGCACTGGAAAGGCGCCTACGTGGATACGAGCAACCTGCCGCTGTATCCGTTCGGCCACGGCCTCTCGTACACCCGTTTTGCGTATCGCGATCTCGCCGTCACTCCGGAGACGGTTGGCGCCACGGGCCAGGTCGAGGTGTCGTGCGTGGTCGAGAATGTGGGTCCGCGCGCGGGCGAGGAGGTCGTGCAGCTGTACGTCCACGACGTGGCGGCGAGCGTGACGCGGCCGGTGCTGGAGTTGCGCGGGTTCTGCCGCGTGGCGCTTGCGCCGGGTGAGGCGAAGCGGGTGACGTTCACGCTGGACGTGCGCCAGCTTGGGTTTTACGATCGAAATATGCGATATATCGTGGAACCGGGTGAGGTGGAGGTCCACATCGGCGCCTCGTCGGCGGACCTGCGCCTGACGGGACGGTTTACCATCCGCGGAGACGGGCCGGTCGCCTGCGACAAGGTGTTCACGACGAAGGTGAAGGCGGAACCGGTGGCGTGATCGGCGGACGACCTCATCTCAGGGTGGCGGGGCGGGCGTCCCGCCGCCCGGACGTTTCAGCATGAAGGTTGGAGGGAACGCGGGTGCGCACGGGAGACCAGACGCTCGTCAAAGAATGGAACCAAGCCATCGCCCTCGATCTGTTGCGCAGCCGCGGGCCTGTCTCCAGGGCTGAGCTGGCGCAGCTCTCAGGGATCAACAAGGCGACCGTCTCCAACATCGTGGAGGAGTGGCTCGCCCTTGGGTTGGCGGAGGAAATCGGGCCCGGGCCTTCGTCCGTCGGCCGGCCGCCGATGCTCATTCGCTTCAACCCGCGCGCCGGGTTCGCGGTGGGCATCGAGATCGAGGTGGACGGATTGCGCGGTGTGCTCACCGACCTCGACGGTCAGCCGGTGTACCGTGAGCAGGTGGCGGCGGCCGATCTCGCCGACGTCGCCCGCGCGGTGGCGCGGTTGCACGATCTCATCGCCGCGCTGCTGCGGGCCGCACCGCAGGCGCCGCTCGGCGTGCTCGGCATCGGCATCGGCGTGCCGGGGTTGGTCAACTTTGACGCCGGGGTGGTGCAGAACGCGCCGAACCTGCATTGGCGCGACGTGCCGCTGCGGGACATCGTCACCGGCGCGTGGCCGTATGCGGTGTACGTGGACAACGAAGCCAACGCCGGGGCGCTGGGGGAGAAGTGGCTCGGCGCCGGGATGGACGCCGACAGCCTGGTGTACATCAGCGCCAGCACCGGCATCGGCGCCGGGATTGTCCTCGGGCGCGATCTCGTCCGGGGCGCGGGCGGCCTCGCCGGGGAGTTCGGGCACATGGTGATTGATGTGAACGGGGAAGCGTGCTCGTGCGGCGGGCGCGGCTGTCTGGAGGTGTACGCGTCGCTCACGAGTTGCCTGCGCCGCTATCAGGCTCGCCGCGGCGAGCGGGTGGATGCGGACACGTACTTCGCGCGCTTGGCGGCGGGCGACGCGGACGCGGTGGCGGCGATGCGGGAGACGGGCGAGTACCTGGGCATCGGCATCACGAACATCGTCCACGGCCTGAATCCGGAGCGCGTGATTCTCGGCAATCGCCTGGCCGACGGCGGGGACGTGCTCCTTGCCGCGGTGGAACGGGTGCTGATGACGCGCAGCTTCGCCCAGCCGTACTTTCGGACGACCGTCAGCCTGGGCCGGCTCGGCCGTGACGCGTGTGCGATTGGCGCGGCGTCGCTCGCGCTGCAGGCGTACTTCGCGTTGCCGCGGACGGAGTGAGCAGTCGGCGACGGGGCCCGTGGGGACGGGGGTTTGGAAACGGGGTGCGGCTACGGCACGTCCCCCAGCCGCCTGTTTCTCAGGGGGCTCGGGCGCGGCGCGCCTCCAATGGGGCCGCGGACTGTGTCCGCGGAGTAACTCGCGCGGGTGGAGTTGGGCGCCCGGAGCGCGTCACTGCTTCAATGGGGCCGCGGACAACGTCCGCGGAGCAACGGAACTCCAGCACCTCATCCTGCTCGCGGGTGGCCGAGCTTCAATGGGGCCGCGGACAGCGTCCGCGGAGCAACGTTGGGCGCGGATCTCTTCTGACGGCTTATCAGTCCTTCAATGGGGCCGCGGACAGCGTCCGCGGAGCAACCGGGTCGTCCACCAGGTCCGCCAGCGGATACGGGTAAACCCTTCAATAGGGCCGCGGACAACGTCCGCGGAGCAACTAAGCTGGCCAGTCTGCTCAAGCTGGTAAGCCCACTGTGCTTCAATGGGGCCGCGGACAACGTCCGCGGAGCAACCCCTGAGATTGTGATTCCGATATACGCTGGTCTAAAAAGGTCAATGGGGCCGCGGACAGCGTCCGCGGAGCAACGTCGCTGTGCTGTTCCGGTCTTCGTGGGGACCGCTAGGAGCTTCAATGGGGCCGCGGACAGCGTCCGCGGAGCAACAAGAGGCCAGCCCAACCACCAACCAGAACAAACGCAAACCTTCAATGGGGCCGCGGACAGCGTCCGCGGAGCAACGCGCGTCTCTAGCTCAGCGATTTTTTGCCACTCTTTTAACCTTCAATGGGGCCGCGGACAGCGTCCGCGGAGCAACGAAGGAACAACAGGATATAACGTTCGCAAACTTGACCTTCAATGGGGCCGCGGACAGCGTCCGCGGAGCAACCTCCGTAGGGTGTCCGGAGTGACTGGCGGTGTACTCCTTCAATGGGGCCGCGGACAGCGTCCGCGGAGCAACTTGCGGACCATTTGCTGTCGATGGGGCTGGCCTCCCTTCAATGGGGCCGCGGACAGCGTCCGCGGAGCAACGAGATATGGGCAGAGTGCCTTGGCAACGATCCGACCTTCAATGGGGCCGCGGACAGCGTCCGCGGAGCAACTGCTCAAACATGTACAAGTCTCCCTTGATCCTGAACTCCTTCAATGGGGCCGCGGACAGCGTCCGCGGAGCAACGCTTATCAATCTGTGAAGGAGTTTGAGCTATCAAAACCTTCAATGGGGCCGCGGACAGCGTCCGCGGAGCAACCGAGGCGTTCTACCGGCTGTACGACCAAAGCAGCCCTTCAATGGGGCCGCGGACAGCGTCCGCGGAGCAACCCTTCGTCCTTGTGCCTAGATACGGCGCGGGCTTTGCGCCTTTTTCCGCGAACCTCCTCGTGGGAGGGGGGTCACACCATCAATTCCACGCCCCCATTGTACCTCGCTCTCCTCGAAAAATCCAGATTTATCGCGGGTTTCCGCAGATCCGCGAACCCCCCGGGTTTTACCCATCACTCGGGGTTCGCGCAACTTACCTGCCCCTGCCGGGCTAAGCCCCATATACCTTCGGCGTACGCCGTGCATATCCACTCAATTCGTCACCGTCAGTTTGACGTCGGAATGGTTGATCCACTGGATCAGTGACCAGTTGCTGGTGAACACGCCTTCCGGGAAGATGTACGTCCCCGGCTGGGTGGGCGTCCACGTCCACGTCTCGGTGATGGTCTGTCCAGGCGCGAGGCTCGCGCTGGGCGCATTCTGTGCGACCCACTGCCAGTTGTCGGTAAAGACATACTGTACCAAGAGACCGTTGGTCAGATACCCGGTCGGCGCGGTCTCCGTGTACGTCGTCGTGATGGTCACGGGTGTCCCGACCGTCACGGTGGTCGCCGAGAGCGATACGGACGCCGAGATGACGGGCGGATCGGGCTGCGTCACCGTGAACGTTCCTGCGTTCAAATTGGCCTCATACGTGGCGGCCCCGTCCCGGCCGAAGACGAACGTCTTCACCGTGTACGTCCCTTGCACGTCCGGCACCTTCCAGGAAAGTATCACCGGATTGGACGTCTGACCGGGCTTGAGCGAGACATGCGGCACCGTCTGCTGGCCCACAAGTTGGCCCGCTGGGTTGTAGATCTCCACGTCCAGCGTCGCGTCGCGCACCTCGGCCCGGGTGTCCGTGAACGTGGTCGTCACCGTCTGGGTGTAACCCGGCTTGATGGTCGGATTGGCGACACTGGTCTGGTCGGTGAGTTGCGGCCCCTGGGGCTGATGTCCGTTCTGGTGCGGAATGATCAGGTCCGTGATGGAGTACGGTGCGACGTCGACGCCTTGGTCCACATCCTGTACCGCCCCGAACCGCGGTACGCGGGTGTCTTTGCCATAGACGATTTTCGCCGCCGGGCCCTTCGCGAGCACTCCTTCCAAATTCAATTGCACATGATACGCCTGGTTCGGGTCCTTGTTGATGATCATCACCGCCACGTCTCCGTTCGGGAGTACCGTGGCATGTGTTGCCAAAGCATCGGTGCTTGCGCCGCTGCCGACCATCGTGGCACCTGGCACGGCGATGGGGGCGACCAATTGATATCCATAGTAGTCAGGGAACGGTGTCTCCGCAGGCGGTTCCGAAATCCCGTTTTGCGATCCGCCGTTCGACAACAACCCGTAATCCCCAAACTGGTAGTCCCCGTAGAGCGAGCTGCTGACGTTGGCGTCGGGCGCTGTCACCGGCCCGTTGTGCAGGTCCCACCAATCGACGTTTGCGGCCGGCATCACTCCGTCACGGTCAGCGTCGGCGCCGCCTGGTCAATCCACTGCAGCAACTTCCAGTTGCTCGTGAACACGCCTTGCGGGAACTTGTAGATCCCGGGTTGTTCCGGTGTCCAGGTCCACGTCTCCGTAATGGTCTGTCCAGGCGCCAGGTTCGCGCTGGGCGCGCTTTGCGCCACGAACTTCCCGTCGCCCGTAAAGACGTACTGCACGAGCAGCCCGTTCGTCAAATACCCGGTCGGCGCGGTTTCCGTATACCTGGTGGTGATGGTGACGGGTGTACCCACCTTGACCGTGGCGGCCGACAGCGACACCTTGGCCGTGACGACGGGCGGATCGGGCTTTGTGACCGTGAACTTTCCGGCGTGGGCATTGCGATACCACATGGTTCCGTCTTGGCCGAAGACAAACGCCTGTACGGTGTACGTCCCTTGGATGTCGGGCACCTTCCACGTCAGCGACAGCGGCTGGGTCGTTTGACCCGCTTGCAGCGAGACGCCGCGCACCGTTTTTTGCGCAGCCATGCGCCCGCTGGCATCATAAAGCTCCAAAGCCACCGTGGCGTTGCGCACCTGCCCTTGCCGGCAGGAAAGGGTTGTCAGCATCTGTTGGGTGTATCCTGGGCGGATGCTTGGATAGCGCACCTCGGTACGATCCGCCAGCTGCACCTTGCCCGGTACGGTCGTTGGCTGCGTGTGCAGGACCAAGTCGGTGATGGAGTAGGGCGGGACATCCAATCCCTGTTGGACATTGGCCACCGGTTGTTGGACAGGTGCGTTGGTGTGCATGCCGTACCACAGCTTGGTCGCACGCGCCTTGACAGATGCCCCTTCGATTTGCAGCTGGACATGATACGTCTGTGCCGGATCACGGTTGATGATCATCACCACCAGGTCGCCATTCGGGAGCTGGGCTGCATGGGCGGCGAGCGTCTCTGTGCTCGATCCCGCTCCCACCAGTTTGGCTCCCGCCACGGCGAAGGGGGCGACCATCTGGAACCCGTAGTAAGCCGGGAACGGCGTGTTGGCAGGGGGTTCGGTGATGTTGCCTTTGCTTTCTCCGTTCGCGAGCAGTCCATAGTCACCAAATCGGGTATTTCCGTACAAGGACGAGCTGACATTGGCATCCGGCGGCGTGACCGGGCCGTTATGCAGGTCCCACCAGTCCACGTTGACCGCGCCAGCCTGGATCCAATCGAGCAGGTCGTCGGCCAAAAACAGCGCATTGACCAGGCTGGTCGATTGCTTGCCCGGGTTGTACGAGACGCTGTTGGTTTCCGTGACGAACACCGGGATATGGCCGTAGGGTTGGAGTTGCTGCTTGAGGGTGTCCATCATGGTGGCGATTTGGTTGGTGGATTGTAACAGCCCGGGGTCCGATTCGCCTCCCGGTTGCTGCGGATACCAGTGGACGATCCCGAAATCGGGCAAGGTGCCCAAGTCCTTCATGGCGGACAGCACGGACGCATTCCATGCATCGTCTCCCGTGCCCGGAGCCACCAGGTCCACGCCAATCCGAATGGACGGATCGACCGCTTTCATCGCCCGGATGAAGGTGACGGCCCGCTTGGCGTAGTCGGCCGGCTTGCCGGCAAAGTTCCCCGCTTCCCAGTTGCCGTACAACTCGTTGCCAATCTCCCAGAATTTCACGCCGTAACGGCGTGTCACGTTGGCGTACTTGACCCACGCGGCGGCTTCCTCGGCGGTACCGGTTCCGGCGTTCACCGTGAGGATGGCTTGCCCCTTGACGGCCCGCACCACCTTCATGAAGTTATCGAACTTGTCTTGCGGCCACGCCCAGCCGTTCTCCACTTGGTTCGTCTGCCAGTGGTACACATCCGAGGTGGAGCCGCCCGGGTAACGGAGCACGGTGGCCCCCGTTTTTTGAATCCGCGCCGGGACGATGGGATCCATCAGGTGGCCGTCCCATACCGCCGTATTGATGCCAAACGCGGTATTGGGCACGGTGGCCACCGGAGCGGCGGCGTTGACGGTGATGACGGCAACACGGGTCCCGGTTTGGCCTGTCAAGTCTGCTCGGCCGGCCTGGGCCGTCACCGCCGGCGCGGCGGTGCACAGCGTGGTCAGCGCGATGGTGGCCGCCAAAGACGCAGGGCGAGGGGATCGCATGCGCTAAGCTTCACTCCTTTGCGTAGAAACTCCTGCCAGAGGCCGTGTCCCGCGAGCCTGTCTAAAGCGCTTTCAGAGATACGGGACGATGGAACGGACTTTTGCTTGTTCGCTTACGCAGATACGCGAAAAGCCCAAACAGAAATTAAAGCGCTTTCGACATCGCTAGTCTAGCATGCAGAGAATCATACGACAAGACGGGAGAATACAGAATCGTGCCCGGGAAAGGCGCCCGTTGGTCTCACGATGCCGCTCTGCGTTGACGAGAAACGAACACACCCTTCGCTCTCCCTTCACAAATCCCTCGCCGTTTTTGCACATCCCTTCGCTACCGTATGGATGCAGGACGAAGTGAGGTGATGAGAATGACCCTGGCGTGGCGCAGGACGTTGTCGGCGTACGCGATGATGTTTCCGGCGCTCGTCCTCACCGCCGTGTTCGTCGTGTATCCCATCGGCGAGGCGTTCGTCGTCAGCTTCCTCCACTGGGATATGCTGACCGCGGCCAACCGGGCGTTCGTGGGTCTCGCGAACTACGTCCGCATCCTGCGCGATCCGCTGTTTTACAAGGCCCTGGTCAACACGGTATGTTACGTCCTTCTCTTTGTGCCGTGTGTCCTCGGGCTCGGGTTGGCGGCGGCCGTCGCGCTCAACGCCCGCATCCCGGGGCGAAAAGTGATGCGCGCTCTGTTGTTGTTGCCGTACGTCACGTCGCTCGCCGCCACCGGGGTGTTGTGGCAGTGGATCTTCAACGGCCAGTTCGGCCTGCTCAACGCCCTCCTCGCCGAGTTCGGGTTGCCGCCGCAAAATTGGCTGTTCAACCCGCACCTGACTTTGCTCAATCTCCTCATCTACGGTGTATGGCAGAACCTGGGTTACGTCGCGGTGATCCTGCTCGCCGGATTGCAGAACATCGATCGCGCCTTCTACGAAGCGGCTGCGGTCGACGGCGCCGGGGCATGGCACAAGTTCCGCCACATCACCCTGCCGCTGTTGTCGCCTGTGCTCTGGTTCACCTGGGTGCTGGTGACCATCGAGGCGTTCAAGGTGTTCCTGCAGGTCTACGTGCTCTACTCCGGCACGGAAGGCCCGAACTTCAGCGGCATCACGCTGCTCTACTACATGTACGAGCAAGGTTTCAGCAACTATCGCATGGGCGAGGCGTGCGCCGCCGCGTTCATCCTCTTCTTCATCATCTTCTTGGTCACGCTCGTCCAACTTGTCTGGCAGAGGAGGGTGCACGTTGAGCTTTGATGCCGATCCGGTGCCGCGCGGCGCGTTGGCTGCAACCTCCAAAGGCCGGTCCACCGCCCGGCGGGCTGGCCAGGCATCCAGCCTCCGGGCGCACAGGGCCGTCCCGGCCAGCGTCCGCCAGGTTCCGGCCGCCCTGCTTGCGGTGTTGCTCGTCCTGTATGTGGCCGTGCCGTTCGTGTGGATGGTGGTCACATCCCTGAAACCGGCGGGAGAGGTACTGAGCCCGCGTCCACAGTGGATCCCGCATCCCGTCGCGTGGATCAACTATGTCGTCGCCTGGCGGTCGGCCCCCTTCGGGCGCTACTTCCTGAACAGCTTTTTCATCTCCGCCTGCGAGACAGTGTTCGATCTCACGCTCGGCGCGATGGCGGCCTACGCCCTGGCGCGGATGGAATTCTACGGCAAGCGACTGGTGTTTCTCGTCCTGCTCGCCACCTGGATGGTTCCGGGCGAGGTGATGCTCATTCCCAACTACCTGACCATCAGCCGCCTGCACTGGGTGAACACCTATGCCGGCTTGATGGTGCCCTGGTTGGTCAGCGTCTTCACCATCCTGCTCATGACCCAGTACTTTCGCGCCCTGCCGCGTGAGTTGTTCGAAGCGGCGGAAACCGACGGGTGTTCACCCGTCCGGACACTGTTCCAGGTCGTCCTGCCCGCGTCGAAACCCGTTTGGGTCACGGCAGGGCTCATCAAGTTCATCGGGACCTGGAACGCGTTTTTGTGGGTGGTGGTGGTCGCCAACCAATCGTCGCTGTTCACATTGCCGGTGGGGCTGTTCAACTTCAGCGGCGACGCCGGCACCCAGTACCACCTGTTGATGGCGGCGGCCACGTTCAGCATGGCGCCTTTGCTGGTGCTGTTCGTCTTCGGCCAACGGTACATCGTGGAAGGCATCGCCCGCACCGGTTTGAAGTGACGCGATCGCATCGTGTGCGCGCGCACCGTACGTGCACGCCGTGCGCGCCGTGCCTGCCGTGCGCGCCATACGTGCGTCCGCCAGGATGACGACAACGTGGACTCCGGCGGCCGCCTGCGCGGCTCGCCTTGCTCATCCCTTAGGGTTGAAAGCACATCCTCTAAAGGAGGTCTTCGGTTGATGAAAGAGCGCTTCAAGAAGACACGCTGGATCAATCATGGCAACCCGCACGGACGACGGGTGAACATACGGTGGTCTGCAGCCATCACTCTCTGTGGCGCCGCGGCGGCGCTGATGCCGGCAGCGGGGATACCGTGGACGCCCACCGCCGCACTGGCGCAGGCCAAGGCGCATGCGCCGGAACGGGGTGCGGCAACCAAGGCCCGTCACGCCGCGGACCAGGTCACCATCACCTTTTACGAAGCCATGGCGGCCGCCCTCGGCAAGGAGCTGGCAAAGCTCACCGACCAGTTCGAACAGACCCATCCGAACATCAAGGTCAATCTCGTCGTGGCGCCGACCTACGCCGCGTTGCAACAAAAACTGACTGCCGCCATCGCGGCGGGAACGCCGCCGACCATTGCCCAGGTCCAGGACACGTGGGAACAGCAGTTCATCGATGACGGTCTGCTCGTGCCGCTCGGCAACCTGTTGCCGAAGAACGTGATCGCCGACATCCCGCAGGTCTGGATCGACGACAACACTTTCAATGGAAAACTCTATTCCGTGCCGTTTAACCGGTCCGACTATGTCCTCTATTACAATCTCGACGATTTCCGCCAGGCCGGCATCCAGCACCCGCCGCGGACCTGGGCGGAGCTGGAGGCCGACGCGAAGAAGCTGACCAAGAACGGCACCTACGGCCTCGGCCTGCAGGCCAACTATTATACGTTCGAGATGTTCCTGCGCCAGGCGGGCGGGCGCGATCTCGACGCCCGTAACCGCGCGGCGTTCAACGACGCGGCGGGCAAAGCGGCCTTGTCGTTCATGGTCCGCCTCGTCCAAACCGACAAGGCGGCGACCGTCATCGGCGCGAACGCGTACCTCTCCGACGGGTTCAACACCAACGCCTACGCGATGGATCTCGACACCGTGGCGTCGATGACGTACCTGACGAACCCAAATCTCCACTACGGGGTGGCGCCGCTGCCGCGCGGCAAGGTGATGGCCGTGCCGACCGGCGGGACCAACCTCGCGCTCTTTAAGTCGGCCACGAGCGCCGAGCGGCAAGCCGCCTTGACCTATATCCAATACCTCATCTCGCCCAAGAGCACCATCGACTGGGCGGAGAACACCGGTTACCTGCCGGTCCGCAAGAGCGCGCTGAACGATCCCGCCTGGAAGAAGTTCATCGCCTCCCATCCGAAGCAAGCGGTGGGACCGAATGAGCTGCCGTACGCGTTCTTCGCGCCGCGGCTGGCCAACTTCGGCGCCGGGATGACCAACGCCAGCACCCACATCGCCAACGCCGTGGCTGGCAGCGAGCCCATCGACGCGGCGCTCGCCAACATGGCCAAGGCCATCGACGACGCCTTGGCAGGCAAGTGAGAGGAGGTCCAACGCGCATGGCGCAGACGGTTTGGCGCTTTCACGGCGGCGTCGGCACCATTGGCGGCACCATCATCGAGATGCGGCACGGGGGCCATCGCTTGGTCTTTGATCTCGGCCGCCCCTTCGATCCAGCCCGGCCGGTGTTCGATGCGGTCCTGACTGCGCGGGGTGTGCGCGACCTGCAGGCGATGCGCTGTGCCCCGCGCATCCCCGGCCTCTTGACGGGGGATGAGGCGGATCCGGAGGGCGCGCAGACGCTGGTCGCCATCAGCCATCTGCATCCGGACCACACGAGTCTGTTGCCGTATCTGCGGCCGGACATCCCTGTGCTCATGCACACGGAGAGCGCGCGGCTGATGGACCTGTTGGCGGACGCTGGCCAAGGTCCCGGACGTCACCCGGCGCGGTTGACGGCGAAGAGCGGCGAGATCGTCACCTTCGGCCCGTTTCGCATCACCCTCCTTCCGGTCGATCACGACATTCCTGGCGCCTGCGGCCTGCTGATTGAAACCCCGGATCTGCGCGCCGTGTACACCGGCGACCTGCGCCTGCACGGCTGCCGCCCGGAGCAAACGCTGCAGTTCGCCGACGCCGCCTGCGCGTTCGGCCCCGACGTGCTCTGGATTGAAGGCACACGGGCGAACGAAGCCGCAGACGCGGAAAACATCCCTGAGCCGGACATCGCAGATCGGATTGCGGCGGTGTTGCGGGAAGCCCGGCACGGCGCGTACTTCACTTATTACCCGTGGAATCCGGACCGTCTGCGCGCGATGTTCACCGCTGCCCGCACGGCAGGACGCTCGGTGGTGGTGGAGCCGGAAGACCTGTATCTCTATGCGCACCTGACGGGCGATCTGCCGGAGTGCCTCATCTGGTGGCCGGCGGAGGACACGACCGAGCCTGTCCGTGCTTGGCTGCGGGAGATGCAACTGCCCGCCGTACGGCCGGAGGCGGTGCGGCGCCGGGAAAAGGACCTTCTCATCAGCATGCCGTACCATCGGTTCATCCGCTTCATCGATATCGAACCGGAGCCGGGCGGCATCTACATGCACAGCAACGGCTATCCCCTCGGTCCGTTCGATCCCGCCTGGACCAATTTCCGCCACTGGCTGGATGCGTTCCGGCTGCAACTGGTGTCCGTCTCGTCGAGCGGCCATGCCAGCCGGGAGGAGGTCATCGCGCTCGCGGAGCGGATGGCGCCCCGGCTGCTCATGCCCATCCACTCGCTGGCGCCGGAGCGGATTGACTCGCCGCGCTTGGCGCGGGTGTTGCCGGAGTACGGCGTGGCTTACTCCGTCGCCGACATCCCTGCCGGCGGCACTTCGACATCGGCAGTACGCCGATCTTGACTCGGCTGAACGGGATGTCGCCAAAGTCTCCGTTTCGATGTGCGGGCGAGGGCCTATGAACAATGCCGTGCCGCCATGGCGGAAAAAGGTCGCCGAGACCGTCAAGTCAGGCCGCCAAAGGGAGCAAACACGCGCTCTTTGGCGGCCTGACGCCGTGAAATCGCTGGCCGTCAATCTTGCTGCTCGAGTTGCAGTCGTGCCTCGATGTTGTCCACGCGGACCGTGAGATTGTCGACGCGCTTTTCGAGAACGTGCTGGCGGTAGAGCTGACTTTCGATGTGCTCGAGGTGGGTATCGACCGCATCAAATCGCACGGTGAGGGCTTGATCGAGCGCGTTGAAGCGATCTTCGAGCACGTTGAACCGGTCTTCGAGCGTTTGAAAACGGCTCTCGAGGGCGTTGAACCGGTCTTCGAGCGCATCGAATCGGCCTTCGAGGGTTTGAAATCGGCTTTCGAGCGCGTTGAAACGATCTTCGAGCGCGTTAAAGCGATCTTCGAGCACGTTGAACCGGCCTTCGAGCGTTTGAAAACGGCTCTCGAGGGCGTTGAACCGAGCTTCGAGTGTGTCGAATCGGCCCTCGAGCGCATCGAATCGGCCTTCGAGCGTGTCGAAGCGGGTATTTACATATTTCTCGAAGGATTGGAATTGGGATACGAGTGCTCTCAGCATCGCGTTTCCGTTTTCTACGTGAACACTGAGTTGTTCCACCAAGTTCTCGATGCGATCCAAGCGCTCTTCGCTCATCGGTAGCCTCCCTGAAACATCGGCAGCATGCCGGGTTCCGCCGCTTGTCCCGTGTGTTTCACCAGCATCATACCACACAGTTCGGACAAAAAACTTTCATTTTTGTGTGAACTCCTTCGCCAAGGCTTCGCGCCACCCCAACATTGGCCATGCGCCTTAAGGCGGCGTTATACTTGGATAACGGTTGGGTCCGTCTGCTCGCAGGACGACCCAGGCCTCCTCACGATACCTGTTTCCACCTGACGGCTATCCTAAAGTACGATTCATTCACAAGGGATAAGATTCGCTTCACAAGGGGGCGGCACGCGCATGAACCTCTCCGGGAACACGGTGCTCATCACCGGCGGGGCCACCGGCATCGGGCTGGGTCTCGCCGCGGCGTTTCTGCGGCATGGGAGCAAGGTCATCATCTGCGGCCGGCGCGAGCACAAGCTCCGCGAGGCCCAGGCCAAACACCCGGAACTCACCATCCGCGTCTGCGACGTGGGCAATGAGCGGGATCGCGTGGCGCTGTACGAATGGGCCGTCGCGCAGTTCCCGGACCTCAACGTGCTGGTGAACAATGCCGGGATTCAGCGTGAGATTGACTTTTCGGCTCTGGCGGAAGAGGCAGCCGAACCGGATGCAGAACCTATGGGCGGCGCGCAAGATGCGGTTCAGGCCGCCGCAACGGCCCGTCCGGCCGGTGCGTGGCAGACGGCGGAACAGGAAATTCGCATTAATCTTGAGGCGCCGATTCACCTTACGGCCCTGTTCATCCCGCACCTTATACGCCAGCCGCAGGCGGCCATCCTCAACGTCACGTCCGGGCTTGCCTTTACACCCATGGCGCGCATGCCCGTCTACTGTGCCACAAAAGCGGCCCTGCACAGCTTCACGCTGAGCCTGCGCCACCAGCTGCGCCACACCGCCGTCAAGGTCATCGAGGTCATCCCGCCCATGGTGGACACGGAGCTGGATCAAGGGGCGCGGGCGCGGCGCGGCCAGACCTACCGCGGCATCCCGGTGGACGAGTTCATCCAGGGCATCTTGCCCGGGCTCGCACAGGGCCTGCCCGAAGTCGCCTACGGCACCGCCGAACGGGCGCGCACCATGTCGCGCGCCGAGATGGACGAAGCGTTTCGGAGGATGAACGGCTGATGGGGGACGTGACTCCTGTGGACAGGCTGCCCCTCGCGTCTCCCGATCCGTGGCAAGCGCGCATGGCCCAGCTGCGCGCCCTGATGCCCGAGGTGTTCACCGAGGGCCAACTGGACCTCGCGAAGCTCGCCGCGTGGCTCAAGGCCCAACCGTCGGACGAACCCGAGCGCTACCGCTTCACCTGGGCCGGCAAGCGCGAGGCGATGCAGCACGTGCGTGTGCCGAGCACGGCGACGCTCCTGCCCGCACCGGCGGAATCGGTCCGCTTCGACGAGACGGAGAACGTCGTGATCGCAGGCGATAACCTCGAGGTGCTCAAGCTCCTGCAGAAGGCGTACTACGGCAAGGTCAAGCTCATCTATATCGATCCGCCCTACAACACGGGCCAGGACTTCATCTACGCGGACGACTTCCGCGACGGCTTGCGCCAGTACTTGCGCTACACCGGCCAGGTGGCGGACGACGGGACGCGGCTGACCACCCACGTGGACAAGGCCGGGCGGCTGCACTCGCGGTGGCTGTCGATGATGTATCCGCGCTTGTTCCTCGCTCGCAACCTGCTGGCCGAGGACGGATTCATCTGCGTCTCCATCGGGGACGAGGAGGTCCACCACCTGCGCCTGCTCATGAACGAGGTGTTCGGCGAGGAGAACCACGTCAACACCCTGGCGGTGCGCCGCTTCGACAAGAACCTGAGCCTCCAGTTTGTCGAGCGCGGCCTGCCCTCGCTCGCGGTGGGCTTTGAGTACGTCCTCGTCTACCGCCGCTCGCCGCGCGCCATGCTCAACCCCGTCTACCGGGAGGCCAGCGAGGCGCGCAAGACCAGCGGGTACTGGAAAGGGTTTTGGAACGCGGCGGATCGGCCCACCATGCGCTACGAGTTGCTCGGGGTGACGCCCACGTCCGGGCAGTGGAAGTGGAAGCGGGAGGTCGCCGAAGAGGCGGTCCGCAACTATGAGGAGTACCTGGCACACTATGCGGCGCAGATGTCGCTCGAGGCGTATTGGGAGCAGACCGGCCGCACGAAGCGGTTCATCCGCCGCAACCCGAACGGGCAAGGGATGAACCAGGGGGTCGAGCACTGGGTGCCGCCCAGCTCCGGGGTGTTGCGCACCTCCAACTGGACGGACATCCTCGCCTCCGAGTCGCTCCACGATCTCGGCATCCCGTTCGACAATCCGAAGAACCGCGCGCTCATCAAGACGCTCATCGCCATGACGTGCGATACGGGCGATCTCGTCCTCGACTTTTTCGCCGGTTCCGGGACGACCGGCCACGCGGTGATGGAGGTGAACGCGGAGCAAGGGACGAGCCACCGCTTTCTCCTCGTGCAGCTGCCCGAACGTATCGGCGGTCATGACCCGGACACCGCCGCCACCGCTGCAGCGGACGGCGCAGCGGAGGACATCTTCACGCTCATGTGCGGCCGCTTGCGGGCGGCGGGATCGCGCATCGCGGCGGGGGATGCCGGTGCGGCGGTGGATACGGGGTTCAAGGTGTTCCGCCTCGCGCCAAGCAACTTCCGTGTCTGGGACGGCGCGGCGGAGGACGCCGCGGCGCTGGCGGTGCAAGTCCGGTTGTTTGCCGATCACGTCCTGCCTGGCCGCAGCGATCTCGACATCCTGTACGAGGTGATGCTCAAAGCGGGCCTGCCGCTCACGGCGCCGGTGGCAAAGCTCTCCCTGTGCGGCGGCCGGGCGTACATGGTGGCAAACGGCGCGTTGTGTGTGTGTCTGGCCGACGAGGTGTCGGCGGCGGACGTGGAAGCCATCGCGGCGCTGCGTCCGGCGCGCGTGGTGGCGCTCGACGCCGCGTTTCACGGGCGGGACGAACGCAAACTGAACGCCAAACTGCGGCTGGAGGCGCACGGGATTGCGTTCCAGACAGTGTGAGGACCGCATGGTCAAGGAGGCACGGCGCGCGTGAAGATCCAGTTCGACCGCAACCAGTCCTACCAGCTGGAGGCTGTGGCCGCGGTGGTGGACCTGTTTGAGGGCCAGCCGCACGCGGGCGCCTCCTTCTACGTCACGTTGGGGTCCGGGTTGGGCGGCCAGCTGACGGAGCGGGGTTTCGCCAACCACCTCGCCCTCGACTGGCCGGCCATCGCAGCCAATTTGCAGCGCATCCAGGCGCGCCACGGCATCCGGCAAGACACCGTCCACCCCGGCATGGACTTTTCCATTGAAATGGAGACCGGTACCGGCAAGACGTACGTCTATCTGCGCACCATCCACGCCCTCTACACCACGTACGGCTTCACCAAGTTCGTCATTGTGGTGCCGAGCGTGGCGATTCGCGAAGGGGTCCTCAAGAGCGTGGCCATGACCAGGGAGCATTTTGCGGAGCTTTATGGGTCCTACCCCTGGGATTGTTGGACCTATGACGCCAAGCGTACCTCCGTCCTGCACCAGTTCGCCACCTCCGACAAGCTGCAGGTGCTCGTCATCAACATCGACGCCTTCAACAAGCAGGCGAACAACGTCATCCACCGCGAACTGGATCAGCTGTTCGGGC
This sequence comes from Paenalicyclobacillus cellulosilyticus, assembly GCF_014647315.1. GTDB lineage: Bacteria > Bacillota > Bacilli > Alicyclobacillales > Alicyclobacillaceae > Alicyclobacillus_J > Alicyclobacillus_J cellulosilyticus. Next base: position 22,861 of record NZ_BMOY01000034.1, read on the forward strand.
GTAAGCCCATTGAGTTCATCCAGCAGACCCGGCCCATCGTCATCTTGGACGAGCCGCAAAACATGGAGTCTGCGCAGGCACGCCAAGCCATCGCCAGCCTCCATCCGCTGTGCACCCTTCGCTACAGCGCGACGCACCGCCGCGTGTACAACCTGTTGTACCGGCTCGGGCCGGCCGAGGCGTACGCCCGGCAGCTGGTGAAGCGGATCGAGGTCAACGCGGTGCTCGACCAGCCAGACTTGCGCCGCGGGTTCATCCGCGTGGAGTCCATCACCGCCGGCAGGTCCAAAGTGGCCGCCAGGCTAACCATCGACGTGACGACAGACCGCGGTCCGGTGCGCAAGACAGTGCAGGTCAGCCGCAACGGGACGGACTTGGTCGCCTTGTCGGGCGGCCGGACCGCGTACCAAGGCTATGTGGTCGATCACATCGACGCCGCGCGCGGCCAGGTGGTGTTTACCAACGGGGTGGTCCTGCGCGTGGGCGAGACATGGGGGCCGCACCAGGACGAGGTCATGCGGGCGCAGGTGTACGAGACGGTACAGGAGCACCTGGAGAAGGAGCTCGAGGTGCTGCACGCCTTCCCGCCCGGTCGGCGCCTCAAGGTGCTGTCGCTGTTTTTCCTGGATCGCGTCGCGCACTACGCGGAGCCGGACGGCAAGGTCCGCCGCTGGTTCGAGGCGGCGTACCGGGAGCTGTCCCGACAGCCGCGGTACCGTGAACTCGGTTTGCCGCCGGTGGACAAGGTGCACGGCGGGTATTTCGCGACGGATCGCAAGGGGCGTGCCAAAGACACCTCCGGCCACAGCCAGGAAGACGAAAAGGTGTACGAGCTCATCATGAAGGACAAGGAGCGCCTGCTGTCGCTGGACGAGCCGCTGCGGTTCATCTTCAGCCACTCGGCCCTGCGCGAGGGTTGGGACAACCCCAACGTGTTTCAAATCTGCACCCTCAGCGACGCCAAATCGGAAATCCGCAAGCGCCAGGAGATAGGCCGCGGGCTGCGGCTGCCGGTGGACGAGACGGGCGTGCGGGTCATCGGGCACCCGGTCAACCGGCTGACCGTCATCGCCAACGAGTCGTACGAAGACTTCGCGCGGGCGCTGCAGACGGAGATGGAGCTGGAGACCGGCGAGCGGTTCCCGGCGCCGGACAACGCGCGCGAGCGGATGGTTGTGCGCATACGGCCTGGATTGAACGAGCACCCCGATTTCATGGCCTTATGGGACCGTATCCGCTGGAAGACGCGGTACACGGTGGCGTTCGATCCAGCCGAGCTCGCCGCCGAGGCGGCGGCGGCCTTGCGGGAGATGCCGCCGGTGGCGGTGCCGTCGGTGCGCGTGGTGAAAGGCGGGCTGGACATCACGGCGCGAGGGGTGACCACCCGGTTGCTTGGCGTACGCGAGCGGCCCCTGCCGCCGGCACCGGCGGGTGCCGGCGCGGCTCCGGCGGCCATGGCCGCGGGGGATATGGCGTTTGCGGCCCGCGCTGCATCCGCCGTGGCCGGCGTATCTCCGGCGGTGGCGCCCCATCCGGTCCCGGACCTCATCGGCTACATTCAACAGCACACGGAGCTGACGCGCCGCACCATCGCGGAGATTCTCGTCCAGTCCGGCCGCCTCGCCGACGCTTTGGTGAACCCGGAAGCCTTTCTCGATGGGGCGGTGCGGGCCATCCGCGAGGTGCTGGAGCGACACATGGTCAAGGGGATCCACTATGCACCGACCGGGGAGGCGTATCCGCCCTTTTTTTGCACGGCCGGGACAGGCGACGGCGGGTTTGCCGCAGAGGTGATCATGCACAAGTCGCGGGTCGTCGCCGTCGAGAAGTCCGTATACCCGTACCTGGAGGTGGATTCCAACATCGAGGCGGCGTTCGCCGCCGGTTTGCAGGCGCGGGAGGACGTCTTGTTCTTCGTCAAGTTGCCGCGCTGGTTCCGCATCGACACCCCGGCCGGTCCCCACACACCGGACTGGGCGGTGGTCAAACAATCACAACCCGGCGGGGAGAAGGTGTACGCGGTGTACGAGACGAAGGGGACGGTGGATCCAGCCGGCCTGCGTGGCGAGGAGCGGTTGAAGGTCCGCTGCGCCAAGGCCCACTTTGCGGCCCTTGGCGTGAAGTACCGTTTGGTCACGCGGCCGGACGAGGTGTGAAGAAAGCGTGCGCGGCACGAAGCCGTCTCTGGGACAGGCTTTGCGCCGCGCACGGGTTGGGGGATAGGTTCGTGCCGCCGGTCGCGATCCGCCGCGTGGACAGGTGTTACTTTTTCGCCGGCTTCTTGCCTGCATGCTTGGCTGTTCCATGTTTCGCCGCGCCGGACTTTGTGTTCGTCGCGCTGTGCTTGCTGCCGTGACCGGACGTGGCGGTCGTCTTCGTCGCTTGATGGCTGGCGGTTGCCTTATGATGGGCGGTCGCCGTCGCCGCTTGCTTGGCGGTTTGCTTCGGTGCCGCATCCGCCAGCGGCGCCAAGAGCGCGATGGACGTGCAGAGCGCGGCACATGCAGACGCAATCCACCACTTCCTCACCTGGCGAGACACCTCCTTTCGTGCGTCTGGGTGGGATACACGTTTGATTGTAACGCGGTGCACCCCGCCTGTCCACAAGTTCTTAAATATTTATTGATAAATAATACATGATTTCACCATATGTTCACCATAACTTTGCCGGTGTTGCCGTGAGGATGTTGGCATCGTTTCTGCACCCATCCGCGCCTTCCGTGCTATGATGTAAAGTGGAAGACAAGGACACGACATGCGATTGAGGTGCATGACCATGCTGCGCAAGGCGTGGGTCGGATGGTTGTTGGTGCTGATGAGCCTGATTTTTTCACCTTCCACCGCATGGGCGGGGAGCTTCAGCGGCGGGCACGCCAGTTTCCACAGCGGATACGGGCACGGTTGGACATTCGGATCGCATGCGGGCAGCGCGGGCAGCGTGACAGGGGCCGGATTCTCAACGTATCATTCGGGCTATCGCGGGCCGTCGTCCCGGGTCGCGCGTTCGTACACCGGCGGATACGGATACGGCGGGGCCGCCGCAAGCCGTGGCCGCAGCATCGGATCGCATTTGGCGGCGTTCGGCGCTGGGCTTTTGCTCGGCCACCTGCTGCATCCGTTCGGGTATTCGTACATGTACGGCGGCGTCTACCACAGCGTTGGCTTTTCGTTCTTCGGGTTCCTGTTGGACATCATCATCTTGGCGGTGGTCATCGCCGTCGTGTGGCGGTTGTTGTTCGGCCGGCGTTAAGGTGGCTCGTGGGCAGGCGCTCAGGTCGCGGGAGGCCGGCATGGAGGCCGCGGGCGTCCGGCGCCCAGGTGACGGAAACGCGAGGTGTCAGGATGCGGATCTTCCTTGATGAGCAGGACGTGATCGACGCGTGTTGCGTCTACGTGGCGGAGCCGAACGGCCGTTCGCCGGAAGACGTGGAGGTGGACCTGCAATACCGGGTAGGGGAAGGCGTCTTTGCATCCGCCCGGTTCCGGTTTGGCTGGGCGGAGCATCGCCTCTCGGAACAGGACATCCGGGATGCGGTGGTGTATTACCTGGCGAATTACCACAACTTCGTGCCGGAACAGTTGCTCGTGGATGTACAGTTCAGCCCGCAAACGGGCGTCGCGGCGGATGTGGTGGTTCGGTTATGATTTGAACTTTGCGGTGGCCATGCTGCGGGCCAACTGATACACGACGTATTGATTCAGGCTGACATTTTCGCGCTCGGCTGCTTCCGCCAAGGCGCGATGCAGCGATCTTGGTATGCGCACCACGAAGCGCCCGGAGTAATCGTCGTTTTGTTGAGGCTCCGGTATATCCATGCCTTCTTCCAACGCAGTTTCGATCCACGCCCGTTTGGCATCTTCTATCATTTCGTAAGCTTCCTGAATGGTGTCCGCTTGGGTCAAACATCCAGGCAGTTCCGGGATTTCGACGACGAAGCCTCCTTCTTGGGCGGGGTACAAAACAATCCGGTAAGGGAGCTTCATGTAGTATTCTAAGTTTTTCTGTTGACTCATGGCCCTTCGCCTCCTTCAAGCAGTTCCATGGCACGCTCGACATAGATCTGTTTCACATAGGGTTTGTGGTATGGAACCACAAGCACTTGCTTACCCCGATAGTATCATATGCAGTATCATGGAGCAATATTCAATCGGACGTAAAGTGTCTTTGCAATACCCGGAAGCGGGCTGCGGGACAACGGATACACGACGTATTGATTCAGGCTGACATTTTCGCGCGCGGCGGTTCGCCCGGTATGAAATGAACCGCAATCTCCACACTAATGCCGTATACGGCACGGGTGGAGGGAGCATGGTTGTTCAACAGGCAAGCACGGGTTTGTGTCGTCACCGGGGTCTTTTTCTTTGCTTGGATGGTATCCGGATGCGCGCAGGGGCAGCCGAATGCTGCGGACCAACACCCATCGCAGCCGCACCACTCAGCGCCGGGCGGACCTGCCGGTGCTGCGGCGAGCACCGCACGTACCCTGCGATCTGCACCGGCGGCACCGACCGCACCGGCCACGCCGGCCGTACCGGTCAAGGTGTTGGGCCTGCGGAAGTTCCCCTATCCTTACCAGGCGATGCTCGCCATTTCCTCGGACGCAGACCACGAGACGCTGCGCAAATTCAACCTGATTCACCAGTTTCTCAACACGACGAAGATGACGCCCATGGGACGCGGATTGGGCCTGGATGTGGCGGATTCGTTTTTCATGTACAACGCCTCCAATCTGCCCGGAGCCATCGACTACGACGGAACGCCGATTCATGGCGAACTGTCGTACTTTCGCGGGACGAGCGGCGAGGTGTTGGACGGCCGCATCATCGACCGTTACATCCACTGTGGTTGGATGGACACCATGCACACGTACGGCGATTTCAGCATGCGGGATCCGCGGCAGACCATGTTCCGCCGTACCCTGGCGGCGCAGGCGCTGGCCACCCTGCGCGCGCACCACGACTTCGTCACCGTATGGACCGATCACGGCAATCCTTCGAACGTGGACAACTTTGGTTCGTACGGGGTGCGACGTTTCTTTCGGTATCAGCAGGGCGCCAATCCGAACTCCCCCTATTACCACACGGACCTGCTCATTCCGTACGGCGTTCGCTTTGTCTGGTCGGATCAACAAAGCGACGTGTTTGGACACGACTCCATGCTGTATCCCATTCGGTTGCCCGACGGGCGCCGGGTATGGGGCTTTTGGCGCTATACCATCCTTGGCTATACGCGCCATCACCGCTCGGAATGGGTGTGGTCGGTGGATCACCTCAGCCAGCAGTTGAGCCTGGCCAACCTGCGCAGCATCGAGCGCCGCCATCAGTACGCCATCCTTGCCCAGCACCTGTGCGCGGACAACGAGGTGCGGCCGTTGCCGGAGAACGGAATTTCCGCGTTGCGGATGTTGGCGCATGAGTACCGAAGCGGTCGGATTCTCGTCGCGCGCACCAGCCGGCTGCTGACCTATAACTTGGTGCAGCGCTGTCTGCGGTATTACGTGACGCAGGAAAACGGCTTGGCCGTCATCCACGTGACCGAAGTGGCGGACCCTGTCTTTGGTACACGCCCCGCCACACTCGCCGATCTCCGGGGTGTCACGTTCTACACCACGGATCCAGCGCGCACCCAGATCCGCATTTGGAACGTGCCGCTGGCTGATTCGTTGCTTGCGCGCAATCCTTCGGACGGATATGCTCCGAGCATCATGGTGAAGTGGTATCCGGAGGATCATCGGGATTACAGTGGGTGGACGTAGACCTCGATAAAACAGCAGAAATACAGCAGATTTCCCGCAAACGTTATACTCGGCGACCCGGCCAAAACAGTTTTTTGTGTATGATTTATATGATTGTTTTCAAGGAGGAGCCCAGGCGTTGATTGGAAGAAAATCCATCGTACGATTCACTGCCGTCATCATGGTGGCTTGTGTCGTCGCCCGGCCTGCTCAAGCGGCCGCGCAGGAGGCGGTGGTAGAGCATACGCCCAAGGATTTTACGCAATTTTACAACACAGTTGTGGCAAAAAAGACAGCGCAATCCACCACGGTGACGGTCAACGGCCAGCAATTCCCGCTCTCATTTTACAAGGACCCGAAGACCGGTGTCGTCTACGTGTCACTGCAGGATCTCGCCAAGGCAACTGGCGGTTCACTGAGTCAGCATGGGATCTCCATCTCGGCGGTCCTGGGGAGCAACAGATACTCCATGACGGTCGGAAGTAGGACGGTCACCTGTGCCGGCAAGGATCTTCCGTTGCCGAGCGGCAAGGTGGTCAAGTTGGGTGGCCGGATTCTCATTCCGGAAGGCTGGGTACCGATTTTGCTGAAAGGGGCGAAGGTAAACGCAAGAACCTTCGCAGTCACGTACAGCACGTTACAGCATCAGAAGAGGCAGACTCAACAACAGACGGGTGAGGTCCGTCGACAATCGAGTCAGCCCCAGCATCACCCCGCAGCAACGTCCTGGTTGCCGCTCAGTCACTACGTCCCCGACGATCGGTTTGCGTATGATGTCGTCAAGGAAATTTCCGATCCGAAGTACAAAGGTCGTCAACCGGGAACCCAAGACTACACTGCCGCCGCGCAGTACGTGGCCAAGGTGTTTCAGCAGCTCGGCCTGGTCCCGGTCGGGGATTCCGGCTCCTTCCTGCAGGCGTACCGGACAGGTCTGGCCTGGTTCGCGGCGATGCCGACCCTTACAGTAAACGGTAAGCATCTTACATTCTTGCATGATTTCAAAGTTCACGGGATGTCGGACTCGGGCACGCTGACCGGTGATGAGGTTGTCTATGTGGGAAACGGCTACTCCTCTGACTACGCGGGATTGGACGTGCGGGGTAAGATCGTTGCATTCACCGACGACACGACGGGGGCGGGATCGCCGACTGGAGTGATTGATCGCGCTGAGTACGCCAAAAGTCAGGGTGCGTCCGGCGTGCTCATCATCTCCGGAGCCATGTACCCCATCAGCAGCTTCGAGCGTCCGTTGCGGTACGAGAACAGCGGCGTGCTGGCGTTCTACATTTCGCCTGAGGTCGCGAAAAGCGTGGGGATCAACCTTTCCTCACCGTCTCCGCAGACCGTATTCGCGAAGGTCCAGGGGACCGTACAGATCACGCGGGTCCCGGACCAGATTTCGTACAACGTCCTCGGCATGATCCCAGGCAAAGACCCATCTCGCACGGTGATGGTCGAAGCCAACCTCGACGGTTACGGGGCGCTCCCCGACGGAACGGTGTTCCCCGGCGCGAGCGCGGACTCCTCGGGCGTGGGCGACCTTGCCGGACTGGCCGAGTACTACCGTAGCCTGAAGACGCAGCCGGACGTCAACATTCTGTTCGCCGCCATCGGGAGCGAGTGCTATGACCGCGCGGGGATCCGGTGGTTCCTGCAGCACCGGGGGAACGTCGGCCAAATCGTGGCCGATATCAACCTGTATGATGTAGGCGGTACTGAGGACCAGAAATACCTCGCCGTCAACAGCAAATACACTCAACTCGACGCAGCGGCCAAGTTCGCCGTGAAGCTCGACCCCAACCCCGACCAGGAGGTCCACGACGCCGACGCAGACACGGCGGCACTTTACAACTTCGACAACGCCCAGATGGACGCCGCTGGGATTCCGAACGTGTTCATCCGCACCTGCGAGTCGACCGAGGACGCGGCAACCGACACGTTCTCCAACATCAAGCAGAAGTCCCTGCGGAACTCCATGGCCATCGCGAAGCAGTTGATCTTCTACCTGTCGGCGGTGACCGACCCGCCAGCGGCGTTCGATCCATCCAAGGTGCAGCAAGTGAACGTCCCGGAAGTCGGCCACACGATGTCGATGGTCGAGACCTCGCATTTCCAAGTTTATTATGAGCCGCAGTTCGCCCAGGCCATCCCAGGCTTGGTTCCGATGCTCGACCAGTTGTGGGACGAGGATGAGTGGTGGAACTACAATCCGAATATCGCACGCAAGATTCGGATCTACCTTGTGACCTCCTCTAAAGAGGGATGGGCGACCGCACACCGCACGTCCGAATCCACAAACGAGATGACCGGCGGGATCCAAAGTCCCGGCAATTACAGTGTAAGCGTCGTCATGCCGGGCGGGGCGTGAGCGTCAAATAGCGCACACCTGGCGTCAGTCCGTCTTCTGCGAGATGATCCCCTCCAGAATCCAGTC
>NZ_BMOY01000035.1 GCF_014647315.1 Paenalicyclobacillus cellulosilyticus
GGCCCGCTGGGCGGCCGCGCTGGCTTTGGAGGACGCGCGGCCGGACGGTGCGGCGGATGGTGCCGGCGCGGCGGGTGCGCGGACGGCTGGCGAACGTGCGGGCAAGCAGCCGGGAGGCGCGGCCCGCGCAGTTGGACCCAACGAAGGAGGATGCCCGTGACACGGTTGTTCGAATGGGATGCGGACGTCGCGCGCGCCATGGAGCAGGAGCTCTCGCGCCAGCGCGCCAAGATTGAACTCATCGCGTCGGAGAACTTCGTCAGCGAAGCCGTGATGGCCGCGATGGGCAGCGTCTTGACCAACAAGTATGCGGAAGGGTACCCGGGCCGGCGCTATTACGGCGGCTGCGAGTACGTGGACGTCGTGGAGGAGCTCGCCCGCGAGCGCGTCAAGCGGCTGTTCGGCGCCGAACACGCCAACGTGCAGCCTCACTCGGGCGCGCAGGCGAACATGGCCGTGTACTTCGCGGTGCTGCAGCCGGGCGACACGGTGCTCGGCATGAACCTGGCGCACGGCGGCCACCTGACGCACGGCAGCCCGGTCAACTTCTCCGGGCAGTTGTACAAGTTCGCCGCCTACGGCGTCGACCCACAGACGCACCGGATCGATTACGACGAGGTGCTGCGGATTGCGAAAGAGACGCGGCCGCGCCTCATCGTGGCGGGGGCGAGCGCGTATCCGCGCGTCATCGACTTCGCGCGCATGCGGGCGATTGCGGACGAGGTCGGGGCGCTCCTGATGGTCGACATGGCGCACATCGCCGGCCTGGTGGCGACAGGTCTGCACCCGTCGCCGGTGCCGCACGCCCAGTTCGTCACGTCGACGACCCACAAGACCCTGCGCGGGCCGCGCGGCGGGCTCATCCTCACCACGGCGGAGTACGCGAAGGCCATCGACAAGTCGGTCTTCCCCGGCGTGCAGGGCGGGCCGCTGATGCACGTCATCGCGGCGAAGGCGGTGGCGTTCGGCGAGGCGCTTTTGCCTTCGTTCCGCGCTTACTGCGAGCAGATCGTCAAGAACGCGCAAGCGCTGGCCCGGGCGCTCAGCGAACGCGGTTTTTCGCTCGTGTCGGGCGGCACCGACAACCACCTCATCCTCATCGACGTCCGCAACCGGGGTCTGACCGGCAAGGAGGCGGAGCGGCGGCTCGACGAGGTCGGCATCACGGTGAACAAAAACGCCATCCCGTTCGATCCGGCCAGCCCCATGGTCACGAGCGGCATCCGCGTCGGCACCCCGGCGGTCACCTCGCGCGGGATGGACGAGGCGGCGATGGCCGAGATTGCCGAGGTGTTCGACCTGGTGCTGCGCGCGTCGTTCACCGAGGCCGACGCGGCCGAAGCCCGGCGGCGCGTGCAGGCGCTGACGGATCGCTTCCCACTGTATCCGGGCCTGCGCTACGCGCCGTAAGGTACACGTGGCCGGCTTGTCCGGCGGCGGGTGGCGGTGCGGCGCCGGACTGTTCCGGCGCCGCGGACCGCGGGGCCTCGTGCGGTGCGGCTCGGTTCGGAAGCGCGTCGTGCTGTGCAGCATCGAGCGGCACGGCTTCCGGCCGGGCGGTGTCGTGCCATGCGGTTTGGTGCCGGCTCGCCGCCTCGATGGGCAACCGGATGTACAACAGCCCCATCAACATGATCACCGCACCGCTCAGCAGAAACGGCGCCCGCGGGCTGACCGCGTCCCACAACAGCCCGCCCAGGTACGGGCCTGCCGCCGAACCGAACCCTTCGACCGTCATGAACACCCCCCAGAGTGTCGCCTTCTTGTCGGGATCGATGGACCGGTCCAGAACGGAGTTCCATGCCGGCAAGATGAAGGCGTACGCCGCGCCGAGCACCGCGACCACCGCGTAGGTGAACCAGCGGGTCGGCAGGAGCGGGTAGACCGCGAGGCCGCCGCCGGCGACGAGCAGCCCGGGGATGAGCACGCGCCGCGCACCCACGCGGTCGATGACCTTTCCGGCCGGCACCAGCAAGAGGACGGTGAGGGCGCCGCCGATGACGAGCAGCAGGCTGTACATCGCGCCGCTCATGCGCAGGACGACCTTGAAGTACACCGACAGCACCGGCACCAGCGCCGCCACCGCAAACGTCTGCGCGAACATGCCGGGGAAGAGGAAGGCCACGTCCCGCACGTTGCGCCACAGGTCGCGCCAGTAACGGCGGCTGAGGCGCATGCGCCGCGGCGCGGCGGCCGGACTGTCCTCGCCGGACGCGCCCGCTCTGGAAGCCGCCCCGGCCGAAAGCCGCTCGCTGCGCACCGTCCGCCACGCCACGGCAAACGCCACCCCGAGCACGCCGGTGAGCAACCAGAACGCGAGTCCGTATGTGTTGCGCCCGGCGAACAGGTTGATGACGACCAGCCCCATCCCCATCCCCAGCAGCCAAAAGATATAGAGATAACCCATGAACGAAGCCCGCTTGGCCTGGGGGGTGGCCGCGCCGATGCCGGAGATGACCGCGGGCCACATCGGTGTCGCCCCCGCTCCGTACACGGCCGCGGCCGCCACCAACCACGGCACCGTCCTGGCGTGCGCCATGGCCAAGACGGCGGCGGCGGAGACGGCGATGCCGAGGAGCACCGGCAGCCGCTGGCCGAATCGGTCCACCATCCAGCCGACCGGGGAGCGCAACAGATTGTCGGTCAGGTAGTGGACGGACAGGGCGAGCGCGGTCCACTCGACGGCGAAGCCGAGCACCGTCCGCCCGTACGTGGGCAACAGCGACAGGGTGATGGCGCCGCGGACGAACTCCACGAGCGTCATCGTCACGTACAGCCCGAGCATGAACGGCTGCAACAGCTCCGGTTCCAGCCACCGCGCGAGCCGCGCCTTCCACCATCGCATCATCGTCCGCACATCCCATCTCCTACGTGTCTCTCTTCAGTGTGCCCGCTTTTGGGGCGGATTTTCCGGCCCGGGGCGGCGCATCTGCTATAATGGCAGGGAAGATGCGCCAAAGGAGTGTCGCTGTTTGGGTCGAGCGTACGTCCTGGACCACCCGCTGATTCAACATAAACTGACGTTCATCCGGAGCAAGGACACCAGCACCAAGGAGTTCCGCGAGCTGGTCGAAGAAGTGGCCATGCTGATGGCCTACGAGATCACGCGCGATTTACCGCTCGTCGAGACGACGGTGGAGACGCCGCTCGGTACGGCGCGCTGCCGGGTCATCGACGGCAAGACGTTGGCCTTGGTGCCGGTGTTGCGGGCGGGGCTTGGGATGGTGGGCGGCATCCTTCACCTCATCCCCAACGCCAAGGTCGGACATGTGGGGTTGTACCGGGATCCCGAGACGCTCCAGCCGGTGGAGTACTACTGCAAACTCCCGCCGCACATGGACCTGCGGGACGTCATCGTGATCGATCCGATGCTCGCCACGGGCGGTTCGGCGTCGGCGGCCATCACGGCGGTGAAGGAACGGGGCGCGAGTTCCATCAAGCTGATGTGCCTGGTGGCGGCGCCGGAGGGCATCCGCCGCGTGCAGGAGACGCACCCGGACGTGGACATCTACACCGCGGCGATCGACGATTGTCTGAACGATCACGGCTACATCGTGCCGGGGCTCGGCGATGCGGGCGACCGGCTGTTTGGCACCAAGTGATGCGGGGGGATACGCGTGGGAGAGGCGCGCATTCGCGTGATGACGGTGTTCGGGACCCGGCCGGAGGCGGTGAAGATGGCGCCGCTCGTGCAAGCGTTGGCAGGCTGTCCGCAGGTGGAGTCGCTGGTGTGCGTGACGGCGCAGCACCGCGAGATGCTGGACCAGGTCCTCGCCATCTTCGGCGTCCGGCCGGACGACGATCTCGACATCATGGAACCGGGGCAGACGCTCGGGGATGTCACCCGCCGCGCGCTGGCGGGACTGGAGGAGGTCATCGCGCGCCGGCGGCCGGACATCGTCCTGGTGCACGGCGATACTACCACCACGTTCGCCGCGGCGCTGGCGGCGTTCTACCAACGGGTGCAGATTGGCCACGTCGAAGCGGGTCTGCGCACTTATCGCAAGGACAGCCCGTTCCCGGAAGAGATGAACCGCCAGTTGGCGGACGTGCTCTCGGACCTCTACTTCGCCCCGACGCTGTGGGCCGCCGAGAACCTCTGGCGCGAGGGCAAACCGATGGAGCGGGTGTTCATCACCGGCAACACGGCCATCGACGCCATGAAAACCACCGTCATGCCCGATTACCGCCATCCGGTGCTGGACGAGGTGCCGGCGGGATCGCGCATCGTCTATATGACGGCCCACCGGCGCGAGAACTTCGGGGCGCCGCTCGCCAACATCTGCGCGGCGGCACGGCGGTTGGTCGACGCGTTCCCGGATCTGTACCTTATCTATCCTGTGCACCCGAACCCGAACGTGCGCGAAACGGTGTACGCACGGCTGGGCGGACATCCGCGCATCCGGCTTATCGATCCGCTCGGCCTCATCGACAACCACAACTTCATGGCGCGCGCCACGCTCATCCTCACCGACTCGGGCGGGATCCAGGAGGAGGCGCCGTCGCTCGGCGTCCCGGCGTTGGTGTTGCGGGACACGACGGAGCGGCCGGAGGGCGTCGCGGCCGGGACGCTGCGCTTGGTGGGCACGGACGCGGAGAACATTTACCGTGAGGCGGCGCGGCTGTTGACCGACGAGGCGGCCTACCGCGATATGGCCGGCCGGCGCAACCCGTACGGGGACGGCCGGGCCGCGGAGCGGATTGTCCAGGCCATCCTCCATCACTTTGGGCGCGGCGAGCGTCCGCAACCGTTCGTCTATGTGAACAAGCGGTGAGAACAAGAGCAAGGCGGTGCTAGATGAAGTTCTCGTGCGTTGACAAGCTTTTTTGCCGTAGTGTACTATCAGAAAGGGTTCTGGCAGGAAACCCTGAGGAGGCGGCGCAGGTCCGCGCGCTGGTCCCGCCGATGGGAGCGCCTCAGACGTACCCCCGGGTAGCCGCCGGGCGGAATGGATGCATTCCCCCATTGCGGGCAAAGTAAGGTTGCCCGTATATCATCTCCCCGTCATGTGAGTCGGCCCATGCTGTGGGGAGGGGTGGTGGACAAGTTCGCGCAGCACGAACGAGATCGGCAGAGCAAGCCCCTTCAGAAGCTCAGTCCGTGGAAAACGTTTGCAGTGTTTTCGGGGGCCACGTTGCAGCTCGGCGCCTGTACCGTCGTGTTCGGCTATCTTGGCCACCTGCTCGCCCTGCGCTGGCACGCGGTTTGGCTGACCGCGGCCGGGACGTTGGCGGGGGTCGTGGTCGGCGCTTCCGGGCTCGCGTTTCTCGTCAAGCAATGGTTGGGAGACAAGCCATGACAGAACTGGAACGGCTCAAGAAGCGCATTCGTGCCATCTGGTTGGCGGGCGCGGTGGTCTTCGCCTTGACGCTCCTCGTGTGGTTTGTGGCGCGCCCGTGGCATGCCGTGACGAGCGGCCTTTTGCTCGGCGAGGCGGGCGGCGCGTACGTCGTCTACAGCCTCATCCGGCAGGGTCACCTGGATGACGGAATGCAGGGGACGGCTTTGTTCGCGTCGGGGATGTTGGGTTTGTTCACCCGGCTCGTCGTGCTCGTGGCCGTCCTGGTGGTCGCCTTGAAATGGAAGGGTGTCAATCCGTACGCCGCGTTGGCCGGGTACCTGCTCGGCTTCGTCCTCGTCTTCGCCGGGATGTACGGGATCGCCAGAAACCGCGGAAGCATACCGGAGGAAAAGTAGGTGAGACAGTGCCGGCATTCCCCATCCTCTTTCCAGGGACGTTTCCCATCAATCTGACCTGCATCGGGATGATGATCCTCACGGGCATCATCGTCATCGTGTTCCTGCGCTTGGGCCTGCGCCGCCTCGACATGCGCCACCCGCGCGGACTGCAGAACCTGTTGGAGTGGATTGCGGACTTCGCGGCGAACATGGCGCGCGACACGATGCCGAACGAGCAGGCGGTGCGCTGGATCCTGCCGCTGGCGTTCACGATGCTCATCTATCTGTTCGTCGCCAACTGGTTGGGCCTTATCGCGACCATCGCCATCCACTTGGACCACCCCATTCCGTGGTTGGGCCTGACCGCCGAGCGGCTGCGCCAGGCGCACGGTGAGGTGCCGCTGTTCGACAGCCCGACGGCGAACATGAGCATGACGCTCGGCCTCGCCATCATGGTTTGGGTCATCAGCCACGCGCGCGGGTTACGGCATCCGAAACAGTATTTCAAGCATTTCATCTCGCCGTCGCCGCTGGCCATCATCGAGGAGATCACCAACCCGCTGACGCACGGCATGCGCTTGTACGGCAACATCTTCGCGGGCGAGGCGCTGATGGGCATCATCCTCGGCATTCCGCTCGTCTTCGGATGGATCCCCATCGGCCTGCCGCTGTTGTTGGTGTGGCTGTTCTACAGCGCGTTCGTCAGCACGATTCAAGCGTACGTGTTCACCATCCTGATGTGCCTGTACATCGGCAACAAGTCGTTCGACGGGCATGGCGCGCATTGACGTCGCGTCCTGGTGTCTGTGCCGCCCCCGGGCGCGCAGGCGTTTCCATGGATACAGAAATCCCAACACGGGTAAGGAGGATCCCTGTCCATGACCACTGCATTGTATGACATCGCAGTCGCCCTGTTGCTCGGCCTCGCCGCCGTGGGTTCCGGTGTCGGCGACGGCCTGGTGATGAGCAAGTACGTCGAAGGCGTCGCCCGCCAGCCGGAGGCGCGCGGTTCGATTTTCGCCAGCGCCCTGCTCGGCGTCGCGCTGGTCGAAGCGTTCCCCGTCATCGCGCTCGCGTTCGGCATCATCATGCTGTTCACGGTCGGTGCGCTGTGATGAGCCGGCAACCACGCGGCGAAGCATGGCGCCTCCCGGCCGGTGTGCCCGCCCCGGCCGGCCGCATCGCCGGTCAGGCGGCCTGCCTGCGGGAAGGCGCTTCGCCGCAGCGCCGGGAATGCGAGGGGGTGGCGTGATTGTTTGAGACCGGGACGTTTATCGTCTCCATCGTGGCGTTTCTCATCATGTTCCTCATCATCCGCCGCTACGGGTTCAAGCCGTTGGCGGACATGCTGGAGCAACGGCGCCAGTACATCGAACGCCAGATCTCCGAAGCGGAAGAGGGGCGGGCGCAGGCGGAAGCCCTGTTGGCGGAGCAGCGCCGGCTGCTGGAGGAGGCGCGCCAGGAGGCGCGCAACATCGTCGAGGCCGCCCGGGCGCGGGCGGACGAGCAGGCGCGCGAGATCCTGCAGGCCGCGCAGGCGGAGGCGCAGCGCCTGCTGGAGGAGAACCGGCAGATGATTGCGCGCGAACGGGAGGAAGCCCTCAACGCCGCCCTGCGCGAAGTGGCGGATATCACCGTCCGGCTGACCGCCAAACTGTTGCAGCAGAACGTCACCGACGCGGTGCACGAAAAGCTGCTGGCGGAAGCTGAGAAGAAGCTGGGAGAGCTCGTATGCTGAGCGGGACCATCACCAACCGGTACACGCGCGGTTTGTACGAAGCGGCGGAGCGCCAGGGCGTGACCGAAGCGGTCGATGCGAGCCTGCGCCTGCTGGCGGAGACCCTGGCGGCCAACCCGGAGTTGAAGCGCTTCGTGGAGCATCCGTTGATAGACCCGCAGGCCAAGCTGGCTGCCCTGACCAAGGTGTTCGGCGACGGCCTGCATCCGTTCGTTCAACGGTTCCTGCAGATGCTGTTGGCGCGGGGGCGCAGCCAGTACATCGCCGCGGTCTACGGCAGGTTCCATGAGATGTTTGAAGAGGCGAGGGGCAGGGTGACGGTGCGCGTCGAGACCGCACGGCCCCTCACGGACGAGGAGCGCCAGGCGCTTGCCGAGCGTCTCGGGGCCGTGCTCGGGCGCCAGGTCACCATGGCCGTGGAAGTCAATCCGGCGCTCATCGCCGGTTGCCGCATCACGCTCAAGCACCGCGTCATCGAAGCGTCGGTGCAGAACGCGCTGGCGCAGTTCGAACAGCAGTTGTTGCATACCACCTGGCACGCCCGCTGAGCCGGGGCCGGCTCGCGCGGGCGCCATGCGCGCAAAGCGACTGGATTGACCCGCGGCGGTGTGCGGATGCCGCGCACAGCGGACGCGCAGGTTGCGAGGTGCGGCGCGCCCGCCGCGCGGGCGCAGCGGGCAATCCCGGAAAGCGAGGGGAAACGCTTGAGCATTCGTCCGGATGAAATCAGCACGCTGATTCGGCAGCAGATTGAGCAGTTCCAGCCCGAGGTCAACGTCTATGATACGGGCATCGTCCTGCAGGTCGGCGACGGCATCGCCCGGGTCCACGGCCTCGATAACGTGATGGCCAGCGAGCTCGTGGAGTTCCCGAACGGCGTGATGGGCATCGCCTTCAACCTGGAGGAGGACAACGTCGGCATCATCGTCCTCGGTTCGGTGACCGGCATCCAGGAAGGGGATGTCGTCAAGCGGACCGGCCGCATCGCCCAGGTTCCGGTCGGCGAGGCCCTGCTCGGGCGCGTCGTGAATCCGCTGGGTCAGCCGCTGGACAACCGTGGGCCCATCGAGGCCACCACGTTCCGGCCCATCGAGTCGCCGGCGCCGGGCGTGATCGACCGCAAGTCGGTGCACGAGCCGATGCAGACGGGCATCAAGGCCATCGACTCGATGATCCCCATCGGGCGCGGGCAGCGCGAGCTCATCATCGGCGATCGCCAGACGGGAAAGACGGCCATCGCCATCGACACCATCATCAACCAGAAGGGCAACGGCGTGAAGTGCATCTACGTGGCCATCGGCCAGAAGCAGTCGACGGTCGCGCAGGTGGTGGAGACCCTGCGCCGCTACGGGGCGATGGACTACACCATCGTGGTCTCCGCGAGCGCGTCCGATCCCGCTCCGCTCCTGTACCTCGCGCCGTACGCCGGCTGCGCGATGGGCGAGTACTTCATGTACAAGGGCGAGCACGCGCTCGTCATCTACGACGACCTGTCGAAGCAAGCGGCCGCGTACCGCGAGATGTCGCTGCTCTTGCGCCGCCCGCCGGGCCGCGAGGCGTACCCGGGCGACGTGTTCTACCTGCACTCGCGCCTGTTGGAGCGCGCGGCGAAGCTGAGCGACGAGCGGGGCGGCGGATCGCTCACGGCTTTGCCGTTCATCGAGACGCAGGCGGGCGACGTGTCGGCCTACATCCCGACGAACGTCATCTCCATCACCGATGGCCAGATCTTCCTGGAGTCGGACCTGTTCTACTCGGGTGTCCGGCCGGCGGTGAACGTCGGCATCTCCGTCTCCCGCGTCGGCGGCAACGCGCAGATCAAGGCGATGAAGAAGGTCGCCGGCACGCTCCGCCTCGATCTCGCGCAATACCGCGAGCTGCAGGCGTTCGCCCAGTTCGGTTCGGACCTCGACAAGGCGACGCAGGCGCGCATCATCCGCGGCGAGCGCACGGTCGAGATCCTCAAGCAGCCGCAGTACCAGCCGATGCCGGTCGAGCGTCAGGTGGTCTCCATCTGGGCGGCGGTCAACGGCTACCTCGACGACCTGCCGCTGTCGGCGGTGCAGAAGTTCGAGCAGGAGTGGCTGGCGTACGTCGCGTCCAACTACCCGCAGATCTACGAGAGCATCGTGACGACGAAAGACCTGACCGACGAAACGGTCGGATTGCTGAAAGAGGCCATTCAGAAGTTCAAGTCGACGTTCGTGGCGTGAGGACGCGCCGAGCGCACGGAACACGCGCGGCGCACGGCGCGCCGCGCACAAGGCGCGCGTCCGCGCGCACAAGGTGGTGAGAACACATGCCGCAAAACGCACGCGATATCCGGCGCCGCATCAAGAGCGTGCGCAACACCGCCCAGATCACCAAGGCGATGGAGATGGTGGCGGCGGCCAAGCTGCGCCGGGTGCAGGAAGCGGTGCAGCACTCCAAACCCTACCTCGCCCGCATGCAGGAGATGCTCGCCCACATCGCCGGCTCGGCCCACTGGGTGAAGCATCCCTTGCTGGCGCAGCGGCCCGTGCGCCGCACCGGCTACTTGGTCATCACGGCGGATCGCGGCCTGGCGGGCGCGTACAACGCCCAGGTCATCCGCACGGCACTGCAGGAGTTCCGCCACAAGGACAAGAGCACCTATACCATCTTTGCGGCGGGCCGGCGCGGCCGCGACTTCTTCCAGCGCCACGGCTACCCGCTGGCCGGCGAGATCACCGGCCTGCCCGACTCGCCCACCTATGCGTCGGTGCGGCCGCTGGCGGAGGCCATCGTGCGCGGGTACGCGGAGGAACAGTTCGACGAACTGTACCTGATCTACAACGAGTTTGTCAACGCGGTGACGCAGCGGCCCGTGGTGAAAAAGGTCCTGCCGCTTTCCGACGTATCCGGCGAGACGCGGTCGCGTACCCAGTTTCTGTTTGAGCCCGATGCGGAGACGGTGCTCAAGTCGCTCCTGCCGCGCTACGCCGAGACCCTGGTCTACCAGGCGGTGCTGGACGCCAAGGCGTCCGAGCACGGGGCGCGCATGACGGCGATGGGCAACGCGACCGACGCCGCGGAAGAGATGATTGAATCGCTCACCCTCTCGCTCAACCGGGCGCGTCAAGCGGCCATCACGACGCAGATCGTCGAGGTGGTCAGCGGCGCCGAGGCGCTTAAGTGAAGGAGGATTCAGCGTACGTGAACAAGGGATATGTAGTGTCGGTCATGGGGCCGGTCGTCGACGTCCGCTTCCCGGATGGCCAGCTGCCCGCCATCAACAACGCGCTGCGGATCGATCACGACGGCGAAGTGCCGGTCCACCTGACCTTGGAGGTGGCGCTGCACCTGGGGGACAACGTGGTCCGCACGGTCGCCATGTCGTCCACCGACGGCTTGGTGCGCGGCATGGAGGTCGTGGATACCGGCGGACCCATCAGCGTGCCGGTCGGACCGGAGACCCTGGGCCGCATCTTCAATGTCCTCGGTGAGCCCATCGATGAGGCCGGGCCGGTGGTGACGAAGGAGCGCTGGTCCATCCATCGTCCGGCGCCGTCGTTCAGCGAACTGACAACCAAGATGGAAGTGTTCGAGACGGGCATCAAGGTCATCGACCTGTTGGCCCCGTACATCAAGGGCGGCAAGGTCGGCCTGTTCGGAGGCGCGGGCGTCGGCAAGACGGTGCTCATCCAGGAGCTCATCCACAACATCGCGAAGGAGCACGGCGGGTACTCGGTGTTCGCCGGCGTCGGCGAGCGCACCCGCGAAGGGAACGACCTGTATCACGAGATGCGCCAGTCGGGCGTCATCGACAAGACGACGATGGTGTTCGGCCAGATGAACGAGCCGCCGGGAGCGCGTCTGCGCGTGGCGCTCACCGGACTCACGCTGGCGGAGTACTTCCGCGACGTCGAGCAGCGCGACGTGCTCTTGTTCATCGACAACATCTTCCGCTTCACCCAGGCCGGTTCCGAGGTCTCGGCGCTCCTCGGGCGCATGCCGTCCGCCGTCGGTTACCAGCCGACCCTGGCGACGGAGATGGGCCAGTTGCAGGAGCGGATCGCGTCGACGGTGCGCGGGTCCATCACCTCCATCCAGGCCATCTACGTGCCGGCGGACGACTATACGGACCCGGCTCCGGCCAACACGTTCGCGCACCTGGATGCGACGACCAACCTGGATCGCCGCATCGCGGAGATGGGGTTGTATCCTGCCGTCGATCCGCTGGCGTCCACGTCGCGGGCGCTGACGCCGGAGATTGTCGGCGAGGAGCATTACCAGGTCGCGCGCGGCGTGCAGGCGGTGCTGCAGCGGTACCGCGAGCTGCAGGACATCATCGCCATCCTCGGCATGGACGAACTGAGCGACGAGGACAAGCTGACGGTGCAGCGGGCACGCAAGATCCAGAACTTCCTCTCGCAGCCGAACTTCGTCGCGGAGCAGTTCACCGGCCGTCCGGGCAAGTACGTCCCTATCAAGGACACGGTCCGCAGCTTCAAGCAGATTCTGGAGGGCAAAGTGGACCACATCCCGGAGACGTACTTCCGTTACTGCGGCCCCATCGAGGACGTGCTCGAGGCGGCGGAGCGCGACGGCATCAAGGTCTGATGACGCGAGGAATACACCAAGACGAAGGAAAGGGGGCGGTCGCGGTTGAGTACCGTACCCTTGCAGGTCATCACGCCGGACCGGGTCGTGTTCTCCGGCGACGTCCAGATGGTGTCGCTGCGCGGCGGCGACGGCGATCTCGGCATCCTGCCGCGGCATGCGCCGCTGGTCACGACCGTCAAGCCGGGGTTGGTCAAGGTGAAGGTGGCCGAAGGCGAAGACTACATTCACGTGACGGGCGGTTTCCTCGAGGTGCTGCCGACGCGCATCACCATCCTGGCGGACGCCGCCGAGCTGTCGTGGCAGATTGACGTCGAGCGCGCGCAGCGGGCGAAGGAGCGGGCCGAAGCGCGGCTCAGCCAGCGCGGCGAGGATGTCGACGTGGCGCGCGCGGAGGCGGCGCTGCAGCGGGCGGAGAACCGGTTGCGGGCGGCGGCCTTGGCGAAAGAACACGGCAGCGTGCTGCGCAAGTACGTGGATGACGGCGGCGAAGAATCTTGACGATGCAGCGTCGTGGCAAAGGTGCAGCGTCGTGACGAAGCGACCGGTCGGGGCGCCGGGGTGTTTCACCCTGGCGCTTTTTCCGCTTCAAGCGGGCGTGCGCCGGGTGAAAAGGCTTCCTGCCGGCGCGGATGGCGGTGTTTTACATAGAAAAACGGCTTTGTTATAATGACGAAAGGCCGCAACATATCCGACGACTTGGAGGTAGCCCCATGTTCCGGTATTGGAACGGGTACGTGTACGTCGTCATCTTTATGCTTCTGGGCGTCCTCCTGCCTCTGGCGGCGCTCTGGGTGCTCGGCCCGTTGCTTCGGCCCAACCGGCCCACGGCAGGGAAGCTCACCACCTATGAAAGCGGTGTCGAGCCCATCGGCGACGCGCACGTCCGCTACAACGCCCGCTATTATCTCTTCGCTCTTCTCTTCGTCATCTTCGACGTGGAAACCCTGTTCCTCTATCCGTGGGCGGCCAGCTACCATCAGATGGGACGGTTCGCCCTCGTGGAAATGCTGTTGTTCATCTTCATGCTGGCCATCGGTCTGGTGTACGCCTGGCGAAAGAAGGTGCTGGAATGGACCTGACCCGTGCGCAGCAGTTGCCCGTCATCGAGTACGAGGGCCTCACCCCTGAGGAAAACGCCGAACTACGCCGGGCGGGCCTCGTGCTCGCACCGCTCGAGCAGTTGAAGGCCTGGGCGCGCAGCAACAGCCTTTGGCCGTTGACGTTCGGGCTCGCCTGCTGCGCCATTGAGATGATGGGCACAGGCGCGTCCCACTATGACCTGGACCGCTTCGGCATCATCTTTCGCGCCTCGCCCCGGCAGGCGGATGTGATGATTGTGGCCGGGACGGTGACGAAGAAGATGGCGCCGCTCCTGCGCCGCCTCTACGACCAGATGGCGGACCCGAAATGGGTCGTCGCCATGGGTGTCTGCGCGACGGCTGGCGGTCCGTACGTGCGGAGCTACTCGGTGGTCAAAGGGGTGGACCAGATTGTCCCGGTCGACGTCTACATCCCGGGCTGTCCGCCATCACCGCCCGCCCTCATCTACGGGTTGAACCTGTTGCAGGAAAAGATCCGCCAGGAGGCGCGCGGAAGGAAGGTGAGCGCACGGTGAGCGAGACGAACGACCAAGTGCAGGGCCAGTCTGCCGACGCGCCGTCCGCCCGGGTCGCAGCGGAAGCGCGCCCTGCCAGTGTTCATCCGGAAGGACATCGTCCCGCCGGTGAGCGCCCTGCGGGCGAACGCCCCGCGGCACGCAAGCCTGCTGCGCCGCCCGACCCGCGCGTCGAAGCCGCCAAGGAGACGGCAGCCCGGATCGGCGCGGTGATTGCCCAGGCGTTGGGGGAAGCGGCGGTGGAAGAAACGGGTGCCGCGCACCGGACGCCGATGGTGCGCGTGCGCAAACAGGACTGGCTGGCGGCCGTCAGCCTGCTCAAAGACCACCCGGATTGGCGCCTCAACTACGTGGAGTGCATGGCGGGCACGGATTATCCTGAATACATCGAGATTGCCCTCTACGTGCAATCCACGTCCCAGGGGCATTTCGTCTGCTTGAAGACGCGCACGGACCGCCAGGACGCCGAGGTGCCGTCGCTCGTCCCCTGCCACCCGGGGGTCAACTGGGAGGAGCGGGAGATCTACGACCTGCTCGGCGTCCGCTTCACCGGCCATCCGGACCTGCGGCGGATCATGCTGTGGGAAGGGTTCGCCGGGCACCCGCTGCGCAAAGACTACAGCGAATGGGGCGAGGGATCGACGTGATGGAGCAGACCGGCGTCCGACTGACCCCGGCCATGGAGGCGACCGTCCGCGAAGAGGAGATGCTGCTCAACGTCGGCCCGCAGCACCCGAGCACGCACGGCGTGCTGCGGCTGCTCGTCAAACTCAGCGGCGAGACCATCCTCGACTGCGATCCGGTCATCGGCTACCTCCACCGCGGCACCGAAAAGCTGGCGGAGGACCTGCAGTACACGCAGATCATCCCCTACACCGACCGGCTTGACTACCTGGCCGCGATGCTGAACAACTACGCCTTCTGCCACACGGTGGAAGAGGCGCTCGGGCTGGAAATCCCGGAGCGGGCGGAATACCTGCGCGTCATCG
This sequence comes from Paenalicyclobacillus cellulosilyticus, assembly GCF_014647315.1. Classification (GTDB taxonomy): domain Bacteria; phylum Bacillota; class Bacilli; order Alicyclobacillales; family Alicyclobacillaceae; genus Alicyclobacillus_J; species Alicyclobacillus_J cellulosilyticus. The sequence goes on from NZ_BMOY01000035.1 coordinate 14,607, forward strand.
TGATGGAGCTCAACCGCATCGCGTCCCACCTGCTGTTCATCGGGACGTACCTCCTCGATCTCGGCGCGATGAGCCCGTTCTTGTACGTGTTCCAGGAGCGGGAGCGCATCGTCCAGATGTTCAACAAGATCTGCGGTGCGCGCCTGACGTACAACTACATGCGGATCGGCGGCGTGAAGTGGGACGCCCCGCCCGGATGGCTGGAGGAAGTGGCGGCGTTCGTCCCGTTCATGCGCGAACGCATCAAGATGTACGACGAGCTGATCACGAACAACGAGATCTTTCTGCACCGGGTGCGCGGGGTCGGCGTCTACGACACGGAGACGGCGCTGGCGTACGGCCTGTCCGGCATCAACCTGCGCTGCACCGGGTACGAGTGGGACCTGCGGCGGAAGAAGCCGTACAGCATCTACGACCGGTTCGACTTCGACATCCCGGTCGGCAAGAACGGCGACTGCTTTGACCGCTATTACCTGCACCTGTTGGAGATGGAGCAGTCGTTGCGCATCGTCGAGCAGGCGCTGCAGCAGATCCCGGCGAGCGGGCCGGTGCTCGGCAAGGTGCCGAAGGTCATCCGCGTCCCGGCGGGCGAGTACTACAGCGCCATCGAGGGGGCGCGCGGCGAGCTCGGGTTTTACATCGTGAGCGACGGCAAGGACAAGCCGTACCGGATGAAGATCCGCAAACCGTCGTTCGTCAACCTGCAAATCCTGCCCCGGTTGCTCAAAGGTCAGCCGATTGCGAATCTCATCGCCATCCTCGGCGCCGTCGACATCGTGCTCGGGGAGGTGGACGCGTGATGTGGAACTGGCAAACCGGGCCGCTCACCGGACTCCACCTGCTGGCGATGGTCATCGGCGGCGTCATCGTGTTGCTCATCGCGCTCGGTGTGGTGACGTACACCATCCTCGCCGAGCGGAAGGTCATCGGCTGGATGCAGGGGCGCATCGGGCCCAACCGCGTCGGGCCGTTCGGCCTGTTGCAGACGGTGGCGGACATCATCAAATTGTTGGTGAAGGAAGATGTCATCCCGGCCGGCGCCGACCGGGCCATGTTTCTCCTCGCGCCGGTCATCGCCTTCGTGCCGTCGTTCATGGTGCTCGCCGTGATCCCGTTCTCGATGCAGCACGTCTTCACCGCCGGCCTCGGCGTGGGGGCGCTCTATTACATCGCCCTCTCCGCCATCACGATTCACGGCGTGATGCTGGGCGGCTGGGCGTCGAACAACAAGTACGCCCTCATCGGCGGCATGCGCAGCGCGGCGCAGATGCTCAGCTACGAAATCCCGCTCGGGATGTCCATCGTCGGCGTGGTGCTCTTGGCGGGCACCCTCAACCTGAACGACATCGTGACGGCGCAGGCGCACGGTTGGTGGTACATCGTGCCGCAATTCCTCGGCTTCTGCGTGTTCTTGATTGCGGCGACGGCCGAGATCAACCGCACGCCGTTCGACCTGCCGGAGGCCGAGTCGGAGCTGGTGGCCGGGTACCACACCGAGTACAGCGGCTTCCGCTTCGCGTTCTTCATGTTGACCGAGTACGTCTACGTGTTCGCGATGGGGGCGCTCCTCGCGACGCTGTACCTCGGCGGCTGGAGCGGGCCGTGGCTGCCCGGGTGGCTGTGGTTCGCCATCAAGGTGACCGCGTTCATCTTCTTCCAGTTCTGGCTGCGCGCCACGATGCCCCGCCTGCGGGTGGATCAGTTGATGACGTTCAGCTGGAAGGTGCTGTTGCCGCTCGCCTTGTTGAACATCGTGTTGACGGCCGTCGTGAAGGCATTCATCTGAACCTGCCTGGGGGGATACCATGTTCGGCTTCCTGAAAGGCCTGGGCGTGACGCTGAGCCAATTGCCGCGCAAAAAGGTGACGCTGCAGTACCCGGACGTGCGGCCGGAGTGGCCGGAGCGGTTTCGCGGCGTGCACCGGTTCATCCCGGAGTTGTGCATCGTCTGCCACCAGTGCGCGCGCATCTGTCCGACCAGTTGCATCTCCCTCTCCGGGACCCGGGACGAGAACCGGAAGATGCGGATTGACACGTTCGACATCAACTTCGACATCTGCATCCTCTGCGACCTGTGCACCGAGGTCTGCCCGACGGAGGCCATCCTGATGTCCGACACGTTCGAGCTGGCCGACTACACCCGGGACAGCATGTACCTCGACATGCACTGGCTGTATGAAAACCAACTGCGCTACGAGCGGGCGCACCCTGACCGGGTGACGCGGCCGGCGGGCGGCGAACAGGCGGGTGAGGCGTGATGCAGATCCTGTGGACACCGGAAATGATTGCGTTCTTCCTCATCTCGCTCGCCATCCTCGCCTGCGCCGTGATGCTGCTCAGCTTCCAGAAGGTCATCTACATGGCGCTGGCCATCGGCGGGGTGTTTATCGGTTGCGCGGCGCTGTACATCCTGCTCGGCGCGGAGTTTGTCGGCATCTCGCAGGTGCTCATCTACGCCGGAGCCATCACCATCCTCTTGATGTTCGCCATCATGCTGACGAACCACGAGGCGGTGGAACCGGAGGCGAGGTGGACCGTGCGGCGCGTGTTCTCGGCGTTGGGCTGCCTCGCGCTGGCGGCGGTGCTGTGGTTCGTCATCCGGTCGGTGCAATGGCCGCAGGGGGATGCCGCCACGGACATCAACCAGGGCCACCCGAACGCCGTCGCCATCGGCTTGATGCTGTTCAAGACGTATACCATCCCGTTCGAGTTGGTGTCGCTTTTGCTCATCGTGGCGTTGGTGGGCGCGGTCATCCTCGCCCGGCCGCCGAAGGAGGGGGAGTGACATGGGAGGTGCAGGCGCCATCCAGGTCCCGGCGACGTCGCTGTTGGCGCTCGCGGCCATCCTGTTCTGCATCGGCCTGTACGGGGCGCTGACGCGGCGGAATCTCATCATCGTGCTGGTGTCCATCGAGCTGATGCTCAACGCGGCGAACATCAACCTGGTCACGTTCTCCCGCCTCGGGGCGAGCCCGGGTTTGCACGGCCAGGTGTTCGCCTTGTTCACCATCACGGTGGCGGCGGCCGAAATCGCGGTCGGGCTCGCGCTCTTGCTCGCCGCCTTCCGCACGCGCCGGTCGACGCATGTGGAGGACATGGACCAGCACAAGTGGTGAAAGGGGTGATGTTATGGCGGCGCACGCGTGGCTCGTACCTCTGCTGCCGCTGGTGGCGTACGTGTTCCTGCTCGTCCTCGGCCGGCGCGCACCGGAGTGGCTGGTGGCCGGGGTGTCGACGGCGCTCACGTTCATCTCGTTTTTGCTGAGCCTCGGCGTCTTCCGTGACGCGGGGCAGCCGGCGACGTACACGTTCCCGTGGTTGCACGTCGGATCGTACACGCTGGAGGCGGGCATCCAGGTGACGCGGCTCAACGCCCTGATGCTCGTCGTCGTGAGCGCGGTCAGCACGCTCGTGCTCCTGTTTTCGAAAGGCTACATGCACGGGGACGAGCGGTTCGCGGTGTTCTACCAGTACCTGAACTTGTTCGTCTTTTCGATGCTCGCCCTCGTCATCGCGCCGAACCTGTTGCAGCTGTACATATTCTGGGAAATGGTCGGTTTGTGCTCGTACCTGTTGGTCGGGTTCTGGTTCTTCAAGCCGGAAGCCGCGCTGGCCGCGAAAAAGTCGTTCATCGTCACCCGCATCGGCGACGCGGGATTGTTTGCCGGCATCATTATGCTGTTCCTCGCGAGCGGATCGTTCGACGTGACGACGGTGTTGCAAGCCGCGGCGAACCACCAGCTCCATCTCGGGTGGATCTCGAACGACGGGTTGCTCGTCCTCACCGCCATCCTGGTCTTCGTCGGCGCGGTGGGCAAGTCGGCGCAATTCCCGCTGCACGTCTGGTTGCCCGACGCCATGGAGGGCCCGACGCCCGTCTCCGCCCTCATCCATGCGGCCACCATGGTGGCGGCGGGTGTCTACCTGGTCGCGCGCATGTATCCGCTGTTCGCCGCGAGCCAGGCGGCGCTCACGACGGTCGCCTGGATTGGCGGCTTCACGGCGCTGCTTGCCGCGCTCATCGCCCTCACCCAGCGGGACATCAAGCGGGTCATCGCCTATTCGACCATCTCGCAGCTCGGATACATGATGCTCGGCCTGGGTGTCGGCGCGTACGCCGCGGGCGTGTTTCACCTGTTCACGCACGCGTTCTTCAAGGCGCTCTTGTTCCTCGCCGCCGGTTCGCTCATTCACGCCTTGGGCACCCAGGACTTGTTCGAAATGGGCGGGTTGCGCCGGAAGATGCCCGTCACGTTCTGGACGTTCCTCGCCGGCGCCCTGTCGCTCTCCGGCATCTTTCCGTTCGCCGGCTTCTGGTCGAAGGACGACATCCTCGCCGGCGCGCTTCGCCATGGCCATCCCGCGCTGTATGCCATCGGCCTCGTCACGGCGTTCTGCACCGCGTATTACATCTTCCGGGCGTTCTTCCTCGCGTTCGCCGGCCCGGCCCGCGACGCGGAGAAGCACGCCCGCGCGCACGAGGGCGGCTGGGTGATGACGGTGCCGCTCGTCATCCTCGGCATCCTGGCGACCATCGCGGGCTTCTTCAACAGCCCGCTGAACGGGTATGGGCTCGGCAAATTCCTCACGCCGGACCTCTCGCTGTACCAAACAGGCTTGGGAGGGTACATGGCGCCCGAGCGCGCCGACGTGACGGTGATGCTGATAAGCGTCCTCGTCGGCCTCGCCGGCATCGCGCTGGCGGCTGCGCTGTACGCCCGGCCGGCGGCGGTGGATCGCATCGCGTCGGAGGGGAAAGCGGAGGACATCGGCCCGCTCTACCGCCTGTCGTACCGCAAGTTTTACTTCGATGAGATCTACTACGCCGTCGTGGTGGCGCCGGGCAAGTTCATCGCCGCGGTGGTCGACGGCTTCGACCGCTACGTGGTGGACGGCTTGGTCCACCTCGTCCGCCGCATCGTCTACCTCGCCGGGCTGTGCCTCAAATACACGCAGACCGGCCAGGTGCAGGCGTACGGGACCGTGGCGGCCGTCGCGCTCGTGGTGATCATCGCGATCGCGATGATCCGGGCAGGAGGTGTGTTCTGACATGGGACTTCCGTTCTGGCTGGCCGTGTCGCCGCTCATCGCCGCGGTCGTCGTCCTCGCCCTGCCGCGCCGTGCCTGGCGCGCCTACCGCGCGGTGGCGCTCGCGGGGGATGCGGTGGCCTTGGCGTTGGCGGTGGCGGCCTGGATTCAGTTCGGCGCGGCGGCCAACCCCATCCACACCGCCCTGCACTGGTTCACCCTGCCCGGGATGTGGCTCGGGGGCAATCTTTCCATAGATCTGACGTTTACGCTCGACGGCTTGTCGCTGCCGCTGGTGACGCTCGCCGCGTTGCTCGGCCTCCTCGCGGCGGTGATGGTCCCGCGCGGGCAGCCCCGCTGCAAAGAGTACTTTTTCTGGCAGTCACTCCTTGTGGCCGCGGTCAACGCGGTGTTCGCCGCGGGTGACGCGTTCACCTTCTTCGCCGCCGTGGAGCTGGCGTTGTTCGCGTCGTTCTTCCTCCTGTACCTGTTCGGCGGGGCGCGGCGGCGGGAGGCGGCGTTCAAGTTCCTCATCTACCGCGGCCTGTCGAGCGTGTTCCTGCTCGCCGCCCTCGCCGGCATCCTGTACGCGGCGGCGGGCGCGTTCGCCCCGGGCGGGGTGCAGCCGGCGATGCCGGGCGGACCGACGTTCGACATCGCGCGCCTCGCCGCACAGATGCCGCACCTGGCGGCTTCCGTCTGTCCGCCATCCGTGCGCTGGTGGCTGTTTGTGGCCATCGTGATCGCCGTGTTCATCGAGGAGGCGCTGGTGCCGCTGCACAGCTGGCTGCCGCTCGCGAACGAGCAGGCGGACACGCCGACCAACATGCTGCTCGGCGGCGTGCTGACGAAGACAGGGGCCTACATCCTGCTGCGCTTCGGCGCGGGCATGCTGCCGGACCAGGTGCACGGCTTTGGTTTGTTCCTCGCGGTGATGGGGGTCATCAACCTGTTGTACGGCGCGTTTGCGGCATGGGCGCAGAAAGACTGGCGGAGGCTCATCGCCTACGGCAGCATCAGCCACATGGGCTTGGTGCTCCTCGGCATCGCCGCCTTCAACGCCGCCGGCCTGCAGGGCGCGATGTTCATGATGGTCTCCTCGGGCATCCTGACGGCGCTGTTGTTCGCGGTCACGGGGGCGCTCGCGGAGCGGACGGGGACGTTCGCCATCCCGCGGCTCGGCGGCCTGGCCAAAGCGATGCCGAACCTGTCGGGGTTCCTGTTGTTCGCGGCGCTGGGTTCGCTCGGCCTGCCGTTGACGAGCGGTTTCATCAGCGAGATTCAGACGTTCATCGGCGGCTTCACCGCCTATCCGGCCGCGTCGTTTGTGGCGCTGCTCGGCGTCATCCTCTCGGCGGTGTACCTGTTGTACGCCATCCAGCGAACCACCTTCGGGCCGCTGGTCCAGGCGGCGGACGGGTGGGCCGACGCGCGGCCGCGCGAGTGGGTGGCCATCGTGGTGCTCACAGGACTCGTCTTGCTCATCGGCGTCTGGCCGCAGCTCATCGGCCATCCGTTCGGCTTCACCGTGCGGACGCTGCTCGGGATAGGGGGGTGACACGGGCGTGATCAACTTCGATATGCTGCACCAACACTACTTCCTGACGATGGGGCCGCTCTTGGTGGTGACCGCCACCGCGTTTGTCGTCATGATCCTCGAGTTCTTGCTGCGGCGCCGGGCCCAAGCGTGGCTCACCGGGATCGCGATGCTGGGGGTGGCGGTGGCGTTGGCGGTGGCCATCGCCCACTTCTACGCCCAGCCGCAATTGACCCTGAACACCATGGTGATTGACGCCATCGGATCGGTGTTCAGCGTGCTCATCCTCATCACCACGCTGCTCATCCTCTGGTTCACGCTCGACTACAGCCGCCGCCACCACGTGGCGGGTGAGCACACCTACCTGCTGTTGTTCGCCGTGGTCGGGGCGCTCGCCATGGCGACCGCCATCGATCTCATCACGCTGTACGTGGGGCTGGAGCTCTTGTCGGTGGCGAGCTACGTGCTCGTGGCGGTGCGGACGCGGTCCGCGCGCTCCGTCGAGGGCGGCCTCAAGTACCTGTTGATGGGTTCCATCGGATCGGCCGTGCTGCTGTACGGGATGACGTTCATCTACGGCATCTCCGGTTACACAAATTTGGTGCAGATTGGCATGGACGCCACGTCGCTGTGGGCGTCGTACCCGGCGGTGGTCGCCCTGTCGTTCGTGCTGATGCTCGCCGGGATGGGTGTGAAGCTGGCGCTCGTCCCGTTCCACATGTGGGCGCCCGATGCGTACGACGGCGCGCCCTCGCCGGTCAGCGCCTTCCTCGCCACGCTGGCGAAGACCGCGGCGTTCGTGATGCTGTTGCGCGTGATGTTGTTCTTGTTCAACGCCGTGGCCTCCAACCTGTTCTCTTGGTTCGGCGTGCTGGCGGCCGTCACGATGATTGTCGGCAACCTCATCGCGCTGCCGCAGCGCAACATGAAGCGGCTGTTGGCGTTCTCGAGCGTCGCCCAGGCGGGCTACGTCATGGTGCCGTTCGCCCTCTTCGGCGCGACCCCATACACCGATTGGTACGCCTTGTTCGACAGCATCGCGTTCTATCTCTTCGCGTACACGTTCATGACGGTGGGGGCGTTCGCCGTGGTCGAGATCGTCAGCCGCGAACGGGGCACGGTGGACGCGGACGCCCTCATCGGCCTCTACCGCCGTTCGCCGTGGCTGGCGGCCGCGTTGTCGGTGTTCGTGCTCTCGCTGGCGGGGATGCCGCTCACGGCGGGCTTCGTCGGGAAGGTGTACATCTTCACCACCGCCATCCACGCCCGCGGGGTGTGGCTGGCCGTGATTCTGTTTGCGACGAGCGTCGTCTCGTTCTACTACTACCTGGGCTGGCTGCGGCGCGTATTCCAGCGGCCGGCGGCAGAGGGTGCACCGGCGGATGCGGGAGAGGGCGCGGCGGCACAGGCTGCCGGCGCCGCGGCGGTACAGGTTGTCGGCGCCGCAGCCGCGCCGGACGTGGCACCGGCGCCGGCGCCTGCGCGCCAGGCGGCCATCCACAGCCTGATTGCGGTGTGCGCCCTGGCCACCCTGGTGCTCGGCATCGTCCCGGCGTCGCTGCTCCACCCGCTCGCGCTGCAGCGGTGGTTCTGACATGAACCCGCTGTACTCGGTCGCGGCGGCGGTGGACGGGGCGGTGTTCATCGCCGCCCTGCTCGCCGGGACATACGCCGCGTGGTGGGCGCTCGGCATCCTCCGCTGGGACCGGATCCTGGCCGATCCGTTCGGCCCCCAGGCGAGACTGCTCCGCTTCCTGCTCGCCCTCGCGGGCGGCCTGGTCTGCGGCCTTGTCGCCATCCTGTACGTCGCGGCCGCTCAGGCGTTCCGCCTCGCGTTGCCCTGATTTCATAATGGCGCGCCCATCCGCGCATACTGAGGGAGACGGCCTCGCATCCTTGGCGCAGCAGACCTCACCCGCGCACCCGCGTGCGCGGCCCCGCGACTTCCATCCCGGAACGCCGCAAGGCGCGCGGATGCGGATCTGCCACAGGATTGTCCCGGCGTGTCGAACAGCGGCGGAATTTCGCGCTTGTCTTCCCGAGTTCTCCAATGCTAGACTGATCTCCGCATGCAGAGCGCGCTTTTCCAGCAGAGTGACGGCAGGCGCCGGGCCATTCGCCCGTCCGCAGCCGGGCCGAACGCCGAGCCGCTTGGTCGGATGCCGGCTCATCGAGGCTCTGATGGGAAGCAAAGACCCTGCGGCGAGACGGGGGCTTACCCATGGCGAAGATATTGATTGAAGGCGGGCATCCACTGCGCGGCCGGGTGCGCGTCAGCGGCGCAAAAAATGCAGTGCTGCCCATCTTGGCAGCCAGTCTCCTCGGCGCCAAGGGCACGAGCGTGATCGAAGACGTGCCGCACCTCTTGGACGTCGAGAACATGATGCAGACGGTGGCCTCGCTCGGCGCCGTGGTCGAGCGCGTGAACGGATCGGTGCGGATCAACGCGGAGCGGATACATAGCGTGGAGCCGCCGCCGGAGCTGGTGCGGCGGATGCGGGCGTCGTTCGTCGTCGCCGGGCCGCTGCTGGCGCGGTTCAAAGAGGCGGTCATCGCCCTGCCCGGCGGGTGCAACATCGGGCCGCGGCCGGTGGACCTCCATATCAAAGGGCTGGAGGCCATGGGGGCGACCGCCGTCATCGAGAACGGGTGCGTGCATTTCCGGGCGCCGCGCGAAGGGCTGCACGGGGCGCGCATCTACCTCGACATCCCCAGCGTCGGGGCGACGCAGAACATCATGATGGCGGCGTGCTTGGCCCGCGGCCAGACCATCATCGAGAACGCCGCCAAAGAGCCGGAAAATGTCGATCTCGCCAACTACCTGAACAAGATGGGCGCCCGCGTTCGCGGCGCGGGGACGGATACCATCCGCATCGACGGGGTGCCGGAGCTGTGCGGGGCGACGCACGCCGTCATCCCGGACCGGATTGAGGCAGGGACGTTCCTGCTCGCCGGTGCCGTCATGGGGCAGGGGGTTTACGTCGAGAACGCGCTGTCGGACCACCTGACGTCTCTCCTCGCCAAGCTGGAGGAGGCCGGGGTGGAGGTGGAGGACGACGTCTCCGGTATCCGCGTCTGGCCCGCACAGGGCGGCCGCCTGCAGCCGCTCGACGTGAAGACGCACTACTATCCGGCGTATCCGACCGATCTCCAGGCGCAGATGGTGGCGTGCCTGACCACGGCGCGCGGCACCAGCACCGTGACGGAGACGGTGTTTGAGAACCGCTTCATGCACGCCGCTGAGCTGCAGCGCATGGGTGCGAACATCCACATCGAAGGCAGGACGGCCATCATCGAAGGCGTCGACCGCCTCTATGGCGCCCAGGTCATGGCGACCGACCTGCGCGCCGGGGCGGCGCTCGTCATCGCCGGCTTGATGGCCGAAGGCATCACCGAGGTGCACGGGCTGCACCACATTGACCGCGGTTACGACAACCTGGTCGGCAAGTTTCAGATGCTCGGCGCCCGCATCCAGCGGGTGGAGGACGATGCCGTCGTCGAAGTGAAGCCGGGCGCGGCCGTGGCGTCGGGCGGTTGACCCGCCTCGCCGCGGCCTGTTTCTTTCCGCGCACGCTGCATCCTTTGGTTGCGCCCGTGCTGCACGCCTCCGTACGCCTCTGCACACCGCTTGCACATCGGCCTCGCGCGTCTTTCACCGCTACGAAGGTCCGGAGGTATAGATTTCATCCATCGTGGCGACACTGGCCTAATGAGGTGAGGCCACAATGGATGAAACCAAGCATCCAAAGCAACCCGAGACAGAGAATCCCCATGAAGCCTTGCAGGAGCCGGCGCCGGACGCAGCGGGTGCGCGAAAGTGGTTGAACCGGCGTCTGTTTTCGAAGCGCTGGGTGTATCCTGCCGTCTACCTGGGCGCGGCCGCGGTCATCATCGGCCTTATGTACATCAAGACGCAGATGGGCACGCCGCCATCGACAGAGCAGGCTCCCGGTCCCGCACAGCCGACGGTGACGACCGCCGAGGAGTTCATCTGGCCTGTGGCGCCCGGGGTGACGCCGGTGGTCAGCATGGGCTTCTTCCCGGTGAACGGGAACGCGCAGCAACAGGCGCACGCGCTCGTCCTCTACGATCACGGCTGGTACCCGCACGAGGGGCTCGACATCAAGTCCCAGGACGGCGCCGCGTTCACGGTCGTCGCGGCTGCGGACGGCAAGGTGACCCGCGTCGAGGGCGACAAGCTGTACGGACAGACGGTCGAGGTGACCAGCGCCGACGGGTACGTGGAGCGCTATCAGTCGCTCGGAAAGGTCAATGTCAAGGCCGGCGACACCGTGGCGCAGGGCCAACCCATCGGCACCAGCGGCAGCAACCGCTTCGAGGCAGCGCAGGGCAACCACCTCTACTTCGCGGTCTTGAAAGACGGCGAACCGGTGGATCCTTCCACGCTCTTGCCCAAGCCCTGAGGCAGCGCACACATGCTTCGAGCCAGGCACATCATATGCTCTATGGGAGTGACCGCTCACGTGAGCGGTCTATTTTTTATTTCCCGTGGCGTAATCGAGAGAAAGAAAGAGTGATATGGACAAAATTGAACGTGACAAGCCGTAACCGTGGCATACCGTGTACACCCCCTCATATACTGTATCAGACCATTTGAAAAGAATGGGGAGGCGAGGGGAGTGCATGACTATATTAAAGAGCGCACCTTGAAAATCGGTGAATACATCGTCGAAACCCGCAACACCGTCCGCACCATCGCCCGCGAGTTCGGCGTCTCCAAGAGCACGGTGCACAAGGACCTCACCGAACGGCTGCCTGACATCAACCCGGAGCTCGCGAGCCAGGTCAAGGAGATCCTCGAATACCACAAATCCATCCGCCACCTGCGCGGCGGCGAGGCGACGAAGAGGAAGTACCACAAACAGGACCAGGGGAAGAAGGCGGGCAAAAATTACGAGCCGCAGAGAGGAGTTTCCCAAGGTCTGTAGAAGTCTTCACTGACTCGCATCGCACGCGCGGCGACCAACACTCTCGTCTCACCCTGCCACTCGTCAACATACCGCCTGCCATCGTACGCATCAGAGGCGCTCGGATACACGCTCACTCGGGGAGGACTCGCCGTACATGTTTTCCAAGGATATCGGCATCGATCTCGGCACGGCGACGGTGCTCGTGCACGTTCAGGGCAAGGGCATCGTCCTCGACGAACCGTCGGTCGTGGCCATCGACCAACTCACGAAACAGGTTGTGGCGGTCGGGGAGGAAGCCAGGCAAATGCTCGGGCGGACGCCGGGCAACATCGTGGCCATCCGGCCGCTGCGCGAAGGCGTGATCGCAGACTTTGAAGTGACGGAGATCATGCTGCGCCACTTCATCCGCAAGAGCATCGGCAAGAGCGTGATGTTCCGGCCGCGGTTGATGATCTGCGTCCCCGCCAGCATCACCTCCGTCGAACAGCGGGCGGTGCGGGAGGCGGCGGAGGCGTGCGGCATCAAGCACGTGGACTTGATTGAGGAACCGAAAGCGGCCGCCATCGGTGCCGGGTTGAACATCTTCGAGCCGAGTGGCAGCATGGTCGTCGACATCGGAGGAGGCACCACCGACATCGCCGTGCTGTCGCTCGGGGATGTGGTGGTGTCGGCCTCCCTGCGGGTTGCGGGGGACAAGATGGACGACGCCATCATCCGCTACATCCGGCGGGAGTACAACCTGCTCATCGGCGAACGCACGGCGGAGGAGTTGAAGAAAGAGCTGGCCACGGTGTTGCCCGACGGCCGCGACGGTCAGCGCGACGTGCGCGGCCGCGACTTGATGAGCGGGCTGCCGAAGACCATCACGGTGCATGCGCGCGAGATGTACGAGGCGCTGCGCGAACCGGTCGAGGCCATCGTCGCGGCGACGAAAGCGGTCCTGGAGCAGACGCCGCCGGAGCTCGCGGCCGACATCTTCGACAAGGGCATCGTCCTCACCGGCGGCGGATCGCTCGTCCATGGCCTGGACAAGCTGATGACGCAGGAGCTCGAGGTACCGGTCCACATCGCCGACGACCCGGCGAAGTGCGTGGTGCTCGGCACGGGCAAGTACCTGGAGAGCCCGCACTGGCAGCGCATCCGGAGCCTCGCCAAACGCCGCCGGCAGCCGGAGCAGAGGAGGCGGGTGCGATGATTCGCGGCCTGACCACGGCGGCGTCCGGGATGCTGGCTGACGAGCGCCTGCAGCAGATGCTCGCCAACAACCTGGCCAACCTGGAGACGCCGGGCTTCAAAGCGTCGGACGGCGCGCTCCTCGCCTTCCCGAAACAGCTGCTGATGCGGCTGCACTACGGAGACGAAGCCGGGCCGGTCATCGGCAAGGCGGGTACGGGTGTGGTGTTTCAGGAAGGTGTGCCGCGGTTCTCGGAAGGCAGCGTCACGGCGACCGGCCGCGCCCTCGACGTCGCCATCCTCGACACCACGCCCGTCGGCACGTACGCGGCGGTGCAGGCGACAGGCGCGGCCGCGGTGGCAGCCGGCCAGGCGGGTGCGGGCGCGGGCCAGGCGGGTGCGGG
>NZ_BMOY01000036.1 GCF_014647315.1 Paenalicyclobacillus cellulosilyticus
GGGCCCGCGGCCGCCCCGTCCGCGGACGCCCACACGCACTCCGCGCCGGCCAAGGCTCCGGCCGGACGGCCCGCGCTCGTGCTCATCGGCTGTTCGACGGGCGGGCCGGCCGCGCTGCAGACCATCCTCCCCGCCCTCGGCGGGCCGCTGCCCGTCCCGGTGTTGGTGGTGCAGCACATCGCCCTCGGCTTCACACGGCACCTGGCGGAGCGGCTGCATCAGTTGTGCCGGTTCCCGGTGAAGGAAGCGGAAGACGGCGAGATCGCCCGCCCGGGGACGGTGTACATCGCCCCCTCCGGGCAGCAGGCGCTCGTGGTGCACGCGCCGGAAGGCGTGGTGATCCGCACCCGTCCGCCGCTTGCCTCCGACCCGCCGTACCGCCCGTCGGTCGACGTGGCGCTGACCGCGGCGGCGGAAGCGCTCGGCGGTCGGGTACTGGCCGTCATCCTCACCGGGATGGGCAAAGACGGGCTCGCGGGCTGCCGGGCGCTCAAAGCGCGGGGCGGACGGGTCATCGCCGAGGCACCTGAGACCTGTGTGGTGTACGGCATGCCGCGTGCGGTCCACGAAGCCGGCCTGGCGGACGAGCAGGCGCCGCTTTACGACATCCCTGCCTGCATCCTGCGCAATCTGTGACGCGAACGGGGCGAACGATGGGGACCTTCGACGAATACCTGCAGTTTGCAGACGAATTCCTGCGCTTGACCGGGATTGACCTCAGCCAATACAAGCGGCAACAGATGGAGCGGCGCTTGACCGCCCTGCGCGACCACCTGGGCTTTGCCACGTTTCGGGCGTTCGCGGCGGCGCTCGCCCGCGACGCGGGGCTGCTGCGCAAAACGTTGGCGCACATGACCATCAACGTGTCGGAGTTTTTCCGCAACCCGGACCGGTGGTGGGCGCTCATGCCGCTGCTTGCGCGCGAAGCAGGGCGCGAGTTCCGCGTCTGGAGCGCCGCGTGCGCCTCCGGCGAAGAGCCGTACACCATCGCGATGCTGTTGGAGGAACACCGTCTGGCACCCTACCACATCCTCGCCACCGACATCGACGAAGAGGTCCTCCGCCAGGCCCAGGCGGGATGTTACCACGAGCGCCAGCTGCGGGAGGTTCCGGAGGCGTATCTTCAGAAGTATTTTGTTGTGCACGACGGCACGTGGCAGGTGGCGGAGCGGCTGAAGCGCCATGTCCAATTCGTCCGCCACGACCTGCTGCGCGACCCGTATCCGGCCGGCTTTGACCTCATCGTCTGCCGGAATGTGCTCATCTACTTCACGGATGAAGGCAAGGACAGGGTGGTGCGCGGGTTCGCCCGGGCGCTGCGGCCGGGCGGGCTGTTGTTCGTCGGCAGCACGGAACAGTTCCTCTCGCCCGACCGGTACGGTTTGCAGATGGCGATCCCGTTCGTCTACCGGAAGGCGGCCGATGGGCCGCCGGCCAGGCGGTGAGATGAGGTGCGTGGTACGAGGAGGGAATGGGGTGGACCCGACATACCTGCAAGCGTTTCTCGATGAGAGCGAGGAGAACATCCAACTCCTCAACGAGGGTTGCATGGCATTGGAGTCCGGGCAACGGGATGACGGGCTGTTCTCGGCCATGTTCCGCGCCGCCCACACGCTCAAGGGCATGAGCGCCACCATGGGTTACCAGGCGATGAGCCAACTCACCCACCGCCTGGAGGACGTGTTGTCGGCATTGCGCGCCGCGCCGGACCGCACGACCCAGGCGCACATCGACGCCCTGTTCCGGGCGGTGGACGCACTCGGGCAGCTGTTGGGGCAGATCCGGGCGACCGGCGAGGAAGGCGGTGCGGACTGCGCGGACGTGGTGAAGGAACTGGGCTCCCTGCTCCAGCCCGGGGACGCCGACGCACAGACCCCGTCGGCGCCGGGCACCGGCATGGCAGGGGCAGCGAGCGACCGCCTGTGGGCGGACTGGCTGGCGGACAGCGCCATCCGCGCGGCCGTCGACCACTTCCTGCGCAGCGGCAGCAGCATCGGCCTCTTGCGCGTCACCGTCGATCCGGAGAGCCCGATGAAAGGCGCGCGCGCCGTGCTCGTCGCCCGGCAGATCGATCCGGTGGCCGACGTGATAGCCTGCTCCCCGGATGCGGAGGCGATGCAATCCGGCGCGTTCGCTTCCGATTTATACTTCTTGCTCGCCCTGCACGGCGATGAGCACGACCTGGTCCGTGCTGCCGCCAACGTGACCGAGGTGACCGATGTCCGGTTTGAGCCGCTCACCGCGCAGAGGTTGGCAGAGGCCGCCGGTCAAGACGGGGCGGCGGAAACGGCGGCCACGACAGACACGGCGACCGCGGCTGCCGCATCCGGCGCGCCGGTGCCCGGCATGAGGGGCGGCGCCGGCGATGCGCAAGGTGCCGGGAACGGGACGGGATCGCCGGCCGGGACGCCGGATGCAGGCAGAGCGCCGGGGCGCGGCGCCATTGCCGACACGACCATCCGGGTGTCGGTACAGAAGCTCGATGCCCTGATGAACGTATTGAGCGAGCTGACGGTCGACAAGACGCGGCTCGCCACGGTGGCGGCGGAACTGGGACATGCCTCCCTGCTGCAGGTCACCGAGAGCATCTCCCGCCTGCTCGGCCAGCTGCAGCAAACCGCGATGTCGCTGCGGCTCGTGCCGGTACAGGTGTTGTTCCAACGTTTTCCGCGCATGGTGCGCGACCTGGCGCGGACGCTGGGCAAGGAGATCCAGCTGGAGATGGCGGGCACCGAGACGGAGCTCGACCGCACCATCGTCGACGAGATGGGCGAGGTACTCGTCCATCTGTTGCGCAACGCGGCCGATCACGGCCTGGAGGCGCCGGACGACCGGGTGGCGGCAGGGAAGCCGGCGGCCGGGACCATCCGGCTCGCCGCCTACCAATCCGGCCAACACGTGGTGATTGAGGTGACGGACGACGGGCGCGGCATCCAGGTGGAACGCATCCGGCAACGGGCGGTGGAGCGCGGGCTCGTCTCGGCGGAGGCGGCGAGCCGCCTGCGTGAGGAACAGGTGTTCGCGTTCATGTTCGCGTCCGGCTTCAGCACGGCGGAGACGGTCTCCGACATCTCCGGCCGCGGGGTGGGTCTCGATGCGGTGAAGGCGAAGGTGGAGGCGCTCGGCGGGCGCATCGGCATCACCTCGCGGGCAGGGCATGGCACGACGTTTCGGATTGAACTGCCGCTGACGGTCGCCATCATCGACGGGCTGTTGGTGCAGGTGCACGACGACGTGTACGCCATTCCGCTCTCCAACGTGGCCGAGGTGATCCGGGCCCGCCCGGACGATCTCGACGACATCCACGGCTCGCCGGTGCTGCGCCTGCGCGGCCAGGTCGTTCCCATCATCGACGCAGGCTTGCGCTGGTACGACCGGCCGCTCCTCGGCGCGGAGGCACCGCGGTTCGTCATCTGCCGCGGCGGGCAGCGGACGGTGGCGGTGGCGGTGAGCCGCTACCTGGGCCACCAGCAGATTGTCAACAAGCCGCTGGGCGCGTACCTGCGCCGCGTGCGCCAGTTCTCCGGCGCGACCATCCTCGGCGACGGGCGCGTGGCGCTCATCGTGGATGTCGGGCCGTGGTTGTCCGGGGGGCTCGGTGCATGAGGCAGGCGCACTGGAACGAAACGACGGTGTGGGTGCGCGCGGGCGGCACGTGGTTGGGCGTGCCGGTGGCGCAGGTGGCCCACATCCGGCGCGGTGCAGCGCACGAGGCGGAACACCTGGCGGTTTGGCTCGGCATGGCCGACACAGCGGGAGAAAAGACGGCAGGGTACATCCTTGAGCTGCAGGGAGGCCATGCGGTGTTCGTGGACGATGTCGGCCAGGTGGAACACCTTGCGCACATCGTGCCCCTGCCCCGCTTCGTCGGCAGCCCGCCCGCCGGATGGTATCTGGGCGTCACCGCGACCGATCCGCCGCGGTTGCTGTTCAATCTGGAAGGCGTCGCGCGCGCGCACGCGTCAGGCGGCGCCGAGGAGGGATGAGCATGGCACAGTTCGTCACCTTCCGGGTGGCCCATCACGACTACGGCCTGCCCATCGAGCATGTCCAATCCATTGAACCTGTCCTTCCCATCACGCCGTTGCCCGGAGCCGCCCCGTTCGTGCTCGGCCTCATCCACTTGCGCGGCAGCGTGCTGCCGGTCCTCGACTTGCGCCGCTTCCTGGGCCTGCCCGCGGCCGACTGGACGGAGGAGACGCGGCTGGTGGTGGTCCAATGGGCGGACGTGCAGGCGGCGCTCGTCGTCGACAGCGTCCACGACGTGGCCGATGTCGCGGATGAGGACATTCAAGCCGCACCGGACGTGGTGGGACCGCTGCAGGCCGAGCAGGTCGCCGGCGTGACGCTGACGGACAGGGGCATGCTGGTGTTGCCCCGGCTCGAACGGCTGTTCGACCCCGAGTTGGCTGTGGTCGCGGAACACGAGGCGTAACAAAGCGGCGCCGGGTGAACCGGCGCCGCGCCGCGTCTTGATCACGCCCGCCCGCTCCCTTCTTCCATCCGGACCGGGTTGCGTCCGAACCGGTCCGCGCACCATGGCGGGACGGAACCTCAGTACTTGAACTGGCCAATCATCTCTTTCAAGCCTTCCGCCATGCGGGCGAGATCGTGGATGGCGGACGCGGTGTGCTGCAAGGACGAGGTCTGCTGTTCGATGGCGGCCGACACCTCCTCCGCGTTGGCCACCGAGTTTTCCGCCGCTTTCACCACCTCGCCCATCCGGGACGACACCGCGTGGGCTTCCGCGACCACCGATTCGATACTGGCCATCGTCTGCTGGATCTCCGCGGCCACGGCGTCCACCGCCTCCCGGATGCGATCAAACGCCGAACGCGACGTATCCACGACCACCTTGCCCTGCGACAGTCGATCCCGCACCTCGTCGGCCGTGGCCACCGCAGCCTCCACCTGGCCTTGGATGCCGCGGACGATCTGCTGGATGTCGAGCGCCGCCGACCGCGATTGATCGGCCAGCTTGCGCACCTCGAGCGCCACCACCGCAAAACCTTTGCCATGTTCGCCGGCGCGCGCCGCCTCGATGCTGGCGTTGAGCGCCAACAGGCGGCTCTGCCCCGCGATCTCGGCGATGACCTCCACAATCTTCCCGATGCGCGCCGCCTGGTCCTTGAGGCTGCCCATCTGGGCGGCCAGGCCTTCCATCACGGCGTTCACGTCCTGCATGTGGGCTTCCACCGTGTCGGCCGCGCGTTGTCCCTCCTCCACGGTGGCGCGGGTGTTCGACGCCGCCTTGGACAGCGCGACGTCCGCCGCTTGGCGCAGCCCCGACAGCTGCGTCACCATCTCCTGGATCTGCTCGGACGCCCCGTGCAGGTGCTCCGACTGGCTCTCCGCAGCGGACGCAATCTGCTGGGACGCCGAAGCGATTTCTTCCGCGCCGCTCAAGACCTGCTCACTCCAGGCGCTGATGTCGGTGGCGAGCGACTGGACTTTGTCAGCGCTTTCCGCGACCCGCTGCACGAGGCGTTGCAGGTTGTCCATCATCGCGTTGAACGCCAAGGACAACAAGCCCATCTCGTCCCGCGACTTGACGGCGAGCCGCTGCGTCAGGTCGCCGTGGCTGCCGGCGATGTCGTGCATCTGCCGCGTGATGGACTTGAGCGACCGGGTCACGCTCCGAATGAGAACGACGACGACCAGCACGCTGACCGCGACGGCGACGGCGAGCCCGAGCCAGGAAAGGATGGCGGCCCGCAGGTACACCGCGCGCGATCCGCTCTCCGCTCCCGCCGACTGCTGTTTGGCGAACGTGAGCATCTTGGTGAGGAACGTCTGCACCTGGCCGAGGTCTTTTTCCGACGCCAAGGTGATGGCCTGGTGACCGTTGCCTCCGTATGCGTTGGTGATGTTGTTCAAGTCGTTCTGGGTGTCACTGGTCAGGTTGATGATGGCGTCCGCCGCTTTCTGCCAGTCCTGTTTGTCCTGTTCGACCAGGGTGGTCTTGGACAAGGTCTGCAGGTCGTCCGCCAAGGCCAGCTCTTTGGTGCTGATGTCCGAACCAATCTCGGTCACCATTGCGTAAAAGTCGTTCGCCGACTTACTCCCCAATGCCGCCGTGGCTACCTTGAGCAAATCGCGGTTGACCTCCTGGATGTCCTGTTGCACCTGCAGCAGGGTGACCACCGGATCCATTTGGTCGTGGATCACGCTGTGCGTGTAGTTGCTGATGCGCTGCATGGCGGACAGGTTGAGCAGACCGAGCAGGATGGTGATGACGTTGATGATGACGAATCCTACGGCCAGCTTCTTCCCGATGGTGATGACCTTCAGTCCTTGGCCCAGGTTTTGCACGCGGTCTTTGACGGCTTTCACGTCGCGCCATCCGCGCACGCCCTGCAACCACTTGCCGAACGGAGACTGCTTCATCGTGCCACCCTTTCTTTTTGAAACGATATCACGATACGCGTCGTTCGACAGACTTCGCGTTTTGTGTGTTAAATCCTGCATCTTTTACACTTTGATTTCAAGACAAGAACAGCCGGGAAACACCCGGCTGCAGGGAGACATTTGCGCTTTTCTTGCGTGACCGCCTTCACCGCCGGACCGGCTCATTCACGAGCCCAAATGGATGACGAGCGCGGCGTCCGGTGCCGCGGGTGTGACGCGCACCCCGGCCTCATCCTCCGCCCAGGTGCCGTTCTCCACCGCCCGCACCTTGCGCACGCCCCGCAGCACGAACGACCACGGCTTGCCGGCCCCCGCGACTTCCACCGTCACCCGGTCGCCTTGCCGCACGGCACGGCAGGTGACCGCGAGCCGCCCGGACAGGTCGTACACCGTTGCTGTGGCGGGCGATCCGTCCGCCAGCGCGAACGCATGGAAGGCCACGCCGTCCGCATAGTCGTAATCCGGCCGGCCGTCCTCGGCGCCCATGGTCAGGATGGTGTGGGGCCGAACATACAACGGCAGGCTGAAATAGCCGTGTTGCTCCGTCCGCCAACGCCCGCCCGTGACCGTCTCGTTCGACAACAGGTGCGTCCACACCCCGTCTGGAAGGTAGAACGACACCTGGCCGTCTTCGCGGAACACCGGGGCCACCAACAGCGCGTCGCCGAGCATGTATTGGCGATCCAGCGTGTCACAGCCGGGATCGTCCATGAACTCGAGGACCATCGGCCGCAGCACCGGGATGCCCTGAGTATGCGCTTCCACCGCCTTCGCCCACAGGTACGGCATGAGGCGGTATTTGAGGCGGGTGAAGTGACGCAGGACATCCACCGCCTCCTCTTCGAACAGCCACGGTACCCGGTAGGACGAGTTGCCGTGCAAGCGGCTGTGGCTCGACAGCAGGCCGAAGGCGACCCAGCGCTTGTAGAGGTCGGGCGGTGCGCTGTCCTCAAAGCCGCCGATGTCGTGGCTCCAGAAACCAAACCCGCACAGGCTGAGCGAGAGCCCGCCGCGCAGGCTCTCGGCCATCGACTCGTACGTCGCGAAACAGTCGCCGCCCCAGTGCACCGGGAACCGCTGGCCGCCCGCGGTCGCGGAGCGCGCGAAGACGACCGCTTGCCCCTCGCCCAAGTGTTCGCGCAGGGTCTCGAACACCACCTGGTTGTACAGGTAGGTGTAGTAGTTGTGCATCCGCTCGGGGTCGGAACCGTCGTGGTAGACCACATCCGTCGGGATGCGCTCGCCGAAATCGGTTTTGAACGCGTCGACGCCCATATCGATGAGCGCCTTGAGCTTGCCGGCAAACCAGCGGCGCGCCTCGGGGTTCGTGAAATCGACGATGCCCATCCCCGGCTGCCACAGGTCCCACTGCCAGACGTCGCCGTTTGCCCGGCGCAGCAGGTATCCGCCTGCCACCGCCTCGTCGAACAGCGGCGACTTCTGGGCGATGTACGGGTTGATCCAGACGCACACCTTGAGACCCTTCTCTTTCAGTCTGCGCAGCATGCCCTCCGGATCGGGAAAGACGCGGCGATCCCACTCGAAGTTGCACCACTCGAACTCCTTCATCCAGAAGCAGTCGAAGTGGAACACCCGGAGCGGAATGCCCCGCGCCTGCATACCGTCGACAAAGTGGTTCACCGTTTGCTCGTCGTAATCGGTGGTGAACGAGGTGGTCAGCCACAACCCGAACGACCAGGCGGGCGGCAGCGCCGGTTTGCCGGTCAGGTCGGTGTAGCGGGTCAGGACATCCTTCAGGTCCTCGCCGCCGATGACGAAGTAATCGAGCGCCTCGCCCGCGACGCTGAACTGGACCCGCGAGACGACTTCCGACGCGACCTCGAACGACACCAGCTCCGGATGGTTCACAAACACGCCGTAACCGCGGTTGGTGACGTAAAACGGCACGTTCTTGTACGCCTGTTCCGTGCTGGTACCGCCGTCGCGGTTCCAGATGTCGACGGTCTGCCCGTTCTTCACGAATGCGGTGAACCGCTCGCCCAATCCGTATACGTTTTCACCGACGCCAAGACCCAGTTGCTCGCGGACGTACGTGCGGCCGTCATCCGTCCGGATGTATGCCATGCCTTTACGGCCTGTGCCGGTGAGGCGCCGTTCGCCGTAATACACGTCCATGGCAAACGGGCGCTTGCGGATGCGGACGCTCATCTTGCCGTGCAGGAGCCGCAGCTCGTCCGCGTCCTCCGCCACCTGCACCGGCATCTCCTCGATGCAAAGCGGAAACTCCGGCCGGCGCGGGACCCGACCTTTGAAGTGCACCACCTGCACGCGGACGATGTCCGGCGCCGGCGCCGAGAGCCGGATGGTGAGCACCGGCCCGTCGATGGTCGAACCGCGGCCGTAAATGGGTTTACACGGTGCATAGAGCGTCAGCGCATGGTCTTCCACACGGTAATCATACACTTCCGCGGGAAAGTGGGGATGCACCCCGGGTTGAAACAACCAGTTGCCGTCGCTGAATTTCACCAGGATGGCTCCTTTCTGCCTTCAGCGCTGGCTGGCCGCTATGGCCTGCTCCAAATCCGCGATGATATCGTCCACGTGCTCCGTGCCGACGGACAGGCGGATCATCCCTGGTGTCACGCCGGCCGCGCGTTGTTCTTCCTCGGACAGCTGTTGATGGGTCGTGCTCGCCGGATGGATGATGAGCGACTTGGAATCGCCGACGTTGGCGAGGTGCGAGAACAGCTTGACCGAGTCAATCACCTTGCGGCCTGCCTCCACGCCCCCCTTGATCTCGAAGGTGAGGATAGCTCCCTGACCTTTCGGCAGATACTTTTGCGCCAACGCGTACGACGGATGGCTCGGCAGTCCGGGATAGCTGACCCACGCCACCGCCGGGTGCTGCTCCAAGTAGCGGGCCACCGCCAGGGCGTTCTCACTGTGCCGCTGCATACGCAGGTGGAGCGTCTCCAGCCCCTGCAGGAGCAAAAAGGCGTTGAACGGCGACAACGACGCCCCGATGTCGCGCAACAGTTGCACGCGCGCCTTGACGATATATGCAGCGGCACCCACGTCGCGGGTGTAGACGATGCCGTGGTAACTCGGATCCGGCTCGGTGAGGCCAGGGAAGCGGCCGCTCCCCGCCCAGTCGAACTTCCCGCTGTCGACAATCACGCCGCCAATCGCCGTCCCGTGTCCGCCGATGAACTTGGTGGCCGAATGGACGACGATGTCGGCACCGTAATCGATGGGGCGCAGCAGATAGGGGCTCGGGAACGTGTTGTCGACGATGAACGGCAAGCCATGGGCGTGCGCGATGTCGGCGATGGCTTGGATGTCGGGCACGTCGCACTTCGGGTTGCCGATGGTCTCGGCGTAAACCGCCTTGGTCTTATCCGTGATGGCGCGGCGGAAGTTCTCCGGGTCGCTCGGGTCGACGAAGCGGACGCGGATGCCGAGCTTCGGCAACGTGATGGCGAAGAGATTGTATGTACCCCCATAAAGGCTGGTCGAGGAGACAATTTCGTCCCCCGCCCCGGCGATGTTCAGGATGGCGAACGTGATGGCGGCTTGGCCGGACGCGGTGGCCAGCGCGCCCACCCCGCCTTCGAGCGCCGCCATCCGCTGTTCGAATACGTCGGTGGTCGGGTTCATGATGCGGGTGTAGATGTTGCCCGGCTCCTTGAGCGCGAACAGGTTGGCCGCGTGCTCCGTGTCGCGGAAGCCGTACGATGTGGTCTGGTAAATCGGCACCGCACGCGCCATGGTGGCGGGATCGAGCTGTTGGCCGGCGTGCACGGCAAGGGTCTCGAGCCGCCATGAGGAAGTGTCGGACATGGTGAAAGGCCTCCTCTCTTTTTTCAAAACCGTCTGCCGCCGCAATCTTACACGCCCGCCTGCGCGGGCGTCAACGGCCTGCCATGTCCTTCATTCGGTTGGCGCGGCGGGCTGCTTCGCCCACTCGCGCAGGATGTACTTCTGGATCTTGCCGCTCGGCGTGCGCGGAAACGCCTCGACGACGCGCAACTCCTCCGGCCAGTACGGCTTGGCCACGCCCTTGGCCTCAAGGAACGCCTGCAGATCCGCGAGCGTGAGCGTGGCGCTGCCCGGCTTGAGGATCACGAACGCCACCGCCCGCTCCTGCAGGCGCTCATCCGGTTTCGCGACCAATGCCGCCGCCTGGATGGCCGGGTGTTCGTGGAGCACGTCCTCCACGTACGCCACCGGGATGTTCTCGCCGCCGCGGATGATGATGTCTTTCGTCCGGCCGGTGATCTTGATGTAGCCGACCGCGTCCATCACGGCGCGATCGCCGGTGATGAACCAGCCGTCCTCGGTGAACGAACTCCGCGTCAACGCCTCGTCCCGCCAGTAGCCGATGAACAGTTGCGCGCCACGGCACTGGAGATCCCCTTCCTCCCCCGGGTTGCAGCGGCTGCCGTCCGGCCGCACGACGCGCACCTCCATGCCCGGGAACGCGATCCCGTCGGTCGTGGTGAGTTTCTCCGGCGGATCGTCCGGCCGCGTGACGGTGACGAGCGCGTTTTCAGTCTGTCCCCAGCCGGCGAGCACCTTGCAGCCGGGGATGGCCGCGAGCGCCTGGCGGATGACCGGGCGCGGGATGGGTGCACCGTAACAACCCCAGATGCGCAACGACGACACGTCGTGCTCTGCGAGGTTGGGGGCGTGGATGAAATCGTACAGAAACGGGGTGGCGCCGTTGGTCACCGAGATCCGAAACGCGTCCACCCAGGCGACGAACTCGGCCGGGTCCCACACGTCCTGGTACACCGCGGTCGCGCCAAGCATGGTCGGCAAGCGCACACCGTAGAGGAAGCCGGTTTGGTGACCGAAGGTGGACGCCATGTGGAACACGTCCTCATGGGTCACGCCCATGCGGTCTGCCCAAGCGACGATGGGGCCGTTGAGGGTGTTGTGGGTGTGGAGAACACCCTTGGGCATACCCGTGGTGCTGGAGGTGAAGATGAGTTCGGTCGGATCGTCCGGGTGCGGCCGGTACGCATCAAGCCGCGCGCGCACCGGCAGCTCCTCCCACGCCTGCGCCATGAACGCCTCCCAGGTATCCGGTTCCTCGCGGCCGACGACGAGGAGATGCGGGATGTCCGGCAGGCGCTCCCGCATGCCGGCAATCATGTCCGGATAGGAAAAGCCACGGAAGGTGCGCGGGACAACCAACAGCTTGGGGCGGGCTTGGTTGAGCATGGATGCGAGCTCCCGCCCGCGGTAGATGGGGATGAGCGGGTTGGAGATGGCCCCGATGCGGGTCGCGGCGTAGTGCAGAATGACCCATTCGCACCAGTTGGGCAACTGGAAGGACACCACGTCGCCCGGCGCGATGCCCATCTCGAGCAGACCGCAGGCGCACCGTTCCACCAACTGCGCCAGCTGCCGGAACGTGTACGCGTGACGATGGTCCCGGATAGCCGTCTTGTCCGGGAACCGCGCCACCGCCTGCTCCAAAAAGTCGATGGCCGTCTTGTCCGGCCAATAACCGAGTTGCCGGTAACGCGCCTGATCCGCTTCCGTATGGACAAAACTTTGAGCGCGCCGAGATGGCGGCATCATGCTTGACCCCTCGCTTCGGAGATGCCATCGTTGGGATTAGGTGGGCATACCTCGCTCTCCGGTTTGGAGTTCTCCATTCCACGTATGATTCCTGCACACATGGCTGGTCCGGAGATACTTCTCCAGGTCGCGGTGATTTTCCTTGTCCCGTCATCCGTTCGCTCTGCCCGCGGATGGTCACCCGCTGTATGATATGATGGCAGAAAAGGTTGACGGCGTTTCGAGTCATACACACCTGTGTCGTCGCCGCGGGATCATCGGAGGGATCTATCGCATGAACTGGCCGCATGCTATGCCTCTGCTTCTCTTGTCCCTACTCATCATCTGGAGCTTGTACCGGCGCGTGCGGCGGACGATTGCCCCCGCCCGCCTGGTGCCGCGGCGGCTCTACCTCCGCGCTGCACTGTTCCTCGCCGTGGAAGCGCTCTCTACGGTATCCTTTGCCATGCACGTTTGGGACGACGTGTCTGCCGCCATCGGCCTCTGCGCCGGCATTGGGCTCGCCGTCTTCGCCTACCGCACCACACGGTACGAACACCGCCCGGACGGTTGGTACTACCGGACCAACGCCGCGGTCGGCGTGGTGCTCATCACCCTGTTCATCGCTCGGTTGGTCTGGCGCACCGCCTTTGTCTATGAGGAGGTGGCCTCGGCGACCGCCCACCCCGGAACCCCGTCCACGGCGAGCGATCCGCTGACGGCCGCTATCCTGTTTGTCCTATTCACGTACTATGCCGTCTACTTCCTGTTGCTTGCAGCCAAGGCCAGGACGCTCACAGCCGAGCAGGATTCAGCCCGCGGCCCGCGCGGGAGCGGAAGCACCTGACGCCTGACGGACGCCCGAACATCCGCGCTGACTGCCGGACCATATCGCGCACCCTCATCACACCCGTGACATGCCTCCGGTACGGGCTCTCGGTACGTACCCCCGGCGTACGCCCCCAGCCTCACACCGTCGGCCGGGCGTCGCCCGCCTTGACGAACAGCGCGTCCTCAGCGTCGGCACCAAACAGGATCTGCCGCCCGTCGCTGAACCGCTCCAGCTCGTTGTACGCCGGGATGCCGTGCGCGACGATGTCGAGGCCCTCCTCCTCGTCCTCCGCCGCAATGCGGATGCCGACGGTCCGCTGCAGCAGTCGGCCGAGGCCGTAGGCCGTGGCAAGGCCCCAGACGCTGACCGCCAGCGCCCCCAGCGCTTGAACGAGGAACAGCTGGATGTGACCGGTTGTGAACAAACCTTCCTTCACGTCAAACAACCCGACCGCCAGCGTGCCCCAGACCCCGTTCACGCCGTGCACCGCCACGGCGCCCACCGGATCGTCCACGCGCAGCTTGTCAATCCAGCCCGTGGCCCAGATGACCAAAGCGCCCGCCGCCAAGCCAATGAGGATGGCCGCCCAGTGTCCCACGTACGCACAGCCCGCGGTGATGCCGACCAAGCCGGCGAGCGATCCGTTGATGGCCATGCTCGGATCCGCGATGCGGAACTTGGCCATGCTGACGAGGATGGCGCTCATTCCGCCCGCCGCGGCCGCCAGGAAGGTGTTGAGGGCAATGGCGGCGAGCGACGGATTGTGCGCGTCGAGCGTGCTGCCGGCGTTAAACCCGAACCAACCGAACCAGAGGATGAACGCGCCGGCCGACGCGAGCGGGATGTTGCTCGGTGCGAACACGTTGACCGATCCGTCCGCGTTGAACCGGTTCTTGCGCGGGCCGAGGACGTACGCGAGCGCCAGCGCCATCACGCCGCCGAGGGTGTGGATGGCGGCCGACCCGGCGAAGTCCTTCATCCCGAGCTGCGCCAGCCACCCGTCGGGCCCCCAGATCCAGTGGCTGGAGATGGGATAGATGAGACCGCAGGTGACGGCGACGATGGCAATGTACGCGGAAAACCGCATCCGCTCCGCCACCGCGCCCGAGATGATGGACGCCGTCGCGATGGCGAAGCCAATCTGAAACAGGGTGAAGGCCGCCAGCGGCAACCCGCCCGGTGCCGCGATCGGCCCGCCGCCGATGAGGTGGAACGGGCCGTGGCCGAACAACAGCCGCATGCCGACGAGGTAAAACGCGAGGGCGCCGAACGTCAGGTCGACGAAGATCTTCATCGTCACGTTGACCGCGTTCCTTGTGCGCACCAAACCCGCTTCGAGGAGGCTGAACCCGCCTTCCATGAAGAGCACCAGGGCGGCCGTGAGCACCACCCAGATGGTGTTGAGCGCGATCGCGTCGTTCATGTGTCAAGCCTCCTTACTTTGCACCGAGCACCCTCATCTGGAGTTTAGCTCGTCGAGCGTCTCGTCCACCTGACCGGTCCGGATGTTGTAAGCTTCCAGGACCTCGTAGACAAAGATCTTGCCGTCCCCCATCCGCCCCGTCTGCGCCGCCTCGACGATGGCGCGGATGGCCGGCTGCAGGTACTTATCCGACACGACAATTTCCAGTTTCAGCTTCGGGTGCAGGTTGATGTCATATGTGTGCCCCCGGTAGACGCCCTGGACGTCCTTCTGTTGGCCGCGCCCTTGCGCCGGAATGACGGTGAACCCCGTCACGCCGATTTGGCGCAGCGCCCGAATGACCGCCTGCAGCTTCTCCGGGCGGATGATGGCGTCGATGCGCTTCATACCCTTCCTCCCTCATACGCCTCATTGTAACGGCTTCATACAATTTGTCTAGTGCTTGTGAAAGAAAACCTTACATAAACACCGCGAAAATCCGCATGTTATCATGGTGTACATCATGACATCGCGATCGCGCTCGCTTGGACAAAACCGTCCGGCGTCCGGCGTCGCGCCTCGGCTCTGACGACGGCGCACGGACAGCAAGCGCCACCCCCCTGTGGGGAAGGTGGCGCTGCTGGATCCCGCATGGACGATGGGGCGTGTCCTGCCCTGCTCACCCTGCCCTGCTCACCCTGCCCTGCTCACCCTGTCCCCGCGGCCACCGCGGGCGCGCCCACGTCCCGCGCGACCCGGAAGCGGTGGATGGTGGCCTCGAGGTCTGTGGCCAAGCGATGAAGGGCGGCACTGGTACTGAAGATTTCCTGGACGGCGGCAGACTGTTCGCTCGCCGTCGCGGCGACGCTGCTGAACTGGGCGGCCGACTCTTCCGCGATGGCGGCCGTCTGTGCCACGAGCGCGGAAACCGCCTGCGACCGCTCCGCCATTTCCCGCACCATGGCTGCGTGATCGATGAGGCGCGCCGCAATACCGGCGGTCGACGCGTGGATCTGCGCGAACGCGGCCTCGGCGTGCCGCGTCGCTTCCGCCCCGGAAGCCACCTCCGACGCAATCTCGTGCATCGCCGCGATGGTCCCGTCGATGGCGCTGCGCATCGATTGGATCAACTGATTGATGTCTTGGGCCGCTTGGCGGCTCTGCTCCGACAGCTTCCGCACCTCGTCCGCCACCACCGCGAACCCTTTGCCCGCCTCGCCCGCGCGCGCCGCCTCGATGGCCGCGTTGAGCGCCAGCATGTTCGTCTGCTCCGTGACCTCGCGGATGGTATCGACAATGGCGCCGACGTCCGCCGAGATGCGGTGCAGCTCCTGCGCCAGGTCGCGCGACTTCGCCACCGCCTGTTCGATCACGCCCATCTGCGTTCCGGCCGCCGCCATCACCTTGTTCCCGCGATCCGCTTGTTCCCGCGAAGCGGCCGCCGCCTCGCTCATCTCCGCGACGATGCGCGACACCTCGGCCAGGTTGCCGAGCACCGTCTCGATGCCCTGCGTCGACTCCTGGGTGTAGCGAAGCTGCACCTGCGCCCCCGCGGCGGCCCGTTCAATCGCTTGACTCACCTCTTGCGCGGCGCGGCTCGTCTCATCCGCGCTCGCCGTCAGTTCATCCGAGACGGCCGCCACCTCCTGGGCCGCCCGCTGCGCCTGCTCGATGACACCGCGGATATGGGCGGTCATCTCATTCAGGTCGTGCACCAGGTCGCGGATCTCGTCCCGGCTGCGCACATGCAGGGGCTCGCCGGTCAAATCCCCTTGCGCGACGCGGCGCACCGCCGCGAGGATGGCGTCGAAGCCGCGGAGCGCCGCCCGCACGTAGATGAGCGCAATCACCCCGAGCGCGGCGGCGATGACACCGCCGACGCCCGCGAACAGGTTCACCCAGCGCATCAGCCACACCAACTGCTGCGGACGGTCCGCCATGCCGCTCAGCTCGCGGTACATGACGGTGGTGGTGATGAAGACGAACGAGGCCGAGCTGATGATGATGAACACCAACAGACCCACGTACAACGTCAACTTGGCGACAAACCCGAACCGCTTGCGCCCTGGTTTGTCCATGCCCACACCCCCTCATCGGTTCTCGTATGGCAAACGGCCATGCGTGCCACGCCCGCGCAGTCCTCATGCGGACGATGTCATCTGTTGCTGCTGCGCGGCCACGAACGGACGTTGCTCCCAATGCTGCAGCAACAAATCGACCAGGTGCGGATCGAACTGGCGCCCGCGCTGCTCGGCGAAGTATGCGTACACCTCTTCGCTCGACCACGCGTCTTTGTACGGGCGCTTGCTGAGGAGCGCGTCGAGCACGTCCGCGATGGCCGTGATCCGCCCCGCGATGGGGATGTCGGTCCCGGACAGGCGGCGCGGATACCCGGTGCCGTCCCACCGCTCGTGGTGGGTCCACGCGATATCGACCGCGTACGCGAACAGCCGTTCCGCCGGCCGGGAGCACGCCTGCATCCACTCTGCAAAGACGTCGAGCAACATGACGCGCCCGCTCTCCGCATGGTTTTGAATGTACGCGTACTCAGACGGCGTGAGCGCAGCAGGCTTGAGCAGGATCTCGCGCGCGACCGCCGCCTTCCCGATGTCGTGCGCGACGCTCGCAAACGCAATCAGGTCCACCTCCGAGGCAGGCAGCAGCCCGCGTTCCGCAGCCAACTCCGCCAACCAACGCACATACGCCTGCACGCGCCGGACGTGCTCCGGCAGGCCGGGGATGCCCCACTCCGCGATGTGCGCGAGCGCGGCCAGGAAGGCGGCGTTGACCGCGAGTTGCGGCTCTTCGCGCGCCGCCGCGGCCACCTCGTGCGCATGCAACAGCGCGGGATCCACCGGCAGGACGACGCTGCAGTACCCGATGACGCGGCCGCCGACCTCCATGGCGCTGATGTGTTCCCAAGCCGTCCACCGGGTCCCGTCGGCGCGGCGGTTTTCAAACATTCCCTGCCACGACCCGTAGCGCGCCAGATGCGTCCGGAGCTGGCTGTACAATTCCGCGTTGTCGGTCGCGTTGGCCGCCAACACCTTGGGCTTTTGCCCGATGAGCTCGCTGCGCGCGTACCCGGTCATGCGCTCGAACGCCGGGTTCACGTCGAGAATGGTGTGGTCGGCGGCGGTGACGACGAAGCCCACCGGGCTGTTGCGCATCACCGTCCGCAGCGCCTGGACAGCCCAGTTCACATGCTGCCCCGTCTCGACGTACTCGCCGCCGTACGCCGGCACCACGTCCACCGGCCGCCACAACGAGACGTCGTTTTTCGTGGACTGTTTGACCCGCAGCAGCGCCTGGTCGGCGTGCTGCAGGAGCGTGAGCTCGAGCGGACCGGCCGCGACGCCGACGCTGGCGCCAAGCGTGAGCTTTTCCGGCAAGCCGTGCACATACACCGGTTCCCCGGTCAGCCGCGCGTGGATGCGGCGGGCGATTTCCTCCGGATGGGCGGGCACCTCCGGCGTCAGGACGAGCACCAGAAACTCATCGCCTCCCCAGCGCACCACCGCGTCCTCCGAGCGGACACACTCACCCAGCCGGCGGGCCGTCTCCTGCAGGAGCATGTCCCCGACATCGTGGCCGAACGTATCGTTGACAAACTTAAAGTCATCCAAATCCACCATCACGGCGGTCACCGGCCGCCCGGCGTGCTGGCGGATCCACGTCTGCGCACCGCGCCGGTTGAGGACGCCGGTGAGCTGGTCCAAGCCGCCCTCCCGCATCACCTGTTCGCGGCGGATGCGTTCGTAGCCGTACATCACGAACAGCAAGGCTGCGACCGCACCCGTCACGATCTCGCTCCACGCCATGGCGCCCGCTGTTCCGAGCAGCGCCGCCACAGCCACTTCGCAGCCGGGCGCAACCAGGATCAGGACGGCGGGTGCGCGTACCAGTCCCAACCCCGCGACGGCCGCCGTCATCGCAAGCAACAACACCTTGCTGGCAAGAGGGTTCGGCCATTGAAACACCGGGAGAAACTCCGCCATCCCCTGCAGGATGACCAGAATACCCACCTGCCAGCGCAGGCCGCGCCGATTCCTCGGCGGATGATGGATGTACAAGAGCAGCGCCGCCGCCACGGGCAACAACAAGATGCTGATGCCGTCGATGTAGAGCTTCCACCCGCACAGGACGGCGAACACCCACACCATGTCCGCCGTCTCCCACAGCCAGGCGGGCAGGCGGTGCAATCTTTCCGTGGAACGCAGGCGGGCCAGTGCCTCGAGAAAACCGATGGTCCCGGCTGCCACCCAGCTGGCGTGGATGATGTCAGCCAACCACACGCTCCCATACCCTCGCTTTCCTTTGTGCCATATGTCCATGATGCCATAATTCGACACCGGATGACAGCCAGTTTTGAACTAGATCACTAGTTCGAATGAGGGATGGAGAGCGCAGGGCCGGCCATCGCGTGCCTCATGGACCCGCCGGACGCGCAAAACGGTCTGCTCGAAACAGCGTAAGATCTACCGGCGGCGACTCCTCGAGGCACAGACAGGCCAAAGCCTCACCCATCGCGATGGCGAACTTGAATCCATGCCCGGAAAAGCCAGCCGCGACGAACACATGGGGATGTTCAGGGTGGCGGTCGACGATGAAGTGCGTATCCGGGGTCATGGTATACAGGCACACGGAACCCGCACGTAACGGGCCGGCCGCCCCCGGCAGCCGCGCACGGAGAAAGGCCCGGATGTCGGCCTCGTCTGCGGGGTCGTGGTGAAAGTCCCGGTTGACCGCATCCGGGTCACAAGGTTGGCCGCCGTCGTGCCGGGCGGCTTTTACCCCGCCTCCATAGTCGGGAAAGCCATAATAGGTCCCTTCCGGCAGGTCCGCGTAAAAGGCAGGCAGATTCCCCGCTTGGTAGCGGGCGTCCGCTGCAAACCAGGCGACCGTCTTGCGCAGCGGTTGCAGCGGCAACTGCCACTCCGGAAACCACGTGTGCAACACCTTGCCCGCACCAGCGCCGAGCGCCAGGACCAGACGATCGGCCGCAAACCGCTCGCCTGACCAAACCACCTCCACACTGGCGGGGCGCACGACAAGCGATTCCAGTTGCCCGCCAAACCATGTCGCCGCGCCTTGGCGCACGCTGGCGTGCCGGAGCACCTCCAGACACCGTTCGCTAAAGAGCACGCCACCCAGCGGGTCAAAGTGAATCGTATCGGTCTCCCGCAAACACAGGCCAGGCCAACGCCGCTGGGCCTCGGCCGTCGACAACCACTCCGCCGGAATAGCGTGCACCATCGAAGCCGCCTCCAACTCTGCACGCATGGCCGATCCGGCGCCGAGAATGCCTACGACGCCAGCCGGATGAAACAACACCTCACCCGGAGCGAGAAGGCCTTCTTGACGCGCACTGTCCTCCAACTCCTGCCACATGGTCCGCGCGCGCAGCGCCAAGGGCACGTAAGTCGCCCCTTCGCCATAGGCGACGCGCAGTTGGCGGGTTTCCCCATGGTGGCTGCCCCAGGTATGGGGTGGCTGATGGCGATCCAGCAGCAACACCCGTTGGCCGCGATGGGTGAGAAAGTAGGCGGCCGCCAGGCCCATGCTGCCCGCGCCAACGATGATGACATCGTACGACTGAGCCCAAGCGCTGGTCTGTTCACGCACCGCGTTCCTCCCCTTCCTCAGCTGTACCTGCATGAACCCCGCGCCGCCAGGTCAATGGGAAGCGAGGTCACGATCGAACGGTCCAAGTGCCTAGCTCAACGGCTTCGGCGAGCAAAGTAGAGCGCGGCTCGGTCCCCAAGCCACTGCAATACCTGCACCAAGACCACCATCACAGCCGTGGTGATGAGCATGACATTGGTCTCGAACCGCTCATAGCCGTAGCGCACAGCGAGATCGCCCAAGCCGCCGCCGCCGATGACACCCGACATGGCAGAATAGCTGATAAGCGTGACCGCCGTGATGGTAGCCCCGGCAATCAGCCCAGGCCGCGACTCGGGCAATAAGACGCGGAAGATGACTTGCCATACCGAGGCGCCCATAGCCTGCGCGGCTTCAATCACGCCCGGGTCCACCTCGCGGAACGAGGTCTCGGCAATCCGCGCGTAAAAGGGTGCCGCGCCCACAACCAGCGGGACAATGGCGGCGTTTACCCCGATGGACGTGCCGACCAACCACTCGGTCAGCGGAATGATGGCAATGAGTAAGATGATAAACGGCACCGAGCGCACGATGTTGACTACTACCGATGCCGCTTGATATACCCAACGGTTTTCCAGCAGGCTCCCGGGAGCGCACAGGTACAAAACCACACCCAGCGGCAACCCGAGGATCACCGCCAGCAGCGTCGATACGCCGACCATATACAAGGTCTCCAGCGTGGCTTGTCCAATCTCAGACCAGATGACACCTGCAAACATCACTTCATCCCCGCCTCATCCGCAGCCAGCATGCGCTCGGCCTTATTCAACCAGCGCACGGCTGCGCCGTGGGCTTCCAAGCGGCGAACAGCTGCCTGCACCTGCTTTGCATCCCCGTACCATGCCACCACCATGCGAGCAAATGGGGTATCCTGGATGGCGTCCACCGTCCCGCGCAGGATGGAACACGTCACGCCCGCTTCACGCGCGGCTTGAAAGAGCAGTGGCGATTGCGCCGCCTCACCCGCCATGGCCAGCTCGCACACCAGCGTTCCTTCACGAAACACTTGTTCCGGCAGGTCGGCCCCTACCCCTTCCGCGTTCGTCCAGCCGAGCAGCCGCCGCGTCACTTCCGCCTGCGGCCGGAGAAACACGTCAACCACACGTCCCACCTCCACCATGCGGCCCTGGTCCATGACCGCGACACGATGGCACACGCGTTGGACGACAGAGATCTCGTGCGTCACCATCACCACCGTCACGCCGAACTGGCGGTGAATCTCCCGCAACAGGTCGAGGATGGATTGGGTGGTCTCCGGGTCCAGCGCCGAGGTGGCCTCGTCGCATAACAATACCTTCGGAAAATTGGCCAGCGCTCGGGCAATGGCCACCCGCTGTTTCTGCCCGCCTGAGAGCTGGCTCGGGTAATGGCGCTCATATCCAGTCAACCCGACCAACTCGAGCAACTCTGCCACACGGCGTTCAGCTTCGGCAACCGGTGTCTTGGCCAGCCGCAACGGGAACAGGATGTTGTCACGCACCGTCGCGGAATTGAGTAAGTGGAAGTGCTGAAAAATCATCCCTATCTTCTTGCGCTGCTTCTGCAGTTCGCGCTTGCGGAGCGACAAAAGGTCGACGCCGTCCACCCAGACCTGCCCGGATTGCGGTCGCTCCAGCAGGTTGATGCAACGCAGCAGCGTGCTCTTGCCAGCCCCCGAGTAGCCGATGATACCAAACACTTCACCCGCATGCACCTCGAGGCTGACGTCACGGAGCGCGGGAATGAGACGATGGCCCGTGCGATAGGTCAGCGTAACATTCTGCAACGAGATCACGAACATCTCTCCTTTGCTGCGCTGTTCGTAGTCTATATCTAACGACATCTGCCCAACAAGCGCAGAGAAGTGAACAACCATGGACGCGATCCACTCTTCACAAGTCCTTGACAATGACCCGGGTTATTTCATAGTATACCGATATGTAATAGAAAAATATATCAACACCAGTGGGAGTGGAGGGAATTCAGATGAAATGGCGAATGATGGCCAAGTTTAGCCTGGCCGGGCTTCTCGGAGCAGCGATCCTCAGTGGAGCTGCCAATCTTGCAGCCCCGGCAGCACAGGCGGCCAAGCATGCGAAGCACAAGCAAACGGTGGTCCTCAAGGTCGGTGCAGTGCCGACGCCGCATGCCGAGATTTTGAACTTCATCAAACCGGAGTTGGCGAAGGAAGGCATCAACCTGCAAGTGGTCGTCTTCAATGACTACATTCAGCCCAACCGCGCGCTCGCGTCTGGCCAGCTGGACGCGAACTACTTCCAACACGTGCCTTACTTAGAGGATTACAACAAGAAGAACGGGACGCACCTGGTGCCGACGGTCAGCGTCCACTTTGAGCCACTCGGGCTGTATCCCGGCAAGAGCAAGAGCCTCAAAGACATCCCGGATGGGGCCACCATCGCGGTGCCGAACGATACCACCAATGAGGCGCGCGCCCTGCTCCTCCTGCAGAGCATCGGTCTTATCCGGCTCAAGCAGCCTGCGAATTTGCAGGAGACAGTGCACGACATCGTGTCCAACCCGCACCACATCAAGATAGAAGAGATTGATGCGGCAGCCATTCCGCGCGTGAAGCGTGACGTGAACTTCGCCGTCATCAATGGCAACTACGCTATCCAGGCCGGTTACCACATCCAGGACGCGTTGGCGGCCGAGAAGGCGAACTCGCTGGCCGCACGGACGTTCGCCAACGTGATTGTGGTACGCCAAGGCGACCAGAACAAGCCGGCCATCGTGGCGCTGGACAAGGCCATCACCTCGCCAGCCGTCCGGAAATTCATTGAGTCGCACTACCATGGATCGGTGGTGCCCATCTTCCTGCGCTACGACCCAAACGGCAAGATTGTGGGGGAAATTCATTAAGCGCTGCACTCGACTCGCTGCAACCGTCCCGCAAGAATGGCGCTGGATTCCAGAAGATACAAAAACCCCAAAAACGCAAACCTGTACCGCGTGCCTTCTTGGCACGCGGTTTTTGCTTCCTTTCCTCTGGCAGCGTCACGTTCACACCGGACCGTCTCCATCCCGACACCTGTCCGTGTTCAACGGCCCCTGCCGTGCATTGGATGAAGCGAGAATGAAAGCGAGGAGGTTGAATCCCATGAAGCCTTGCGATCCGATTGTCTGCCCGCCGGTGTACGTGTACCACGACTGCTTCGTGCCCCGCGAAGTGCCTGTGGTCCAACCGGTCATCCACGTGCGGCGAAACATCATCGTCAATGTGCCGAAGTACACCGTGCAGCCGTCCCAGCAGCAGGTGACCATCGATCCCGGTTGTCCGGGTTGCGGTTGCGGGCATCCCCGGGGGTAAGCAGGTCCGAAGCCGGCCGGCACGGGACGAATCCGTCCTGCGCAACGACAAAAACGGCCCCAGTCAGCGAGGCGCGCGATGCACCCCGCCGGCCGGGGCCTGAGCTTGGCCTGAGGAGACAGCAAAGTGTGTCATGCCTGCGCGGCTGTCTGCGTCGCCATCACTTGTTCCAACAAGACCGCTTCCGGCACGGCCCCTTCCAACGCGAACGCTTCGGAGTCGTTGATCACCGTCTTCGGCACCCCGTAGACGTTGAAGCGGGTGGCCCAGTCCGGAAACTCGGTGGCCTCAATCATGCTGCCGGTGACCAGAGGTGACTCGAACGCAAACTGGTGCGCCAACCGCACCGCCGCCGGGCAATACGGGCAGGTGGGTGTGACGAACACCTTGAGATCGACCGGCTGTTTCAACTCCGCCAAGCGGGCTTTCGTGGCGGCCGACAATCCGGATTCTCCGTTGGCCATCATCCGAATGTCCTCCAGGAACGTCGCGAACTCGTAGCCCGACGGCGCACCGTAGAAGCGCACGCCGTAATCGGTATAAGATTTGTCGGTCAACACGATGGTCGGCGCCTTGTCGACCGCATACTTTTGCGCTTCCGCTTCGTCGATGTACAAATTGTGCACTTCCAGCGTCAGTTTATCCGACAATTCCACCAGACGTTCCAGCAAGCGGCGGATCTCCGGGCAGGTCGGACAACCGAGCGACGCTTCAAAGAACTTGATCACCACGTCCTGCTGTAAATCCGCCAAACGTTCGCGAATCGCGGCTTGATCGCGCGGTGAGAACATCGTGTATCCCTCCTTGGGCTTGCGTGTCGTAACAGGTGAGCCTCAAAACGCTTCTGCTCTACATATACCCCAATGGGTATATGGTGTCAATGCCCGTGCGCCCATGGCGGCGTTTTCGATGTTTTTTTGATCTTACCATGGTACGCTCCTCTTGCACACGGAGGGATGGGCATGGACATCCTGCGCGAAGAACAGCGTACGCCGGCATGGGTCACCTGGACGGTGCTCGCTGGCTTTTTGGCCATCCTCTACACGGTCAACCGTATGACAGGCGATCCCGCCACTATCAACGCGCGTTTCTGGCTGCTCGAACGCGCATCCGGCTTCGTCGCATATGAGCTGCTCAGCCTGACGGCCATCCTCGGCGTATCGATGACGAGCCGCATCTGGGACCGTTGGCGGCTGCGCAAGCTGGTCAATGACGTGCACCAGTATGCATCCCTGCTGGTCTGGCCTTTCCTTATGCTCCACCTGTGGGGGCTGTACAACGACAAGAGCGTACCATTTTCGGCGCGCGCGTTGTTCGTGCCGTTCCAATCGTCTTACCGGCCGCTGCCCGTGGCCATCGGCGTGATTTGCCTGTACCTCATCTTCGTGATTTCCCTGACTTCCTATGCACGGCCCTGGCTGGGTGCGAAATTGTGGCACGCCATCCATTATATCTCATTCCCATTATTCCTTGGTGTCTCATTACATGGATTTTTCTCCGGCACCGACAGCCTGCACCTGTGGGCACGCACGATGTACGCCGTCCCGTTGACCATATTTCTCGTAATCAGCCTGTACCGGCTCCTTGCCGCAAGGGAAAGGAGGGCCATCCAGCATGGCTGAAAAGGCTGAGACACAGCGTGCCGAACACAAACTGCGACGTGAACAACGCCGCAGACGCGCTCTGTCACTGATTTCATGGAGCCTGACATTGTCATCGGTGGGCGGTTTGTTCGGGATCTACCATATGTTATCCCTCGCCACGGCGGCCAAAGCGGACGGTCTGCTGCGGCCGGCGGCGGATCGCCAAGGCGAGACACGCATCACACACCCAGCCGTCATGCGTACGACGGAACCATCGGCCGAAGCGAACCAGCGTGCAAAACCGCAGACCCCCGACACCAATCCGGCTCTGCTGCAACCGGGCAGCTACGGTCCCGCGGTATTGCAATTGCAGGAGGAGCTGGCGGCGCTCGGTTTGTTCCGGTACGGCAGCTTCACAGCGTTTTATGGTCCGGTGACCGAGCGGGCGGTGCGGCGATTCCAAGCCTTAACAGGCTTACCCGTGACCGGCATCGCCGATTCCGTCACACGCAAGCTCATTGCCGAAGCCGTGCACATGAGCGGTACCCAAGTCCCTCCCGCCGCGCCGCCGGCCGTAGGGAATGAAGCCACACCTGCTTCCGGGGCAGCGCCGGCGAACAAGGACAACAACACCACCCCTTCGCCGGGTACATCTTCCGCCTCTGCTCCGTCCTGGGGACCTCCGGCGGGCGCACCTGACATCATCACGCGGGGGTCGTGAACGTGCGCTGGACGTGGCAAGCGCTCGGTACCACCGTAGAGTTGGTCACCCAGGAGGAGACGGCAGACGCCGGCGAGGTGTTCACGGCGGTCGGGCGTAAACTGGCCGACTACGAACGGCTGCTGTCGCGATTCATTCCGGACAGCGACGTCTCGCGCCTCAACGCACACGCAGGCGCGTGGACGCCGGTTGCCCCCGCCACCATGGAGGTTTTGCTGCTGGCCGAGTCGGCTTACCAGGCCACGTGCGGACTGTTTGACCCGTGCCTTGGCGCGGTGTTGGAACAGCTCGGCTACGATCGCGACTTCGCCACGCTGCACACTGCCCCGGCCGGTGCTCCGTACAGAGCCCCATGCGAAGATGCGCATACCCTGAAGCCCCCGCGGCCGGTTGCGCCCTCCTCCTGCCATCCCCTGTCCATCCGGCCCGAGGCAGGCTGTGCCCGCATGGAACCAGGCTACAAACTGGACCTGGGCGGCATTGCGAAAGGATGG
This sequence comes from Paenalicyclobacillus cellulosilyticus, assembly GCF_014647315.1. Classification (GTDB taxonomy): domain Bacteria; phylum Bacillota; class Bacilli; order Alicyclobacillales; family Alicyclobacillaceae; genus Alicyclobacillus_J; species Alicyclobacillus_J cellulosilyticus. The sequence continues at coordinate 25,941 of NZ_BMOY01000036.1, forward strand.
ATTGTCGAGCGGATTGCAGAAGACCTCGAGGATGCAGGGTTTCGCGCGTTCGTCGTCAGCGCGGGCGGCGACATGGTGTGTCGCGGCGGGCCGTGGCACGTCGGCGTGGAGCATCCGTTTGTCCCCGGGTCGTGCATCGCGTCGTGGACCGCCGCGGACGTGGCGGTGGCCACCAGCGGGACCTACCGCCGCAGATGGCGGGCCGGAGGGCGCCCGGTGCACCACCTCATCGATCCGCGCACAGGCCAGCCCAGCAGCACGGACGTGATCGCGTGCACCGTCGTGCATCCCTCCCTCGTCCAGGCCGAGGTTCTGGCCAAGGCGGCCGTCCTCCTCGGTTCCAACGCGGCACCGGCATGGCTGGCTGCCCCCGCGGCGCCCGGATGGGAGCCGGCCATTGGATGGTTCATCGTCCGGCAGGACGGCACGACCATCGCGTCGCGGACTCCCGCGTGAGGCGGGTGATGCTTTTCGACAAATTTAGCCAAGCGAAGCCACCCGCGCGATGTGCGCGTGCAGCTCGCGCAGGCTGTCGAGCAGGCCGAGCCCGCACTGGAGAATGGGCGCCTCCACCTCGTGCACCTCACCGGTTTGCACCGCCGGAATTGCGCCCGCCCCGGGGCGCGCCAAGACCTCACTGCACCGGAACGGTTTCCCGCACCACGACGCGAGGATGAGCTCCGGCTGACGCGCCACCACCTCGGCCCACTCGACCCGGCGGTCCAAGGCAGCCCGGCCAGCGACGGCGCGATCGCGGAACACGTCCATGCCGCCCGCCCGCTCGATGAGGTCGCTCACCCAACCGGTGCCGCAGATGAGCGGATCCATCCACTCCTCGAAATAAACCCGCGGACGGCGCGGCAGACGGGCCGCCGCATGCGCCATTTCCGCCAGCGCCTGCTCCAGCCGACGGCACAACGCCTCTGCGCCATCCGGCGCCCCCACCAGCTGCCCCAGAAGCCGGATATGGCCGAACAAGTCGTCGAGGCACAGATTCCGCGCCTGATCTTCGGGCAGGGGACGAATTTCGACAGGAATCCAACCTGTGCACAGCGAAAT